>JADFYG010000012.1:0-74672 GCA_015233155.1 Candidatus Rifleibacteriota bacterium
GTTCTCGATATGGAAGCCGGAGACATATTGATTTTAGTATCCCGTTACGGTAAATTCACCTTTGGTTGGACCCGGGGCAGGAGTTGAAAACACCAAAGTCGGGGCCGTGTTATCGACCGTCAACCAGCTACTGACAACCGACTAATCGTTGCCTTCCGTATCAACAGCCACGAGATCATAAACACCGCCGACCAAACCGGCGGGAAGCGTCACGGTGTAAGGCGTGTTGGCCGCCGCGCCGCTTCTAACGAAGATTCCGTTGTGGTTAGTGTTAACCGCCGTCTGGATCAAAGCCTCGGTGGTGGCGGATACACCGTTCTTCACACAGTAGAGATTGCCCGCTTCTGTCGACTGCACATTCGAGGTCGAGGTGCTGCCGCTTTTCAGTCTTTGAGCAACGGATATAGGAGCGCTGACCACCGGTGGGACAGTGTCAAACGCACGCGACAACTGCGTTGCCGCCGTGTTGCCGTTGCCAGCGGTGTCTATAGCCGCATTTGCGGCAACATTGACGGTTACAGTGGTGCCGGAAGTTGTCGGGGTGATCGGAACCGTCCAGACCCGATTTGCCGTCGTATTCGTCAAACTGCCCTTGGTAGCGTTTGTGACAAGGATGTCCGTGATATCGAAGCCGGTGACGTCTTTGTCGAAAGTTACCGTCACGGTAAAAGCCGCATTGGTCGGATCCGGCGCGGAAGTCGACAATGCAACGTTTGGCACTATTGTGTCTACCACCCACCCGTTGCCCTGGCCGACAGCCGAAACATTACTTGCATTATCCACCGCACGGACACTCGCATAATACGTATTACCATTCGCGAGAGTCATACTGCCGATAATCGCAGTTATGACGTTGCCGACATTTGTCCAGTTAGCGATTTGTGTTCCGCCCATCGTTGTGCCGATCGCCACGTCATAACGATTGATGCCGCTGCCGCCGGCATCCGTGCTCGCCGTCCATGAGATGACGGGAGACGTCGTTACCGAGCCGGTAGCCGTGCCATCATTGACGGAACCGGGAGCAGTCGGAGCCGTGGTATCTATCACTAAAGCCTTGTTCGCACCCAGCGAATTGGCTGCTCCTGGTGCCGGAAGCCCCAAAGTCGCATCAGTACTGGCAACATCTTTGATAGTACCACCACTTAGAGTCAAAGCAGTACTCGCAACATAATCCAAGTCTGCTGATGTATCGCCTGCCTGAACGGTATATCTAAAAGTCGGGGTAGCCGTGCCGCCGCCGCTAAGGTAGCTGGCTGTATGGTCTGTGGTGCCGGTTTCCAGGGTCAATTGCGGAACGCCGGACACATAAACGGCCTTATCGAACTGGACCGTTATATCGATTATTGCCCCTGTCGTATAATTGCCGTCAGCATTTGCCGATGTCACGGACATTACTACCGGCGGAACCGCAGGTGCCGAAATCACGATCGCTTTGTTAGCGCCAAGTGAACCAGCCAAACCAGGTGCCGGCAGAGTGAGAACCGCATTATTGCCGGCGGCATCTTTGATCATTCCGCCATTCAGCGTCAAAGCTGTTGGACTGACGTAATCAAGATCGGGGGTAACATCGCCCGTCTGAATGGTATATGAAAAGGTCAGAGTGTTCGTACCACTGCCGGTTGTGAAGTTTACAGTTCTGTCCGTTGTGCCTGTTTCGAGCGTCAGTTGCGGAGTCCCGGTTATATAAACGACCTTGCTGAACTGAACCGTTATAGCAATGACGGCTCCGGCGGCATAACTGCCGTCAGGCGTGGTAGACGTCACATTCACGACCGTCGGCGCCGTCGTATCGATTACATAGTTTTTATTCGCGCTCAGCGAACCGGCTGATCCCGGATTCACAAGAGTAAGATTTGCGGCATTACCGCTGTTATCCTTTATCGTGCCGCCATTCAGCGCCAGAGACGTCGTATTAACATAGTCGAGATCAAGCGAATTATCGCCGGACTGAACGGTATACCTGAAGGTCAGTGTATTCGTGCCGCTGCCGCTGGTATAGTTCGCTACCTGGTCCGTTGTACCGGTTTCGAGCGTAAGTTGCGGAATACCGGTCACCTGAACTGGTTTACTGAACTGAACGGTAATATCGATGACTTCGCCGACAGAATAACTGCCGTCAGCCTTGGCCGATGTCACATTTGTGACGTTTGGTATCACGGTGTCGATCACCAGAGCCTTGTTCGCACCCAGCGAACCGGCAGCGGCAGGTGCCGCGAGAGTAAGAACGGCTGCATTGCCAGCGGCATCATTGATCGTGCCGCCATTCAGCACCAAAGACGTCGTATTAACATAGTCGAGATCAAGCGAAGAGTCCCCCGCCTGAACTGTATAAGTGAAGGTCAGAGTATTCGTGCCATCGCCGCTGGTATAGTTCACTGCCCTGTCTGTAGTGCCGGTTTCGAGCGTAAGTTGCGGAACACCTGTCACCTTTACTATCTCGTTGAACTGAACCGTGATCGGGATTACCGCACCGATAGTATAACTTCCGTCAGTCACGGCTGATGTCACATTCGAAACGGTCGGCGCCGCAGTATCGATCACGAAAGACTTGTTTACGCCCAAAGAACCGACCGTCCCGGGGGCCAGAAGTGCAAGAGTTGCATCATTGCCACCGGTGTTCTTGATACTGCCGCCGTTCAGAGACAGAGATCCCGCGACATAGTCGAGATGCAACGAATTATCACCCGCCTGAACTGTATATCTGAAAGTCAGCGTGGTGGTATTGTCACCGCTCGTGTAGCTGGCACTATGACCTGAATTAAGTATCAGTGTCGGAGTGCCGGTGGTCACACGAACGACATCGCTGAACTGGACCGTGATATCGATGATATCGCCGGCCTTATAACTGCCGTTAGCTTTTGCGGATGTCACATTCTGGATAGCGGGAGCAACAAATGTGACAGACAACAGGTTTGACGCGTAATTTCCAACTCCGGCGGCTACACTTTGCGCCGAATTGGCCGGTATATTCACCGTTACGACTCCAGGTGCTGACGGGGTTATCAGGGCTGTCCAGATGCGGCTACCCCCCGCGAAACTACCGGCGATTCCGTTCGTTACTGCAATTTTAGTCACATCGAAGCCGGTTACATCTTTATCAAACGTTACCGTCACAGTAAAAGCCGCGGTGGTCAGACTCGGTGACGTCGTCGTCAGTGTCACGGCCAAAGTGGCCGGCTGAGACGCCGGTTTTCCCATGGCGGTGGTATGTTCAGCCTCGTATGTCGCACCGAGCGAATAAGAGGGTCTATTGCTACCGGACGCCGGATGGTAAACATACCCCCAGCTTGCAAGCGCATCTGTCGACGGATCGGCGGGGTATGATTGCAGATACTGCGTCGAACCTTTCCAGAGAACACTCAGGCTATTCGCATCATGCGGATAGTCGCCCCTGTCAGCATGGTAATCAAGAAGAGCTTTTCGAAAAGCCGCCTGGTTTTCTTCCATGGTTGTGCGGCGGCTTGACGACATATAATCCTGGTAATACGGAGCAGCGATAGTGATTGCCACGCCAATAATGCTCACCACCACAATAAGCTCAATAAGGCTGAACGCGGAGGCAATACGCCTGGCAATCTTCATAATTTACTTCCTTTCGCTACTACCGACGTTTAGACCAGATGGGCCAAGAGCTATTCCGGCATCGTAAAACTTTGATAATTACCCCATACATAATCATTATACTTAACAATGGTTAAATACGCAAAAAGAATGGCACGGCCGCTGAAGAGTTGACAAGAAAGCCTTTATTCATGTACCGATCGCAGGCAGAAATTCGCCGGACAAAGAGCGTCGTGTACACATATAAAAATACGGAACACTTCGTCTGCTTCACCTGGCAATGGTGAAAAGGGTGTTATATGGGTTTCAGACAGACAAGCTCCTGGCAAGTGAAAATATTCGCATGCATTATATAAAACGGTCAATTGGACTTTCCAGATTTGCGCTGAATCTGTAAAAGCCGGTCAGATCAAAAGAGATGCAACCCGCTCGGGTAATCGGTGTTGGAGAGTGAAACACGTGAAATTGCCGCAGTTAGTTGGTACCGTACCAGGTTATTCACATTCCCATTATAATTATACCGATAAAACAGCGACGAGTCAAAAACTCAAAATAAGTCTACGCCTTGTCGCTTTAAAGCCGAAATGATATGCTTCGGGAAATCCTAAGCCTCCCGGAGCATTTGTGGGCCAACCCGAAATCAGCCGCGCAACACAAGAACCGAGGCCACTTTACGCGATCACAGCATGTGTAATTCTGGCTCTCATAGTGATTGCGTACGCCAATCATTTTTCCAACGGCTTCCATTTCGACGACTCTCATACCATCGTCGACAACCTGTTTATCAGAAATATCACGAACATTCCACGCTTCTTCACGGACGCCCGGACTTTCAGCTCTCTTCCAACCGGTCAAGCTTATCGTCCTCTGGTCAGCACATCGTTCGCCGTGGATTATTGTCTGGGCGGCGGTTTGAATCCGTTCTTCTTTCACTTGTCCACGTTTATCTGGTTCATCATACAGGGAATTCTTATGATTTTTTTATACAAAAAAATCGGAGAAACCTGTACCGGTGAGCTATTTTCTGGTTTTGTGCGCGTGACCGCTCTGCTGACAACCGGCCTATACTGTCTGCATCCGGCGGGGGCGGAAACCATCAACTACATCTGTGCCCGATCAGACTCGCTCTCGACGCTTGCCGTCGTCGCCGCCTTCGTCATCTACCAGTATGGATCAGGGGTAAAACGCTACGTGCTCTGCCTGGTCCCCATTGCCATCGGAACTCTGTGCAAGCCCACCGCAGTCATGTTCGCCCCACTATTTTTCGGATATCTTCTGATAATCGAGAATCGATCCTGGCGAAACGCCGCCTTTCGCTCCCTTCCGATTTTACTTGCATGTGCGGCCTTCTTTTACATGGCTACGCAGCCTGCAGTGTCTGAACATTTCTTCCGATCACTGTTTCAGCCATTTCATCTGACAGCGGACACCGATCAGAAAGCCACTGATTCCCCCGGCAATGGGCGTGTCTACGGTTTCCTGGACTTTTTGACACCACCGGCCGCGAGTTCAGTTGGCTCCCCGCGTATCTTATATATGGCAACGCAGCCTGCGGTGGCGGCGCATTACGTCCGCTCGCTGTTTCTCCCGTTCTGGTTGTCGGCAGACACCGACTGGGAAGTCGTCGGCTCACTCGACGATATCAGAGTTTTCCTGGGACTGATCTTTGTCGCAGTTCTTCTGCGAATAGCTCTCGTCGCCATGGATGAGCCAGGCAATCGCCCCATTGCTTTCGGTGTGTTCTGGTTTTTCGTCGCATTGATCCCAACCAGCGTGGTCCCCTTAACAGAGGTCACGAATGATCATCGCATGTTCTTCCCCTATGTCGGGTTAGTTCTTGCTGTTGTCTGGGCTGTCCATCGCTTCTGGGAAAACCGCAACCTGCCTCGTATTGCGCTCGTCATCATCTGGGCCATCATCCTGCCGTTGTGCGCGTATGGAGTACATGTCAGGAATGCCGTGTGGAAGAACGAAGGAACCCTCTGGGAAGACACATGCGCGAAAAGCCCGAAAAATGGCAGAGCTCAGATGAATCTCGGGTTAGTCTATATGGCGGAAGGCCGGTTCGACCGGGCACGAGAACTGTTTCAGCGTGCGCTCGAGCGACTTCCCTCATACTCAACACTCCAGATTAACTTGGGAATACTGGAGGCCGCCTGCGGAAACCATGGAAAGGCTGAGACATTTTTTCGAAACGCGCTTTCTCTATCACCTGACCAACCGGCTCCGTTTACATTTTATGCGCAATTTCTGATCGCGCGAGGACGGTATCAGGAAGCAGTGCCCCTTCTTGAACGAGCCGTTGCTATCAGTCCTGCATATACAGTTGCACGAGAAATGCTGTTGCAATGCCGTGCAGCCACAGGATCAGCCACCGCTTTCATGAACCTGGCGAAAGAAACTCTTGCATTATGCCCGGATGACCCCAGACTACAGGAACAGGCCGGGCGAACGGCTTCCGCGGCCGCCGCTTCGCTTTTCCTCAACCAGAGCCTCACCTGTTTCCGCGAGGGACGTTTTGAGTCCTGTATCAAGGCGGCAAATGAGGCTCTGCGTTACGATCCGGAATTAGCCGAAGCATGGAACAACCTGTGCGCCGCGAACAATTCCATCGGACAGTATGAACAAGGGCTGCGAGCTGGAGAGAGGGCCGTCGAACTTCGCCCGGATTTTACGTTGGCCCGAAATAATCTTGCATGGTCACGCCAGCAAATCGCCTCCCAGTCGCATATTTCGCCCACGGGAGCCACGGAATCGCATTAAATCCGTGGATTAATATTATTTCAAAACCGATAGGAAGATTTTATACCTCGGCCAACCGGAAAACGTGGAAACTTTCGTAAATAAAGGATCGATCGATTTGGAGCAGCCGCCCGGCCAACTCCGGTTCGCTGATCAGAAATCTCTGATTGGCTTCATCGAGAAGGCGGGGTTTGGCCAAAGTGTATCTCCAGGCCATGCGACCAAAGGGTCTCATGAGTTCGATGCAGTCGCGAATAACGCCGTTGAACAAGTCGTGGTCCATCCACTCGAAGATGTTGGACAGATTAAGTTTATCGAACGAGGCCCGGCCATACTTTTTCAGAACATCTCCACAGGTGCCAAGATAAATATCGAGGCGATTAATATTCCTTTTCATGGTAGAAAAGTTTTTTTCCAGCATATATGGAGACATTGCCTGTCGGGAAAAATGGCCTCCGAGTAACATCAAAGCCATAAAGTAGTTGTCAGGATTGAAAAAATGGGTCATACCAAACTCAATTTTGCGGCTGAGATTTTTCGAGAGGTCTTTGTCCTGCACCATGGCAAAGGAGTGTTGCCCTTTCACCATGCTCAGGACAGTGTGATTCAGCAGACAGGAGTTCAAAAAGCGCCACCGTTTCTTGTTCAACTCTCCGTAATAGCGCTGTTGTTCAATCAAATTCGGGAAGGCAAAAAACTTTTCGATGGTCGAGAAATCATACAACCACCCCAGCATTTTTCTGTACAGCGCGAAGAAATGTTCCACATTTCCGCACATGAAAATGCCTTTGCGAATCAAATCGGTTTGGGAATCCCAGAAATCTGTGGCATAGACGGGCATGTGCTTTTTAATACGTTGATATAGTTTGACGCGATCATCAGGAGGACGGAGAGTGGGCTTCCGATAAAATGGGGTTCCGATCGATTCGAGGAAATCTTCATAATCAAGTTCCATGATGGCGGCCCGTTTATATTCGAGCATGGCCAGTTGCGCCGGGTTATGATCGATGGAAACCACCCGGGAAGGGTCTTCGAGCAATAGGCACAGGGAGTTGCAGCCCCCGGAAGTGATCGACAAGACCGATTCACCCGGCTTAACCCGCAGGGATTGGCGGTTTAATTCAGGGTCTTCCCACACATTTGAATACACGACCACTGGCTGATTGCCCATTATCGTGTGTCCTAGTTTTCCCCGTTTCACTTTTCAGAGGTCGGTACATTTTCATGTTCATAGGCTGACTTTATTTCGTCTTCTGACCAGCCCGCAGTTCTTAAATTCATTGTAATTCGATCACGAGAATAACCAGCCTTCATGGATTCAGTGATGTATGAGCTTATGGCCTCGATGTCCCTGGAGTTTCGTTTAGCATCCGGAGCATATTTCATCTCTGACTCCACTTTAGAAACCTCTTCTCCTGATGCAAGGCCCCATAAAGCCAAGATAAAAGTAATTGTCGTCCCAGCGTCTTGTATTCATCCATGTGATTTTACTCCATTCAACCTTTTCGTATCAGGGGTTTATATATTGCCTCAGATTTCCATCACGATATTGAGGATCCCTTAGTTTACATCCGGTCCAGGTCGTTTGTTGAAACGGTGGTAAACTTGAAAGCCTGTCCCAAATAAGATGCAAAGGTTCTTCTTTGATGTTTCCAATCTTCAGATGATTAAAATCACACGGATTCACGTTGCCATAAGGGTCGAGAAAAAACCATCGGGTCCCGCCCGAACAACCAAGGCCCCGCCAACTGGCATTGTGATTGTAAACAAGCAAGCCAGGATACCTGTGATCTTCCTTATATTTTTCAGAAAAGGTGATGATTTCTTCGATCCAATCCGTCTTGCAAAGGTCCTGGCGATCTTTCAGATTTCCACTGGGTGCCGCCGAGAATATGACTATTTCGTGAACTCCGCACTTTCGTCCCAACTCAATGATTCGTTCCAGTCTTCCGGTTTTAATGCTGTCCGGAAAGGCACAAACCGAAAAGCCAACTGTGAGACCAGCCTTCTTGGCGGCTTTAACACCTCGCATGGCAGTGTCAAACAACCCCTTTTGCCCTCGATGGAGATCGTGAAGATCCGCCTCGGGCTCGTCTATGCTCACGTAGACCCCATCTAATCCTGCTTTACGAAGGTTCGCCGCCCTGACTTCCAACTCCAGTCCACTAGTGAAAACCGCAACCGTAGATACATCCTTATCGATACAGCGAAGCAGCTCATCCAGATGAGGGCAGGTAAGAGGCTCTCCACCTGTCAGCGTAATCACGGAAACTCCCATCTGCTGCGCCGATTTAATCGCCTTTTTCGACTCTTCAATAGTGAGAGGTTTTTGCGTTGTAACTTTGGCGATGTCTGCAAAACTACACTGAGGACATTTCAAGGTACAATCCGGCGTAATTGCAAAACTCATCATGTTGGGCAAGGCTCGATTTTGAATTACCCCAAACATATTACGAATAATGAAATTCGCCATCGGCTTACTGAAAAGTGCCGGGGAACTCATTGTAAATACAGGATAGCCATCCCGCCAATGAATTATCTTATGATGATTAAGATAGACGTCATACCCCTTGTCAATCATGGAATGGTAGAAGGGAATCCCATGCGTGACCATTTTCAAACTCAGTTGAATGCGTCTCAAAATATTCCGGATGTTCACTGGTATGTCTCCTGAATTTGCCTAGCGATGAATGCTTTCAGAGGTCGGCACACTTTCACTTCCCAATTACCGAATGAAGCTAGCATAAAATTGTTGTTCCAGGGTATTGAAACTTTTGTGGTCATGAAGGCTCACTGGCGCGGGAAAGAATACGAATCAGGCCTGTGGAACCATTCAGCTCGACCGTGTCCCCGGTCTTCAGGCGTCTGGTGGCGCCGGTTACGCCGATGACCGCCGGCAACCCCAATTCGCGGGCAACGATGACCGAGTGGGACAGCATGCTTCCCCGCTCGATAATCAGAGCGGAAGCTGTCGCAAACAAAGGAACCCAGCCAGGGTCGGTCCTGGAAGCAACCAGAATTTCGCCATTGAGGCTCATGTCATCGCCAGGGTGCAGAATCACTTTCACTTTGCCGCGAACTACACCTGAACTGCCTCCAATTCCCTGGAGAAGATCGGGATCATCGGGAGCCACGACCTTGAGGGCATCCCTGGTAAGGTCATTGGTGTAAACCACTCCACGCGTTTCAACACGATCAGGAAGATCATCCATTTCAGCGTATTCGGCAAACTCGGCTTTGCGAAGAGCCGCCAGCTCACCAAGTTTCTGGCTGCAGGCACTGCCAACAACATACGAAATGATCTCATCCTTCACCAGATAGAAAATGTCATCAATATCCTTCAACAGTTTGCGCTCGACAAAGCGGGCACCAATGCCACGAAACAGGCGACGAGTCAGGCCGTACATTTTGGCCCGGGCAAAGCGCTGGTATTCCCTGAACCGAACTGCCTTCCTGGCATAATCACAGACAAAGGCAAATACTTTGGTTTTTGGAAGCAAGCCGAAAAGTTTTTGGCCGCGCAACATTTCTTCAGCCTTCCGCTCGGCCTTTTCCCGCACCAGCCGCTCTTTTTCGAAAGTATCTTCTTCGAGAGGCAGTCTGCCTAAAGCATAATTTTTCAACATGCTGAAGATGAAATCAGGGCGCTCGCTGAGCGAGGGTTCTTCGAGTTTCAACTCATTCATGGCCCGGAAACCGAACTCTTCGAGATACTGGGCAACCAGTCGGCACATATCGGCCAATTCAGGTAAATCGCCCTCCCGGGGGGGCCGGACAAACATCTCTTTCAGAGTTCCTGCATCATTCTTTTTGAAAATATCCATAAGGGAAGAACTCGTCTGAATTTTGCGGGCTATTTTCTGAAGGCTACGCATCGGCAGCGTGCTTTCGATATTCCCCTGCCCGGCCATCAGATCATTGGCCAGAGGCCCATCACGATCCAGGTTCCATGATTTGATAACCGCTTTCAGGATTCCATAAAAAATCATAGCCATGAAATCGTTGATGATAGGCGCTTTCCAGTTGCCCAATACCGTCGTGACCAGTTCGGTATATATCTCAACGCATTTGTGAGCCGGTGCGTTGCTGAAATCGAAGTGTTCGTATTTCTTGTACATGTTGGTGTAAATATTCATGAATCGCTTAACACGGTCATCAATCGTATGGAACTGCCAGGCCAGATTCAATCCCACATAGGCAGCTCTCGGCAATTCCACGAAATATTTCCGAAAGAAGGTGACATTTTCCGAATCGTCGACTTCCAGATCAAACCTGACTTTCACACCCATCATGCCTTCCATGAACCGACTGTTGTAACTGTACCCCGGAAGAAGTGAAACAAGGCGGTACCAATTCTTCAAATTGTAATAGACCCGGCCATTGAGGAATCCAAGCATGTTTGCGAAAGCAAAATCGTTCTTCTGAATCTTGTCCCCGGTGACGCCAAGCACCTGGCAAAACTGACAGTAGACGCTGTGATAGGCATCTTTTATAAAAGAAAAGGTCAGAGGAGTTGTGATTCCGGAATAGCTTTCGATTATGTTGGAATTATCCCACAGGGTTACGTATTCACGATCTGAAACCCGGGGCTGATCGATCGTGGTAATGGGTCGTGCCTGAAGAATCCAGAGGCCGCCGGCAGCGTCAATGGTCCATTCGATGTCCTGGGGAACGTCGCCATACAATCGCTCAATGGAATGGGCCAAGGCAGCGACTTTTGTTATCTGCTCGTCCGTCAGACAAGGCTGCATGGCTTTTGTCGCATCAATACTTTTCTGAACGGTACCATGCCCCTGGGCACGGTCAAAACAGATCTGATCGCTCTTTTCGACAATCTGACGGCTGTGAATCGGATATGAGGCAGTCTTTAGAACCACAAAGGAGTCGGCATCAAGTGCTCCTGAAACCAGGCCTTCCCCAAGCCCCCAGACAGCGCTGATCATCATCTCGTCAATATATCCGGTGGTTGGATTCACCGAAAAGGCGACCCCGGAAGCCACGCCATCGATCATTTTCTGAACCACTACGGCCATAGAAACGGTGTCCTGGCGGATGTTCCGCATATGGCGATAGGATACCGCCCGATCGGAAAAAATAGATGACCAGCAGATGAGGACTGCGTTGCAGATTTCCGCATCGGTTCGGCAAAACAGGCAGGTATCGAGCGTGCCGGCATAGGAAAATTCTTTGGAATCTTCGCCCAGAGCGCTTGACCTGATAGCGAAGTGGCCGCCATGCACTGACAGCGAATTGTCGACAAAGCAGTCGGATGGCGCGATATCTGCAGGTCGGGCACAGGAATCCATAAAACGCACCTGTTCCAACAATTCCAACCTGATTGATGGGGAAAGCTGCTGTCGCTGAATTGTTTTTCGCAGGTTCCCGGCGGTTCGGGCAATTGATGCAGGAGAAGAGCAATCGATCTCGCTGACCAGGGAGTCGAATTCGGTCCGGAAGGATTCCAGAAACTCTTGAAAACAAAGGCTCGAAAGAATAGCGAAGGGTGGAACATTCACTCCGGCCTGAGTCAGTTTGAGAAGATTGTAACCTTTTCCTCCGGCCAGTGATAAAACATCAGCGAAATTTGGCTTCCCAGGCAGAATGATTTTTTCCACAGTCTATTTTATTCCTTAATGCAAGTATGGATAAGCCCCAACAGCAATAGCCATGTGGTAAGCCAGCAAATAAAAGGAAACTGTCCCGCGATACACCCTCGCTGTTATCAGGGAAGGTTTTGTGGCGTAGACCAGCCCCGAAAAAACTACCGGACTGATTATGGTGCCTGTCGGGTAAACCAGCCCGGGGATTAAGACCCCGACTTTGGCCTGGCACGCCAGGAGCAGCAATACATAGCCAGCGAGGAGATTTAACAGTAACAATATCACTGCGCCGGCGGGTCCAAGGCGAAACGAATATGAATCAAGCCTGCATTTTTCCTCGTCAGGCCCGAAGGTTTTACGGCCAAACTCAAAAACATTGAAGACGAACCAGTTGCCCAACGCCATATAAAAGAGCAAGGTCGGCGCGGCAACAGGTTCGATGCCGTTGACCACGGAAAAAATCAGCATTCCCGAAAGAGAAGCCGAAAAGGTATGGGAAATGGCATATATCTCGAGCTTCGGACGCAGCCAGCCGCTGATGAAAAATTCCATCCGCATCAGCAGGGTAAATGCCAGAAGCAGTACATAGGCGGAGAACACCGGCCACCCGAGCGACATTGCTATGCCGATCTCAAGAGTGACGCAGCTGAGGGTCACCTGCCCAAACTCCATAATGCTGATCAAACCGCGAGCCAGAGGTCGGCTTGGATTATGTTCCCTGTCAAAGTCGTAATCTTTCACTTCATCGAACAGCCGCATATGAAAAAACACACACCAGACCAATACAAAACCCGCACTCAGGCGTAAAGGCGACAAAAAAGCTCCTGCCCGCAGCGGCCAGGCCATTGCGGCATTGGCGGCGAAAAATGCCAAAATTATCAACGAAGAGCTGAAGGGCTCGAAGCGCTCCTTCAGAAACTGCCACCAGCGCTGAATGAAACCAATCATTGTGGGGTCACCCGCTGCTTACTTTTTGTTGATCAGGTCGCGCAAAATACCGTATTCCACTTTACTGCGATGTCTTGGATCCATGGGAATGGAGTCAACCACGCCAAGGTAATCAAACGGAATGGAATGTCTTTTGAGTGTCGTTTCTATTTCCTTCAACAAGCTTGCGCTTTGAGACCTGGCGGTTTCGTTCAGCTCGACCACCACATACGCTTTTTCCCCGAGCCTGGAATCGGGCATTCCAAGGAAAGCGCCTTGCTTCACGCCAGGGTGATTCTTCAGCAGAAACTCGACCTGCACCGGAAAAAGCGGCACGCCATCGCGGAAAATGACATTGTGAACGCGACCAACAAGCCAAATATCGCCGGCCGGATCAAGGTATCCAACATCGCCGGTCCGGTGCCAGACCTTGCCACTGCTCTCGATGATCTTCGCTCTAACCACCGCATCAGGATCATTGAAATAGGAGTTGCAGACATGTAGTCCGGCCACGACTAATTCGCCAACCTCGCCATTGGGAAGTTCCCATGGCTCCCAATCATCATTTTTCAGGGCAACAGTGTCACTGGAAATGCGAATAAATTTGTATTCAAGATCTTCGGTGAAGTGTCCGACGTTGACGCCCTTTTGGGGGGCCAAACCGCGCTTTGGATCGAGAATTCCAGCTGCTTCGATGTGGGCGATGGGCTCCACTTCCGTCGATCCATAGAGGACCAGAAGTTCAGCATTGGGCACCATTTTTTTTGTGAGTTTTACCAGATCAGGGCTGACGGCGGCCCCACCGGTAATGAGTCGCCGAATAAGGGGCAAAGTGATTCCACGCTCGGCACAGAATTGCCCGGCACCCGTCATCATGCTGATACTCAGTGTCGCACAGGTCACTTTCGTGCTGAGAATCTGACTGACCACCATGACGGCGTCTTTTTCGCTCGGACGGGCCGCATCGGTAATAGGAATGATGGTCGTTACCCCAGCCGCCAGGTTATTTAAAGAAAACATCGGAAAGGCGGGCAGGTCGATGTCAGCCCTGGCATATGGAATGCACTTATTCAGGGCATAATGTTGGGCAGCCAGGAATTCATGAGTTCGATTGGCTCCCTTGGGGGTTCCGGAACTGCCAGTGGTAAAGGTGATAAGGGCCGTATCATCACCATTGACGGCGACAGGTTCAGTCATGGGGTCGCACATCTGTAACCTGGCGAGATCGCCATGGTAGTCGAATTTATTTTGATGCGGTCCGACGACAATCCTGATGGGAATCTTCGCCAGTTCTGATTCTCCGGCGCAAAACTCAAATGCCTTTTCAACCGTGATAAAAGCCCTGGCATCGACGATTCTGGCACTGACGCCCAGTTGGTCACGGCGTGCCCAGGAATCGAGAAAAACAGCACTGGCACCGATCATTTGCAGGGCGGCCATAGTCTGATACAAAGGGACCGACATGGGAACGAAGAGAATGACCCGATCTCCGGGCTTGATGCCCGTATTAAGAAGGCCTTGAGCGGTTCTTTGAATCAGGCCCTGAAAATTTCGAAACGACAGAGACTGATGGGAAATATGATCTTCAATTTTGTCGCCAAATGCAGGGATATTTGCAGGATCAGGCCACATAAAAGCTAGGGTATCAGGCTTTTCCTGAACATGTCTCTCGATCAATGAAACGACATTATTCCTTTTGTCTTTTCCATCGAAGAAACCAATAGCTTTGTTACGATATTTATCGAGTAAAGACATGATCACTCTCCCTCGTCATGCAAAATGATGACTTGCGTAAAACATTTAGAATGGCAACCTTCTCAAGCAGTCCCTGACTCAAAAAGGTTGTCATTCGCAGACGCCATCATCACAATTGCAGACCTCGGCGACGCATGGCAAGGATTTGGTTCATCGTAGGGCTTCTAGTATATCTGGGTTGGTCGCAGACATTTTTCATGGAGACAAATTTGCCACGACCAGCGATTGCATGCAAACAGTCCAGAAGATTCTCGGACTCAGAATAACTTGAGGCATATGGAATGTCCAGATACGATCTTACATGCTTTACGCCGACTTCCTGTCGAAGCAGGATATCACCGTCATCAATTTTTTCATTCATCCAATGAATGGTGTAACCTACGGGTCTCCCTTCACTCCAGGCCCAAAGATCACACATGGTTCCGCGATTCTCGGGCAAGAGCCCGTGATGTATATTCAGGCATCCGATCCGGGGAAGATCGAGAACCTCCTTGCTGTAAATGTTCCGGGTGCGCATGTTAATAATGATATCTGGAGAACATTTCCTCATATACTGGACGGCATCCGGATGATTAATATTTTTGCATCTGTAAACTGGAATTCCCTCCTTCTTCATAATTGCCAAGCGCCCATCGTTCATTTTGGCCGAGATCAGATTGCGAAGCAGTGCCAGGCTGAATCTAGGCGCACCAATCATCTGCAGGCCGACGATGTTTTTCAGAAGATAATGGGTCGGCACCTCGATAAAAACCACGGCCGCCAGATTGGTGCCTTCCGGCAAACGGTCTTTCCGTGAGACCGCAGTCAGTAGATGAAGAAAGTTGTCTTTTACATATGTCACGTTCGAAGTGACGAATATCAGTTTCATTTGCACAGATTCTTAAAAAAACCAAACTTTTCATATTTAAAGATCTAATATGAATAGGTATAATATACAACATGGATGAGAGATGTATGCCTTTCGGTAAAACTCGTCAGAATTTTTTTGAAGTTTCGGAAATGAGCCGACATTTATTCAGGCGATCAAAGTTCTTCTTGTTTTGTGGAAATTTGAGATATCATAGTTTTATAACGATTCTGAAAAAAATCTAATCAGGGGGAATTTTCGTATGAAAGAAACTATTAAGTCCGTTTCCAATTTTTGTTTTGTTTTAGGTTTTGTATCCATTATCGGGTCCATTGCAACCTGGGCTTATACCAAGGGAAGTGGAAAACCTGAGGAGCTTGCGCATGCTGAAAGATTCGGCATATTTGTCGGAATCTGGGCGCCAACATTTTTTATCATTTCCAACCGCCTGAAATCTTATGCTGCCGAAATGAATTCCTGATTTAACATTCTCTCTTCGAGAATTAACTTAATTCACGAGAGATTACAATATTTTGCCTGTTTCGCTATTTATTTCCTGTTCCTTCTGTAATTTGTCCTTTGTTTCGAAAATTCGTCTGATTACGGAACAAACCTTTTTTAGACGGGGAGAATAATTGAATAGGTATTCAATTATTCTCCCCGTCTAAAAAAGATACTTTTTAACAGAAAATGGATAAAGAAATATAAAGGCAAAAAGATTATATGCACGACTACGTGAGAACATCCGAACAGAGGCGCGCATAGAGGCGCGGAGAGCACTTCACCTGCAACAACAGACCCGACAGATTCCTCATTATCAGCAGCAGCTTGCTCTTTCCGCTCCTCATCTTTCTTTCGTCTTCGTTCTCTCCGATCATCCGCTGCCTGCATTCGTTTCCTTTGTTTCCGATCTTTACCCAATTCAGAATGACTTCAATGCCTCGATCTTTTGTTCGACTGCCGAATCATCGCCTCTGTTCTGCAAACTCCATGCGGAAAGCTGTTCAGCCATAGTTTTGGCAAGAGGTCGAAGCGCCTTTTTCGCGACCGGATCAGAAGCTGCCTTGATCAGCTGATCAAAGGCTCCAGTTGAACCGGTCTCGAGGCCCTCGCGGGCATTGTGCGTAATTTCGAAAGCAAGGGTATCAAGATTCGTCAGGCCGACTGCCTGGCCATCCCGTTCAGATTGCGGAAGTGCGGCTGCTGTCATCCGATATTCGGCAATAAGTTGTTCCGCGCTGGCAGCGGGGCGAGGTGCTCTGGCGACAACGGCTCCCTTATCTTTTACCGCTACTTCCCAGGGGGATTGGGCTGTCGGAACGTCGTCATATTGGCCTTGAGAGCGCGGAACAGCCGCAACAACGAGCGTGAGCGAATCGAACTTCCCGACGTTCAGATCAAGGCTTCCGCCAACCGATGTCGCTCCGGCCGGAGTGCTCAATCCTTCCGGAATAGTCTTGCCCATCTGAATCCAGGTAATGGCCGGTGTGAGCTGATCTCTGGAATCTGATAGAACCGCCCCGACGATGAAATCGGCATCCTGGCCGGCGAAAGACACCGTGACCGTCTCCTTCGCTCCTGTAAGATCAACTTTTACGGCTTCCGCTCCAAACAGACATGCCTTGTCCTTGAACACGCCTGGAAGCGTTTTAAGCATCGCGACAGGGGGCAGGCGGAAACGGGCGAGGCTCTTGTCATAGGCATACTGTCCCTTTTCGAGCTGGGGCAGGTTCGTATAATTGGCAACCATGAATTCGACGAATGCCGTTCGGAACGTCGTCTTCAAGCCTTTGAGCAGTTTTTCATAGCCTGCCGTCCCGTGACTCTTGTCGTCGACCAGTTTTCGAAAGAAAGCCGCCCGGGCAGCGTCGGTGGGCATGTAGCGATTCAGGAGATAATAATTCCAGAGGTAGACTTCTCCGTAGTTCGCCAGCATGTTGTCTTTTGCCCATGCGGTCAGACTGTTATTCGGAGTTTGCATCCAGGAGGTGATCTGACTCTGATGACCGTAGCCGCAAAGGTATGTCGCAATTTGCGAACAGGCCTCGTTTACCCAGGTCATCTCTTTCGGATCATGGATAAAATGGATCATATGCTGAAATTCATGTGCTACAACAGCCAGATAATTGGAACTCGAAGGATCGCCAGGATGAATATCGAGATACATCATCTCGCGTTCATTGCTTTTGACAGGGATATTAGCGGGTATCTGGCTTTGCAGAAATTCGTCGCCCGCGAAAAAATAACCAGCGACGTAGCCGCTCTTCGAGCCCTCGGTCCAACCGTCCTGGATATCGAGCATCAAAAGGGTGATTTTTTCATCACCATCTATGCCGGGTTTCCATTCCGAGCCGAAATTGGCGGTGTCAGTGCTATACACCTTATCGTCAAAATCCTGTTGAACCTTGGCAATGGCAGCATCACTCACACTCTGACCCTGTTCCAGGAATATGTAGCAATTCTTGCCGACAGCTTTACAGACAGCCTCGATCTGAACCGAGGTGTTTTCTTTTATATTTTTCGTCCAGAATTTCTCGATATCACCAACTTTGTATATTTTCGGAACAGGCGCGGGAGCGCGAGTGCGCTTCGCCAATCCCTGGCGTGTTTCGAGGGGAACCTGCATGGCAAGTGCCTTCACTTCCTGATCGAACATGTGCGTTGCGTCGATCCAGGGTTCAGCGGCCCAGACAGACCCGGTTAAACTGAACGTGATGAGAGCTCCGGAAAATAATTTCCCGAAAAACCGATTCATTTCGCCCTCCAAAATAATATGAAAAAATGTCGCGCAAATGCAAGTGTATCCTGTGATTATACCCGGATCTCACAGGCGCGCAAGGGCATAGTTCGAATTTTTTCATGGAATATGTTACACTTGATACTGTGGAAAAGGATTATTACAAGGTTCTAGGGGTCCCGGAAAACGCGACCGCTGAAGACATCAAAAAAAACTTCAAGGAACTGGCCAAGAAGTATCATCCTGACGCCAACAAGGGAAAAAAGGAGTCAGAAGAGCGCTTCAAGGAAATTTCCGAGGCTTACGACGTCCTGGGGAATTCTGATTCGAGGCGCGAGTATGATCTTCAGCGCGAAGCCCGGCGATTCACCCCCTTTGGCGGCGGCGGTTACAGCGGCAGTCGCGGCGGATCTCCGTTTTCCTTTGAAACCGAATTCATGTCCGGCAATATCGACGATCTCCTTCGACAGTTTTCCGGCGGCTTCGGTGGCGCGGAAAACACGCGCGGAAAGTCCAGGCGACGCTCTCAATTCAGCGGCTTCGGAAATCCCGGCGGCAGCGGACACGAAGATGCAGAGACTTCAGCCACATTGAAGGTTCCTCTGAAAATTGCCTGCGCGGGTGGCACAATCCAGGTTTCCGGATTGCCGGGCGGTTCACAGCGCATCCAGATTCCACCAGGCACCAAACAGGGGACGCGTTTGAGCACATCCACTTCTGAAGGGCCTTTTTCACTAAAGGTTTTTATTGAGGATGATCCGCCTTTCACACTTGCAGGAGACAATATCGAAGCAAGTTTGTCACTGAATATCGCACAAGCTGTTTTGGGGTGCAAAATAAAGCTCAAAGAACCCCGTGGCAGTGAATTGATTCTGACTATCCCCCCCGGGAGCCAACCCGGCGACAAATTACGCCTGCGCGGCCAGGGCCTCGCGGGTGGCGATCTGCTGGTAAAGCTTGAAGTGGTCATTCCACGGACGCTTTCCGACGAAGAACGTGATCTTTTCACAAAATTCGCTAACGTGGCGGGCATGAAATTATAACAGCATAACTGAGACAATCCCCGAATCTTTATGCTAGAATGCCGCCCATGAAACACAACAAATTCGTACAAATGTCCGTCGTTTTTGTCTTGTCGGCTTTGTCGGCACTGTCTGCATTATGCGCAGTTTCCGCCGATGCGGCTATTTCTCCTCTTGCCGGATTGGTGATCATGCTTGATCCCGGCCATGGGGGCGAAGACTCCGGAGCAGTAGGCTCCGGCGGGCTGAAGGAGGCTACCGTAAATCTCCGTGTGGCCCGCTATCTGAGACAACTTCTTACTGCCGACGGAGCGACTATCCTGATGACCCGGGAACAAGACGAGACAGTGTCTCTCCAGAAACGGGTAGATATGGCCAAGCAGCGAAAACCGGATCTCTTCGTTTCTATTCATCATAATGCTTCGCTGGGCAAAACCAAAACCAATCGGGGTGAAATTTACTTCAATGCCCTGGATGACGGACTTCCGCTCCAGCTGGCAAATGAGATGAGTCGCGAACTCGGAAACAGCCGACTGGCCTCGGGGTCATTCGTTATCCCGGGAGGCTATTTTGTTCTTCGCAATAATTCGGTCCCTGCGCTTCTGACTGAGGCAAGTTATATCAGCATGCCTGAAAATGAAAAAGCTTTATCAACCGGGCGAGCGTTGACCAAAGAAGCCCTGGTGTTTCGGCAGGCCATTCGTAAGGTGTTTGATCATCCGACGATGCGTGTGGAAATCATTTCCAAAAACCCGGCTCCCACTTCCAGCCCGTTTTTCAATCTCATCATCTCCGCTGATCGCCCAATAGCGAAAGCTGACATAGCTTTCGAAGATGGCCAGTCAGTACCCCTGGGTTTTAACAAACTGCCATCCATAGGAAGTGTGTACAACCTCTTCAACATGAAACCATTGCAGGCCGGCGAACATTTCCTGCGTATGACTTTCCATGGCGGAGACGGAAGCATTTCGACGCAGCGAAAGATGACGGTTCAGGTTCATCTGCCCATTAGTGAAGCGGTTCTTTTGCCCATTGCATCTTACATCCCTGAAGGATTCAATGGTATTTTTCCAGTCCGGCTGTTGCTAAAAGATGAGAACGGCAACGTAAATCAACAGGCACTGCCATTTCAGATCGAGTGGGATAGCAAGAATGTGAACGGAAAAACACGATCGGATGGACAGGCTCTGGCTGAAATTGAACTTGACGGCACCGAGCGCGGGTCAATAGAACTGAAGGCTACGGTCGACGGGCATCAGGCAGCTTCAACCAGAATTGCCATACGGCATCCGAATAAGGCGTTCATCCTGGGTCGTGTTTCCACAAACCTTACAATGGAAGGGCTTGAAAAAACACGAATTCGCTACGGCTCCGATCGCCTCGCCATTACCGGCCCAGGCGGGTATTTTTTCTGTGAATTGCCAAATATCTTCAGGAATCTCGATATAATGATCCAACCTCCGGCAGGCTACGCTGCTGAACGCCGTCGGATCCGCACGGAGGGAAAAATGGTGAGCACTCCTGAAATCGTTCTCGCTCCCGTTGCCCCTGAGCTTCTCGGTAAAAAAATTGCGATTCTGGCTGATCGCTCCCAGGACGACTGGATTCGACCAATGATTCGTCTGTTTATGCAAGGCGGTGCGCGCATCATCAGGCTCAGAACCCCCCCGGGAAAAGAAAGCCTTCCGTCCTCCCACACCAAAGACGAGTCACCTTCCGAGCTGAAAGGACCGGCAGCTGGAGCCATTGCCGAGGCCAACCGACAATCCGATCTCGATTTGCTGCTTTCCATCAAACGTGATGACGTTTCAGCCGTGACGTTTCGTCATTATTACAAAAGCCCCAAAGGCATCGCTCTTGGGAAGGCCATCGCAAGCTTTCTGGACCATGCCCGACTTCAACCCCGTGCAGTCGTGACGGAAGGTTCCGATTACGAACTCGGACACACCGGTGCAACCGCTTTGATTGTGGCTTTGCCCCGTCATACGCCGCCAAATATTACTGCGTCGGTCGCGGATGCATTGTATAAGGTTCTGACGATGAAGCCTGCCCGTTCTACAAGTGCAAAATAATTTTGTTCAAATGGGGGCAACTTGCGAAATTACCGCGGCATGTTGCTATTCTTCTGGTGATTCATGAACGGCCTGCTTGCAGGCGAGGCATGAATCGCCCCTCCGGAAATGTCGTGAATTTAGCAGGAACCTCATAGGGAAGGAAAAGCCGTCTTATGGAAGCCGATCGCAAAAACCCCCTGAATTCTTCGTCCGCTGAGTCATCCGTCGGACAAAATCGCGCAACCGCTCCCCAGGAAATACAGTTTGTACGGGAAAGCGTGTATAACGAAGAAACCCATTGTCCGAGCTGCGGGCGTTTTGTGGGAATCTACGAACGATGCCCATACTGTCAGGCCCTTACACGAAAGAGGCTTTCCATACGGGTTTTTAAAGTAATCGCCGTATTAACATCTACCGTTGGGCTGGCGCTACTGCTTTTTTTCGCGCAGACGATCAAAACGCCTGAGGTGAAGATCGATCAACTGGGACCTCTGAGCAACTTCGCGCATGTCCGGGTGATCGGTACGGTTGAGCGAAGTTACGGAGTGCACCCACAGTGGAAATCCCTGGCATTCACTCTTGCGCAAACCGATTCCAAAGGCGAGGCCCGGACGATACGCGTTTCAGCGTATGCCAAGGTCGCGACGGATATCGAAAAACAAAAAAAGGTTCCGCTGGATGGCGATGAGATTTCCGTGGAAGGGCAGGTTCGCTTTCAGAAAGACTCCCCGAGTTTGCTTATCAATGCTCCGGAACACCTTTCCATAATTAAGCGTGCTGAGGAAGAGACGGTTGAACAAACGTCATTAGAGCCAGCTCAGGTCTCCAAGGAACATCTCGGCAAAATGGTGACCGTTAAGGGCGGAGTAGCGGATGTGGCCGGTTTTCCGCGTGGCATGCTGGTTCGTCTCGAAGACGGGGGCCAGGGTCTGGCAGTATGGCTTCCTTCCAAGCTTGCGGATGATATGAACCTTTCCATTCAGGCGGGAGATATCGTGGAAGCCAAGGGAAAGGTAAAACCATACAAAGACTCCCTTGAAATAGAAGTTACCAGTCAGACCGGGTTCAAGGTTCTGGAGAAAGGCCGTGGAGATACCATTCACGAACTCGCTCCCGCAGGTCGCGAATCAGAGACATCGGTCGATGGAAGCTCGTCCGGAAACGCCAGTTCCGTATCCGATAGTGTTTCAACTTCTACCGGCCCACAGACAAAACACGCAGTTGTCGTCACTCAGTCCGCAGGTGTTTTAGACGCCAGTTCCCCGGTCGCCATTTCGACAGCTTCACCATCAGATGAACTGCCGCTGACACCGGTGGCGGGCATTTCGAAAAATATGCTTGGACAATCGGTCCGCGTTATCGGAACACTGAATAAGATAGATGCCTTCAAAACGGGGATAAAGATGCTGATCAAAGACGGTGGTGGTCAGATTTCCGTCTGGATGTCGACCGAGGTCGGCGGCGGAGCTCCAGTACCATCCGAAGGAACCAAACTGTCGGTAGTAGGAAATGTGGCGCTATTCAAGGAAGAACTCCAGATTCAGTTGCGCAATGCCGCTGATCTGACGGTCCTTCCCTGAATCAGAAAGCAAATGATCATGAGTATGCTCGAGATGGTGATGCATCCAGCAAACCTCGACCTGGTCTATTTCTGCCTGCTTGGAGTGCTCGCATCCGGGCTGGTGTCGTTTCTTCCGGCGTTGCATATATACAACGTTCTGGGCATTTTTCTTTTGTTCGTATTGAAGTTCGAACATGCGATGACTTACATGCAGCTCTCTTCGCTGGCGATAGGCATGATAGTCGGATATTCCATCCTGAATACGGTTCCATCCACCTATCTTGGGCCGGGCGATGAAAGTATGTCCTATTACGTTCTTCCCGGGGCTCAATGGATGGGGCAGGGCAAGGGATACGAATCGATCATTCTCACCGGAATCGGAGCGCTCGGCGGGTTAATCCTGCTTGCGGCTCTGGCACCGGTCTTCCTCTGGATACTTCCCGGTCTCAAAGTTATCACGAGTCCGCACATGTTCTGGATTCTCGGCGCAGTCATAGCTTATATGATCCTGTCGGAGTGGCCGAAGGGTGTCTCCCAGTCGAGAAGCACCTGGGCGAACTTCTTCGAAGGCTGGGGATTTCTGGCTGTGGGCCTCGCCACCTTCCTGTTGTCCGGGTTGCTCGGCTTTATCGTGATGGCGAAAACCATGGTTCCGCTGGACTTCGCATTTCAGAGTATCACTCCAGTCTTCGTGGGACTGTTTGCCCTTCCATGGCTCATTACAAATATAATAAACATCGGAGTTATTCCAAAACAACACATAGCGACAACGCTGGACCTCGACTGGGATCTCTTCGTGCGGGGAATATTCAGCGGATTTCTGGGCGGTTTTTTCGCCGCCTTCATTCCGATCGTTACCGCCGGTGTCGGCGGACTGATGGCTGGCCATGCCACCGCGCAACGCGATACGCGACTGTTTGTCATGTCATACGGAACCTGTAAAACAGTGTATTACGTCGGCTCATTTTTTCTGTTTTTCATTCCCGGGCTGAGTCTCACTCGCGGCGGCCTGGCCTGGATTCTGATGCCCATGGCGACCACAATCACCCTTCAGGAATACGCTATTTTTGTAGGGCTGATGCTTTTTGCGGCGGGAGTTTCTTTTTTATTGCTGGGGCCATTTACACAATTATGTATAAGTCTGGTTGAAAGAGTTGATTATCACAAGGTATCGATAGTGACAATGATCGGACTGATCCCAATGACCTATATATACACAGGATTCGGCGGACTGATGATCATGACTGTCGCCACGGGAATCGGCCTTCTGCCGGTGATGTTCCAGGCGCGGCGAATGAATCTGATGGGAGTGCTGTTGTTGCCGGTGTGCCTGAACATGGCCGGTTACGGTAATGACGTTCTTAGATTGCTGGGGTTACTGTAATGAAAGGTTTTACGCATTTCGTATCCGGAATCGCGGTAGCGACGTTTTTTCCGCAGGCCGTTCACATGGCCACTCAGGATTCATCCTTTATTCTGTGTCTCGGCGGGGTATTCGGAATCATGCCCGACACACTCGATTTCAAGTTTGCAAGATATTTTCATGTCTCCGAATTCGAGGTATGGCCTGATCCTAAAAAGCTGGACGCCCATCAGATAGCTTCAACGGTGGCGGCGGCTCTCGAGAAAGCCAATGAATCCGGACGTTCGTCGGTGCAACTGCACACGATGCAGCTTGGAGCGAACCTGTGGCGCTCGTACACTCTCTGGTTCGATACGAAGAATAACGAAGTCGTCGTGGAAATGGGTCCTCTCGTCGACACCGGAACAATGCCGTTCATTGGCACCGAAGTAAAAGAAAACGCCATCTCGCGGGTGAAAGTCAGCAGCAAGTTCCGGCAGCAGTTCGACAAGAAGTCCAATATAGCGATAATGAGTGGTCCGTGCTTTGAATTCGTCAGGCGCGGCGAGAATGATATCGAGATAGTATTTCTCCCATGGCATCGCACATGGAGCCACAGTCTTACGCTCGGACTCGTTACATCGCTCGTCGTCGGAGCCATCACCTATTTTACGGTGCCGGAAGGCGCGAATGCTCTTCTTTACACGATTCCTCGCTGGATGTTGTATCCGCTGATCATTTTCTGCGGATCATTGGTTCACATCGTCGAGGACTCAACCGGATTCATGGGTAATAATCTGTTCTACCCGTTCACTCCTGATCGCACGAACGGTCTTGGCTGGATGAGCGCGGCGGAAGGCATTCCGAATTTTCTGTTTGTCTGGACGGCCTTCATGTTGATCATCTGGAATCTTGATCGCAACCGCTGGATGCCGGACATGAATCCGTCAGGCATCGGAAGCACCGAGTCATTTTTCTTCTGGTATCTCGCAGTTCCGATTGCGCTGATGATCTTCTTTTTCTTCAAGGGCAAAAATGAAAGAGCCGAAGCGCGCGCCAAAAAATCTGCCGACAAAAAGGATATAGGTGACGGCAAGCCTGATTTCGACGGCGAAACTGCCGTAGAGCGGGAAACTGACGCATCTATCCTGTGACTTCGAAATGTACTTGCATCGGGTTCGATGTTAAAGTTATAATGCAAGCTATTGTACCGTTGAGTCCAAGATAGAGAGGTGACCAGTTATGGATTTGTCTAAACTTCGATATCTGTCATTTCTTAGTTTCCTGGCCGTCCCAGCATATCTGAACGGGAATCCTGGATTTCTTGGGTTCCTTGGCTTCCTGGGATTTCTCGGGTTCGGAACACCAAAGCAGGAACACAAAAAACACGACTGATGACTCACAGAGGCTCAAGAATCAAAAGGTTGATAGCAAGTAAAAGAAAGCTAGCACAGAAGTTAATTTAGAGGTTTATTTTGTCTGCGATAATACCGATCTTTATAACAGCGGGAAAAAACGGTGAATAGCACCGGAATCCTCCATTATTTGCATGGCGTCGGCATCAGTTCAACCGATTCCTGCGAGGCTCGCTGATCCGATCGGGCAGATTGAAGGAGTTGGCAAACCATGATGAATAAGACTGTATTTTTGACAGCGCTGGCACTGGCGGCAACAGGGGCGGTTTTTGCCGCTGGTGCCGAACGGTCTTGCGATAATGGTATCCAGGGGAATGCCCTGATTCATCAAACCTGTTCGGATTCCGGGCAGACCGATATTTCTGACAATCCACGGCTTAACCCAAGGTATTCAGCGCAGAATCGTTCGAATTCGCTGAAGTCACCATCCACTCCCGGATATGCAACAGCGGATCAGCTATATCAGACTGGCATGAAAGCATATCAGAGCGGAGATTTCGCCACGGCCGGAGACACACTTCGCCGACTCGTTGAGCAGTTTCCATTCGACTCGCGGGCTGGGGAAAGCGCATTTACCAGCGCAGAGTCTTACAAGAAGAATGACAATTTTTCTGATGCAACCGAGATGTATAGACGTGTAGTGAGTAAGTATTCTTCGTACAGCAAAGTCGACGAGGCAGCATATGATATCGGGTTCTGCATCATGACTCTCGAAGATTATATGGGAGCAATCAGTGAATTTCGCTCATTCATAGGCCGATATCATCACAGTGAATGGCTCGACAATGCATGGTATTCGCTGGGCAGCGCCTATGAAAGTATTGAAGATAAGCAGGATGCCATCATTGCATATCGCAAAGTCGTAAATGAATTTCCTGGTTCTGATGTACATCAGCAGGCCTGGGAGCGTCTGACCGCCCTCATTGGAAATGGGCCGCCGGTTCCGCCGAACCAACCACCAAATGGACCGCCCAACGAGCCGCCGAGTGGCCCGTCGGGTCCGCCAAACCAGCCACCATACTCACTCTCCGACCAGGAGCTGTATGATCGCGGTCATAACGAACTTGTTCTCGGAAATTACGACAACGCAATCGCTTATTTCGACCGACTCCTGAAGCAGTATCCCGGCTCACCACTTGCCGATGATGCAATGCTCTGGAAGGGCAAGGTCTACCTTGATCTGTGCGATTACTATAGCGGCATGCAGGTTTTCTCCACATTCAAGCACACATACGGGGCATCTGAGCTTCTCCCGGAGGCCTGCTATTCTCTGGCGTGGTGCGAATACAATTTCGCCAAAAGAGATGCAATGCAACGTGATTATTTCCAGAGAGCAGCCAGAGATTTCAGCGATTTCGCGTCTCGATTCGGATATCATGAATGGGCTCCGGAGGCCTTGTATCTGGCCGGCGAAAGCTATGAGTTTTTCGGCGACATGTATAACGCACGAAATTGTTACCATGAGGTTGTTAACCGGTTTCCAAATTCCCCGTCGGCAATTAAGGCACAGGACAAGCTGAACGGAACCTATTGAAGAAATCCCACGCATCAAATAAGGCCGGAAATCCATAACTGGTTTTCCGGCCTTTTTCGTCAAACCATCATATTCATCGTCGAAGAAGACGATAACTAATTGTTTGAATCCAAACTTAGTGAAATTGCCCTAGTCCTTTAGTATTCCCGCAAATTCTGCTATACTTCCCCCTCCGGAAACCGGAAGGGAAGCAGCCTTCGCCCTTCCAAGGAGTGGACCCGCCCATGTCGAATCCGTTGTATCGCAAAATTTACTTTTTCACGCGTTGCCTGCTCGCCATTTGTGTGTCGCTATTCTTATGCGGACCAGTTTCCGCTGCCGACGACCATCGCATTACAGACATCCGATTCTGGCAAAGTCCGGAAGAAGCTCAGATCGTGCTCGATTTGAGCTGGACCCCAAAGGTTTCCGCGGTTGGAACCCTGGATGACGGGACACTGTATTTCGACATCGAGGGTGGCAGTTTCCGGCCGGGAAGACAGAATTACGCGCTGAACAACGCCTTCATTTCTACATTGACGGTCCAGGAACGAGCAAGCGGATTCGTCCGGATATTTTTTCGGGTTCCCGCCGGAATCCAGTTTCGCACATTCCTGTTGCCACAAACTCCGCCCAGCAAACCTGACCGGATCGTCATATTCCTGTCCGAGCCTGCGGCGGCGAGTACACAGCGACGGGAAGAAGAGGTTGCAGAAATAAGCCGCCTGAAATCACAAAACGTGAAAATTGTGGTGATCGATCCGGGACACGGCGGAGAAGACCCGGGCGCGAGTCACAATGGAATTATAGAAAAAGATTATGTTCTTTCCATGGGAAAACTTATCAAAGCGTATTTTGATCGAGATCCGGCTTATCGGGCAGTTTTGACTCGTTCCGGGGATTACATCATCCCGCTGCAGCGTCGATCCCAAATCGCCGAGCAGGCTGGCGCTGATGCCTTTGTAAGTGTGCATGCAAATTACAACTCGCGTCATAGTGTTCGTGGAATCGAAATATATTATGAGTCTCCCAAGGGTGCCGTGGGCGAAGCGGAACGAAAGCTTGTCGATGCGGAAAACCAACAGGATATAATCGGCGGCGTGAGCGCAGTTCCCCACAGTGACCAAGCCAAAAAGGAGCTCGTTGAAAAACAGGCATCAGTCATGTTCAGGAGTCGTCAGCTCGCGGATAAAGTGGAGACACACCTCAGTCGGGCTATTCCAGGGCTTCCCAGCCGCGGAGTTAAACGCGCCGGCTTCCGGGTTTTGCATTCAGTAGCAATGCCGTCGGCGCTGGTTGAGGTCGGCTATATGTCGAATACTACCGATGCCTGGTATCTGAAGGACGTCAATGGCCGGCAACGAATCGCGCAGGCAATATACCAGGGTATTAAGGACTTTCTTGAAGGAAATATCCAGCAGGGATACGATACCGGTTATCTCCAGTATTCGCGAGAAGTCGAGGAAGCAAAGCGGGTTCGCCTCGAACACATTCGGCAGGCCAAGGAACGGCGCGCCAGATTGATGCGTGGAAGCAAGCTGATAAAGGCTGCGAAGGGGGACACCATATCCGGAATTGCTCACCGCTATAAGGTTACTACTGCCGATCTATGCGAAATTAATGATTTCGGCAAACGGAAAAAGTTCAAGGGTGGCGAGAGCATCCGGATTCCGGGACACGATTGATCGTGGGTTACCGTTCACCCGCTAACGCGGTTTCGTGGAAGGAATGAGTGCATGAATCTGCTCTCAGGGTTCAAGATAAAAACCCGGCTGTTCATAACAATGTTGTTCGTTTCAACACTGTTGCTGGGCTTGAATCTGTTCAGCACGAAAAAAATTCGGGAAACCGTCAAATTGCAGATTCCCCTGCAGATTCAGGCTATTCTAGACGCGGAATCCGCACGAATAGCGCAGTATCTCGACAGTTTTGCGGCAAAGGCTGTGTACATCGCGAAACTCGACTCCATGATCCAGTATTGTTCATGGAGTAAGGAGCGCCCTTCCGCTCCTGAGACTCATCAATGGCAGTCCGCTGTAATCGGCATTCTCTCCGGGTTAACTGAAGCCGACTCCAGCGATAAGGATGGTGCCAGAGAAGGCATAAAGCAGATCATCGTTCTGTCTCCTGATAAAGAGTATATTCTTCATCTCGGAAAAAGCGGCAAGACTCTTTCCAGTGCGACTGAATCAATCGATTCATTCATTAAAGATCTTTCGATTGCAAGCATCAGTTATGACGATGTTTTTCGTTCTCCCGTAATAACGATAGACGAGGACGATCAGTCAGCGCGTGTTTGTTTTATGGGTAAACCGGTTGTCAGTGACGGCAAGCTGATCGGGGTGGTAATGGTTGGAGTCGATCTGGAGATTCCATTTCAGAATATCCCCGGCATACTTGATCCTTCGGGGAGAACGGCTATTCTCAGCTCTGAACAATCTCAACGCGGTTTTTACCTCGCTCATAAAGAAATGAAATATGTTCTCGATCCACAAAGCAATATCTTCACGAATGTAGACGAGCCGTTTTTGCGTCAAAAATTTGAGGAAGACAAGAAAACAAAAGAAGTCGCCATGAAGATCACTGACTCGGTCAGCAATGTTGAGGAGTTTCTTCAGGATCAATATTCGAATCTTCTGGTTGTTTCTTCTCCCATTCGTAATTCCAGTTGGGTCTTGCTAACGGTCGTCGATACTAAAGGAACGCTCGCAACCTTAGATAAGGCCCAGGAATTTTCGATGTTTTTGATTATTTTCGGACTGATGTTCATAACCGTGGTCACCATGTTGGTCATCAGGGGTGTTGTGCAATCCATTCAAAATGTTTCCGGTGGTCTGGAAGAAATTTCACGTGGCCGCGGCGATTTGACACGACGCCTGTTCATTCTCGGCCGCGACGAGCTCGCCGAAGTTTCCGAGCGATTCAACAAGTTCATAGCATATATCCAGCGTTTGCTTTTGCAGGTCCAGGACGTCATTAATCGTTTGTTTTCCATGGCCAACCAGATTGCGGAAGCTACAGGTATGGAAAACGAGTCGATCCAGAAGATTCTTGGCAATACGCAACGTATCACCAAAGCATCCAGACAGTCTGCTCTAATGCTTGAGAAAACAGCGGCAGCAATCCAGGAAATATCGGCTACGGCCCAACTCGTAGCCAAGCGGTCATCGAGAGCATATGATGAGTCCGTTCAGAACAGGTTAAAGGCTACCCAGGGCATGGAATCAGTTCGCGAGGCTTCAGCTACGATCAAGGGAATTGAACGCGCTGTCGGAGATTCTTCGCGAGTTCTTGAAGAATTGAAAGGTCAGTCACGTCGCATCGGAAAAATTGTTTTGACAATCACCGCCATCTCACGTCAAACCAACCTTCTTGCCTTAAACGCAGCAATTGAGGCTGCTCGCGCCGGAGAACAGGGAAAAGGTTTTGTAGTTGTTGCGGCAAACGTGAAGAAGCTGGCCGAGGAAAGTGCCAAAGCCGCCGAAGAAATTGGCTCTCTGATTGGCGAGATCCAGCACAAGACGAATAAGGCAGTTCAGGAAATGAACCAGGGAAAAGAAAAAGTCCAGGAGGGAGTCAGCATAATCAATCGCGCAGGCATATTGCTCGACGAAATTGGCCTGGCCAGTGAAAGCGTTAATGTCATGGTCCAGGATATCAGCAAGAGCAGCGGCGAGCAGAGTAAAAACATCGAGGCTGTTTCGACAGCTATCGAGAGCCTTTCTTTAACGACAAAAACGACAACCAGCGAAGTCGACGAAGTATTGATCTCTATTGAAAAACAGAAAGACAATATTCAGGAGCTTGCAAAAGTTACCAAGCATCTCACAATGGTTTCGGAAGATTTAAAACGCATGCTTTCGAACTTCATTCTCGAAGCCGAACCTATCAAGGCAATCTCTTCGAATCACACAAAGTCAGTTAATAAGGGTGATAAGAATAATGCCGATCCTTCAAATGATTGCCCTCCGGAGAACGAAGATAGCTCGACCCTGGACCCAGAGAAGGACTGATGCATGATTAACAAAGGATGCTAACCGGTTAGTTGAGATTTCTCCCTTCGGTCGAAAAGACAGTATTGTTTGTCATTCCGAACGCATGTGAGGAATCTCGCTTGGCGTAAAGAGTCGTGTATTTAGTCTTCTTTGGTAGTCATGGGCTGACGCGAATGATCTTCGGGTCTTTATTATATAGTCTCCTGCTTTTTCAGTTCCATAACGACCTTCTCGTAGCAGGATGGACAAATGCCGTGAGAGAAATCAGTCCCGGTTTTCTCTCTTATGTAGACGTCAACTTTCTTCCAGTCTTCGCCATCGCGGATTTTGTTACAGTAAGCGCATATGGCAAGCAGGCTTTTGAGTTGCTGAAACTGGATATGGGTTTTCACCCGGGCTTTCAGTTCCGCTGTCTGGAATGGTTTGGTAACATAGTCCACGCCACCGGCATCGAATCCTCTGACAATATCATCCACTTCCGATTTTGCGGTCAGAAAAATAACCGGGATCATGTGCGTCGCCATGTTTTTCTTCAATCGTCTGCAAACCTCGTATCCGTCAATATCAGGCATCATGACATCCAAAAGAATCAGGTTTGGCGGCGTGTCCCCCACCATTTCCAACGCCTGAGTCCCATTTGTAGCGATGGCGATCTCATAATCGGTACCCAGAATACTGGCAAGGAGCGAAATATTATCGGAGGTGTCGTCAACGATCAACACCAAAGGTTTTTGCGTCTCATTCATGATCGCTCTCCTATGTGATATCTGGTTCTGACTGAGGCTTTGGCAGGAGATTTTTCAGACCGTTAAGTGTACGTGTGATCCCTACCGTGTCATAGCTCTCGACAAAATGCATGAGCTGTTTTACCCAGTCAATCAGCACCTGGTCATTATGTTCCGTCGCCAAAGCCTTCACACGAATACCCAGATCGCGGATTCGTGAGACAAAGATCTTGGACTGTAATTCGGCACATGCCGGAATAATTTCCTCACGCAGAACTTTCAGCAGCTGCGGTGAATCCTTACAAGTCATACGATCCGGAAATTTTTGTGACGGAAATGACGATTCAGGTGATGTAGCCGGGCTAACGGCATCACCAACCAGACGGGCAACCAACGGCAAGAGTTGTGCGCGCGATACTGGTTTGCGCAGATACCCGTTGAATCCGGCGGTTAGAGCGTTCTGTTCAGCGACACCCAATACCGACGCGGTGGCGGCAATAATGGGAATATCCCGGACATCTGGATTAGACTTAAGGCGTCGAGCGGCTTCATAGCCATCCATAACAGGCATCCTGATATCCATGATGATCAGATCGGGCCGCTGCCTGGCAACAGCATCGAGAACCTCAGCTCCATTGGTGACCTCGGCCACCGTTATGCCTGAGACATCAAGCATGGCTTTGAGCATATCCCTGTTATGAGCAATATCGTCAGCAATGAGCACCCGGCGGTTTTGAAATTTGAAATCAAACTTCTGCTGAGATGCTTCCTCGGACAAAGTCGTGCTCATTGCTATTTCCACATTTGACAAAATGACACGGAATTCTGATCCTGCTCCAGGTTCACTGACGACTTCCAGGCGGCCGCCCATCATTTCGACCAGACGGCGGCTGATGGTAAGGCCCAAACCTGTACCGCCATACTTTGCGTGAACCTGGTCCTTCTGCTGCTGAAATGCTTTGAAAATGATATCCAGTTGATCCTGGGGAATGCCAATACCAGTGTCTCTTACATAGAAAATGAATTCGATGACGGATTCATCTTCGGGGTTCTCTATATGATGCACATCCACTCCGAGCGTTATGGAGCCGTGATGGGTAAATTTCACGGCATTGCCCATCAGATTGAATAATACCTGGCGAAGCCGTACGCCATCGAGTAAGAGCGCTGATGGAAGATCGGATGGCATTTTCAATTCGAGCTCGATGTTGTGCTCTGAACACTTGGGCTTGAAAATCGACTCGACTTCGCATAACAGTGCTCTGATGTCGATGGGAGCACACTGAATACTCATCTGGCCCGCCTCGATCTTTGAAAGATCGAGAATATCATTGATAAGGGCAAGCAGTGTTTTTCCACTGGAGCGGATTATTGAGAGAAACCCCTGCAGCCTGGGATCGGCGATCTGGCCGACAAGCATTTCGGAAAAACCAAGTATCGAGTTCATGGGAGTTCTGATCTCATGACTCATGTTCGCCAGGAACTCGCTCTTGGCACGCGTGGCTTCTTCGGCTTGACGCTTGGCTTCCTGTAGTTCCTGTTCCTGACGCTTACGATCGGTAATATCGCGGGCAACGGCATAAGCCTGACCTTGCTCCACAGAAACGGACGTCCTCCACGACAACCAGCGATAGCTCCCGTCCTTGCAGCGATATCGGTTGTCGAATCCGACAACGCTGATCCCTTGTGCGAGCTGACCTGCCGCTTCCATAGTAGATTGCAAATCATCGGGATGCACGAACTCCAGGTAAGGGCGGCTCGTCAATTCCGCATCAGACCAGCCGAGTGTCTGACTCCATGAGGGTGACACCTGTTTGAAGTAGCCATCGAGTGTTGCAATGCAGATCATGTCCAGGGCCACATTGAAAAAGAAATCATGATCCTGAGACAATCGTTTTTCTTCCGTAACGTCAGCAATCATGAACAGGAGGTTTGTCTCACCTTTACTGACGAAAGATGCCATATGGCAATCCAACCAGCAGTCCTTGCCAAATGTGGTTATTATATGTTTGGTAAAAGAGTAGGTTCCAGAGCCGGCCAAGGCCGTTTCCGCCAGATTAAGCAGGCCGGACTTTTTCCATGATTCGAGGGTTCTGAAGTTCTGCTGATTCAGGCTTTCGATCGTTGCGCCTACTATGCGGGCCATCGTTTCAGTGGCGAAAATGCAGTCTCCGGAGGCTTTATAGACCGCAATCCCCATGGTGGATAGCGCGACGATCTTACGGTTCAGATCAAGTGATTCGGCGAGTTCCTGCTGGGATAGCTGTCGCTCCGTCGTATCGCGATTGCTGGCGCGACGACCAAGAAACTCGTTCATCTGACCTGATACGCTCCTGCAAACATGGCCGATCCAGCGCGTCTGCCCATCGCGGCGGATTATCCTGAAATCAATTTCAGCATCATCATCATGCAATGTATTATTCAACGACAAATGGTGTTCAATCATTGAACGATCTTCCGGATGGGTGATATGCAATAGCAGGCTGGGATTATTCATAAATTCGGCGGCCGAGTAGCCTGTGATCCGTTCGCACGAAGGTGACATATATAAGATCTTACCATCCGGCGCTCTCCAGTATTCCCAGTCGTGTGTGAATTCGGCGACGATACGATACCGATCTTCACTGAGACGCAGCTCCTCATTGAGCGACTCCAGGCTGGCCGTTCGCTCCCGAACCGTTTGTTCCAATCCGGCATTTAGCTGACGGACCTCTTCCTCGTTTTTCTGTATCGAGTCCGCCATGATATTGAAGGTTTGCGCCAGCTGCATCAGTTCAGGTGGGCCGCCCAGGTCTGACGTGCGCGCAGACATGCTGCCAGCTCCAAATTGTTGCGCCGTCTGAATAACCGATCTCAGTGGACTGATCAGCATTTTAGCCCCTGTCTGCCATGCCATCAGCAATGCAACCATAGTGAAAACCAGCAGATAAAGCATGTTGGACATGAGTTCCCAGCGAGCCTCAGCCAGAACCTGCTTTTTCGAAAATCCCACAGTAACAGACATCTGTCCATTGCTGTTAGGCACTTGGGCAAAGTGATAGAGGCGCTCAACGCCATCAACTCCCGTGCCTTCAAAAAAGGATTTATCCCGGTCAGAATTAGTGTAAAGCTGTTTAATGAAGGGCTGATGTTCGCCCAGCCAACGGTTTGGATCGGGATGGCGGCTCAGGATAGCTCCGTTAGAGTCATTGACTGCGATGACGGCATCCTCAGGAACAGGTATTTGAGCCGTGATTTTGTGCAGTAAATCGAGGTTGAGGGATAGAAAGACCGCAGCCAAAGAGGCATTACCAGGTTGATTGGGCAAGGGACAAGCAAAATTGATTCCGGGTTTTTTAGTAACCCGGCCGATCTGAAAATCACCAATGACAAAATCCCGCTCTCGTTGCAAGCGAACGGCCCATGGTTGCCCGATGGAGTTGACGACACCTGTTATGGACACTGAATTTGCGATTATTTCACCATCAGAGCGTGCGACTGCAATATTGGCATAAAACGGGTAATGTGATGACAACTCCGCAAGATAAGATTTGCAGGCAGGTGCATCCATATCAGATATAATTTTATTATGCGCCAGAGCCGTGAGGAACTGTCGTGAGGCTTCGATCACTTCCCCGATCCGGTCGGCTGTCATAAGGCCTATCTGTCTGGCATCATCGTGCATGTGGGCCAGTCTGTGCTCCTGATCACTCAAACCACGATAAAGCATCAGTCCGGACACGGGTAAAATCGCGAGTAACAGAAGTATGATGAATCGCTCGCGAACTCCAAGACCTGAGAAAAAAATCATACTCCGCAATGCCTGGTTGATCGCGAAAAAGCGCGCATACAGGCGCAAAAAGATTCCATGGAAGCTATACGGAAGCGCAATGAAATCTGTTTATGTATTCGGTCATAATTTTCGTAGGGGCGGGTTTCAAACCCGCCCGATAAAACAAAATTCAATACACCTTTGTATATGATGAAAAGATGTTCTTCCAGTCTATGGAAGAAATGATGAAAAGATGTTCTTCCGGAGTCATTACGATGAATCGGAATCTGCGTTTGCACTGCGTCAGTATAAATGTCATTTTGGAGGGAGTCAAATGAAGGCCGGGGCTCTTCTTATCAGACCGAAACATAAAGACTCTGGTTTGGTCTGCCGGGTATATATTCGCAGATTGCACAGGTTTTCGCAGATAATAAACAAGGACGCTTTCATCTGCGGAAAAACTCCATAAAACTCTGTTTGATGCTCTTGACTTAGTGGTATTATTGGATAGGCCAGTATTCACAAGTAATGTACGGGAGTAGTTCGCATGTCAGTTTTTCTCAAAGACCGCTTCTGCAGCGGATGTGGAGCCGCCGCCTCTGAGACAAATCGTTTCTGTCGTTCCTGCGGCTTTGAAATCGAAGAACCAGGCGCAGACATCGATCAGCTTTTGTTTTTCCCGGGCCGGGAAGTCGAATCCTCCCAGAAAAAGCCCGATTTGATAGGTTGTGGCATTATTATCGCAATTATCGGGATTCTCGCGGCAATTGCCATGCCCAATTTCCGGCGCCCGCACGAGGCAAGTCATGAAAAAGCCTGCTATGCAAATATGCGTGTTGTTTTAGGCGCCATCGAAATGTATAACATGGACAATACATCCATGCTGAGTTATTACGGACCAGATGTAGAAAAAGTCCTGATCTCCGGCCAATACCTCAAATCGCCTATTTCAAGACCGGAGACCGGGTGCATATTAAGCGGGCATGGCACCCCCGGAGATGTCAGAATCGTTTGCCCAGTCCACGGCACAGTTGAAAGCGACTAGTGTCACTAATGAAAAAAGCTGTTACAATTAACGAAACCGTCGATCAGAAATCGTATCAAAAGCGAGGAAAATATTTCATGACACAGCAAAACGCCGGGCCCCGTATAATAAAACATTCGGGCGCAGTGATCGTTTGCCTGATCATTCTGGCGCTTCTCTTCGTTTCGACGGCACAAGCCGCCACCCGTTCAACAGGAAGAGATGTCATGATTCAGATGTTCGGCTGGAACTCGATGAAAGACGGAGTGCCGGGGAAATGGTACACTCTGATAGGAGAAAAGGCCGACGAACTCGGGAAGATGGGCTTCACGCTCGCATGGCTTCCCCCGGTCTGTCGATCCGTTTCCCCACAAGGCTACATGCCCGGCGATTATTATGATCTCGGTGCGCCAGGCAAACCTACATTTTACGGCACAAAAGATGAGTTGACAGACGCATTGAAACAGCTAAAAACAGCCGGTGTCACTCCGCTCGCGGACATTGTAGCAAACCATCGTTGTGCCGGGAAGCAGGATTCAAACGGCGTCTGGAATCAGTATGACTTTCCGTCCGGTTTGGCCCACTGGGACCAATCGGCCATCGTTCGCGGAGAATACGCCGGCACAGGCGGACCTGATTCCGGAGACAATTTCGGCCCTGCGCCAGATCTGGATCACGCCAATGTACAAGTCCAGCAGGATATTATCGCATATATGAACTGGCTGAAGAAGCTGGGATACGGCGGATGGCGATATGATTTTGCCCGCGGATACGACGCAAAGTACGTGGCTATCTTTGACAAAGGCACCGACTCACCTTTCTCGGTTGCCGAATATTTTACCGACATGTCTTTCGATGGCAGCAATCTCAATTGGGATCAAAACGCTCATCGTCAGCGCCTATGTGATTATCTGAACAAGGCCGGAACCGTCTGCACAGCATTCGACGTCACCACAAAGGGCATCCTTCAGGTTGCGGTACAGGGCGAATACGGTCGTTTGCGTGACAAAGACGGCAAGGCGACAGGACTGATCGGCTGGTGGCCTGAGCGAGCCGTGACCTTCCTGGACAATCACGACACAGGTTCTCAGCAAAATATCTGGCCATTCCCGCATGACAAGGTCATGCAGGGATATGCGTATATCCTGACTCATCCCGGCATTCCGTGCGTATTCTGGGAACACGTCTACGACTGGAACCTCAAGACCCAGATCAAACAACTCATGGATATTCGCCGCGACTACGGTATAACCAGTGGAAGCGTGCTGAAGATAGAAAAGGCCGAACAAGGCTTGTATGCGGCCTTCATCGATGGCAGGGTCGCTGTAAAACTTGGATGGGGAACATGGGCGCCATCTGGTCCGGAATTCAAAATCATCGCGAGCGGTGATCAGTGGACAGTCTGGGGACAAAGCAGCCGTAGAAAATAATCGTTCATTCCGGCCCAGGAAAAGTTAACCACAGATAAAAACCGGAAAAGACCGAAAAGAATTATCCACAGATAAACACAGATGAACACAGATAAAGACCGGAAAAGACCGAAAGAATTAACCACGGATAGACACAGATGAACACAGATAAAAACCGGAAAAAATGGAAAATACCGCAGACATTATTGTTTGTCATTCCGAACGAATATGCGGAATCTCGCTTGGCGTAGAGGGTCGTGAATATTTAGTCTTCCTTGGTAGTCATGCGTCGGATAAATGACGAATCAGGAAGGCAACTCAGATAAAAGCGGAATCAGAGGGGTTCAGGCGAGAATTTCCTGGTGGCCGTCCTGAGCAAGCTTAACAGTAAGCTGCTTTCCTTTGTTTTCAGGCAGTGAAAGCATTTTCCGGGAATATGCCTGAGCACGAACCAGAAGTTCTTCCAGCTGAAAATCATCGCGAGCCGGTTCGTGATGTCCAAGAATGAGAATCGGGACACTCGCTTCCAACGCAGTGCGCACCCCCCACTCGTATGTACTGTGACCCCAGTCAAACTTGGGCGTATTCCCGGTAACCGAACCTTTTGTTCCCACATAGTCTTCCGGGGCATACTGGGCATCGTAATACAAAACGGTAGAGCCCTTTGCAATATTTATCAGGCGACTATCCGGAACTGATTTGTGCTCGGTATCAGTTGCAAACGTAAATTTGTGGCCGGCTGCCTCTATGGCGTAAGCAAAGACTGCATCCGGGTGGGTAAGCTCCTGATAGGTAATAGTCGCAGCTCCAACATGGAGAGTTTCGCGATCAAGCCTGTGCAGCTCATGGGCGAAACGATCGCAGGGCATGTCATCCCAGGCAACAGGAAAATTAGGGCATTCCTGCTGTCCGGACAGAACATCAGCCAGGCGTTGCTGAGTGGTCTTCTTGCCATAGAAATGAACATTCATTCGATTGTTTCCGGCCAGAAAACCGGGTGCGAAAAATGGGAAACCCTGCAGGTGATCCCAGTGGAAATGCGTAAAAAACAGATGAATATCGTGTTTCGTACGTTCATCGCAACAGAGCGGATTGACATGCTCTCTGGCAATTAATCGACGCATGATTTCACGACCTAAATGACGTATGCCGGTTCCCGCATCGATAAGGATCAGCGGTGCATCCGCCACCTGCACTTCAACACAGGTTGTATCTCCGCCATAAGTTCCGGAAAGAGAGGGTGGAAGACTCTTGAGATACTCTTCAATGGCCTCATTTGCGGAAGCGGCACCGAATATTTTTTTCGTCCCGCCATCCTTAATAATGCGCTCGATCAAAGCTATCTGCTTTTCGCGAATCTGGCGGGCAGTCAAAGGCGCAGGGACGCTTCCGCGCACTCCCCAAAAAGTGATATTCATAACAGGTTTTCTAACCATGAGATTCTCCCGCCAGTTATGTTTGGTCTTTACAATTCGAAACATTCTACCTCGAAATACAAAAAAAATCTCGATTTCACGGGAAAATCTTTACTTTCCGAACAGATAAAACAAAACCGCCCGTCAAACGATTATTGTCTGACGGGCGATTGAACAACTTATGACTCTCAAATGAATGGCATTTTTTTAATACGCCGGCACTTCATTTTCATCCGTGGAGACACAACGCTCAAAGCGCTGATTCGATGAGCTCAAGCAGAAATTCCTTGGTCTGATTTTGCCCTGAAATAAGAGTCCCGCTTAATCGAACTTGTTTCCCAACCCATTCATCGAGTTTGACGAACCGCTTATCTTCGAAATCCAGAAACGCAGGCTTCAAAACGGCTCCGTTACAGGGGGAAGCAGGATCGACGGTCTCGAAGAGAAAGAGGCCCGAAACCGCGATTCCATTTGTCTGAGGCTGAATGATACGGCCCTCGGCACCTTTAAAATACTGTGGTGATGCAGGGGATGGCGGCAAAATAACCGCACCGGTGACTACAATATATAGCGGATCGGGACTGAAGGAGGGCATAACGACTCCCGGCATGGCCGTCGCACTTCCCGAACTGCCTGGCATTGAAGAACCTGATGAACTCTGTGTACTGACCACCCCTCCCGACGTGATGAACGGATCATTCTTCGGAACCGGCATTGGCATCGGCTGGTACCCATCGTATGATTCGGGAACAAAGGTCGTCTTCGTAGCCAGGTATCCGGTAACTTCAACGCATTCGAATGCTGTGAGATCTGTCAGCGTCATAGTGGCAATCGTCTTGCTCCCATCACTCGCCACTTTCAGTGTTGCAAATGCAGTTTTAGCCGAAAGCCAGGCAAGCGGTTGTGTTGTTGTGACTGTTCCGCCGACAGGTTTGGAGGGCGCTCCCATGGCGACGACGCCGCCTGCGGAGATGTACCCGACATTGGTAGCATCAAGCGAGTGCGTAAACGTGAATCCGGCAACAGTCTTCTGGGTTGCAAGAGCGGAAACGCTGCCAGAAAGAGAAAATTCCGAGGAATTAGTATCGGGCTTCGATGGATCGGTGGGCGGTGTCGGAGGCGCGGGAAAATTAAGATTTTCTGGTGAACGTGCCCAGATTATCCAGGCTACAGCCTTCGTCTGTTCATCCGTCAGCGTGATGGCAGATTTAGCGGCAACGGCACGGATAGCCTTCATCAGACCTGCGAGAAAACTATCCTGCTGATCAATAAATACCTTTACACGAACGGCAGGATCACTCGAAGACACATTGGCGCCGGACACATTACCTTTCAAAACAGGCGTCGTGGAGGAATTATCGAGTCGACAGGCATAACCGAAGCCAAACTCGGGAAGACTTATCTTAAATACTTCAGAGACAAGTTCCGGAGTGAATTTCACCTGAAGAAGGGCGCGACTGAGATATTCCGTAAAAGCGACCATGTCGATACCGGCATCTTTGATGAGCCGGTAGACTTCACTTGTTGAAGTGATCGTTTCCAAACGTTTTTTGAGCGTCTCGACAAGGCCAAAAAAGCCGGCAAATGATGAAGAATCCGCTACAAGAACCTTCATCGAAGCGGCAATTGTGTCCAGCATGCGCAAACTTCGCTCACGCAAACGCTCCAGTTCAATTTTCTCAAAGTCACCAGCAAAGCCAGGAGCAGATTGCATCGTAGTTGCTGCAGGCTCGAAAATCATCGCCTGATCAAGATCATCGAGAGCCTTAAGTTTGTCAGCCGGAATGCCGAGTTCCTGGGCGCGAGCCGCAAGTTTGCGATCAAATGTCTTCCAGGCCTCATCAGGAGTGATCAAACCCTGCTCTATGCGTTCCTGGATACTCTGCTGAAGATCGAACGCATATGATGCAAGCGTATCGGCACTGCCGCCGAGCTTATCATGTCGGGCCTGATCGCGAGCGATGAAATCATCGACGATCTCATCAAGTTTCGCCTGGCTCTTGAGACCGGCAAGCGTTTTCCCCGGGAGAAGCGACATGATCTCACCGAGATTCAGGTCAGCCTGTTTGCCCTGACGTGCGGCGCGGCGAACGATCGTCGCGTTAAGTCCGGAATCAGGATCGAGAGTGGGAGCGCGAACAGATGCTCCGATTTTTATAATCGGCTGTACACCCTCTAAATCACCGCCCGAGCTGCGAGCTCGAATGATCAGATTGCGTCGGCCATAAATATCAGGAACACCCGCAAAACGATAGAAGCCACGCTCATTTGTTACAGCTTCCGCAATGACGTGCTCTCCACCCTGGGCATCAAATGCAATCAGATTGCATGAAGCCCCCGTCAACGGTCGGGCAAGTGCAGTGCCTATATCTGCGCGCAAAGAAGCCGAAATCGAAGTCTGGCTGACATATCCCTCAATCGCGGTTACACCGGACGGGGTAGGTCCTGGCCCGACTGGCGAGTTTCCGCCTCCGCTTCCCCCTCCGCCACCACATCCGGTGAGGAATGAAGAACATGCCAGTGCAAGAAATACAGACAGAAAACGCATAACGGGGTGACGACGGGTTTTCATTGAATGCAACCTCCTTACAACTACCGTAACCAGCCTATCGCAAATAAATTACGAGGCATGGCATTTCCGGCAAACCTTGTATGGTAAGAACATCGGCACTTCGCCAATCATTGTGAAGGCAAATCCTATCGGATCATTCTTCATCAGCTGAACCGCGGCGAGTCTGTTTGCGAATGCCTACGATTCGTTTTCCTTCGAGACGACGTGTCCTGGAAGCCCTTGTCGGACGCGTCGGATGGCGCGTTTTGGGTACTTCGAGAGCCTTCAGAATCATTTCACGCAACCGTTCAAGAGCTGTTTCAAGGTTTCGCCGCTGATCACGGCTTGCCTGGCTGACGATGATCAGTTTTCCCTCGGCATCAAGACGATTTCTGGCAAGATTGCACAGGCGGATTCGGACTTCCTCCGGAAGTGCCTGACAGGCTTCCGGGTCGAATCTGAGCTCGATCTTCGAAGATACCTTGTTTACATTTTGCCCGCCGGCGCCAGATGAGCGAACCGCTGTCCATGAAATACAGGCCGTCGGAATAACCAGTGAATCATTTATAATCAGGGGTTCAAGCACAATCCAACCTTTGTCCCGTTAAAATAAACCCGCCCCCCGTGTTCCAGGGAGCGGATTCTATACTTTCGGATGATTGGAAAAAGCGAAAGGCCACAGCCTAACAGTTTGAACAACACTTGGCGCCGGATTTCTTCCCTCCATCCAGCTGCCAGATTTCTTCGATGACACCAAGAACCTCATCAATATCCTTCATGGTCAACTCGCCCATGTGAGCAATGCGGAAAGTCTTTTCTTTGAGATCGCCGTAGCCATTCGAGATATGAAGATTGCGCTCAGCAAGCTTTTTATTCAAATCACTGACGTTGAGTGAGCGCGTATTCTTAATGCATGTAACAGTCTCGGACGACGCAGAGCGCGGTGGATACAAGGCAAAATGCTTCTCGGCCCAATCGCGAACCCGCTCCGCCATCGCATGATGCCGCTGAAAACGGTTATCCAGACCTTCTTTCATGATGCGATCCAGTTGTGCATCCAGACCGTAAATCATGCTGACTGCCGGTGTAGCCGGCGTCTGATCTTTGGCATCGTATTTAGCGTAATCCAGGAAGTCAAAATAGAAGCCACGAACCGGTATGGTTTTGGCGCGATCCATGGCGCGCGGCGCAATGGCAGCAATCGCAAGACCAGGTGGAAGCGCAAAACACTTCTGCACAGAAGCAACAAGGAAATCTATCCCAAGACGCTCTGTTTCGATCTTTGCCCCCATCAATCCGGAGACGGCGTCAACACCCCAGATCACGTTCGGATACTTTTTAATGATCTTCGAAAGAAGTTCGAGGTCGTTCACAACCCCGGTCGAGGTTTCGTTGTACACTGTCGTGATCGTATCGTATTGGCCGGTTGCAAGAGCCTTGTCAATGGCCTCGTAGTTGTAGGGTTGTCCCCAGTCGACGGTGATCTGATCGGCCTTGATGCCATTGGCAAGAGCAATCTCATGCCAGCGGAAGGAAAATGCGCCGCAGACACAGGAAAGATTCTTTTGTGCCGTGCAATTTCGCAAAAAGCCTTCCATGAGCCCGGTAGCTGAAGATGCTGACAGAAACATCATGTGCTTAGGCGCAAACAGGACTTCCCGGAGTTTGGCTACAACGCGCCTGTGCAAATCGGAATAAACCTTCTGACGGTGCCCGATCATTGGCTTCGACATTGCTTCGAAGATTTCAGGAGCCACCTCGGTCGGGCCTGGAATGAAGAGCTTTACGTGGGGTTTCATGTCTTCCTCCGTTTATATTGTTTCAAAAGTTTTTGAGATAATGCGTTATTCTGAGTGATAATCAACAACAGTCACCGCCAGGGCAACAGGAACTCCCGCCACCAAGTTCGGCGATAACAATGTCGACAACTTCCTGACCGGCACGTGATTGCCCTTCTTTGGTGGAAGCGCCGAGGTGTGGAAGTGCGATGACATTCCGGTGCTTGACCAGCTCAAGATTGGCCGTCGGCTCTTTTTCCCAGACGTCGATCCCGGCGGCCGCAACAGAACCATCCTCAAGAGCGGCCAAAAGTGATTTTTCATCGACCGCCCCACCTCGGGCACAGTTCACAAGACAGACTCCTTTTTTTATTTCTTTGAACTGGGCCGCGCCTAGAACAGGGCCTGCCAACTTGTCAAAAGGAATATGCAGACTGATGAAATCACTCTGTTTCAAAAGTTCTTCAAGAGATACCAGGGAAACGTTCGGTAAAGCTGACTTTTTGAGCATATGGTCGTAAGCGATGACATTCATGCCAAAAGCCTGAGCACGAACGGCGACGGCAATACCGATGCGGCCAAGACCTATTATTCCGAGAGTTTTTCCGGCAAGTTCGATGCCTTCAAATGACTTCTTGTCCCATTCTCCGCTTTTCATCGAAATATTGGCCCGCCCGATTCGGCGTGCCAGACCAAGCATGAGAGCAATCGTAAGCTCGGCGACTGATATTGTTGTACAGGCTGGCGTATTTTTAACGGAAATGCCCTTTTCCCTGGCAGCGACCTGATCTACGTTATCAAGACCAACACCTGCCCGGGCGATCAGCTTCAGCTCCTTGCCGGCTTCGATCACAGGGCGGGTGATCTTACTTGCCGACCGGATCACAACTGCCTGGAAGGGCGGAATGAAAGCGACCAGTTCATTGGGACTCATCTTGGTCTTTACCGTAACATCGAATGCCGGATGTTTCTTCAGTATTTCGATCGCTCCAGCGTTAATGGAATCCGCGATCAGCACCTTGATTTTTTCGGGCATGGTTATGCGTTACCAATCCTTTCTGATCCTGTGGGTAAGGGGAAATACTCAACCATTTCAGCAGAGCTTCCGAAAACTCTAGCACCGCGTTTCCGGCAAGTCAAGGAAAGGATTTTGTCTTGTGCATGCAGGCAGGCTGTGCTAATCTTTTTCAAACCCCTTTTAAGTTTTGCCTCCCCGGATGACCGGTCGTGGCACAGTATGAGGTGAAGGAAATGAAGAAGCATCGAATGAGTATCTGGCGGTTGGCTGTTGCGGCAACGATTCTGGCGCTGGCCCCTATCGTAGAACCCTCTGATTGTCACAAGGCATGTGCTGAAGATGCTGGGTCCCGACAGGAAGCACAGAAGTTGTTCAAGGAAGCCCTGGGCCTGAAACAGGCCGGAAAATTCGAAGATGCCGCCAGGACTTTCGAGAAAGCCGTCAAAAAAGACAGATCTGTTCTGGGTGAAGATGACAACGGGCTAATCAAGGCTTTGCGAGAATTATATTCGAAACGTATAGAAAAAAATCCGAGCGACGTAGAAGCGCTTGAAGGCATGGGCTTCGTGACTTCCGTGTGTGAGGCCGATTTCGCAACAGCGATAGGTCATTATACAAAAGTAGTCTCTCTGACGCAGGACGCACAGGTGAAGGCACGAGTCACCGGACTCATCGACGGTCTCAAGGCACAGCTCGCGGCGAGCGGCCAGGCGCCTTCTTCCGCCGGTTCCAGGCCGGCAGGTGATTCATCCGCAACCGCGAGCGGCTCTGCGAATCCTGATTCTCCCGCAGCCAAGGCGACGGCAAAAAGTGAAGAGAAACTCAAAGAGCTGACTCGTTCAAAAGATGACATGGAAGACCGATGTTCCAAAATCGAGGCTGACATAAAGAGTCAGGAAGAGGAAAATGAGCGAAACCATCGAATGTATCTGTCTTCAAACGATCGTCGTTATAAGCGCAAGGAAGATTCCGGAGATCAAGCTCTCGAGTCCAAGAAGGCCGAGTTGGATAAACTCCATGGTGAAATAGACAAAATTGGCAAGCAAATCGATGGTGCCCAGGGAAAACCCGACAAAAAACCTGACGATGAAAATGAGAATAGCGATAAGCCGGCCCCCGAGGAAAAAAGTGAATAGATTTATTTCATTCATACATTCGCAATGATATCGTAGCGGCGAACCTTGTGGTCGCAAACAAATATGCACAGGCATTGTGGTACAGATATTTTTAGCTGCTTGTAAGGCATTGAAGAGGCGATTGGTTAATATTTGAGGTGAAGGAATGAAGCGAAAGATTGCGGGATGGCATCTGGCAGTAACCGTGGCGATTTCAAGTCTAGCCCCGGGAGTCGTTTTCCCAGTCTCCGTTCGTATTCATGCCGAGGAAAGCAGCGCGAAACAAGATGCGAAATTATTATTTGATGAAGCTCTGCAACTGAAAAAAGCCGGAAAATTCGAAGAGGCTGCGAAAAGTTTCGAAATGGCCATTCGTAAAGACCGAACTATTTTGGGCGAAGATGACAACGGACTTATAAACATCTTGCGAGATCTCTATCAGAAACGCTTGGCGTCCACGCCGGAAGACATTACAGTGCTCGAAGCAATGGGATTCATAACAGCAGTTTGCGACTCGAATTTTTCCAAAGCCATCGAATATTATCAAAAAGTCGAAAAACTGACACAGAAAGAGCAGGTGAGAAATCGCACGGCAAGTCTGATCGAGCGCCTCAAAGCCCAGGCGGAAGTCAGCCAGCAGTCACAGGCGGAAATCTCCGGAAAAGCTCGCGAAGAGAGGTTGGTATCCTGGAGCGAGATGGAAAAGCAGGATGCCTTGGCAGCCCAATCTGAAGCCGTTGCGGCACGTGATGCAAAAATGGCCGAAATGTACCGATCGCGAGAAGAGAAAGAAGCACGCATTCCGCAGATCGAAGATGAGTTGAAAGCTCTTGAAGAAGAAAATGAACGCAATCACCGCATGTATCTGACGACCAATGATCGGCGATACAAACGCAAGGAAAGCACAGGGGATATAGAATTCGAAGACAAGAAACGCGAGATCGAAAAGTTAAGAAGTGAAATTACAAAGCTGACGGATGATATTGCAAAAGCATCCAAGGAAGATCCCGGACAGAAGGGCGCAAAAGCAGCAAGTCACGGCGCCGGAGGTGAAGGCCCCGCAGAACCGGGAGTTGAGCCCGGAACAGCTTCAGAAACTCCGGATGCAAGCGCGACCGGCTCCTCCAGCGGTACTGAAAGCGACACGGAAACCGCTACAGGCACGGGGACAGGCACGATTACAGATACAAATATCGACACAAAGACAGATACTGCTACTGCTGGTACTGCGATTCCCGGCAAGAGTATAAATACAGGCACAGGTACGGGAGCTGATGCGGCTAATCCGGGAGCCAAAGGCCCGGGACAAGTCGCAACTCCCACCGCGAACACTGATACCGGAGCGAGTTCATCGACCAGAATACCCAGTGAATCGCCTCCCCCCGGTCTTCCGGCCAATCACCCGGACTTTCCCCAGGAACCCGTATCCGAAGGCAACAAATTGGTTGGCAGCGGAAGTGAAGCAGATGCATTAACAGTTTTGGATACCTCCTCCGGAACCCGCGTTGAAAAAGGCTCTGCTTCCGCTTCCACTACCGTTTCATCAGGATCGAATTCGTTGATCCCCTGAAATTAATTGAGTCGAGAGACAAAAATACGAATCGCGAAGTTCTTCTCGTCAATCCTCCGCTGCTTTGGGGCCAGGAAGACCGCCTCGATATCAAACCCCCGATAAATCTCATATATCTCGGAACCTGGCTTAAACACCGAAACATCGACGTCGAAGTACTTGACGTGGTTTCGACAGGCATGACACTGTCGAAGGTTGTCGAACACATCGTCTTACGTCGGCCACGATTTCTTGGTGTTCCCATGTATCAGGGATCGCGAGAAACCGCACTCACGTTGTGCCGCGAGGTGAAGCAACTGCTTCCGGACACTGTCATTGTCGGCGGAGGTCCGCTGATGACAACATTCTACGATGATCTGTTGCGTGATCCGGCCATAGACATTGGCGTAATCGGAGAAGGGGAAGTGACTCTCGAAGAGCTGGTTCGCGCCGGTCCCGGCGCAGATCCTCGAAATATCCCGGGGTTGGCCTTTCGGACAAATGACAGCCCGGGTTCAGTCATGCGAAGTGCTGATCGAGCTCCTATCGAGTCACTGGACGGCCTGCCATATCTCGATTACGGACTTATCGACCAGCGACCATATTATGCATTTCATGAGCGCCTCAACATGCCGCGCTGGCTGTTTCTGTCTTCATCGCGCGGGTGTCCTTTCGCGTGCGTGTTTTGCGCCACCCCCGTTCTGTGGCCGGGAAAAATGCGCCGCCTTTCTGTTGAGCGACTGATGGACGAAATTCATTACCAGCGAAAACTGGATCCGGGAATAGGGATCGGCTTTATGGATGACTCTTTTTTTTCGGACAAGCCGTGGCTGAACAGATTTTTTAAGGCAGTTGCCAGAGAGAAAATTCGATACTGCTGTATCGGGCGCGCGGACCATCTCGAACCGGCTGACGTGGAAAACCTTGCCAGAACCGGGTGCCATTATGTTGCACTCGGAGTTGAAACCGGCAATCAGATCCGCCAGAAGACGATCAGGAAATATCTGGATCTGTCTAAAGTCCGACGTACCGTTCAGGCATTAAGTCGGCATAAAATAATTTGCAAATGCTTTTTCATACTGGGTTTTCCGGATGAAACCCCGCAGGAAATGGTCGAAACGGTGAACTTCGCCGTCGATCTGAAGCGTGATGGCATGGATGAATGCAATATATTTCCCCTTTCGCTCTACCCTGGAACCGAGCTTGCGAAGGGGTACGACCGCTCGGGTTTTCGTTCTGATATTTACAAAGGCTTCGATCGCGGGAATCGACCTATCGAAGAGCTCAGCAAAGACGAGGACCATGGTGAAAAACGGCTTTCAATCTACTCGTCGGTCCCCTCGGCCGACCTGAATTCATGGCTGGGTCACGAAGCGCTGCTTGCACTGGTCAAGCTTGCCTATAACAAAGTGGAAAAAAAAGAGTATCTGACCCTGGAAGAGTTGAGGGCTGCAACGGGCAGAGGATAACGGACGAGGTGGCTGAGCTGTTCACGGTCATTTCTTAAGCCATCCCGACCGGACCAAATTCAGATTTCCTGATCCGGAAACGATTTTATCAGTGTTTCAGAGCTTTTTACCGGAAATGCAAATGGCACTTTTTCGCACATTTACTATGTACCTCCAAACACAGCGATCTCAGCTATGGATAAGCATTTTTCGTATTTTATTTTCCTTTTTGCGTATGTACATAGGTGCCGTTTCATTTTCCTTCGAGATCAGGAAGTCTGAAATTGTCGTATCGCCCCCTGGTGGCATAAGCGCTTAATCTTTCTTCTTGCTTTTTTTCCCAGAACGAGTAAATTGCTAATAGAACTACTTATATATTATCGTTTTCGTTTGCCCCCCCTTCGCCGGGCAGAGATAAATAGTTAATCGAATGGTTTATATATTATCTTTTTCGATATAGTCTGCCTTGTCTTCTGCTTTTTTTAGAAAATACTTTTTGTTACACCAAAAAAGTCAAATTTCCCCTAAATAGCAGGGTAATTTAATTCTCTGTCGCCGAATAGCTTGAATAGTACGGTATCACTTTGAGGTAGGGTGGGACCGCCGAAGGTGTGAAAAAATGACCCTTCGAGAAAATCAGGTTAGCAGTATTTATGAAAACAAGGTCGGGGAAGTTCGCGGAAGGACAGTAGCGAAGCTGTCCGAAATGGTCTGAGACCGAACCCGAAGGCTTGTCATGCCGGCCCACGATGGGCCGGCACCCCGCAGATCGCCAGGAGGGCGATTCTAAGGGGTTCTGGCAAGCCTTCGAGGAGAGGTTCTCAGCAACCATTTCGAGACAGCGAAGCGTTGTCCTGGAGCGAATTTCCCCGACCGGAATTACCAGGGTATATTTTTTCACACCTTCGCCGGGCACGCCGAGAAAGCTCGTGGCAAAAAACACGGCGCGCCCGGCGGTCGCAGCCCTACCGGTCGAGAATTAAATGACCCTGGCAAAATAGAGAGGTGAGTTTTATTCGAAACAACTCAATCTGAAAATCGACCTCCCTCTTATGAATTTCCCTTTCCTCAGGAGAAGGAGTTCGTAAGTTAATAATATTCTTATTCTTCTGTGTATTACTAAATTTTAATAACGGGAGGAATATATGACTCGTCCAGAAATTTACCGGGAAATGGAAGAAATATTCGGGCTCGTTCCAAGTTTTTTCAAGACCTGTTCTGATGCCACACTTGGCTTAGAGTGGCGGCTTTTCAAGAAGATCGAAATAGATACGGTGGCACTTCCTAATAAAACCAAGGAGCTCATAGGTGTGGCTCTTGCGGCAAGTCTGCGCTGCCGATACTGCAGCTATTTCCACACGAAAATGGCAAAATTAAACGGGGCAAACGATGAGGAGATTGAAGAGGCTGTTCATTTAGCCAAAGCGTCCGCGGGTTGGAGTTCTTACGTAAACGGATTGCAGATCGATTTCGAGAATTTCAAATCCGAGGTCGACAGGGCCTGTGAGCATGTCAGTAAACTTATGAGTAAATGAAGTTTCGCACCTTTCCAGAAATCAAGGTCGGAGAAATTCGCCGAAGGACAGTAGTGAACCGGTCCTCGGCAAACAGAGAGAGCGGCGTGCTGTTCTGGAGCGATTTTATCCGACCGACATGACTACCAAAGAAGATTAAATATTTACGGCACGTTGCACCAATCGAGATTCCTCGCATTCAGTCGGAATGACAAGCAATACTGTCATTTCGACCGAAGGGAGAAATCCCAGTTAACCGGTCAGCACCCTTTGTTAAGCACGCTGACCGGCGTATAAGGTGCAAAAGCCTAAATTAAGAATAAATCAGATAAGGAGATTATTTATGCGTGTGATGTTGACTGTTAAGCTCCCCGTTGAGTCATTTAATACGGCCGTTCGCTTGGGAAATGCCGGAAAGATCATCTCCAAAATAATGGATAAAATGAAACCAGAAAGCGCGTATTTTACTGAAATCAATGGAAGTCGTGGAGGGTACTTTGTGATTAATGTCGACAACCCATCACAAATACCCGTCTACGCAGAGCCTTGGTTTCTCAACTTCAATGCCGAATGCCATTTCCAAATCGTCATGACACCTGAAGATTTGAAGAATTCCGGAATCGATGATATAGGGAAAAAATGGGGCTGACCCTTTCTCCTGTTCTTTCTCCTGATTTTCTTTTGGGCTTTCGAGCCCTTTTTTTTTGCCAATTTCAACTAAGATACTGTTTGTGAAGTTTCGCTCTTTTTCACCATTTTCTTTATCTCAGTCGGCTCTGAGAATCAGAAGAACGGCTATGCCGCCATACTTATGATATAGTTAGAAGCTCCATTGACAATAAATGCCTGGGGAAACACCATGAAAAGGGAAAATACTATTTTGCTTTTTCACGGTTGCCATATGATAAGAGAAAATTGAAACGACCCGTTGAGAAACAAAATGCGGATACCGGAACTGCGTATAGGCTGCGACTGCCACAATGCCCTGCCGGCGTAGCATACTTTTAACCAATGGCGCAGATTATCATGGATTCACGAAGGAAAGTAATATGGGAAATCAGTTGAAACACTCCGCCAACATGAAACCAAGACTTCTTCTGACAACAGCCATTGGCCCGTTTGGTGAAATGGACGGTGCCAGCATTAACGATATCCATGAAAGTCGCATGACGCACTGTCAGGGTATTTTTACCCAAAGAAGCTACTACCCGGCGCTGCCGTTGTACATTTTGGCTCAGAACATAACCGCTCCTGCAACGGTTCTTGAGAATCCAACTCTGGCGGACTTCGAAGCGGAAGTCAAGACTGGCTACGACTACATAGGAATCACATTTCCGCCCATATTCCTGGCCAAAGTCTATCATATGTGCATGATGATTCGCTCACTTGCACCGAATACCAGGATAATATTAGGTGGTTACGGCGTGTTCTGTCTCGAAGAAAATGTCGGAATCGCACGTAAGGTCAAAGAGCTTGCCCATCACGTTTGTCGGGGTGAAGGTGTTCGTTTCCTGAGAGAACTCCTGGGGGAGTCTCTCGAACGACCCATCACACAAAATCTCCCACGCAACTACACCTATTTCATGGATCAGCCGGCATCCGTTTTGTGCAACCTGGTCTCATCGCTTGGTTGCAACAATGATTGCGAATTCTGCGGAACATCTGCCTTCTTCAATCACAAGAAGGTGTATCTGTTGTCTCCTGGCCAACTTTGGGACCAGATGAAAAAGAATGCGTTATCTGACAAATCAGAGCTGACCTGGATATATGACGAGGATTTTTTCGACCCGCCCGAATATGCGCGTGAGTTCGGCAAACTCATAAAGGCCCAAAGTGAGGTCCCGAGACACAAAATCAACTGGGGGGCCCTGGGCAGCGTTCGAAGCCTGTCGCAGTTCAGTATCGAGGAATTCCACGAAATGGGAGTAAACCATATCTGGGTTGGAATCGAATCGAAGTTCTCCGACTTGCCAAAGAGGCAAGGGAAAGATATTCGTGAGTTGTTTGAAACCTTTCACAGCGCTGGAATCATGACCATCGGCTCATTCATCATCGGCCAGGACTGCCAGACCCCTAAAAATATTGAAGAAGACATTGCTTTCTTCGCAGACATAAATCCGACCTTCACTCAGGTTACGGGGCTGCTGCCATGCCCTGGAACAAAGCTGTGGAAAAGACTCGAGGCGGATAATCGTCTGGGGGATTTCGAAAATATTTCCTGGGAAGACTATCACATGTTCCACGTTCATTATAAACCGAAATATCTTGCTGACGAAGACGTGCTCAAATACATCAGAATGACGTATGAACGTTCGTTTAATAAATGCGGTCCATCCATTCTGCGCGCCATGGAGGTCCATCTTAACGGACTCCTTTTCAGTAGGCGGTCACATAATCCACTTATTCAGGCGAGAGAGAATTATTACACAAATATGTGTCGACAGATTTACCCGGTTCTTTTTTCGATTAAACTTTTCGCGCCAAGCCTGGAAGTTGCAAAACGAGTTGATCAGATGAGACGCACTTATCACAAATTGCTCGGAACCTCTACTCTTCAGGCACGGGCAACTGCCATTGGAGCGGCCATTGGGGCAGCTTTTCTCAAGATCCGGCCGAAATCATGGGCAAAAAAAATAGACCGAGTCTCCCGAATAACACGTTTTAACGGTGCCACTAACTGAAGCCCCCCTGCTGGGAAAACACACTAACAACTCAGGAATGGTCTATCATACGGTTCTCGACAAAACGAAGACCCTCAGTGCGAAACCATGATATGGACGTGACCGCCGGACATATCGAAGCGCAAAGCGGCGCTCCCGGCGGTCGTGTTGTTCTGCCACAGAACTTTCAATGCGTTTGCCCGTGCCCTCCTGGGCAAGTCTCAATCGATAACCGACTGTACGTTATGCATGCAAGAAGACGGTTACAAAGATGATCGGATAATCCCCCAAAAGTGAAATCAATGTTTCAAAAATGGAACAAAAAACCCGCTTCGCGAAGAAGCGGGTTCGGACTGCCGAAAAACTAAATTACAGGCTGAGCGCCTCGACCGGACACGCGGAAACGCATGCGCCACACTCTATGCAGCCGTCATTCTTGTAGTTTGCCTTGCCGTCCTTCATTTCAAGGACTTCAACGGGGCAGGTCGTGATGCATGCGCCGCAACCTGTGCACTTTTTCTTATCAACTTTGATGGCCATCTGGCATTCTCCTTCGCAATGTACCCCATGTCGGGGTTGCGAGCATTTTACCTCATCATTTTAACCTTGTCAAAAGGTGTGTTAGAATCCCTCGGATTTCGTATCTTCAACCGAGTGCCACGCATCATCCAGAATGGAGGAAACCATGACCGGAGACTCAGTTCAGACACCTTTATTTCGATTAAAAGCCGCATTGAAGGCCAGTTCCGGCGGGAAGACGACTCAGCGTTATCGTATCCCAGCCTTGTGGGCACCCGTCGGAGAAATTGCCCGGCCCGGCGACCCTTCTCGCGAAGTCAGTCCGGCGACTTTTTTCCTCTCCCATATCGATGCCATCGAACGCAATCAGATTTCGGGAATCGATCCGACACGGTCGCTCAATTCCCAGCTCAAGGGCGGAAACGGCGGGGAGTGGGTGACGCATGGATCCATATATAATCTCATGGTGCGCCTTTCCACAGCCTACGATCACGACGGGGATGGGAAACTGGGTGGCGCGGCTGCTGATCCAACGCTAAACTCTTCCGGCATCCGCGAATCCGGAACATTTTTGAAGGCAATCGCTCTGCTCGGGCATATTCGAAGCCTTGGAGCAACAACCATACACCTGCTGCCAGTCACAAGTATCGGCCACGACGGCAATAAAGGAGTTCTGGGTTCGCCTTATGCCATAAAAAACGTTTATAAACTCGAAGCTTCGCAGGCAGATCCGCTGATTGATATGTCTGTCGAAGACCAGTTTCGGGCCTTCATCGAGGCCGCCCATCGCCTCGGCATGCGCGTGATCTGCGAGTTTGTCTTCCGGACAGCAAGCAAAGATGCCGACTGGGTAAAAGAGCACCCTGACTGGTTCTACTGGATTGACGCCAGGATTCCCGATCGCGCCCCCGGAGAGAAAGATCTTGAAAAAGCGAAAAAAGGATACGGAAATCCGATTTTCCCGCAAGACACACTGGAAAAAGTTAAAGACAAAGTCACCCGCAATGATTTTACCGAACTTCCGCCGCCGCCTGCCGAGTACCGCCGGTTCTTCAAGTTGCCACCCGCTTCTCCTGCACAGGTTCACATGAATGAAAAGGGACAATATCTAGGTACATCAGTAGATCCCGTATTCTTAAATAACGGGCAACTGTCCGAACCATCCCCAAATGTCGTTTCTTCATCTGCGGGCAAACAAACCGAGTGCAAGTCAGAAAAGTTGATAGAAACGCGCATTCCGGGAGCATTTGCTGACTGGCCGCCGGACGACAACCAGCCTCCGTGGGGAGATGTCACATATCTTCGCATGTATATTGACGAAGATCCCGCTAATCCTCGATTCAATTATATAGGCTATAACACGATCCGGATGTATGATACCGCGCTGGCTCAGGATCGATTCGCAAATCGTCCGCTCTGGAACAAGATTCGTGAATTGATCCCATTCTATCAGGTACAGTATGGTATCGACGGCGTCATGGTCGACATGGGACATGCCGTTCCGGTCAAATTGATGCGCGAGATCGTCGATGAGGGACGACGCCACGACCCCGACTTCGCGTTCCTGTCGGAGAATTTCGAGATCAACGAACACAGTATTACTGCCGGTTATAATGCCGTCGTTGGATATGCCTGGTGGGTGGAATATCGCCGCGAGGGCCTTCGTGATCTGCTCCAACACATCGGAGTGCGCGGAGTTCCGATTCCATTTTTCGGAGCGACGGAAAACCACAATACCCCGCGCGCAGCCGAGCGCGCAGGAGGAGAGCGGTATTCCAAATATGCTTTTCTGGTGAATACGTTTTTGCCGAACTCGATTCCTTTTATTCATTCGGGCAGCGAGCTTGGTGAAACGATGCCGGTAAACACCGGCCTCGATTTCAAAAACGAAGACCTGGAAAGGCTGCGTGGAAAGCCATTACCCTTGTTCGACATAGCCGGCTTCGACTGGGACAGACGGCAGGATATGCTGTCATTCCACAGGCGTGTCCTGGCTCTGCGGGAGGAATTACGGGATGCCGTCTCCGCCGGGATTCACGGTGGTTTCGCCGTCGTTGAAACAGGCCACCCCGATGTTTTCGCATTCGTACGCAAGGGCGGCGGCAAGGTCGCACTGATTCTGTTGAATCGGGATCTGGAAAAGGCTCAGGAAGGGAAACTTGATCTAAACGCGCATGGAGGTATGAATCTGAAGACTATTTCCGACCGTTTGATTGAGGGAAGTGACGCCCGGGCTATTCCTGTTGTCAATGGACATGTGCGAATGACAATCGCTCCAGGTGATTGCCATCTTTTCAGCTGGACTATCTGATATGCTGGGTGCGCCCGCCGAAGCTGTGAAAAAATGGCCCTTCGAAAATAGTCAGGTTAGCCTTATTTGTGAAAACAAGGTCGGGGAAGTTTGCGGAAGGACAGTAGCGAAGCTGTCCGCAATGGTCTGAGACCGACCCCGAAGACTTGCCATGCCGGCCCACGATGGGCCGGCACCCCGCAGATCGCCAGGAAGGCGATTCTAAGGGGTTCTGGCAAGTCTTCGAGGAGAGGTCTCAGCAACCATTTCGAGACAGCGAAGCGTTGTCCTGGAGCAAATTTCCCTGACCGGGATTACCAGGGTATATTTATTCACGCCTTCGCCGGACGCGCCGTTTTTAAATGCGTGTAAGAGCTGTATTTCAATATGGAGGTAACAGACGTCTGAAGCCATGGCCAAGAATGATGGCGAGAAAGGCCAGATTTCTGACAAATACGGCGGGCCAGATGATTGCGGGTACTGGTTGTGGAAGCCGGGACTCCAACGCCTTTGCCAATCGATTCCCGGCTTCTTCGATGGAAGTTACGTTCCATGGCCAATCCATAATTCCGTTAAGCCAGTCAGCTGGAATACCCGCTTTTCCGAGGCCCGCACCCATTATACCGCCGAGGATAGCGCATGTCGTGTCGGCGTCTCCACCGCAAGCGAGCAGATCTTCGATGGCTGCACGAAAATCATCAGGATGACGAAACCAGGCGTGTAATACACACGGAATAGTATGATACATATAGCCCGATACTCCGCGTTCGAGGCCGATTGAGGCTGCAAATTCCGGAGTCGTGCAACCGGAGGCGGCGCTTTTATCAGCCTTTTCAACTAATATGGAGAGCTCCTTGGTTATATCCTCGCCCAGAGCGACTCGCAAAGACTCGAGAATACCGGACGAAGATGGAGACTTCCCAGGATTTTTTATGGCGTATCGCGTTGCAAACGCAGCCAGAAGAGCTCCCGCTTCCGCTTTTGGATCCGTGTGAGTGAGGCGCGTCGACAATCTTACCATTGTCACAAGCCCCGGATCGTCATCCACGAAGCTCGCGCCGATTATCGGAGAACGCATGGCAGGCCCATTTCCGGCGGAAAATACTCCGCTCGAAGAGCAGCCGAAGCCGAGCCACAGCTTCCCAATAGCCCGCAATGTGGCAAAGCCTATGCCGGCAGGCAGCGAAGCTCCCCAGAAGCGGAGATACCAGGCGAGGTTTCTGATGAACAGATCGTGATCAGACGGGGAGCGAGTGATCGCAAGAGCAGTGAGACATGCATGATCCGTGTCGTCGGAAAGCATTCCACGGCCGAAAACCAGCCGTTGACGAATGCTTCCCGAAAAAAGCCTTCGGGCTCGAGCCGGTACAAGCCCTTCGAAGGGCAATCCCAGGCTGTCCCCGACAGCCGTACCCAGGAGACTGCCAATAACTCCTTCACGTATACTCACAATAGTTCCATGATACCGCAAAAAGATAAGTTCAGGTACATTCAGGAGCATTTAATTCTCCCCCGGAGAATGGCTTGAATTGTCCGAACTCAACGACTGGGCTGGACCGCCGGGCCAGCCGAGATAATCTGCAGATATAAGACTCGGCGCGCCCGGCGGTCGCGCCCTGTGAGAATTAAGTGACCCTGAGGTACATTAGAATTTATTGAATTTGAAGAGGCGACATGCTATCATCTCGCACTTCTAAGGAGTAAATCCGTGATTTTTCTTCTTCCATCGCATTTTGTAATGCCTTGCCGGTAACCATGAGCGACGCTACAGAAAAACAGCCCGTCGCGGTCAGCGAAGTATCGGCCAAACCAGCTGAAAGTTCTGCTGCCAATCCCAAGGTGGCAACTTCAGCGCCCGAAGTTCCGGCGAGCACCACGCTTTCATCCGATTCGTCACATGACCCGCATGGAGGCTCCGAGGACGCATCTTCAAAAGTTTTTTTCCGGCGAATGATGACCCTGGGCCTCGGAGCGCTGGGAGTGGTATATGGCGACATAGGCACTTCGCCGCTATATTCCGTAAAAGAGTGTTTTGCGCCACCAGTCGGCCTTGAAGTTATTCCGGCAAATGTCATCGGCATTATTTCGCTTATTTTCTGGTCACTGACGCTTATAGTCGTGGTGAAATACCTCACGGTCGTCATGCGCGCGGATAATCACGGCGAAGGCGGAATAATGGCGCTGTTGGCATTGTTGCTTATGAAAGAAGGACTGACAGCCGGGGCAAAATCGAAAAAAATACTGGTGTCCCTGGCTCTTTTCGGGACATCCCTGTTATTAGCCGACGGAATGATCACTCCCGCGATTTCAGTTTTAAGTGCAATTGAGGGGCTCGAAGTAGCGACTCCGGTGTTCAAACATCTGGTTGTACCCTTTACGCTCATAGTCCTGATACTGCTTTTTCTGGTGCAGAAATACGGAACCGGTGGGGTAGCGAAAGTCTTCGGACCAATCATGCTGATATGGTTCGGAAGCATCGGCTTATTAGGAGCGATATCGATCTTCTCACGCCCGGATATCCTGGCAGCCATCAATCCGTGGTATGCTCTGAAAACCGCATTTTTGCCTGGATGGAAAGGCTTTTTCGTTCTGGGTTCGGTAATTCTTGCGGTTACCGGCGCGGAAGCATTGTATGCAGACATGGGACATTTTGGAAGAGAGGCTATCAGCTTTGCATGGTATCTGGTCGCATATCCGGCACTGATCCTCAATTATCTGGGACAAGGTGCGCTTTTGCTGGCAAATCCGGCAGTAGCATCGACAAGTCCGTTTTATGGGCTGGCTCCAACCTGGCTGCTTTACCCGCTGGTCGTCATATCGACCCTGGCAACTATCGTGGCATCTCAGGCCCTCATTTCGGGAGCATTTTCCCTGGCGCAGCAGGCTATGCAACTGGGTTATCTGCCGCGTTTGTCCATCATCCATACGTCGCATCACACATATGGTCAGATCTACGTCCCGGAAGTAAACACCCTGCTGATGGTCGCATGTTTTCTGCTGGTTATCGGCTTCGAGGAGTCATCGCGCCTGGCAGCGGCCTATGGCGTCGCAGTCATGGGAACAATGACGATAACGACTCTGCTGATGTTCGCGGTCATGCGCGATCGCTGGGGCTGGAGCCTCGCGTCGGCATCAGGACTCACATTCCTGTTTTTGTGCATCGATCTCCCCTTCCTGCTCTCGAACCTCGGCAAAGTAGTTCATGGAGGATGGGTGCCTATTTTGATCGGCGGGTGCTTCTTCCTGCTCATGACGACCTGGAAACTCGGGCGCGAGACACTCGGTAAGGTAATGAAACAGGAACTCTTTCCGCTCGCAAGTTTCATGGCGTCGATTCCAATGGAAAACCCCGTACGCGTGCGCGGTTCCGCAGTTTTCATGACCGGGAACATAAACGTCGTGCCACCGGTTCTTCTGCATCATTTCAAGCACAATAAAATCCTGCACAACCAGGTCGTGTTGTTTTCGGTCACCACGGTCGGAGTTCCGGAAATCGCCGCGAACAAGCAGATCGAGGTAAAAGCTTTGGGACAGGGCTTTTTTCAAGTCATTGCCTGCTACGGCTTTATGGAAACGCCCAACGTCCCGGATATTCTGAGAAGATCAAATGGTCGAGAAGGGCTCAAATTCGAAGAACATGATACGAGCTACTTCCTGGGGCGAGAATCGCTACTGACGAGCGGTTCATCGGGTCTTTCCCAGTGGCGCAAAGTCCTGTTCGCCTTTCTGTCTCGCAATTCCGTGCCTGCCATGGCCTTCTTCGGAATTCCACCTGACAGAGTGCTTGAACTAGGCATGCAGATTGAATTATGATGTCGTGCATTGTGTACATCCCAGGATAGCGAGGAGATTGTCATGAGCGCGGAAAATACCGCCCCGGCGGGCAAATACAACTGGTTCGTGACCGGCGACATCAACGGTTTTTTCGGACTGATGTTCGACAACCTGACGGTAATGTCGTTCATGGCCTTCATTTTAATTGGTCCGTTCGGCTTTCCCAAAGAGATCGTATTCGGCAAAATGTTCCCGGGAACAGCCTTCGGCGTTCTTTTCGGAGACGTTATTTACACGCTGATGGCAATGCGACTGGCGAAACGAACCGGAAATCCCAACGTTACGGCTATGCCTCTGGGGCTTGATACCCCGTCTTCCATCGGAATCGCTCTGATCGTGCTGGGGCCGGCTTTTCTTGATCTTAAAACACGGATGCCGGTCCAGGAAGCGGCAATGATGACCTGGTATATCGGTATGGCTGTCATGGTAATGATCGGATGCATTAAATTCTGTCTATCCTTTTGCGGCGGCTGGATCCAGAAAATGGTTCCGCAGGCCGGTCTTCTTGGTTCCCTTGCCGGCATAGGCGTCGCATTGCTCGGTTTTATACCGCTAATTGACATCTTCCGGCTGCCTGTGGTCGGCATGGTTTCGCTCGGCCTTATTCTTTACACCCTGGTGGCGAAAATTCAGCTTCCAAGCGGTATTCCGGGGGTATTCGCCGCTGTAGTCTCTGGCACCGTTCTATATTACATTCTCGGCCCGATGGGGTTATCGGGGGGAACATTCGGCCCCATGCCCACCCTGGAGCTCGGGTTTGCGCTCCCTACTCCGACTTCTGGTTTCATAAACGGTATTCACGAGGCGGTAAAATATCTGCCGATCGCTATCCCATTCGCCGTTCTGACTGTGGTAGGCGGCATCAACGTAACGGAAAGCGCCCGCGTAGCCGGTGACGATTATAATACGCGCGACATCCTGCTGACAGAAGCCCTGGCAACCCTGGTTGCCGGCGTATGCGGTGGCGTCGCCCAGTCCACTCCCTACATTGGCCAGCCCGCCTACAAGCGCATGGGTTCCCGCGCCGGGTACACGCTTTTAACAGGTCTGTTCATCGGTCTCGGCGGGATGCTCGGATATGTCTCGTTCTTCGTAGAACTGATTCCCAAAGCCGTTCTGGCGCCTATTCTCATTTTCGTTGCTCTCGACATCATGGTACAGGCGTTTCTGGCGGTACCGGCGAAACACGCCTCTGCCGTCGCGTTTGCCATTCTTCCGACAATTGCCCGCCTGATGGCCATTAAACTGGGGAATCCGGATGTCGTCAGCCCGGAAACATTCAACAAACTCATGAACGCAGGCGGAAAAGAACTGCCGGAAATGCTGGTGATCGTGGTGCTGGGCAATGGATTCATAGTCACCGCCATGTTATGGGGCGCCTTCCTGACAGAGATGATAGACCGGCGTCTGAAGGTTTCGGCGCTATATCTCTGCATTTTGGGACTTTTATCCTTCTTTGGAATAATCCACTCCGCCTCGCCCGACGGTAATATGTACCTCCCATGGACTCTTACCGGCATGGCGCGACAGATCCCCTTCCAATTCGCAGCATGTTACATCGTTCTGGCACTGATGCTCCTTGCTCTTTCGCTGACCAAGGAAAGCCGCGTACCTCTTGTCGAAGAGGAATTTCACTAAACCGGAGAAGTCCTGAATTCAGTTACTCTTCCGAAATCCTTGTCACTGGAAGCGTCTCATCGGGCACCAGCGCTGGAAACTCCTATAAAACAACGGCGAGGAGCGGCTGGCCGGTGACTATAGAACGCGAACTTATCCTTTGACAGATATTTGACGTCCATCGCTGAGTTCGTTACTATGAGTACATAGAAGCTGGAATAATGTGAGTGAGAATATTATGATTCAGAGGGTTCTCGATGCCATGCCGGTTTCAAAAATGGACGATAAGATGGTTCGGCCATCGTCCGACCTGTTTGAAAGCGCTCCGATCGGTATTTTTCACTCGACGATCGAAGGGCGTTTTTTGCGCGTGAATCCCTGTCTGGCAAATCTACTCGGATATGACTCACCGGAACAAATGATCAGCAACGCCTCGGTGCCAGCTATTCTGGTCGATGTTTCCCCGGAGCGTCGCAAGAGATTCATCGAACGTATTCTCGCATCGACGGGCTTTATCAGATATGAAAACGATTACCGACGCCAGGACGGAAGCGTAATTTGTTTACTGCTGATGTGCCGTGCAGTACATAATCCGACCGGAGAGACAACTTACCTTGAAGGCTTCCTGCAGGATCTTTCCGAGCAACGCAAGCTTGAAAAAGAAGTCCGGCGGATACGCGATGTCGCTGAAAAGGCGGTTCATGCACGTTCGGCTTTTCTTTCCAACATGAGCCACGAGATTCGCGCGCCGCTGTACGGAGTGCACGGCTTGACGGAACTCCTGCTCGAAACATCCCTGACCCCTGATCAGCATGAACTTCTCTCGACGCTGCGTTCGTCCGCCGATCTTCTGCTCAACACAGTAAACGAGATTCTGGACTTTTCCAAGATCGAAGCCGGAAAAATGAGTCTGGAAATCCTGGAGTTTTCTCCCAAACATATCATTGAAGAAATCATTCGTTTGCTACGTGCCAAAGCTAATGAAAAAGATCTTACCGTTTCTTTTGAGATAGAGCCGGCTGTTCCCAAAATACTTCGCGGCGATCCGTTGCGCATTCGACAAATTCTTCTCAACCTTGTCGGCAATGCCTTGAAATTCACCCAGGAAGGCTTCGTACGTATTTCCGTCACCGAGGAATGTCGCGACGAAACATTTTCACGCGTGCGATTCGCCATCATAGACACAGGAATGGGAATTCCCCCTCAATCCCTCGTAAGGCTTTTCGAGCCCTTTGTTCAGAGTGATCCCTCGAAAGAGATACGTCAATCGGATTGCACAGGACTTGGTCTGGTTATAGCCAAGCGACTGATCGAACTTATGGGAGGACAAATAGGGGTCACAAGCCGTGTCGGCAAAGGTTCGACATTTTGGTTTACCGTTTCCTTCGCGCTCGTAAAAACTGTTTCCGAGTCTTCGAACGATGCTTCAAAGATAGCTGAAAGCCAACAGTCTTCCACGACTACATCAGCGGAGACAGATTTGGCGGAAGCCGCCACGCCGGATGCGACTTCATCAGAGTCCGAAATTGCACGAACGAAGCAGGTCCGTAATGTTCCCGCTAATCCTATTCTTGTCGTGGAGGATGATCCAATACATCAGCGAGTAATCGAGTTACTGTTGCGAAGACAGCAACTCCCGCATCTGATCGTTGCAAACGGTCGCTCCGCCATTGAAGCCTATGAACGAGAACCATTCTCCATGATCCTTATGGACATCCGGATACCTGCAATGAACGGGTATGAGGTTACGCGTTTGATTAGAAAACTCGAAAAACAAAGCGAAACGAGAAGGCGAATCCCAATAATCGCGATAACATCTGATGCCTCCAACGAGGATCGAAATCGGTGTTTCGAAGCCGGGATGGACGGCCATATCGCGAAACCCATCGGAATAGATGTGTTGTATCAAACCATTGACAGATGGTTGGAACGAACAAATTCAGATCACGAAAAACCTGAGGCCCCCGTCGAAGGTGACGACATCAACGCAGTCCCGGAGCTAAGTGGAAACGGTCTGAACGCTAGAATTCTCGAACAAGTCCGGGGATTACAGTTAAACGGTGATCCGGATTTTATGGAACACCTGATTCACATCTTTTTGCGTGATATGCCGGGTAGACTGGATCTGCTGATTGATGCATTGAAAAACGAACGTAATCAAAGTATACGAATTGCCGCATCCTCCATGAAACTATCCTGCCTCAGCATTGGAGCCACTGAACTCGCTGAACTGCTTCAGGAAATTGAAACACATGCACTACAGGGAGAATGCCGCCCCGCAGATATAATTATCCCCCGCATCAGAAAAGAATATTCCCGTGCTCGATCAGCCTTGACGGCGATTCTCGATCACCGCATCCGCGTCTGACCGATATAAATAGTGCCGTGTGAATATTTCTGATGGAAAAACCAAACGGCTGAAGACGGGCACAAATGACTTTTTCCCTCTGGGAAGCCCTTCATGACATGTTCGACACCGATGACGGATCATATCCGGAGATCCTGATCAGTCGACTCAATGGAGCGGAGATAATAAAAGGGTATTCCCTTATCCGTGAGAAATCTAAATTTCTCGTGGGCAGCCCCTGTTTTACCAATCGTCACGATGGTCGTGAAAAAAAAATAGACAGCGTTCCGAATGCCGCTGAAGTCGTGGTTTCAGGAGCAGCGGAACCATTCCATTTTCTGGTGAGACATATCACTACCGATGAAGGTATTGTTCCGGAGCTAGGCGTCTTCGTTTTCGATAACGCCATTGCTCTTGATTACCAACCCGGGAAACAATGGAACGCATCGGCTCTGGCTGGATTTTTTCATCTTATGAGCTCCCTGGTCAGGTGCGGGGAAAAAGCCATCGTGACCCATGAGGAAAGCATTCCTCCGCTTGCCCGCCAGCGCTTCGACATCGCCTTTTCGCGCTATCTTCGGGAAATGGCCGTCCATGATTAATAAAGATGGCTATTATTAATATTTCTGCATGGACACGATATCCGGATCACTATCGATCTCAACTTTCAGCGGACAAGTCGCCAGGTGATCGCAGTTTCTGCAATACTTATTTTTTTTCGGCGCGAATAACTTTTCGTTGATAATACGCAGCGCGACTTCTTCTACATGAGTTTCCAGTGCCTGTATATGTTTTTCAGAACGATGCGTTTCGACCTTTTTGTCAAAATCCAGCATGAAAAGAGATAATCGAGTTACGGGCAATCCGAGGGATTTAGCAACAGCCCAATGATAGACGGTAAGCTGCTTGTCGGCGTCGATCTCCTCCTGTGTTCGATCGACAGGTTCGGTTTTGTAATCAAGTATTTCATAATTACCATCTTCCAGCCTGTCGATGCGGTCGATAAATCCGGTCATGACGACGTGTCTTCCGATGGGCAGTTCGAAATATGATTCGACGGCATACGCGGGCTTGAACAATTTCGCTTCGATGAAATGTCGAAAATATAAAGTTAATTGCCGAATAGCATCCTGTTTGTAGTTAGCTTCTATTTCGGCAGTCGCGTATCCGGCACGATGATTCGGCCAGACCTCTTCGAGGAGATCTAGAATTGTGTCCAGATTGCATGGCAATCGTCGGCAAGTCGCGACTGGATCATACAAACGTTCGAAAATCTCGTGCAGGCAGGTTCCGAAACTGAAGAACGGCTGCGGTCGCGAAGGAATGTGATCTATGTACGCAATTTTATATGCCCGCGGACAATTTTCGAACATGCTCATCTTCGAATAACTCAGGCGAAGTCGCTGTTTGAAAGTCGGGAGCGGTTCTCCCGCGAGTTCATGGGGTTTGACCGGCCATGCCGGACACTGATCGAAAAAATCGCACCACGCACAGAGCGAACCTCTCACCGCCGGAAACCGTCCGGCGCGCAAGTTTTCCACTATAGCCTCTACGGAACGGCAGTGTGTCTCGATCTGCCCGGGCGTCGGTTTGAAACGCAATATTTTGTTGGCCGCGACAAAATGCCATACGACGGCCGCAATTTTGCCAGGCTGCCGCGCATCCGCAGCCAAATACAGGTTCATAAGCGAAGTTTCCGCTGCAAAACGTGACACATCCGGAACTTTTCGCCCCGATTTGTAATCGATGATCTCGAATTGACCATCAGGAGCATGATCGACCCTGTCAGCCCGCGTGAAATAGTCGCAGCCGAAGAGCCGGACATTCAAAGAGACATCCAGTGCGGCAATGCGTGGCGGATCAGCAAACCATGTTTCCACGCATGCAGCTAGTCCTTCCTCCGCGGCTTCCCGAAAATCATGTTCCTGGTCTGAGTTTTCATAACCTTTGCCGTCCCAGTGACGCGCTAATAGCGCCTTGAGACGATCATATGGCGCAACGGTACCGCCACGAAAATAATCGAGCAAGGCGTGGTGGATGGATGCATCGAATGACAGGTGTGGCGAGCATGCGCCTCCAGTCCGGCGTTCCAGATACTGGAACTTGTATTTTAGCGGACACGATTTATAGGTTTCGAGTTTCCCGGAAGAAAGGGAAATCCGAATCGGAGCTTTTGCCGGTAAATTCCGTGACTGTGTCGCTGCGATTGCGGTGGAATCCTCATCGCGCGCGGAACGAAATATACGGGTGAACAGATCTGGGCTATTTTCGATCATATAAACAAATTCTGTAGTGGCATACTCTTAACTGACGACCAAATTTGACCACAGATTGACACAGATGAACACAGATAAAAAAAACAATAATAGCCGCATCAGTTACATTACCCCACAATCACAAATTCTATCTCATATTTGTATAACAAATCTTATCAAATGAGGCGGGCCAGGGCAAACGCAAACTTATCATGAGAACAAATTTACCGTGGGAGGCGGGGAAACTCCATGGAAATCCGAAAGTTCGTATGCTACAATTCGTCGGGCAAATAATATGAAGACAAGGAAGCCCGCAAATCTCACGAATGATCGCAGTTTGAAAGATCAAAACCAATTGAATCTCCCCCACCCTTCCGTTGCCTCTGACACAAACGCATCGAAACCCTTCGCTCTGGCAATTTCGCCTGGCGGGCATATCCTGATTGATCCGGCGCCGCCCACCGACACACTTGTGTCCCCTACTGTCGCAGAACGTCTGGAAGTTGTTTTTGCGCGCTCCACAGGTCACGGACTGCTTCATCTGGGCTCTGTAGAAGCAGATACATCTTTGCCGCCTTCCGCAGCGTTCTGGCGTGAATTTGCAAGCCGTTTTGTCGGTCGTCTGTGCCAATCTGAGGGGCTTGAAGAAGCACGCGGTGATATAGATCTGGCGTTTCCTTTGAGCATTGCGGAAGACCTGGCCGAAGCCATTCCGCCAATGACGGGTGCGGAATATGTGCGACTGGGCCTGTTTGCAGAGTTCTGGCTCGAAATGCTCCGCGCTTTTCGCGACGAAATTAACGCCTGGCAGGGAACGGTTCAAGACTATTTTCAGGCGAAAAACCCTCTCTGGAAACTGGTCGGGCGCGTCTGTTTCCATCTTGCCGAAAATCGTCGCGACCCCGAAAATCCTTTCGCATTCCTGGCTACATATACCACACGGCTCGACGGGTCGGCCCGACCCCGACATCTGCCCATGGGCGATGCACTGAAGGAGTACGCCGGAGCGCGAAACAAGTCAAAACTGCTGTCTCTGCTTGCTCCGGTGCAGGCTGCCGCGGCTCACAGCGTGTTTCTCCGAGAGTTGATCGACACCGGTGAAATATTTCATCCCATGGCTTGGAAGCCGCCTCAGGCGCTTCAATTCCTGCGTGACGTACCCGAATTCGAAACAGCGGGCATATTGTGCCGCATCCCGGACTGGTGGAAACAGCGTAATCGCTCCAAAATAAGTATCGAAGCGAAGATTGGCTCAAAGCCGTCTTCAGGCTTCGGTCTTACATCATTACTCGATTTTTCAGTTGACCTTTCTCTGGATGGTGAGCCCGTTTCCCCTGAGGAGTGGGCGGAAATAGCCGCTCGCGCTGATGGCTTGGCGCTGATTCGCGGAAAATGGATTGAACTCGATCGGGAACGTCTTGATCAGGTACTCTCCCACTGGAAAAACGTGCAAAAGGCAATGGGCTCCGACGGACTCTCTTTCGTCGAGGCTATGCGCCTTCTGGCCGGGGCACCAATTGGTCGTGGAAGAGGCGAGGTCGCGGAAGCCAGTCCTGAAATCGCCAAATGGTCGCAGATTGTTGCGGGACCCTGGCTGCGCGAACTTCTAGAAGGCCTCCGGAAGCCTGATACCCTTGCTTCCGTCGATCCGGGGTCTGACCTCAAGACCACGCTCCGGCCCTATCAGCAAATCGGAGTGCGGTGGTTGTATTTCCTGTATAAAATCGGTCTTGGCCCATGCCTGGCGGATGACATGGGGCTTGGCAAAACGATGCAGATTCTCGCTCTGTTGCTTATCCTGAAGCGTGAGCGAACAGAAGCGACTCTTCCACATCTGTTGGTCGTCCCTGCCTCCCTGATGTTGAACTGGGACGCCGAAATCCAGAAATTCGCGCCGAGCCTGAACATTCTCATTGCTCATCCGTCACAGGTTCCACCGGCGGAGTTGGCAAAGCTCGGCAAAGAGCAGTTTGCCGGATTCGATCTCGTTATTTCGACCTACGGAACCGTTCTGCGACTGGAATCATTACAAAAAGCTCCATGGGATATCGTGATGCTGGATGAAGCGCAAGCCGTAAAAAATCCTGATACGAAGCAGACTCGCGCGGTGAAGGCCTTGAAGGTCCGCCGACGCATAGTTCTTACGGGAACCCCGGTCGAAAATCGCTTGTCTGATCTATGGTCTATTTTCGACTTCTTAAATCCCGGGCTTCTCGGTTCTGCACAAGCCTTTGCTGCATTTTCAAAACGTCTCGCCGAGCGAACGGAAGCACAATATCAGCCATTGCGCGCACTCGTCCGACCCTACATTCTGCGGCGTCTGAAAACAGACCGCGCGATTATCAACGATTTGCCCGACAAGATCGAGGTTAATGCGTGGTGTTCTTTGACAAAAACGCAGGCTGTCCTGTATCAGGAAAGCGTCAAAAAGCTTGCCGGTGATCTGAAAGAAAAAACCGAAGGAATCGAGCGTCGCGGCCTGATCCTGGCCTATCTGACGCGCTTCAAACAAATCTGCAATCATCCATCGCAAGGAGTTTCCGGCGCCGCATTCCCACCCGCCGAAAGCGGAAAATTCCAGAGACTGCGTGAAATAACTGAATCCATTGCTGCAAAGAGTGAAAAGGCTCTCATATTTACTCAATATAAAGAAATGACCGAGCCTCTTTCGGAATTCCTCGCCGGAGTCTTCGGCCGGCCGGGTCTTGTTTTACATGGCGGCACTCCGGTCAAAGAGAGACGTGCGCTGGTCGATCGCTTTCAGAATGATGAAACTGTGCCATTCTTCGTGCTCTCTCTAAAGGCTGGTGGCGTCGGATTGAACCTGACCGCCGCTTCGCATGTGATACACTTCGATCGGTGGTGGAATCCGGCTGTCGAGAACCAGGCGACCGACCGGGCATTCAGAATCGGGCAAAAGAAAAATGTATTAGTCCACAAATTTGTGTGCCGTGGAACGATTGAAGAAAAGATTGATGAGTTGCTCACCTCAAAGAAATCGATGTCGGAAGAAATTCTCGCCGGTGGCGGAGAAGCCGTCCTTACTACGGAAATGAGTGACCGGGAATTGATGAATATCGTCGCTCTCGATCTTGATCGTGCCATGGGCGATGCATGATATACAAAAGAGGAGCAATGTTTGCTCATTCAAGAATGGACAATCAGCCGCAGGTGACAGAGTCATTTAATTCTCACAGGGTAGGGCGCAACCGCCGGGCGCGCCGAGTCCTATATCTGCAGATTATATCGGCTGGCCCAGCGGTCCAGCCCTACCAATCATTGAGTTCGGGCAATTCAAGATATTCTTCGGGGAAGAATTAAATGACTCTGCGCAGGGGCACGATGTCTTGTTATCGAATGAGTAAAAGAGCATAATTCAATGCATCTTCAGTAAAACAATTACCAGACGAAGCGGGGGAATAGATATGTCACGATATAGTTATAGAAGCCGCAGCAGTAGCGGATATGGTCAGTGGGCTCCTTATGTTCCGGTTGCCGAGCGGCGGGCGAACGCCATGAAGGCAGCGCATAAAATGGCAAAGGATGGCAATCCTCTTGAACCGGTAACTCTCGCTGGCCGAACCATCACTGCGACGTGGTGGGGAAACGCCTGGTGCACCAATCTTGAACACTACAGCGATTACGAAAATCGCCTCCCCCGGGGAAAAACCTATCTGCGCAATGGCTCGGTGATCGATCTGAAGATTGAACCCGGCCGCATTCGGGCGATGGTGAGCGGCTCCCGGGTCTATAACGTAAACATAACGATTGATCGCCTGGCCGATGTTCGCTGGAAAAGCATTGTAAAAGAGTGTACGGGCGGAATCGATTCGATCGTCGAGTTATTGAAAGGGCAATTTTCCGAAGGAGTGATGAAAGTTCTGACAAAGCCGCGCGAAGGGCTGTTTCCATCGCCCAAAGAGATTCATTTTGATTGCAGTTGTCCGGATTACGCTTCCATGTGCAAACATGTCGCCGCTGTTTTATACGGTGTCGGATCTCGAATGGATATGCATCCTGAATTATTTTTTCTGTTACGTCAGGTAGATCAGACTGAACTTATCTCCGGGGCAATCGGTGATGCGATGTTCGCGAAAAAAGGCGTCGCTGCCGGGAAAAAAGTTATTGAGAAAGAACGCGATGAATTGTCATCTCTGTTTGGTATCGAGATTGATGATTCCGAAGAAAAATCAGGCCTGGAGGAATCTTCCACTTTGAAAAAAATCAAAGACAAATCCACTTCGACTTCGGCTGCTGCTTCCACGATTAGACAGGCGTCCAAAGCGGAAGCTCAGCCGCCGGCTTCCAAGTCTCTGTCGAGCCGTGCCAGAGCATCTGCTGCAAAGCCGTCCACAGAGTCTTCAAAGAGACCTTCCGCCGGGAAAGAAAGAAAAGCTGCTTCGAAGACGACTTTGAAAAAATCAGCGCCGTCTTTGTCTGCAAAAGAGAAAGACGTCCTGTCGAATGCTCAGAAAAAGAAGTCTTCAGACAAGCCTGCAAAGGTCGGCTTTACAAAAACGACAGCGCCCGAAAAGCTCGCAAAGCCGGTAAAATCGGTGAAGTCTGCGAAACCTGCAAATCCAACGAAACCTGTGAAGTCTCTGCAACCCGCAAAGCCAGCGAAATCTGCGAAGTCTCTGAAATCCGTAAAATCTGCGGAGCCAGCGAAAACTACGAAAACCATGAAAAAAAGCCCTGTCCCATCAAATGCATCGCTCCTCACGGGTTCCCGGAAAGTCACGCGTGCGGATTTGCTTGATGTAGGCATTCCGGCATCGACCATCTCAAGTTGGCTGATCCGTGGTGTTATCATGATTACCCACGAGCGAGCGGTGTATCGCAAGGGAGCTGATTTTGAACAATCTTTTCAAAAAGCGTTGAGCCGCATATAGGGCGTGATCCGAATGGGATATATTGCGAAAAAGCGGCCCTTGGTGAACAGAAGATTTTTATCTTTGCGAAACGAGGAGAGCTTCAATCATGTCTGATGTTTTTTTGGTCGGTTGCATAGCAGTATTGTTGATAATGCTTGTGGCCATTGAAAATGAGAACATCAAGACCTGGTTTTCAAAAGAATATCGACGCCTTTTGGGAATAGATTCTATTGCAAAAAAAGTCCCCGCAAGTCGTCCCTTCACACCGCCCCAACCACGTGACACCGTTGCCGAGGAACATTCTTATCACCTGGAGGAATCTCCCGAACCTCTCGATCCTTGGTTTGTACCCGAATGGGGAGGCAAATGTTACGAGGATTATGTTTTCGATGTTTTTCTCATTTCCGCACAGGGAGATACTGTTCGTTTGCCAGAATTCAAGGAAATTTCACTACCTCGTGAAGGCGTCGTCATCCTAGATCGTGCTCTTTGCTATTCATTTTCCGGTCAGCAGGTGTACAATGCGCAACGAGCAGCTAAACCGTTTAAATTTTTCACCTCATTTCATGAAGGAATGGCTCTCATAAGCGATTCAAAAGCAACACGTTTCGGTTTTTTCCGGCACGCCGACTTTTGTGTGTCGATTCCTTTACAATATCTTGATGGACGTGATTTTCACGACGGCGTTGCATTGGTTCGACGCGATGAACAGTGGGGATTCGTTAATAAAACCGGAATTTTCCAGTCCCTTCCTCCGGATGCCGACAAGCTCTCTAACCTCCCGCCACTAGACTTCCGAATTCGTAGATCAGCAAACGAATTTCCTCCCTGCCCTGCAAGGAATTTTCGAGAAGGGTTGGGCGCCGTCATATCCAAAGGACGCTGGGGATACATTGACAAAAATGGACGCTGGATAATTCCCGCCCGTTACGACTGGGCGGGAAGTTTTGGAGAAGGTTTGGCGGCAGTTCGATTGGGTACGAATTGCTTTTATATCGATAGTGAGGGAAAAACCGTTATCCCAGGCCCATTCGCCTGCGCCAGACGGTTTTCCGACGGATTTGCACCGGTACGTATCGACGGTCCGTTGTGGAGCCTCATTGATCGTTTCGGGAAAATTGTGGTCAGCAACTCATGGCTGACGGTGGATTCCTGTGCCGATGGCGTAGTGCCATTCACGGTCGAGGTGCGTCGACGGGAAGTGCCTCGCGGCGGTATATTCAATATAGCTACTGGGGAATCTCGTGTATTTGACCGAATATGCCATATTCGCACATTTTCCGAAGGGCTTGGCGTAGCTGAATGGGGACGATCATTTGGTTTAATTGACCGTCAGGGGAAGCAAGTTGGAAGCGAGCCATTCCCCTGGAGCAAGGCTTCATCAATTTGTGAGGGAATGGCCTTGGTCGAAACCCAACATATGTAATAAGAGTAACCGGGTCCGATACGTCATGAGCAGCGTTTGAAACTGTGTTTCTTTTATATCATTCTGCCGGATATTCTTATTGATCTGTCCAGGATGAGGGACAAGTTTATACCAATGCCAGTAAGTGCCCATCCAGCCCCAATGATCTTGTCAAGTTTCAATCCTCGGCAGCCGTATACCATTTTTGAACAGTCTCATGTAACCGACTTTCCAGACATACCGAGATTAAAATAGTCGACTATTTTGCCCAATTCAAAACCAATTCGATTTGATCTTCCGCTAAGCCAACGGTTTGAAAGATCTTCAAATCGACAGCGGTCGAAACATCTTCCCCCATGACGCCTTGATCAACTAAGCACTCCAGGTCTTTTAGAACCTCAGGAGTAAAAACTGGAAAAGGCAGATTTTCCAAATCACCCCTTAAGACTTTGTGGGTATTAAATTTCTTTGAAAAAACAAATTGAAAAAGGCTTGAATTGAGAAGGGCAAGAATGACCTTCAAAGAATAGTTTTTCATTTTAGGGATCAGTATGTTCGCGCTATTCAATGTGAGTGCTTGCTTGTCATCGTAAGCAAAAACAAGTTTGCTTGAAATGAATTTATAAATTAGCTTTTCTTTTGCCCTGTATTTAGCTTCTGGGGCTACTTGCTGGAAGTTTTCTGGAAAGAATTTAAGGAAAGATGTCGGTTGCTTCAAGAGATAGGGCTTAATGTCGCTACCTTTGAAAACAGGCTCCATTCCCTCTTGAAAAGTGTGTGAAACATGTTTTTCATTATCCCCTGTAACAATGCCCAGGGCCCATTCGGCATTGTTTTTTAAGGAAAGGTGTGGAAGAGAATACAGCTTAGAAATGATTTGGTTTTCTTCCTCAGATAGCCCGGCATCAAAAATGTAATGCAGGTTACTTTTGAATCGTGCCTGCGGAACAACATTCTCGATCTCTTCGGAATCCAGAAGGCAAACAGACCAATCGGGAGACGGTGGTCTATTCAACAGGTCAAGACGAACGACAGGTGTAAACACGCCTTTGAATTTTCTGCCAACGGAATGAATTTTCAAAATACTGGTATTGGTGAGAATTAGGTCTCGAATGTCTGAATGAACCCTGATATTAAGAAGGGATTCAGGGAGAATAAAAGAAATGGCGCCTTCTGCTCCCACCAATTCAAGGCTTTTTGCCAGAAAATAGGAGAAAGATTCTGCAGATGAAATTTTGGAGTATAACTCCGCTAAGGCTGCTGTTTCAGATTCGCTGAAAGCCGCACCCCATGGCGGATTGGTCGCGATAAGTTGAAACTGATGTTTCAGGTGGTTTGTTTCACAAAACAACCCACCGCTTGCAACTTCTGTTAGGGTATTTACCTGGTATATCTGCGGTGAAAAACAAGCACCAGGAAAGGCCAGAAGCAGGTTGATTCTTGCAATCTTTATTGCTATTGGATCTATATCAAAGCCATACAAAGAACTGGAATTTTCATAGCCTGATTTAGAAGCACGAATAAGGAACTGCCCAGTGCCGCAACAGGGGTCAAGAAATAGACCATCCCGTTTTTTGAAATTCTTGAAAATCCCGTCAATTAGTTCAATCGGAGTGTAATAGGAACCCTTTTTTGACTTGTTCCCTTCTAGCATAAGGGATTGATAAATGATTCCTATGGTGTCGTCATGCGAAGCATTGGAGAGAGAATCAAACAAAATAGAATAGGCGGGACGGGGCGTTTTCTCATTGACCTCTAGCTCCGACAACCAGGAGTCGACTTCCTTTCTTACTGATTCTCTGAGGCAATTAGTATACGCCTGAAGGTTGAAAATTTGAGAACTCTGAAGGGAAAGTTCCTTCTTTAAAACGAGTTGTTTAATAGTCAGTACAAACAACGCGTGATTTAAGTCCAGTGAGTTTTCTGAAAATATTGATCGGATTCGCTCTAGTTCTAAAACAAAAGCTTCATCATTGACGTATTCATCCGGAATAAAAGAATTGTCTGTGTTTTTCTTGTTTGCTCTCTTCCTGAGCCTGTTTATTTCCCCACTTTCAATCTTTTTTTTCAGCAAATTGACAGCCGATGCTTCAAAGTGATTTTTTGTATTAATAACGGGGGAAATGTAACCATGACTAATCCAGTTTCTTACAGTTGCTTCCGACACTTCAAGAAGACTTGAAGCCTCTTTCATTGTTAATGGTTGCATTTGATTTCCCCTTTTAATTAACCGACTGGGGCGTTCAAAGGCATCGTTATTGAATTCACAAAACTAGCGACCAAACACTTCTTCGATGGTTTCAGATGTAATAATGCGGGGGCCTAATTCGAGCAGGGTTTCGATTTCGGCGGTTCGAACGATCTTTCGGTCAGCGAGGGGAATCTTTCCAAATTTAGCTTCGAGCTGAGAAAGCACCAACTTTTTCAGGCCTTCCAGGGCCACCTTCTTTCCCTCTTTTATCCCCTCTTGTATCCCTTCCTTCTTGCCTTCCTTTATGCCTTT
>JADFYG010000012.1:74770-99424 GCA_015233155.1 Candidatus Rifleibacteriota bacterium
TTGCCTTCCTTTATGCCTTTCTTTTTACCTTTTAGCTCGGCATCCTTATACCATTTTTGGACGGTCTCCTGTAACATCGAGTCAACCTCCTGAAGATCTTGAAATGCTGGAATTTGTCCAGGATTTTCTTGTCGGGGAACAAATACATCATTGAACCACGTCGCGAATGAACGGCTCAACTCTGCCTGATTCGGAGCTTTAAGCCATTTTTTATGGATGATGGGTCGGAATCCGGAATATTCATGAGGGATCGCGCCCATCGAAGTCCATGTTTTTCCAGCCGCCCTTCCAGCCTCCTTCAGGAAACTCAAGCGCGAGAGTAATGTCCGGTGACTTGGAGAACCGAACTTCTTCTATGCGGTTATCCTGCGCGATCAAACGTTCAACCAGTTTTCGCATGTTGATGCGGTAATCCTGGGGTGACGACCATGCCTTTTCTGGTTTGTCACCAATGGGTTCAAGACGAAGATACTCGTGAAGACGGCCATACTGAAATTCGTTACCCGGTTTGTATTTTACATCGATGAGAAGATGCGGCATCTGGCCCCTTTTCGTGCGCGTGTTTGCGGCAACCCGAACCCCATGCCACATCGCTTCGAGAAATAAATCATAATCCGCATCGCTGAGTCGGGAAGTTGCGGCCGAATGCTCGTTTACTATGCCTGAAAAACCTATCATGGCATATCTCAGACCAATAAAGGTGTTTAACTCTCTCTTCGATTTCTCCTGATCGCTGCCGACCATCGATGTACCGTGAATGACAATTTCTTCGGCTTGGTGCATGACTTCGCCCATGTTTATCTGAACAGGGCCGCTAAGCGTTTTGGGTTCCGTTTTTGGTTCCCAGTCGCCATCTCTATTAAAAGCAAATGAGCTGCCGAACAATCGCAGATCAATGAAGGCATCAAGCAGAATATTCACAAGCTCGCGACCCTCCGCTTTTTTCAGCCCTTTTTGCGATAAATAATGAGCAATGCGGCCAGTCAGATTGGTTATTTCACCGCCGATTTTATCAACGAGAATTTCACGATTTCGAAGCTTGAAAAAATCGCGAACGAAGCGTTTTAGACGTAAATCCGTAACATAATGGGTTCCATCGGGCAACACACGAGGGCGATTTTTGCCCGTATCACTGTCGGGAGTTCCCATTTTGATATCGTATAAGAAAATGAATTCACGACGCGAAGAAAGTGGCTTTTGGGCAGCAATCGTAATGTCTGACATAATGTCTGGCTTCCTTTTTTTGTCTGTATTTTTATTCATGATTTTGTTGCTCGAAAACAACACTTACTTCAAGGGTGATGCAATATTTTCCTTCTCATAATAGTTTATCGCTCCTGTCCGAAAAAGTTGAAAGGCATATCGGCAAGGTTTCTCGGCCGACCCTGGACCAAAATCCTTGATCAGAACACCATATTGGGGTCCATTAAACTCTCGAATGACCGGTAAAAAAGGTGCAAAACTTCACGAGGAAAGAAAATCTTCGATTGACTTCCCCGTGGAAGGAAAATGCTTCAAAATTTCTTTGTCCGCGGTTATCAATGGGATTCCTAATTCTTCCGCACAGGCAACAAATTCACAATCATAGGCCGTACATTTTGATTTGCCTACCAGATCAATTATCTTGATCAATGGAACTGAAAACTCCTTTTGATGAAATTTCATCTCCGCCTCTTCACCAATTCTTATTGCGGAAATCGGAGTAATCAATTTCTTTCTGATATATCCGGCTAATACATTTCTGAATTCAAACTTCCAGAGTCTTGATGTTACCCAGTCAGAATCCTTTTCGAAAACCTTTTCAACCATTTCAGTATATTTGCCGGGAATAAAATAATATGCAATTATAGAAGTGTCCACGACAATCATTGTCGGCCCCTATCTATCATCTCATCCAAAATTTCATCCGTCAGAAAACCTTTGACCTGTTTTCTTAAATGTCGTATCCGTTCAAGTTCCACTTTGGGATCAATTCTTCGAGTAAAAAGTATATCCTGAAGACAGGCGATTATTTCATTATTTAAACTACGAAAGTGTCTTTTTGCACGATCTTTAATGGCCAAATGAATATCATCCGGAACGTTTTTCACCAGAATAGTAGCCATCTATCAGCCTCATATCTATAAGATATACAAAAGATACCAATGCGATCAGTATTTGTCAACAAAACCATTGCCTCTCTTGCCAGATGCCCCCGCCTCATGCGATGATTCGGCATGAAAATGGGGGTATGCGTATGAAATCGTTCCATAGGTTCCCGTCATTGATCCTGTTTTTGTTCCTTGCTTCCGCCGCGTGGTCCGGAACTGTTGTCGAGCTGACGACAGGCGATCGGCTTAACACTTCCTTCAGTTACCATGATGGCCGAATAAACATCGACGGACACACACCGCTCGTCGCAACCGAGGTTCGCAAGATCCTGTTCAATGTTGCCAGTTCGACAACCGGACAAACGAACGCAAGTGACGCGGCAACGGCCAGCGGGACTTTGCTTCCGTTGGAACTGGCTTCCCAGGCTGCTGCATTCCGCGCAAAATATCCTGACGCAGGCGGCATTACGCTGCGAGACGACAACCACTGGACATACCATGCTGACGGCACCTGGACAGTCCGCGTACATACCATCGAGTGGATAATGAAAGAAGATCACCTGCAATATGCGGGTCTCACACTCGGTTTTACAGAGGGTCGCGACCGGATCAAGATCATTCGCGCCCGTTGTGTCCACGCGGACGGCACCGTTTTCGACGCTGATCTTTCCAAAATCAAGATCACTAAGCCACAAACCTCGCCGGGAATGTTCATAGCCTACATGATTCTCAGCGTGCATATTCCGCAGGTTGAGCTTGGCTCGTTTGTCGAAACGGAAGTCGAGACGGAGTTCTATAATCCTTACCATCGCGAGTTCTTCTTCCCGGTCAACTTTTTCCAGTCCTCTGATCCGGTCTTTTCAAGCCGACTCATCGTCGATCTGCCCCAGGAACGCAAGTTGTTCTGGGAAGCCCGAAACATGCCCAAGGATAAAGACGCTCCAGTCGAATCAACCGTTGGAAATATGCATCGCTACGCATGGGAATCCGCCGAGGTCGTTCCTCACGTCGCCGAGCCACAACAACCACGCAGCGCCGACGCTCTTCCCTATGTTCAGGCTGCGTTGTTCGAAGGGTGGGACAAAGTCTACGACTGGATAAATGGCTACTGGAAAACAAACACCACTCCGTCGCCGGAACTTGCAAGCACAGCACAGTCCCTTGTGGCTGGCTTGACCGACGAGGATGCCAAGATCGCCAAGATCTTCCACTGGATTCAGAAGAATATCCGCTACATCATCATCAAGGGCGACGCCGCCACGATGTATGGCAGTTATCCCGCCCATGAGACCGTAAAGAAGCAGTTCGGCTGCTGCGTTGACAAGGCAATGGTACTCTCGGCAATGCTCAATGCGATCGGCGTAAAGAATGGTCCATTGCTGATCAACGTCATGAGCCACGATATGTCCCCGCGCATAGCCAATCTGAGTATCACCCACTCGATCAGCCGGGTCACCCGCGCCAATGGTCAGAAGTTTTACCTCGATTCGACCAGCTACAATTTCCGCTATCCATCGCTTCCCACCTGCGACCAGGGACGATACTGCCTTGATCCGTTTGACCGCAGCTTCGACACGATTCCATTGCAGAAACCGGAAATGAATCAGCATCATCTTGTTTCCAGCCTGACGCTTGCACTTGACGGCACGCTGACCGTAACATCAAACAAGGATTACACAGGCGAAACCGAAGCAGGTTCGCGCGCCAGCATGAAATCCATGAAACCGGCCGAGCGTGAGAAAATGTTAAGCAACCGGATCAACTCCTATGGACAGGGCGGCTCCCTGACCAGCTTCGAAGTCAAAAATCTCGAGGACATAGAGCTACCCTTTACATACACATTTTCATATCGCATTCCGAGTTATACCCGCGAAATAGCTGACCTCGCGGTGTTCAAAATGCCCGGTCTGATGGATTCAGTCGAGTTCCCCGAGACAGCCCTGGCCTCCAGGACATATCCAATCGAATATGATGCGCTTACAATGGATTTCCAGGAAGGCACCATGTATCTGGCCCCCGAATACCGAATCCGCAGTCTTCCGGAGCCTGTTACACTCAACACACCGTATTTTACGTTTTCCGGCCGCTACGACCGGGACGGCGAGCACGCGATAAAATACAGCACGGTATTTCAACGTACCGCCAAGCGCGTTCCACTTAACGAATACCCTAAATTCAAGACAGCACTCGACCAGATAAAACGCTTCGGACGCGAGCGCATTTTCCTGACTCGTCCAATGCCCGAAGGTCTCACGCAGGGAGTAAAAAGATGAACACAGATCATCGTTTGACAACAGTTGCACCCGCTTCAATGACACCTAAGGGAAAAGCAGTTCAGGTCGGACGCAATCGCGACATGTTCACATCCCGGTTGCAGCCCGAATCCAATTCTGCTATCGGCTCATCCTTGACTGGAATAACCGTCCTCCACGGCAGTGAGCAGGCAGCACGCACCGTCGGGCTGTGTATGCTGTTACTTCTGGTCGTTATTGCGGGGGCAGTCCATGCGGACGTGCTAACGCTCAATAACGGGGATGAACTCTTCGGCACAGTTATTCGCGCTGACCCGACGGCGATTGAGTTTGAATGTAAAGGTGCTACCACAACGTATCTTGCCACGCAGGTAACCAAACTTGAGTTTGAATCATTCCGCGCCGTGCCGGGCGAGGACAGTATCGCAGACATCAAGGATTCTATTGTGGTCGCAGCCCTTAAGAGCCCGCCAACGGAAAAGGATTACCCGCAGGCCTCCCGCGTCGATCTTCTTGATGAGACCGTATTTGATTTGATCAGCAGTGACACTTGGGTGAAAACCACACGTTCCACCTTTACCGTGCTAAAAGAAAAAGCGCGTGAAGATGCCAATTTCGCGTTTTCATACCTCCCTGATCTGGAAACTCAGGAAATAGTCTACGGCCGCTCAATCACTCCTCCCAAAGGTCCTGGTGCAGGCTCACTGCGTTATGTCGCCGACCGGACGATCGCCGATGAAGCCGATTTCTGCCAGATCCCGCAGTATCAGCGACAGCACACCGTCAAATTCGCCATTCCGGAAGTTAACCCGGGAACGATCGTCGATAGGATGTACCGAATTACCCGAGTCAAAAGTGATCCACTCAAGCCACTCTATATCGAGAAACTGTTTCGTGGTTACGAGCCGAAGCAGGTCGTGCGCCTCATCGTGAAGGCTCCGACTGATCTTAAGCTCAAAATTGGTGTGGAAGAATGCAATGGGGCCATCGTCCGTGAGCAGCGTGAGGAAGGCGGTAAAACAATTTACACCTTCACTGCCACGAATACTTCTCCTGTACTTGAAGAGCCCGAGTCGGCACCACTTGTCCGTATCGCGTCAAGAGTTACAGTGAGCATCATTCCCGACTGGAAACAACTTGCGACTGATTACGCAGCGCTCCTGGCACCAATGGAAGCGAAAGCAGTTGAGTCGTCTGCGCTGAAGGCCGCATGCGCGAAGGCTGTGGGTACCGCTACGGAACCCATCGAAAAAGCGAGAGCATTGTTCGGTCTTGTGGCCCGTGAGATCTCGCAAGTGAGTGTGGCCCCCGCGGCATTCACCCACGAACCTCGCGATCCTGCGACTGTTTTACAGCAACGGCAGGGCAACATGCTCGACAAGTCGTTCGTTTATCACTGCCTTTTACTACAAGCGGGCGTCAAACACAATCTTGTAATGTTACGACCGTTCCGTAATGGCGCTCTTGCGACCATTACTCCGAATTTGGCGCAACTTGATATTCTTGTCGTTGAGATTCCCGATGCCAGTGGCGCTATGCGGCTGAACATCCCCTGGTCGGAGTATCTGAGCCCGGACGTCCAGCCATCTACCCTGCAAGGTGCCCAGGGCATCCGTTTTCCGACCGGTGAGTTTGTGAACGTGCCGATGGTGACGTCTTCAGAGGAAAGCACCGTCAATGACATGGTTTGCGAGATTCGCGAGGATGGATCGCTGACCGTGCATGAGACTGTCCACCCATTTGGCAATCACGATCTCAGTTGGCGCGGCATGAAATCAATGCGCGCTGAGCAGATTCACAAGATGATGGAGGAAGCTTTGCACGCGGAGTTCCCAGGAGCAAGGCTGGTTTCGTTCGAGCCAAAAAACCTAGCTGACGTCACACTGCCGATGACTCTCGAAATTGAGTTCACGATTCCGGATTACGCAATACATAGCGGGAAAGACTTACTGGCGATACCTATCCCGGTCGAGAAAAGTGAATATTCCGCAAGCTTTGTCGGCATTCCTCAGCGACAAAACCCTATGACCTGGAGAACATTGGAATCAACCAGAAACAAGATCAGCATCAAGCTCCCCCCAGGTTACACATTACATGCTTTGCCTGACAGCCTTTATGATGCTTCGGCAGGGTTTCTCTACCGCTCCACTTTTGGTTACATAGTCGACCGCGTGGTCTTCACCGATGAGTTCAGCCGCAAGGTGAACGAGCTTTCAACGAGTGATTATCCGGCATTCAAGCGTTTGATCGAACTGCGCGCCAAGACCGCCGACCAGTGGATCATCATCCGTAAGTAATCGCGAGTGAAGAGATTATCCCGGTATACGGCACGGCCGCATACCGGGATGTATTCAGAGCAAGCATATAGAAAAGTGCAGGATATTATCGAGAGCCGGGTAGGGCGGGACCGCTGGGCCCGCCGCTTCCTGATGCGGTGCACAAACTGTCGCGCCCTACCCGGTCAGCATCTCAGGGAGATTTGATCGTGAAAAACCCATGGCTGATGATTCCGGCATCGGATTATGAAAACCACATGAGCAGCCCGGAAGTTCAACAAGCGCAGTTTCTGAGTGCAAAGTTAAAGGAAGTCATCGCTGACGTAAAACCAGACTCAGTTCTGATTGCTGGCTGCAGCACCGGCAATGGCTTCGAACACCTGACCAATACTTGTGTCCGTAAAGTCATTGGGGTAGATATAAATCGATCATACCTTGATATCCTGCGAAAACGCTTTACTTGCAGGCTTAAAGATCTGCAATTAATATGTAGCAATATTGAAGAGTGTGAACTCCCGAAAGAGTCCGTAGATCTGATTCATTGCGGTTTGGTCTTTGAATATATCGAAATCGGAAAGAGTCTGGAAAAAATTTGTTCATGGTTATCAAAAGGTGGAGTATTGTCCGTTATTCTGCAAATGCCTTCAGAAAAACATAAATCAGTGACAGAAACGAAATATGTGAGTCTGAAAGGACTTGAAACAATCATGCATCTCGTTGATCCTGAGCAATTCAATGAAGCCGCCGTGAATGCTGGTTATAAAATTGGAAACAACAAGATTGAAACATTGGAATCGGGAAAGCAATTTTATGTGGCAACATATAGAAAATGAATTCATGAATAGCCCGATTCGGCTTTTAGGTAGGGCGGGACCGCTGGGCCCGCCGGGAAAATCAGCAGACAACCAATGCAGCGCGGCCCTGGAGAATAAAATGAACTTATCCTGCCCCAGGCTCGCAGTAAAATCTGAAAAAAATAACCTTTACGGATCAGGCTTTCAGGTCAAGAACGGTTCCCAGATTTTCGTCAGCCACCTTCCGCAGTTTCGCGCCAATCTCGGCGGTATGCAAGGCATCACCAGATTGAATCATGGCATCAAGAGGTTTCGACGAAACATTACCCGCCGCGGAATTCAGGAGCTGAGAGGCCGTTCGAAAGGTCTTATCAACATTGGCAGAGATTTTCATATGAACCTCCGGAAAAACACAGAACTATCCCCTAAATATATGAGTCAAAACGTCAAAAGCAAATCAGCGATATATTCAAACAGCAAATGAGAACCCCAAAAAGTCGACTTACTCCATTTAAGCAGGCGTTTGTCACGACACGTGAAACCGACGCATGATTCGCAATATTTGCCGTATCCTGATAGCAATGTTGTCGATGACAACTGGATTAAATGCAATGTACCTTGGTCCGATAAGAAATTGCGAACTGCTTGTTCTCGAAGGCTCCTATTATAGCGTATCCGATCCTTCCATGGACAACAAGCCGATGCTTATTCTATACGTAAAGAGTCTACAGGTCGGTAATGAGGATGATGGCAGACCCAGCTCTGCGCTAGCTCCGGGCGACAACTTCTGGCTGTATGTAACGCCGGGCAGTATGAGCATTTCTATCGGTCAGCATTTACGCGGAGACTTGGGTTGTATCGTGGACGATCTCGTCACTGGGAAACATACCTGGGGATTCGAAAAGGAATTTACGATCATGAGCGGTAATGAGCCGTTGCAACCACTGGCTTTGGATTCTCCATACCACTATAATTTCCTGAGAAAGCTGTTCACCGCAATCCTGGTCATAATGGTGCTCATATTCGTAAAAGCATTTTGGAAGTGGTTTCTGGATGTATGCATTTTTTTACGCCAATGAACAATAATAATATTCCGAAACGATTTATGATTTGCCCTTCAGGCGATATCCCAAGCCTCGACAGCTTTCGAGCATTTCATCTTTATTTTCAACATTCCCCAACTTCTGTCGCAAGGAAGCGATGACATTGTCCACAGTCCTTTGTGTTCCCTCATATTCGTAACCCCAGGCATAATTCAAAATCTGCTGTCGATCGATTATTTTTCCCGAGTTGGTCCAGAGGCATCGAAGAACAAGAATTTCCTTGCGCGTCATTTTCTCAATCCGGTCGGAATGCCGGATTTCTCCAGTCTGAAAATTCACTTCCACACTCCCCAACCGCAGAAGGCTTTCCGGACTCCGACTTTGAAGCCACCTATTGATTCTGGCCTTGAGAATCGCCAGAGAGAAAGGTTTTATCAGATAATCCGCCGCTCCTAGTTCGAATGCTTTGAGTAAATCCTCTTCCCCACCCCGAATGGAAATCATAAACACCGGAACTTCTCCCGCCTGTGCCTTGATTTGTTTCAGAAGTTTGAACCCGTTAGGTCCGGGGAGATTTATATCAAGAAGAATTAGGTCCGGAGCAAACTTTCGCATATTTTCAAGAATATCCCATCCGTCGTGGAAAGCCATCAACGCAAAAGATGTCTTGAGAAAAGTTGCTATGGCAAAACAAGCGGAACGATCATCATCAACAATCAGTATTTTTTGCACGGTTGAGCCTGTCAAAGAATTATATTCAATCGCACGGATATTTCAGACACAAAGCATTGCGCACCAAACCAATTTTTCAAGTCGTCCAACATCAAATTAACAGATCTCATTCTGCCCTTGTATATCACGGCATCATTATCCATGTTGTCCAGGAGTGTGATATCTGCGCCGGAATTAATTATGTGAAGAAGGCAAAACAAATGTAACCGTAGCTCCCTTGTCCAAGCCTTCAGATTCTATATTAAGCACTCCTCCCATTCTTGAACAAAGATTCTTTGAGAGGTGGAATCCCAACCCGGAACCTACGATGCCGTCCGCGTCTTTCTGCCCGCCTCGGAAGAAGGGCTCACCGATCCGCGGCAACAATTCCGGGGGAATTCCCAGGCCCGTATCCTTTATGACAATCCGAACCCGGCTTTCCTCTGCACTTGCTGCCAGGGTAACGAGTGTTCCCCTCGGTGAATATTTGACCGCGTTGTCGAGTAGGTTTTCAAATAGTTCACCCAGCGCTTCAGCATCCGCCAGAACCCTCATTTCTTGCGGGATTTCCAGAACAATCCTTTCCCTGAGTCCAGGATAGCGAAGGGAAAGTCTATCCATCACTCCGGAAACGATTGGCGTCAATTCAAGATTTGTCAGACTGACCTCCAATTGTCCAAGATTAGCTTTGGCTTTGCGAATAAACTGCAGACAGCTTGAATCAAGCCGATCAATTTCCCGCCGCATACATTCGCCCAGACCGTTCCTTTCTTCACTGGAAGTGGATACAGCAGAAAACGATTCAATCAACATGTTAAGAGAATGAAGAGGACCACGAAGAATGTGAGCCAGGTGAAGTATCCAGTCGTTCTGAAGGCGGAGCTCCTCTTCCTGTCGCCGGAAACGGTTAAACCAGTAAAAGAATGCGAAAAGAATGATGAATCCCATTCCGAGGCTGATCCCCATCAGGAGAATGCGGAAAGGACGCCTGGACCATTCGAGATCATCTTCTAATACGTAGGTCTGCAACCAGAACCCGTTCAAAGCCTTGGTAATGGGCTCTTTTCTCGGAGACATGGGTATCAGCGATGCCCGTGAGACATCCTTCTTTTCACCGACGCAAAGAACCTGCGGTAAACACATTTCATCGAACAATTCCAGTTCAATATTCTTCTTCCGACACAAGGACTCCATTTCTGGAATTACGACTCTTTTCATGAGAGCCTCGGCCGAAAAAATCACTCCCATCATCCATTCCCCGCCTTCACCTTGAAGCTTTCTGACCCATATAAAATCCGATTCGGTATCCTTTCTGATTCTTCTTATTTCATCCTTTTGAGTCGAATATCCGTTCCAGCGAGGAAAAGCGAACTGAATGGGTTCGCTGGAAATTGGAGCCGACAAGGATGCAATACGTGACAAACCATCAAATAAATCATCATTCCCGGATAGGTCCAGTTTTCCTGATCCGGAACCGTTGATGTATTGTATTTCCCGGAGAGAGGGATCGAAATTCCAGATAGTGTGAATAAGAGTCGTATTAGCCAGTTTCGAAGATTTCTTCTCATTCTTATAAAACGCATTTTCGTACACTGATAATATGAAATCGGCTTCATTCCACATTTTCCAATGAACAGCATCGGAAAGAGCTGCAGGAGCCTGCTCAGCGCTTTCCATCATATTCTGTTTGAATTGAAGTTGATGGAGATGCACCAGATATGCCGCTAATCCGCTTATAATAAGAAAATAGAAGACTCCGATCAAACCCAGTATCGAAATCAGCCCCGGAGAAAGCAGGCCCGAAAATTTCCATCTCTTCATTTTGCGTTCACTCCGATTGAAGTGGTTTATCGAAGGAAATCCGACATTTCTTTCCGGTGCGTGTATCTTCCATCAGAACTTCATCGAACAGAATTTCGCGAATGGAATATATCTCGTCCAGCTTGCCTCCCGGCGCCAGGAAGCCTCGAACTGTGTCTGGTCTGCTGAAACGAGCACATCGCTTATCACCCAGAGTCACGATAGCTTGCAAAATCACTGGCGAAGAGGCTAAGGCTGACTCGTCCGGCGAAACGGCAATTTCCGGTGACTTGTTCTGTAAGGGCCTCGGACGAGGCTTGAAAATGACCTTCTTTTCACAAAAAATCGTTTTATCCTGAACCGTACAGGAATAGCCGCAAGCGGTAGTCAGAGCACGCAAAGCCGGCTCGGGAAGCACCTGTTCAAAACGACAGGAGACGTTGCCGCGTATCTTGCTTTCGCTGGAAGCTTTATTATCGCTGTGATCAGCCACGATTCTGATAATATCCCGAATATCCGCATCAAGAAAGTCCAGGGAAATCCATTTTGTTCCCTCGATTTTCCCGGAAAATACCATCTGATTCTGATCAGTGAGGATTTCCGGAAAGGAGCAGATCCATATTCCATAACGAAAAAAAGCGACCATCCCGGCTTGAGATGCGACCAATTGAATAGCTTCGGATGCCGAGATTTCCTTTTGGTCGACGTCAACAGGAACAGGCGCCAAAGGACCGGCCACGACAATATTCTGGTTTGAAAACCTGGCGACTACCTTGAGCAACTCCCTTGCAGAAACCTTCCTGGCCTTGATGAACAGCTTCTCTTCAGTGGCGGCGAATACCGCGACACTCGCCATAACCAATAGCACGATAAACACTAACGTTTTTCTGATTACCATACTTTCCTCCTGACTGCATTGATCGGAATCACACCATCTGCTGTGATGGATAACTCGTCGAAATTAGTGCTCACTTTCCGCCAGATACCAACCTAAGTAATTATAGCGTATCTCGAGCGGCAGATTCCGGCTCTGGAAGCCTAATACGTCCTGGCTGCGCTTCAATTTTCTGGAATTGGCATGGTCAAATCGTTTTCCGGAGTAGGCTCCTTGTCCCTTTCAGGGGCGCCCTCTCCATCGGTTTCCGCTTTTATTTCACCTCCCTCAGCTGCAATATGTTCACGAACAACCCGAATGCTGTCTACCGCCATATTGCGTTCGACACCGTCAAATGAGCACTTAAAAGCTCTTTTCGCCCAGTACAGAGCTTTGTCCAAATCATGCGGACCAATATGTTCAAATCCAGGTCCCATAAAATGATCATATTCCCAGCAGAGGTTCAGTTGTGCAGAAGAATATCCTGCTTCAGCGGACTTTTGAAACCAGGTCAGCCGTTCGGCATTCGATAAAAACTTTGATGAAAGGGGAGCTTTTATTTCACCTGGCGGTATTATGTAGATCATCATTCCCAGAATTTCCATGGCAGGTGTTAAGCCGGCTTTCGCAGCTCTGAGAAAGTATTCAAAGGCCTTGGAGTCATCAATTTTTGTCCAGAAGTTCATTGTCTCAGAATCCATGGTTGAGTTTGAATACATATGCCCCAGCACATAATCAGCATGGGGATTTCCCAAGCGGGATTCTTCGAGAAGCAACGGCAATACCTCCGAAAATGATTCTTTCCTCCTTTCCCTCTCTTCTTTCATCTGTTCTTCATTCGATGCTCCCGAAGGATAATACTTAATCCTTGGCCCATATCCATAGGAAAGACAATCCAACACGAATCGGAAACACGGCCCGCTGTCCCTGTCAGCGAGAAGCTGTACTTTCTCATACAGCCGAACCCGCTCTTTCTCGAATCCGATGCATGGAGGAACAGGATGAAAAGGATGAACAGCTGGAACCTCAGCCAAACTTCTGAATACGACAATCAGGAATGAGAACAAAACCCAAAGAAGTTTGGTTTTTTGTCGATTGAACATACTCAACCTCCTTCAATATTCGTTTATCTTCCTTGCTCCTAAATAAACCATACATGATCTGTGTCATGGAAATGTCATAGAAAAAAGATTGCAAAGCGTGTTTGTGGTATACTAGGTCACGTTTTCTCGGGGTAACCCCCGGAAAACCATACACCGGCAAGGAAAGGAAACTGAACGAGAATGAAGCGCATCCGCGTCGTGCAATGGGGCCTCGGAGCCATGGGGGGCGGCATGGTCAAGCTCATGCTTGAAAAAGACGGCCTGCAAGTGGTTGGAGCAATCGAAACGCGCAAGGATTACATCGGCAAAGACCTCGGCGATGTAATCGAGCTCGGAGAGAAGCTCAATATCAAGATCACTGATAACCCGAAGTCGATTCTGAAAAAATCGGATGTGGATATCGTAATTCTCGCCACCAACTCCTTCACCCGCGAAGTGGTCGACACATTGCAACTCATAGCCGAAGCCGGCATAGACTGCATTACAATCGCCGAAGAGATGGTCGTCCCGGAAGCAAGTGAACCCGATCTGGCCAAAACGATCGATGAGTTCGCCAAACGGCATGATGTGACGATTCTGGGCACAGGCATAAACCCCGGATTCGTGCTCGATTCACTCGTAATAAATCTTTCCGGCGTTTGTCATCGCGTCGATCGCATCGAAGCCTCACGTCTTAACGACCTTTCTTCGTTCGGGCCGACCCTTCTGCGTTCCCAAGGCGTTGGAACATCTGTTGCAGAATTCAAGGCAGGAGTCTCGGGCGGCGGCATCGCAGGTCATATCGGCTTCAATGAGTCAATCAGAATGATTTCTGATGCACTCGGCTTGGGCGTAGACAAGATCGAGGAAGTTCGCGAGCCGATCGTTTCGAACACTGACCGTGAAACGAAATATATTAAAATCAAGGCCGGAATGGTTGCCGGTTGCCGCCACACCGGAATTGGTTTTGTGAATGGCAAAGAGGTGATCAGGCTAATTCATCCTCAACAAATATGCCCAGAGGCCGAAAAGGCCGAAACTGGGGACTACATCAATATATTCGGCGCTCCCGATATCAAAATGAGTATCAAACCTGAGATTCCCGGCGGAGTCGGAACAATCGGTTTAGCGGTCAACATGATTCCACTGGTAAAGCGCGCCTCCCCCGGAATCAAACGCATGATCGATCTTCCAATCCCGGCCTGCCTGATGGGACCCGAAGCCTATATTCGACGAATGTGACAATGCCATTTACAAAGGATGGCTGATAGAACTCCGCGGCTTGAAATTTACCCGGATCGCATTCGCGAAAATGCGACGGTAATTCTTGCTCTGGCACACAAGCACAATGTACAGGCTGCCTGTGTCACAAAAGCGACGGCAGCACATCCCGCAGTTGCACAAGCACTTGAAGATGCGGGCGCAGACATGCTCGCCGATTCACGGATTATCAACCTGCAGGCACTTCGGGCGCAGGGTCATCGCGGTCCTTTTCTCCTTGTAAGGCCGCCAACGCCGTCAGAAGCAGCCGAAGTCGTGCATACGGCGGATTTAAGCTTGAATTCGTCGCTGTCAACGCTCAAACTTCTTTCAGAGGCTGCGCAGACACAACGGATCACTCATCGCGTGATACTGATGGTCGATGTTGGAGACCTGCGTGAAGGTATTCTGCCCGACAGCGCCGTCGATTTGTGCAAAGCCACGAAAGAGCTTCCCGCACTTGAAATAGCAGGACTGGGCTGCAGCCTTGCATGTTATGGCGGCGTGATTCCAAGCACGGAAAATATGCACCTGCTGATCAATACACGTGACATGTGCCGACGTGAAACCGGGCTTGAGTTACCCATCCTGTCAGGCGGAAACAGTTCCGGACTGCCCCTTTTACACTCAGGCGGCATGCCTCCCGCGATAAATCATTTCAGGATCGGAGAATCAATTATCCTGGGACGCAACGCAATCGATCGCTCCCCCTTCCCCGGGACTCGCCAGGACACATTCATCGCTGTCGCGGAAGTGCTTGAAGTCGAAAATAAACCTTCAATGCCGATCGGCAATCGCGGACAGGACGCTTTCGGCAAGTCGCGAGAATTTGTCGACCGTGGACGGCGTCGACGCGCAATTTGTAATATCGGTCGTCAGGACGTCGTCATCGATGGTATAGTTCCACTCGATTCCGGCATCATCATACTAGGCGGGTCGAGCGATCAATTGATTCTCGATGTCGAAGACGCTGAAAATCCTGTAAAGGTCGGCGATGAGCTCGCATTTCGTCCTGGATACGGCGCTCTTCTCGCCTTGTCAACTTCCTCATATGTTTACAAGGTGGCCATACCAGGGTAAAGATCAGAAAGGTGGCTCCATATATGTTGTATCAGACACATGCTCAAATCCATCTCGCAAATATAAAAGCCAACATCGAAGGCATACGTGACGCTGTAGGTCTAGAACGCAAGATCATGGTCAGCGTCAAGGCGAACGCCTATGGTCACGGAGCAGTCGAGGTTTCGCGAATGGCCGAGAAAATCGGAGTCGACTGGCTGGGGGTGGCAACCGTCCCGGAAGGCATCGAACTCCGCAGCGCCGGGATAAAACTTCCCATTTTGAAATTATCTCCGGCGTTTCCTGAAGAAATGGAAGCTGCGATCCTGAACGACATTACGCTTACAGTCTGCGAGCGTGAAAATATCAGACAGCTCAACGAAATCTGCGTGAAGCTTGGGAAGACAGCGCAAATCCACCTGAAAGTAGACACTGGCATGGGGCGCATCGGCGTGAGCATGGAAGAAGCCCCGGACCTAGCCGGTCTGATCGCCTCGGAATGCTCAAACCTCCACGAGGAAGGCATATTCACTCATCTGCCAGCAAGCGATGAAGCGAATACCAGCTTCACATCACGACAGATCAGCCTTTTTAAAAAGGTCGTAGACAATGTGGAAAAACGCGTGACCGGAAAGATTCCGCTCGTTCACTGTGCTAATTCCGGAGCCATTCTTGCGCATTCTGACAGTTGGTTTTCGATGGTTAGACCGGGAATCATGGTTTACGGTCACTATCCTTCGAGCGAAACACCACAGACGATTCCACTGCAGCCTGGAATGTCTTTTCTGACACGTATTATGTTCATAAAGAAGGTAACCAAAGGAACTCCGATAGGTTACGGCCGCTCATGGGTTGCCCCCGAAGACAGCATCATCGCAACATTTCCGGCTGGATATGCCGACGGATTCAACCGCTTGTTTTCGAACAAAGGACGCGTGCTTATCAAAGAAAAATCGTATCCGGTCGTAGGGCGGGTCTGCATGGACCAGACGATGATAAACCTGGGAGCGCGTTCAGATGTGAAAGTCGGAGATGAAGTCGTGTTGATCGGCCGTTCGGGAAAAGAGGAGATCACGGCAGAAGAATGGGCTGAAAAACTCGGTACGATCACTTATGAGGTAACATGCCAGATCAACAGGCGCGTTGCCCGGGTTTTCGATACGTGTTGACATTGAACCGATGCAAAGGCTAGAATCTGACCATGGCAACGTTTACCATAGAGGTCGAGCAGAAGGAAAATCCGCGTGTAATCATCATTCGAACATTTGGATATTTTGATGAATCCGGCGGAATCAAATTCCGTGAGATCGCCCAGGATTTTATCGCGAAGGGTGATAAATTTTATATTCTGAATCTTCAGGGCTCTCCAATAGTTAACAGCATCGGGATCTCCGGAATTCTCGATATCACGGAACAGATAACTATCGATCTTTCAGGACGTGCGGTCTTTTGCGGACTTTCTAACGCAGTGGCCGAAGCGTTCAAACTTGTCGGTATCACGAAACTGTATCCGGTCTTCGCGAACGAAACTGCAGCTCTAGCCCAGTTCAGCAGCTGACGGTCCTGCCCGAATCAATGTCCGGCCTCATCGAACTTCTACTCGAAGATCTTGCTTCCGACAATCGGAACGTAAGATGTGATGCTCTGCGACAGTTAGCCGATACTCCTTTTGAAGAGCCTGTCAGAGCAAAGCTCGAACCTCACACCCAGGACCCTGACCCGGAAATCCAGTTCCTGGCGCGTCAGGCTGTTCATTCTTACGATCGACGCAATAAAACTGTCACAACTCAGTTTCCTGAATATTCCGATCTCGACGAACTGGAAAATGAGTTGTTCGGCCGGTCGATTCGCGAATTCATGAACATGGCCATCGACTGCCCGCGAGAAACCGTTCCGGATATGATGGAAGTGTTCCGGCGACGGCTTCCCAAAGAAAAAACACCGGCCCGTCTGGCCGCCATGCTTGGAGCATTCCGGCGATGGGGCAAGAACGAAGACGCAGAGATACTGCTTCCCTTCGTGCGCTCGAAAGATCCTCTGCTGATAATAGAGGTGATCGGAGCCCTTGAACGCCACGCTTCCGATCGACTTGCCGAATTTATACCGGAACTGATGGGTACACCAAGCGTTACAGTCCAGGTACGCACGCTTCGTGCTCTGCTACGCCAGGATTTTTCCAAGGGTCTAGAGTATCTGCAATTCGTTTTCTCGGCCGAAGATCCTGCTGTCCGCGCAGCGGGAGTGATGCTGTGCATGACCGTTCCGTTTCCGCGCATCAAGGAGTTGCTTTTCAATGCCCTCGCTGTCGAAGAAGATCCGCGGGTTCTGGCGCGATCACAGATCCTGTTGTTCCTGAATCCGGACACGAGCTCAGTTACCTGGCTGATGGATGTTTCAATGGGGGCCTCCGGCGAAAAAGTGGAATGGTGCAAAGATACGATAGATCGGGTACTCGAATCGATTAAATTATCCGGAATCATGGAAGGCTCCATCGCAGAATTCACTGCTAAGGTACGTAAATCCATCGAGGGACGTCAGCAGAATACGCTACTGGGCACATTACTTGACGAACTGCAAAACCCTGATCCCTTGCGGCGTCATGAAGCAATCGAAGCCCTGCGCGAATCAGCGGATAACGACGAAGTCCGGGAAAAATTCCAGGAACTGTATCTGCATGAAACGGATCAGCGCGTCAAAGGCCTGCTTACCGTCATTTTTTCGCGAAACCCCGATCGAGAAAGACTGCAAAAACATCTGGCTCTTATTCCGTTTCAAAAACTTTTGCCCTCGGAACAATTAGAACTTCTGGGCCAAATCAAGAGCGTCGAGGAGTTCTCGTTCGTGCGTGAACACCTGCGAAGGCTCGTGACGTCCAAACTTGACGCGGAAGTGCAGGCAGAGGCAACGCGTATCCTGGGCCGGTTTGGAGACGAATCGAAAGACCTGACGGCGCTGATGGTCGCGCTCAGGCATCCCGAGCCGCTTGTGCAGGCACGCGCAATCGATGGGGTAGGACGCATTTCACCAGAATCACTGCTGAAGGAACTCCCGCGTCTGTTGCGTTCCAACGAACCCACGCTCCGATCCGCAGCGTTGAAAGCTTTTTTCAAGCATGACAAAGCACGCGCGATGACGGCACTACAAGAGATGCTTACCTCTGATAGTTCGGCCATGAAAGAATCGACGCTGATTTGCCTTTCACAGCTGAATTATTCCGCGACACGTTCACTACTGCTTACCTTCTTAAAAAATGATTCAAATCTTACCCTGGTTAAAAAAGCTGGGGTAATCCTGAAAATGAATCCGGATCCCGATGCGATCCTGGCGATTCACAAGATAATGAAATTCGAAGTTGGAAACCGGCGGCAAGTACTGCTCGATATTTTAAGCGAGTGCGTGAACTCGGCCATTCAGTCCGGAATAATAACGGGATCGGCGAGAGAATATATCTTGGCCCTCGATAATGGCAGTTGTTGAATTTTCTAACGAATATATAATAATTTGCTTGCTCCGGAGACCGTGAACACGTAGAATACACGCCATGGCGCTAACATCCGTTTCAATGGATATCATGGAAAAGATCCGGTCTGCTCTCGGTCTGGAAGGTTTCAACCGTCCGCACGCGATACTGGCAGATGCAGGTGACTTCGGCACTGTGTTTACATATATGCCGCTTCTTCCGGCTGAATTCCGGAAGCTGCCCGCCGATTTGCAGAGACATGTTTACCTGATCGGCAAGGAAAGATATGGGCTTGTTGGCCATGTGCCAAAGTCATTCGAGCTTTCCGACAAGATTCCGATCGTTTCAATAACCGCGGTGTACGGAGATGGCGGAACGCTGCTCGAATTGGGCTATCGAACCGATGAAAAAGGACCTTTATACCAGGTTAAGCATGGGCTTCGACGGGAAAAACTGCTCGAGTTGGCCAAGAAAAAGAAGATTCCCATCAAAACGACCATTCGCTCACGGTCTTGATCCCGTCAGAGGCGTGTCATACGGCTTCAATATAGAAGACACCTGAACGATACGGAGGAAATCACGTGATTATCAGCTTTCATGGCGCGGTCGGATGTGTAACCGGCTCCTGTTACCTGGTGACCTGCGGAAAAAGTCGTTTTCTTGTGGACTGCGGCATGTTTCAGGGAAACAAGGTTCTCAAGCAGCTGAATTATCGTGAGTTTCCGTTCGATCCTGCAAGCATAAATTTCGTACTGCTGACACACGCTCATATCGATCACGTGGGCCTGCTGCCAAAGCTGGTGAAAAAAGGCTTCAAGGGGCCGATCTATGCAACAACGCCCACGGTCGATTTTGTGAAATTATTGTTGCCCGATTCGGCGCGTATTCAACAGTCTGAAGTCGAACTCAAGAACCGCCGAAGTGAACGCAAGGGAGTCGATGTCGTAACTCCGATATATGACGAAGCCGATGCTGATGCCGCATGCAAATTGCTGAAAGGCGTCTCGCTGGACAAAGAAAGCCGCCCGACAACCGGTGTTTCGGTAGTATTCAGAAATGCCGGGCATATTTTCGGTTCATCTTTTATCGAAATCACGCTCCAGGAAGACGGAAAGAGCAAGAAGATTGTGTTTTCAGGCGACATCGGATGCGTTGGACACCCGATTGTTAAAGATCCTGAATTTTTCAGCGATGCCGATTATTTATTGATCGAGTCAACCTACGGTAATCGTATTCGCGAGAACGATTCGAATGAAGATCGCCTTAAAATGCTTGCCGATGCGGTCAATGGCGCAGTAACAAAGAAAGGCAACCTGATCATTCCAAGTTTCGCACTGGAACGCACACAGGATCTGATGCACGATTTGACTATTCTCATAGACCGCGGTTCCATTGCCGAAACGGAAGTCGTGATCGATTCTCCGCTCGCCATTGATGCCACGAAGGTGTATGCGAAGTTTCCGGAATTTTTAGACGAAGAGGCCACCACGCTTTTGAAAAAACAGGGAAAACTCTTCGATAATGGCCGGTTCAGGTTTTCCAAGTCCTCCGACGAATCAAAGCAGCTCAACAACGAGAGCGGAAAAATCATCCTGTCGGCAAGCGGAATGTGCGACGCCGGCCGCATCAAGCACCACCTGAAGCACAACCTCTGGAGGCGCGATTCAACCGTGCTATTTGTCGGATTCCAGGCCGAGGGAACTCTTGGACGCATGCTCCTTGAAGGAGCAAAGAGCGTTCGCATCCACGGGGAAGAAATCAAGGTCGAGGCAAAGATTGTCCAGATCATGGGCTACTCAGGTCATGCCGATCAGAACGGTCTTTTCGACTGGTTGAAACCCGTAACCGCCATTCGCGATCGTATTTTTGTGGTTCACGGCGAAGACGATTCGCGAACTGAATTTGCCAGACTACTCGAGGAACGACGCGGCTTCAAGGTCGAGACGCCAGGTCTTGATTCCGGATTCGACCTGTTGGCGGTGAAGGAATGCATTCCCGCGACCCTGATTGCCGGCCTCGGGAAAGTGGCTCCGGCCATCGTCCCTGCCGCGAAGCCCGCACCCACAGGAGTCACTCCCCCTGTTGCCCCACCGCGAAGAGTGCCGATTCAGCCGCAAATGCCCAAACGCGACTCGTACAACTTATACGCCGACCTCTCGCTTCGGCTTGCGGATTTCATGCGGCGAACCACTGATGAAGAGAGTCGCCGCAAGGCTCTTGAAACTCTGTTGGCCGGTCTGCCACGGGGATCATAATAATCACGTTCGTGCGTAATTGATGCGCATGGGCAGCCCGAGTCATTAGTGTCCTTCATTTTTTCCATTTCCCGCTTCGATTAATTATGTTATCGCCAAAGTTGCTAATAAGCACTTTGGCGTCTTCTTTAACATCATCTTTTCGAGAATTAACTTCCTTCACGAGAGATTGCAATATTTGGACTGTTTCGCTACTTATTTCCTGTTCTTCCTGTGATTTTTCCTTTGCTTCGGAAATTTGTTTAATGATTAAATCGGCCGCCATAGAACCTGAAATAAGATTATATTTTGTCTTGTGCAAGAAACTAAATGTTCTAAAGTACTTTTCGGCCCCTTATATGTTTTAGCGTCTCTCAAAGGATTTGCACCAAACATTGCTGTTACATAAATTATTTGTTTATGCTCATCGCTATAAAACCTGGGATAGGCCAAATTCTTAATTTTGGCCAATAATTGAATGCCAACCTCAAAAAAATCATCTATGCTAATTATGCCTTCTTCCGCCATTATTGCCAAAATGCCAATTCCATTTGATCTTCCGTAGTAGTTCGTGGGATCATCCATAAGAATTAATTCCATTAAAGCTCTAGGAGCTTGTCTCGCTACCTCCATAGCATATTGTGCTGTTGCAGGAGTATCTACTCCATTAAACACCCCTCTAACCGACAGTTCCGGGTTCTAGTTGTACACAACATTTGAATAATTTTCGTAGATGTTTGGTATCTCTTACTATCGTCTTTTAAGTTGGTCCTCCGCAGAGTTGTAGGCGCCAAAGCCAAGGGCAAGAAAGTTAATTTCTTGCGGTCTTGCATCGACCACCTTAAGTGACCACGTTGCCAACCGATCGAATAAAGTACACTCCATTCCCCCCCAGCGCGTGGGGGGTAGAATTTTGAGAATATTACACGGTGTGAAACTTCGCCAACAGAAAATGCTTTTCGAAAAATAATTTGACCAAAGTAATGGAAACAGCACTTTTCCTGGATGCGAAATAATTTCATTTAGATAAAACTGATTTGCCGTTTCTGCAATGGTTAAATTCTTTTCGAATTCAACTCCGCGATAGATATTTCGTCCAAATGATGGATCATAAAGTCTGTAGGCCAAGTTTTCCTCAAGGACCACAAATGCGTGACCATCAGTAAAAGAAGCTGCAACATTGAAGCAATAACACGGTAAATCCAATACATCCATCCCTTTATCCGAAAAATCGACATAATCGCTCTCTGTGGCAAGCGTAGGAGGAATTTTTTTTATTGTTAATTTCTGAAGTCGAATCTTTTCGCGTGAATATGCATTTTCTGAACCGATTATAGGAATTTTGTCAACGGGAACTGATCGGCCCAGACCAGGATCTTTAATAATAATTCCGCCCCAATATTCCGGAGTTGTAGGCTCATATGGAGAAGTGTATGCCCGTCCTCGCATCTCCCCTAAATCTAGTGTGAGGCCTCTTTGTGAAGAAGCCCGATCAAGTGGATTTTTCTTGACAAGAACAAATCCCACTCGGCGAAGCCGCGGTCTAGCTATAGAACCCTCACCTGCAACTCCTTGGCACTCTATTGCCTTATAAAAATAGTTGCCTAACCCTTGACACATCCCGCCGCCATGATAAATTACATCAGCAGTGTGTACCGAGTTTGCAACATAATATTTTAAGGTGTTTGAACCATTCCACCACCAGTCGTAGAATGTATCAACAATTTCTTTCAAATCAGCCGAATTTGTTTTCCCCTTAAGAGCCTCAACTGAATCAGAGATACAGCGATCAAAGTATATTTTCTTGAAATTCGAATTTTGGTCAATCTTCTGAACTGCATATACATTCGGAATTTCGATTGATTGCAAACCAGGTGGTTCCAGGTGAAGGGTGTAAACACCTATTATCAGGGGCGTTGGAATGACAAGCACCGGAGAAAAAGCAGCTTGACCGGAAAGAATGTTGTCATTTGTTTTGCCAGACCAGCGAAAAGGAATATTATCCAATCTGGCCCCAATAATCGGCTTGAGTGAAATGGTTGAAGAAGCCCCTACCGCTATGGGTCGGGTTTCGATGCGACCATTTAGTTTTTGCCAAACGCAGTGATCATTCTTGTAGTATGGCTCCCAAGTCGTTTCAGACGTAACTGTAGCAATGCCCTCAAGATGATCAGGGAGGTCGGGAATCAATTCCAAGCTCTCGACGGAACCCTTTACGGGAATGTAAACCGTAGGTGGCGAAAGGACATCGCTACAGGGAGTTTCCAATTCATGAGGAACGACTTCAAATTCACCTTTCCCTCCAATTTCATAGGTGCCTGGAAATTCCTTGGTGAACATGAACGTTGGTGAATGGTCGGCAAGAGGGATGTCGCTTCCTTCTGAAGTGGCTGAAATCAATCGCCAATCCACCTTTTTCAAATCTACTTTGAAATCACCTTTTAAAATGTCAATTTTCCCCTGCTGGTCAATGACTCCATCCAGCGGGCCAAACAAAAACTTGACTTGGGTTGGTTGGCCGGGATTGACAATCAAGGGAAAAGCTACTATTTTCGCTCCGAGTAATTCCTCGAGTTTTGCCGGCGTGATCGAACGAGTCGTTTCTGGAAGCTGTAAGCCCTGGCCATTGTTCAGATACACTTTTGGCTTCCAGTAGGCCTTTCTCGTTACATTCCCCTGATAAAATACCTCAAGGAACTTACCTACCCCTCTGGTTTTTCCTTGTAACACGGGAATATAGCCACCCTCGTGGTCGAATCCCGTAGCGCAAATCGGGGAACGGCTAGTCAGAAGCGGCCGAACTAGCTCAATAGACGACGAAAAAGATGCTGGAAAGTCGGTCACGACGATCGGGTTCATTCCGTTCAGCGTCAGTGTAACGGAACCAACGTTATATCGTCTTGTCATATCGATGAGCGCTCGGACCGGCTCGAACGCGAAAGAGTATTTCGCTTCGGCCGCGACCGCACCCATCAGGACGCTTCCAGTATCAAGATCGTATCTGTCTTTATTTGTGTCCGGTTGAGTGACTTCGATCGTAAGCGTCGCAAGGGCTTCCATAGCCCCGGGGCCGGTGAATGTGCATGTCGCGACAAGTGCGCTCGAAAGAGGCGATACCTTGACGGATGTTTGTGGATCGGTTCGGCAGATCATCGAATATGTTGCAATCGTTATAGGAATCGACCTTGAAGCCTTTTCCACTGGTTTCCGGTTCCTGATACCGGGGAAAAAGTTCAGAGGTGGAACTTGATTATTATCCACCAAAAGCGAATATGCGAAGGTATTAGTGAGCGGCTGACCATTGAAAACGGAAACATTCGAATCGATTTGGAGAACGCTACAGTCGAAAACGTGGATTGACTGTGTTTCCAGGATACCCGGTATTCCTATGGATTGTGCAGTTACCGAGTTATCACCGGGGTTACTCAACCGGGTCGTGATCTTCGCGCCGGTTCCAAGGATTTCTCCACTTCCGAGCGTCCAGCGGATGTCATTGGGAATTCCAGGCCCCGATACGATTGAAAATGTCACATCCTTCCGGGTCGGAAGCCAATAACCCTTTCCCGGATATGCTATCAGGCGTGATGCCATGACATCAGCCCTTGCGGTTGCAGAAACCAGATTCATCGTCGCCGGAGCCGGGGAGGAGCTCTTCGATTCCTGCAAATTCAAGGATGCCGATGCCGTGATCGTGTATGACCCGGGCTGCGATGTGGTAA
>JADFYG010000130.1 GCA_015233155.1 Candidatus Rifleibacteriota bacterium
GCTAAGCAGGGTCATGCGGCTGCTCAATGCAGGATCGGGACAATGTATGAAAAAGGCGAGGGAGTCGCACCGGACTGCGGAGAAACGCGGAAATGGTGGCTGGAAGCGGCGAAACAGGGCCATGCGGTCGCTCAATACAACCTCGGCTGGATGTATCAAAACGGCCAGGGAGTATCGATAGATTTTAGTGAGGCATTGAAGTGGTATCTAAAAGCGGCTGAACAGGGGCATGCAGCTGCTCAATCAGGAATCGGCTGGATGTATAAGAATGGGCAGGGAGTCGAGCAGGATTTTAGTGAAGCGCTGAAATGGTATTTTAAAGCCGCTGAGCGGGACCATGCGGATGCTCAGTACAGGATTGGCTGGATGTATAAGAGTGGACAGGGAGTCGCGAAAGATTTTAAAGAAGCGCTTAAGTGGTATCTCAGAGCCGCCGCGCAAGATAACGCGAGTGCTCAGTGCGGAATAGGGGAAATGTATGAAAATGGCGAAGGAGTTGCCCGGGATTACGGGGAAGCTCGGAAATGGTGGCTGAAAGCGGCGGATAAGGGTAATGCTAACGCTCAGTTCAACCTCGGCTGGATGTATAAGAGTGGCCAGGGAGTCGAGAAAGATTTAAATGAGGCATTTAAGTGGTTATTCAAGGCGGCTAAGCAGGAGCATACGGATGCTCAGTGCAGGATTGGGACAATGTATGAGAAAGGCGAGGGAGTTGCGCAGGACTACGGTGAAGCTCGAACATGGTGGCTGAAAGCCGCAGAGAAGGGTAATACTAACGCTCAGTTTAACCTCGGCTGGATGTATCAGAACGGTCAGGGAGCGGAGATAGATTTTGTTTTGGCGATGAAGTGGTATTTAAAGGCGGCTGAAGGTGGACACGCCGATGCTAAGTGCAGAATCGGAACAATGTATGAAAAAGGCGAAGGTGTTGCGCAAAACTACAGGGAAGCGGGAAAATGGTGGATGAAAGCCGCTGCGCAGAGTAACACTTACGCTCAGTTCTGCCTCGGCTGGATGTACAAAAATGGTCAGGGGGTGGTGAAGAATTTCGATGAGGCGTTGAAATGGTATTTAAAGGCGGCTGAAAAAGATCATACGTCATCTCAATACATGCTTGGCTGGATGTACAACACCGGGGAGGGTGTTGTAAAAGACGACAGGGAGGCAAGAAAATGGTGGCTGAGAGCTGCAGAGCAAGGTTATGCAACCGCTCAGTACAAGCTGGGCAGCATTTACAATGATGGTCAGGGTGTTCCGCAGGATACTGTTCTGGCATATATGTGGCTTAATCTTGCATGTTCCGGCGGAGATGAGTCGGCTGCAAAATTGATTGACAAGGTTGCGGCGAGGATGACTCCTTCCCAGATCGAAGAAGCAAAGCACCTGGCGCGGGATAAGTGCAAAAAAAAATGAATTTTATCTTGTCAGGCTCCAAAATCCCCCATCAAAGAATACTGGTCGATGCTGAGTCAAAACAATGCCTCTCAGCTTCTGTCTGATCCATGGGTGGTGAACGCCGGTGGAGTGCCCTCGTTTGGCCGGACCGTGGTCGCTCCCTGATTCCGACGAGATAGCGGTAGCCGCGTGCTTAAGAATACTTAATATTTTTTCGGGCGGTCTTTGCCCACGGCTTGTGGGAAAGGTGATATATTGGCAGAAATCGCATTTGTAATCGAGTTGACGCCGAGAAATCTTCGAACTGATCGATTTTCATCCTGTTCGTTTTTCCCGTCATCGCCCCCTCTTCTGCTTAGAAAGGTATTTTCGTATGAAACGGTTCGTTCTGATCATGGTGATGCTCTTTATAGTCTCTCCCTCGTATGCGCTTTTCTGCCAGGACTGCGGCAGCAAGGTTTCCGACGCTGCGAATTTTTGCTCTCAATGCGGCAATCGTATTGCAGGAGCCTTCACCGAGCCGCCGCCAACGAGTGAATCGGCTCTTCCCCCGATTCAGCATTCTGCGGAGTTTGCAGTCCAGGTGCCCACTCGGGCGGTGGCGCAAATGCCGACATTTCACGTCAACCCTTCCGGAGTGATCATCCCAACCATCCTTTCCGGCCTTGCAAAGACCCTGTTCAGGGGCCATTTCGTCGCCAGTACCCCGCTCCTCGGATTGGCTCTGCTTGCGAGCCTGGTGCAATCAACGGACGGGCGGATCGACAATAGAGATTCTATGCCCGCTCCCATCTGTGGAACGCCTGAGACTGAGGCCGTCGTGGTCAAACGAGATAATATGTATTATCCGATCTGGGGCAGAGGGACGTCGCAGGCATTGTATGCTCCAGCACGCTTTCAGGAAAATGCCGTAAAAGTAGTGGTATCAGATCATTACGGGTCATTTTCACGGCCTTACGCCCGAGCGAACCGAACCGCCGAAATTCCTTCTGTGGGAACCAATCGAGTTATCCCGTCCGGCCATCGCCATTACACTGGGGCGGGCCCTATCACTCGCGCTGGCAACTCGGCTGCTCCTCACTATCGGACGGCACCCGTCGGCCGAGTTCACGATTCCCACCACACTACCTCCGGACATACTATTTCCGACCGATCAACCTCTGCCCGTCATCGGGACGGCAACCGCAGGATCGCATCGTCAAGGTAGTCCTTCTCGATGTGACAATGCGATTGCTCGTATTCACGATAATGATCAAAAACGTTCAGTCATGAACTGCGTCACACCATTGACGAAAACAGGCCGGTAATGAACCCCATTGAAATGATAGGACATTCTGCCGTTGACGAATATTTGCGCTGCCGTGGGGGGGAGCTCCGGGACGATTACTCCTATCGGGGGCGGGACAACAACGTAGCCGTCGTCCTGCTGTAGGTAAAATGCGCCGCCGGCGTAATAGTAGAGGATATTTCCAACCACAATTTCAACCGCGCCGTCGGGCAATTCCGCGATTACACCTCCGAGGGGCGGGTAGACCTCCTGATAGCCGTTGTCTGCCTGCCTGTAGTATATGCCGTCGTCGTAATAGTATGGTTCCCCTCTGACGAACATGCGTTGGTGTTGGGGCCGAAGAGAACTCACAAGCGCCCCGAAAACAAAGCTGTGCCAAAATCGAGGGAAGGCAACATCCACTTCCGCGTCGTGATGCGAAAAGACAGGTTGGCGAAAACCCCTGTTTGGATGCTCTTCGATGGGTCGTCGGTTATCAACATATGGATGCGTAATGTCTGGCCGCCTGTTATCAATATAGGGCTGTGCACCGACTGGCCGCCGGTTATCAACATAGGGATGAACACTGACTGGCCGCTGGTTATCAACATAGGGATGAACACTGACTGGCCGCTCGTTATCAACATAGCGATGCACACCGGTGGATTGGTGTCTGCCAACCTCTTGATGCGCTGCGATCGTTTGATGGCCACCGTCAGAAGGCTGGGCATCGACAACTGGATTGGTGCCGACAGGTCTTTGCGTAGTAACGACGGGTTGCGCTCCGACAGGGTTGTGTCCGCCCGAGTCTTGATATCCTGCGATCGGTTGGTGACCACTGACAGGCCGCTGGACAGGAACGACCGGTTTCACGCCAGCGGGGCGCTGGACGATATGCGTGTTCGCGTGGCGAATGGTTCCATGATTGGTGCGGTCAACAATGACGGAGGGGCCTCCCAATGGTGCGTGCATGGCGACACGTTGAGGTGCGGGTGAGCGAGCTGGGGCGGTTCTGGCCTTCGGCGCAACCGTGTCTCGCTGGTTCTGTTTCAGACCTTGAGCATAAATCAACGGAAGGAACAACGGGACCGCCAGGAGACTGATCCCGATCATCTGGAAGAAAGTAGTATTAGATAATCTCATGGTAATTTCCCCTCGACATTGCAGGATTCGCTGGCATTCCGGATCTCTGCCACTTCGATTTTAACCGCTTTGGTCGGCAGCTCGCAGTTGAACAGAAAGTCCGGCAGTCTCGTTTGAAAATCCCAATGGGATAGGATCGCCGTGTATTCAGGCGAATTCGGCTCGTCCTTGTACGTAATTACAACCTTGCGCGGCACCGGCATGGCGCCTTCCTCGATCCAAAGTTGCCAATCGATAACGCCTTGTGAAAAGACGAGATGTTCACAGGGAACACCAAGGACCGTCACCGGCCCGAGGTCCGTTCCGGATGTGAGCTCGCGAATCGCGTTCTGGTAAGAATCACTGACGATAAAATCTTCCAGCGGTATCGTTACGCCAAATCGCTCGCTGGCAATATCGAGCGCTTCGTCCATCGAAGCAGGAGCGGTGATCGTTCCGTAGAAGTTATTAACGCGATCGAGCAGGATGATCGACTTACCGTCATAATACAGCCCACGATTGCGATGCATGGAGCGCACCTCCGCATGGAATCTGTCGGGCCTGCGCACCTGCAGTTCGATCGTCCGCCCGGCCTGGATTCGCTGTCCCGAGTGCGATTGGATGTCCTGCCAGACTTCAGCGGTTACCGAGAAATACGGTGCCTGCGCCAGATAATCGCCCATACGCCTCAGCATTACATCCGTGCGTGGGTCAAGAGCAGTCTTCACGTCCGCTGCCGATGCCGCCACAGCCATCAGACAGGCAAATGCAACGACGGCAAAAACCAAACGTAACCGGGAACCAGATAGCTTGATCATTCGGTCAAATCCTTTCACTGACACGTCTTTTGGTGTGTCCCCAACTCATCATTATCAGGTTTTTGAATAGCCCTCCGTCGAAAATGGTTGAAGCTCACCCTGGGCGTTGTAATCGGCCGGCGCGAAAGTCTTTATTACCTGATCGAAATAGTAGGCAATTGCAGAGTATTCCTTCAGCGGAAGAGAAGCGCGATTAAAATCAGGATAGGCATACCGAATATAAGTAATGTTTCCGATGAAAGATCATCGTGTTCCATACAGATTCCGTCCTCTCTTATAACGCTCGCTGGTTTATTTCTACCAATTATCACAGACGAATAAAATCATCTTTAATCACTAATGAAATAGTGAATACTAAGGATAGATAATTCGCTTTCCATCATATTCGACTCGATGAAGCCTGCTATATCGGGATCAGATCAGTTCTTTGAATTCGTCTTCACACTTTCACCCTTCAAGGAAATGTCCCAGGGCCTTTAGTGCATGAAGCCGATCACAGACAATCTTCAGGATGGCCAGCATCGGAACTGACAGAACCGCGCCTGGAACGCCCCACATCCAGAACCAGAACACAAGGGACAGGATTACCAACACAGGGTTAAGAGTGAAGCGTCGGGCAAGCAGCATTGGAGTGACTGTTTCACCCTCGATCAGGTGGATGCAAAAATAGAGGGTCGGTGGTAACAATGCCCACCATAAGCTGTCAAAACTCAACATTCCGACGAGAAAAAAGATACAGGTTCCAAAAAGCGGTCCCAGAATTGGAATATAATTTAACAGAAAGGCCGTGGTTCCCCATAACAACGGCTCTCCCAGCCCGCAAAAATACATCGCGATCGCCGTTGCAACCCCAACCAGCGTATTCATGGCCGTGATCGTTAACAGATAGGAGGATGTGTCCTCCTGAATTTGTTGAGCGATATTGACAGCTTGTCGCTTGTCGCCGAACTTAGGCAGAATCTCGACAATGCGTCGAAGGAAGATGTCACCCGATGCAAGGAGAAAATAGAGAACCAGGACGGTCGTAAACAAGCCATCCAGGACTGCCCGCGCGCCGGCAAACAGCATACCTGTCAGCCCAATATCAGGACGAACAGACATGAAAGAGCCAAATTGTCCAGGGGCTTGTGTGGCCTGTTCGGCCTGTTGGATTGCCATTTGTAACGCCTGAATCGGTCCTTTCAGAATCACTAAATTGGCAGTAAGGCGAGGGATGCCCTCCGGGAGTTTCTTTGCCCAGGAAGCGGCGGGAACCGATAACGCTGCCACAAGACCGATAAGAACTCCGATTACGATGAGAATCGGAAAGAATGCACCGATGGCCCGCGGCAGATGCACCCGACATAACAGATTGACCGCCGGCTGCAAAAGGAGACTCAATACCAGCGCAAGCACGACGGGGAATATGATCGAGCTAGTTACGTAAAGTGCTGCAAAGACACACAGCACAAAAATTCCACCGAGAAAAAACGTTTGCGGGTCTGACGGCAGTGGCATTTCTTCAGTGTCGGAGACCTCATCGGCTGTTTCGCATGATTCGGTATTTTGCTCCGACAGACACGAATCAGGGTCAGGCGGCAAATTCTGGCGATCCGATTGCTTTGAGCTTGTATCCATTCAGGTAACATAACTTCAACGATGGAAAAAATATATCCTTGGTTCCCCCCCAAAAAAATAGTTAGAATTGGCTATTTACTACGATGAGGATATTGTCGTAAAGGCCGCAGACCGACCCGTAAGGAAATCAGGCAAGTAAACAACAACGCAGAACGGGTGCGATTTCCACAGATGGCAGTGGGAATGATGGAAATCTAAATAATTTTCGGTGGAATCACCACACCAATGGTGTTCCACCGAAAATATTATCACGCTTGCCATGGCTAACGCCTGTCAACCCGTTGCCATCACACATTAAACCTGATTGCCTCAGAAACTCAAAATTTTACTGCATATGCCCTGCCTGAGCTTACTGATTTTTGAGTAAGCGCCGGGTGCCGGGTATGATATACTTCCCAAATGACAGGTGAGAATAGACTTTACGAAGTACTCAAGCTGACCTATGAAAACAAGGCGTCAGATTTGCATCTGAAGGTCGGACAGGCGCCTGCGGTGCGAATTGACGGCGCGATTGGTCACGTCGAGGGAATCCATTTTACCAAACGCGACTTCGATGGTTTGCTCGATGCCTTGATCACTGAAGAGCAACGGAAGAACTTCGAGAGGACACATGAACTCGATTTTTCATACTCCCTCGAAGGAGTATGTCGTTTTCGTGTGAATCTGTATCGCGATATGAACGGAATCGGGGCAGTATTCCGCGTAATTCCGAATCGGGTCATGCAGTTCGATGAGATTGGGATGCCGCTAGCGGCGCAGAAACTGATAGATCAGCCGAACGGGCTGATCTTGCTTACCGGCCCTACCGGCTCCGGAAAGACTTCATCACTGGCCGCGTATATAACATACGTGAACACAAAGGCCCGTCGCCATATTGTTACGATCGAAGATCCCATTGAGTTTCAGTTCGAAGATGAGATGTCGATCATAAATCAGCGCCAGGTTGGTATCGATTGTCCAGGGTTCTACGAAGGTCTGCTCACGATATTGAGACAAGACCCCGATATCATCGTAGTCGGTGAGATGCGGGAAGCGCGTACGATCGCTCTCACGCTCAATGCGGCCGAGACCGGCAAACTCGTGCTGGCAACGCTTCACACGACTTCAGCAGTCCAGACGGCTGAGCGCATAGTGAATGTGTTTCCGGAAAATCAGCAGCATCAGGTTTTGCATCAACTGTCGATGGTGTTGCGAGGGGTCGTGTCGCAGACGCTTTTACCCCGCATAGGAGGAGGACGAGTGGCGGCATTCGAGCTTCTCATAAACACGTCGGCGGTTCGATCCATAATTTCGGATGGCAAGATTCATCTCCTTCCATCGTTTCTTGAAACGGGAAGCGAATTTGGAATGGTTTCACTCGAAATGTCGCTGGCGACACTGGTCAAACGCGGTGTGGTGCTTGCCGAAGATGCCATGGCCGCCGCCCCTAATCCTGTCGCGTTGAAAAAAATACTTTCGGGGACGCGCTGAATATGGATACTGGCGTACTTCGCATTCATCGCCTGTTCGATCTGGCTATTTCACGAAGCGCTTCCGATTTGCATCTGAAGGCTGGCAGTCCACCGACATTACGCATCGGAGGACGATTAACACCCATCAACGAGGAGCCGCTGTCCGGACAGGAAATGCCAAACCTGTTTCTGCCACTGCTTGACGTGGCAATGCAGGAAACTCTGATACGCACCCTGGAAGCCAACTTCATGACGTCTTATCAAAACAAGTGGCGTATTCGAGCCTGTATATACAGGCAGCGCGGCGGACTTTCAGGAGCGTTTCGTTTCATTCCGACCAGGGTTCCGAGTATCGACATGCTGAATCTGCCTCAAAGGCTTAAGGAGATGGCGTTGCGGCCGCGAGGTTTGTTTCTCGTTACGGGGCCTGCAAATTCGGGCAAATCGCACACCCTGGCCGCGATGGTGTATGAAATAAACAAGAACAGCTCGCGACACGTCATTACCATTGAAGATCCGATTGAATTTATTCACAAGCCGCGACGTTCCATTTTTACCCAACGTGAGATCGGTTCTACAACACATAATTATCAGGCGGCCCTGATTCATGCGCTGCGTGAGGATCCTGA
>JADFYG010000131.1 GCA_015233155.1 Candidatus Rifleibacteriota bacterium
TGGCTGATAATGGCCATTATCAGCCTTTGCCCTTGCCGCCCCCGTCCTCGGCCTCCACCCGGCGGGAGCCCGCCGGGGTCGGCTTTACATAATGCGAGCACTATGCAAACTTGCCCCTACGCCAAGCCCCACCCCGCCGCGCTCACGCGCGGCCGACCCGAGCTTTTGTGGTGGCTTCGAGGCATTGGGCTATGATGGGCTTTCCCCGGGCATCCCTTCCCGGTTGTTAACTGGGTGATTGATAGGTCAAATCATGACAGCCAGGCCGATGATAATCCACAGGAAATAGTCATAAACACATAGGTTGGTGCTGTGTAACGGCCAGATTTCGTTGATTGCAACCAGTTTTTACTGGGTACCGGCAACCGGCCATATTAACAAATTCACGGGTAGCCAGTGGTGATCACCGTCTCCCGAGATGGCCTGAAAAAGTTGCCCGGAAACGGTCCAATTTTGAACGCAAAAAATCCCGGATGATATAACGGGTTTCCCGGTCTCGGCTGGCGGGAAATCTTCTGCAATCAGCACCAGATCAGCAAATCGTGAAATGTATGTTAAATTTCGGCCTTTTTTAACATACAACCAGGCCGCCGCGATCCGGGCCGGGGTGACCGAAAATGAAAGGCGACTTCTGGATTTCAAATCCAAAGGTTCCTCTCACCGACGTGGGCCATGGAAGTTCGCCAAGAAAATGACCAGACAACCGAGTCGTAGTCTTCTGTTTAGCTACCTTTGATCCGGGGAAAAACATGTCCCTGGTTTGGCTTTTTCCTGAGCACCTGGTCGCCACCTATAAAAAATTGCAAGCCCGGGCGGCCTATATTGGAAAGGAGCTTTCCAATATGAAGAAACTGATCACCTGGCTGCCCTGGATTTTGTTCTTTTTGGCCTGGATGACCCCGGCATACTGAAACCGGCTCCCAATCAACAACCCCCCATCTGGCGAAATATTGCTGCAGGATTCCGCCACTGGCGAAACCACCCCTCCCGGAAACCCCGCATTAACAACCCTCGCCAGATTACCGATAATTGCCGCAGACTGCTGCAGTTCGGCCGCCGGATTGCCGCAATATTTCGCCAGTTCGAGGGGGAAACCGTATGAATACTGATTACATTGCATTGCCAGATGCCGCCAAAAACGCAGGCATCACCGTCGATAAAGCCCGACATTGGGCAAACCAACTCGGAGTTGAGATAACCAAGGCCAGCAGAGTCCGGCGGATTTCCGCCACTGGCGGCCAGCAACTCGCATCCATGGCGGCTTTGGTGTCTGGCGGAAGATCGCCACAAGAAGCGGCGGCCATTCTTCTGGCAACCCCTTGCACGATTCCGGTTCAATCAGATCCGACTCCCTCACTCGATACTGCCATCGATCCCATCTTGTCTGGTCAGAGTGATATCCAACAGGCGGTCCTGGCAATTGCCGAAAGTTTCAGGACCGAGGTGCTGACGGTCAGGGGCGAAGTCGTTGCCGTGCGGGAAGAAGTCGCCAGACTGGCAACCGACAACCTGGTCCTGGCGAAACAGAATCAACGACTCCTGGAAGAGATACAGTCCCTCAGAAAATGCCTCGATTACAAGCCTGCCGTGGCTCCGGTCATTCCCGTAGCGCACCCGATGGTTCCGGCAGCCCCGCCGCGATCGGCGCCGACCTGGGCGTCCAGTTTCCACCAGGCAGTGGTAGAAACCCAGGAGTGGATGCGCGGAGTCTTGGCTCCGTTCATGGGCGTGTTCCGGCGGGGATGAATCATGAGGCGGAAATGGCTCCAAAGAGCTGCATGTTTACTGTTCCTTTTTTCTCTACCGTGTTATGGCGAATACCAAACCATCTTTCAGGTTCAGCGGGATTACAAAAAAATTGATGCCATCAATGATTATCAAAAACTCTTAGCCATTGGTGATGGTTGCGTCAAATTCAAGATGCTTGACGAAGCTCAGGAAGTTTTCAAGACCTGCATTGAGATTAGCCCCAACACTCCCGAGGCCTACAATAAGCTGTATTTTTCCTATGTAGTGACCGGCGCCGGAAGATCTGTTCAGGCACAGCGGGCTCTGGCGAAATACAATCTGCTTTCAGTCAACGAAAAGAAGGGCCCAAGCGCTATTACCCCTGAGAATTCTCAAATAGCCAATGAAGATCTTGAAGCAATAAAGGCACAAAATGCAAAAAATCTAGCGACTACACACAACCAAACGAATCTTTTTTCGCAAAGCAGTGCGGGAAGTTCTGGTTCCCAGGAGACAAATCAATCAAGCCCCTTTCCAGAATTACCAACGCCAAAGGTAGTCGGAATTTCCACCACACAAACACTTGATGTTATGCAGAAAATGCAGAGTTTGCAGGAAATCGAAGCACAGAAGAAAGTCCTCGCAAACAACTATACGAATTTGGATAATGCGCTAAGTAGGGCCCAAGCTTCAAATCAGACAAGAGAGGCCATTGCCCAAAATTACCTAGATGCTGTAGATGCTCTTGATAGGAAGGCTCAGGGGATTTCGAACGGTTCATAAAAATTAACAACAACGTTATCGTGCCTTGCAGTTCGCCGAATTCCAATCCTTGATCTTCCCTAGCAAATCGACTATATTTGTATGAAATGCACATTTTGTATATTTTGTGCAGATGGAGGACAATATGGTCGTGACTTCAACTGATGTCAGAAACAAGCTTCCCGAGGCTCTGAACCGGGTTGTCTATTCCGGGGAACGGGTAGAGATTACCCGCCATGGTAAGGTGATCGGGGTCATCATTTCAAAGGCTGATGCTGATCTGCTGGATGCCATGGAAGATGAGCACGATGTTGCAGAAGCCAAGAAGGTCATCGCCAGGGCGAAGCGCAAAGGTGAGAAACCGATCCCATATTCTGAGGCCAGAAAAGCTTTCGCAAAGGGCAAGTAATGTCAAAGCTTCCGACGTTTACCGTCTATATCTTCCCTGAGGCCGGGAAGCAGATTGCCGATCTGCCCGAAAGAATCCAGAAACAGATCGACAAGAAGATCGTTGCTCTGGCCGACAACCCTTATCCTGCGGGCTTCAAGAAGCTCAAGGGGCCAGAGGAATTCTTCCGGGTCCGGTCTGGCGACTATCGCATCATTTACCAGATCGAGGGCGGCCTGTTGATCGTGATCGTTGTGAGAGTCGGCAATCGGAAGGAAGTTTACAAAAAGACTCTCCCCCTTCCAGATGTCGTTCGGAAGAGCATTCCAAAGAAGAAGGAACCCGAAGGGGATTCATGCAGAGAGAGAAAATGATTGAGGATCTTTCCAACCTCGAGGACAACGTCCACATCGACACCAAACGCTCTTCCCACGGGCACGGGTGCGAGTCATTCGTCGCCACCTGCAACGGAATTGTCTCCATTGCCGGCGATTCTGGGATCGGCATTTCAGAGGTGACGATCGACAAGAAGCGTTACCGGGAAATCCTCAAGGGATGAAAGAGGACAACCAGAGTTTAGGCACCCACTCCAAGCCCCAAAAGCATATGCGCTGGAAATCGGCCTAACCGCCGGTTTCGGCTCACTCATGCGCCCCCAGGCGGTTTCGGGTTCCACGGGGAACCCGGGTTTTGGCAAAATCTCCCACCAGCCGCGCCAGGGCCGCGCGAAACGCGCCGCAGGCGCACCAGCCACCCCCCTTTCCCTTGATGGGCTCCGGAAGCCGCTTTTCGTCGGGTGTTTCCGGGAAACGACCCTACGGGGCTCGTGCCTGACCCCCTTCGCTCCCTTGCCGGCAAAACCGGAGAGGAATGGGCCAGCCAGGCCGCCGGGACCTTTCCGGGTTGGGATCGCCAGCAAGAGCCGGTGGTGATCCTCCGCCGCGCCTCCGGCGAAGGGAAGGTTATGCAACATTCTTTCTGTAAATTTCCTCGTCGGGTGTAAGTGAATGAATCGTCTCGATGTCCAGGTAACGGGAGCTATCGATCCACTCCTCATGGGTTTCAATGAGGAGAGCGCCTACCAGGCGGATGGTCGATTTCTCGTTCGGGAATATCGAGACGACCCTCGTTCTTCTCCTGAGTTCCCGGTTAAAACGCTCAACCAGGTTTGTGGTCCGGATCCGCTTCCAAAGTTTGCGGGGAAAAGCAAAATACGTCAGGGCCTGATCAATGTTTTCTTCCAGCCACTCGCTGAAACGGGGTGCCGTTTTTCTGTATTTCGCCGCCGTCGATTTTTTCAAGGCCAATGCCATTTCTTTCGTGGGAGCGTTAAAGATGTCCTTCAGGTCCTGAAAGACTTCCCCTTGAAGCCCCTTTCTGGGAATGTAAGCATTTGCATTGCGCATGAGATGAACAACGCATCTTTGCCACGGAACGGTCGGAAATACGGCCTCTCTCGCTTTGCAAAGCCCTTGATGGGCATCACTGACCAGCAGGTGAACACCCTTCAAGCCACGGTTTACAAGATCCGAAAGGAAATTCCGCCAGTGAATTTCGGCTTCACTCAACTGGCACGAAAGCCCAAGAACCTGTCTTTTCCCCATTTCATCGATGCCAACGGCCCAGATGACGGCCATGTTTTTAATATGACCGCCATGCCGAATCTTTTCATATCTGGCATCCAAATAAATCACCGAATATTCGCCCAGAGGCCGGGAAAGAAATGTAGTGACCTCCTTGTCCAGGGTCTGAGAAATTTTGGAAACCTGCCCCGAGGAAATTTCAAAGCCACAGAGTTCTTCTGTGATTTTGGCAACCTTCCTCGTAGAAACACCGTTGAGATACATTTCAGCAACGGCCATCTTCAATGCTTGTTCACTGCGCTGCCCCTTTTCCAGGCAACCAGGGTAAAAGGCGATCCCCCGAACTTGGGGAACCTGAAGCTGGATTTCCCCCATGCGGGTTTGAAAAACCCGGGGTTTGAAACCATTGGCATACCCCTGACGCTCATCCGTTCGCTCATAGGGTTGCGCTCCAAGGGCCTTGGACCGCTCCAGGGACATTGCAGTATTCATCAATATCTCCAGAACCTTTGCCATTCCGTCAAAACCATTTCGACTGATCTCTTCACAAACGTTTTCAATCAGGTTATCCTTGGGGTTACGGGTCATTCTTCTCCTCCTCGGTTTTTGTCAGCACTTAAACCTTCGGAGAAGGTGACCCGTTTTCACAGCTCACGAATTTACAGAATGAATTTTACACAACCGAAGGGAACCAAATCCCTCCGGGACTCACCACCGGAAAAGGAAGGGAAAAGCAATCGCCGCCTTCCTCCCCCAGCTCCGACCGCCCATCGCAATTTCGGTGACGATGGGCGGCTCCGCCGGGGGAGGAAGGCTACCGTCTGCCCTTTCCAGGTTTGGAAGGGCTGGAGCCCAATCCGTCCTGGAAGCGCTTCCGGATAATTTCCCGGTCCGCCGCGTCGCTCTCGATGCCCCAGATGGTGACCGACTTCCAGCCGTCCCCCTTGTCCTTTTCGCTGATGAGTCGGTCATCTTTCAGCAGGTTCCACCAGGCCCGGCCTTTCGTCACCTGGCCCATCGTCGCCGGCTCGATCGGCTTCACCTGGTCGCCTTTCGTTTCGAAGTTTACAACCGGATACCGGACGATGGCGATTTCCTCCGATGTGAAAATCGACGTGTCAACCAGTTTCACCACCCGGGCAACCTGGTGGCCGTTCCTTTGAAGGCCGGCCACTAGGTTGCCCTCGATGGAATAACCGGCCGGGTCCACGTCCGAAATGCAGAAGACGGTTTTCGGCTTGTCACCGCAAGTTTGCATCAGATCATCGGAAAAGTATTCAAGGGAAATGACCGCAGGTTCCCCTTTCATGCAGATGAAGGAGACCCCGGCTTCCGCCGCCAGTTTTTTGATGAAGAGGTAATGCCCCAGCTTTTCAGACGCCAGGATGATTTCCGGCGACTTCGCGCCGATCCCCCGATATGGTTCGTTCATGTCCATGAACCCGAAATCCTTGTACCGGAAAAGGTTCTGGTCCTCGACCATCTCTTGAAGGGTGTTGTAAAAAGTGTCTACGTCACCGGGTCCGAGAACGTCAGAATGATAGGCCAGGACCGCTTTAATCCGATACCACAGGGACCGGATGTTGCCGTCACTTGGCGGTTCTATGCCTTTCTTGATCCAGCGGAACATCTGATAGATGATGTTTTTGATGACCCGCTTTTTGTTAATCTCATTGACGCCGAACTGTCGAAAGTAGCTCAGCATCCTTTCCCGCGTGAATTGCCGAATGTCCCATTTCTTCCGGAACGCTTCAACCGCCGGCGCGTCTTTCGGATCCAGGACGTAAAGTTCCCGCCAACCAAAGTCTATTAACTCGTAGAGCCGAAGCGCCTTATCAAGCGGGTGTTCCGGCACCAGGTGGTCAAGGCTGGAAACTCCCATTGCCTTTTTCAGATCCCGGGCATAGGTCACCGTCACCGGAATTCGATCATCAGTTCCGCTTAAACCTAATTCACACTCATCCTCCGCGCCGCCTTTATCACGGGGTGATGGGGGTTCTGGAGTTCCTGCATCCGCTTCCGGATATCGCTCATAAACGCCGGCGATCCGCGCCATAGCCACCAGGTAGGAACGGTGGACCCGCAGGAAGTATCCCTTGAATTCTATTTCATAGAAATTGAGATTTTGTACAAGTTCAAGCCGCTTGCCGTTTTCCAGCACCGCATAACATTTTCCGCCATCGCCGCACAGGTAGACCGTTTCCTTAATCCGGAAAATCTGATTGTCACGGGAAAACAGCGGCCTTTCGGGTAAAAACAACCGTTCTACCCGTGTTTCAAGGTCCTGGCTCATTTAAGCCGTTTTTCGAACTCGGCCAGGTAGGTATTGGTGACGGCGTTCAATACCGGATCTTCGAGACCTTCAAACCACAAGTCACGCGCCGCGGAAATTTTCAACCCGCGAATCTTCGTCAGGTTCACCAGGTAAAACTTGCTGGTTTTCAGAAAATGCGGGTGTTCCTTCAATCGGTCCTCGATATCGGAAAGTCGGAGATTGCTGTAATAAGCCTTCTTTCCGCCGGTCATAAACATGGTTTCCTCCCGGCCCTGGTCCGCCTTCGTGGTGATGTAGCAAACGTCTTTCAGGTCCAGGAAACAAACCGCCATCGCCGGATCTTCCGGCGTGACCGGGAATTTTTTGATCGGCGGGTCAAGATACATGAGCCGCTCGAGCACTTTTTGTAAAACTTCGGAATCGCCTTCCCTCTTTGTCATGACTTCACCTCTTTCATCATTTCCGCCAGGCTGCCTTAACCCACGGAAAACTGCCCACTGGCGCACGTATTTAACACTTTCGGTTTCGGGTCCCGAAACCGGAAAATACGCGTCCCCGCAGACGGTTTCATGCTTTTCCAGTTGGCTTGGCGGGTGCCTTTTTTTTCGGTTCTGACTTCTTTTGCCGGGCAGCTCGCACTTTTTCCAGAAGACTTTTTACTAGTTTTAGGCGGGTTCTGACCAAATCATAAAAATTTTCGTGTGGCCCGATTGCTATGACCGTACAAGTTTCATCTTCTTCAACCATCAGGTAAGCAGCTCGAAATTGACCACTTCCTTTGATGGGAAATTCTAACGCAAGGATGCCCTGCAAATCCTGGGCTAAATCATGGCCTTTGTCGGGCGTCTTTTCTAAGTTCAATAACGCCGCTACGACTTCTTCCCGGATTTTCCAAAGCCGCTTTAAATCTTTTTGAGCGGCGCCCAATAGCTCAACCCGAAAAGGTGTTTTCATTTCTTAACGGCGATTTTATGCTTCTTGGCAAAGGCCCGTAATTCTATGCTTTTGCCGGTTTTGCGTTCATGCCTGGCATACTCCACCAGGTCGTCAAATGGGTTTTCCGCTTTGGCCAGGTGAATTCCGGTTTTCTCGGGTTTTACGAAGAAAACGTCTCCTGGTTCGATGTGAAAATCTTTCCGCATTTTCAAAGGAAGCGTCAAACGTCCTTTGGTATCAACTTTTAAAACAATGCTTTCCTTCATGTTGCCCTCCA
>JADFYG010000132.1:0-5880 GCA_015233155.1 Candidatus Rifleibacteriota bacterium
TTGTTTCCGGAACTGCTGTGATTCGAAACGGCGACGATGAGATATATCTGCGTGAGAACCATTCCACATATATACAGGCTATGCAACTTCACCGGCTCACGAATCCCGGACGCATTCCCCTGCAAATCATCGAAATACAAGTAGGCGGTTATCTTGAGGAGGACGATATTGAGCGATTTGATGATGATTTCGGTCGTGGTGTTCCTAAAGCCGATACCGAAAAAATAAAAAAAGGCAGGACCGAATCTGTATCCAGGGCGCGCAAAGGTTGAGGTCGGTCGTCAAGTGTGGACACCATAGAGATTATTCAGCGGCCTTTTCTTGACCGTTTTGATTGAATTGCCTGGCGAAAGTAGCGGGTGCAATATTTCCGAGTCGAGAGTGCCTTCTTGGGCGGTTGTAGAATATTTCAATGAACTCGGTGATCTCTCGCATTACAATTGATCGTGTTTCATACCGGCGATGATGTACAAGCTCCGTTTTTAGTGTTCCCCAGAAACTCTCCATCGGGGCGTTGTCGTAACAGTCGCCTTTTTTGCTCATGGATGAAATCATTCCAAGCTGTACTAAAAGCTTTCGGTAGCTATGCGCGCAGTACTGGCTCCCGCGATCGGAATGATGGAGCAGACCTCGACCGGGTCGTTTGGTCTTAACAGCCTGCTTTATTGCGGTTGCAACCAATTCCGTTGTCATTATCCTGTCCATCGCATAACCAACGATTTCACAGGTACAAATATCTTTTACACCGGCCAGATAAAGCCAGCCCGCGTTTGTTGGGATGTAGGTTATATCTGTTACCCACGTATCGTTCGGCTGTGACACATCAAACTCTTGATTCAACAGATTGTCCAGGGCAATCGCATTAAAAAGTTAGGACAGTAGGACTTGTAGCAGGTATTCATTGTTCCAGCCTGCTTGGAGACGCTTGGCCTTTATCCCAAGTTTTAGCGACGTTTCCTTTTTCAAAAGGTTGAGAGCAATGTGCCTCATGACTGCAAAATTTTCCGGTGCGTTATCCTTTCGAATGCGGCATTTATCTTCAATAAAAGTGACATCAAGCGACCAGTGGAGGCAATTTTCCACATGCCAATGCTCACGAACCGCCCTGGAGAAGGGCTTTATCTCATTCAAAGAAGTGCAAAATAAACGGACTTCCGAACTATTTCCTGCTGCAGTACGTCGTTCTGATTCGACCATACCGACTCCGCAAATTCCTGGCCATCCCTTTGCTTTCTCAAACCACTTCAAATCGGTTACCAGACGATATTTGCTTATCTCTATTCGTCCATGGTCTTTTTCTGTAGTAGATAACACCTGACGGGGAAGATCCTCGAAATTTGTTTTCAAAGCGTCGTCGAAAAAGTTCTTCACTTCATCGTGGAAATGGCCTTGATTCCCTTTAAGGGCAAGAACATAATCAGCCCCTTTGGCTTTGATCAATTTCGCATGCTCCTTTTGACAGCCCATTGCATCCATTGTCACTATGCATCCGGAAAGCTCGAGAAGCTCCAATAGTCGCGGAACAGCAGTGATTTCGTTTGATTTTGAATCAACCTTCAACTGACCGAAAACACATCCATTCCCATCTCCCCATGCGCTTATCATGTGAATGGCTGCTTTTGAAGATGCTTTGTCAAAGGAGTTTCTGAGTGTCTTTCCATCAATGGCAACAACTTCACCGCCGGTCTTATCCCGAACACAAGCCATCCATCGAGGGAAACAGTCCTGGAGACTTTTTGGATCAAGCAAAGAAAAGACCCTGCCAAAGGTGTCGTGAGAGGGGATTCCGCTGGGAAGAGCCAGAATTGTTTTGAACCAGGCAAGCTTTGCGTTTCCGAATTGAACAATCTCTGTCCATTCCTCAGCTCCACAGATTACCGCACAAATTGTTATGGCGATAATGTCGGAAAGAAGATGACGCTTCTTTCGGTCGAGCCGGGGATCTTTGAGATCATGAAAATGTCGAAGAATAGGGGGGCGCTTCTGGAGTGACTGGGCCATTTTGAAGATAACCTCCTGGTTGGGTTCAGCTTCAGTATCATCAAAATGCCCAAAAGTACAGCAATTTTTAATACAATCACCCTGACAGATTGTCCGAGACAGGAAAAGAGTGATTCGAATTTGTGGTAGCCTTGAATTTTCGACGTTGCTTGCAGCGCCCAACTTTTTTCGGAGTCGTTTGATACGCCCAACGCCGCTCGGAAACCGTCGTAAAGCAACTCAGACTTCAAGCGTTCTGCTCCATAGGTCCCCCTTATACGTTTGTGCGCGGCGGCAATTGCCACTTCCAAGCGATTATTCTCAATCTCACGTTTGGATGGTACTCGCTTTTCCCAGGAGTAGTAACCGCTTATGGAGACCTCGGAAAAACGACACATCGCCGACACTGAATACCTGGATAGCATGGACTTTATTAACGCATACCTGGCAGCGATGCCCGAGCAAAGTATGCTGCTGCTATTTTTTAATAGATCACACTCCATTCGAGAAACGGCCAGTTCACGATGTAACCTGGCGACCTCAGCCTCAAGGTCGGTGACTGGTCTTCGCGTAGATCCAACAGTGGATAAATCACCTTTCCGAACCCAATTGTCTATCGTTCTCGCTGACATTCCCAATTGCTTCGCGGCTGCGGCAACCGACATCCCGTCCCTTACTACTAGACTTGCCGCCTGTTCGCGGAATTCCTTCGTGTACTGCTGTTTGGGCATTTTTTTCATGTTAAGCCTCCATTTCTATTCTACTCGATTGAAGGCATCCATTTTTTCCATACTACCTCACTTTCTATCAAGGTCATTCTTTTACTATTCCAGAGCCCGATGCTTTCGCCACATTGCTTGAGCGATTGTCTATTCCGGGCTTTTAGAGGTAGAATATGAACGTAATGGTAACACTATGACTGATACCAATCACACAAGATTCGTGCGCAGTTCAGGGCGACCGCAAGGGGCGCCGATATGTCTTACTTACGAACTGACTATTTCCGGATTACATGATATCCGTCAAAACATGTTGCGTTGTTTTGTCATGATTATTATGGTCTTATTGGATGCAGTGGTATCTGCACAACTTTGCAACGCTGCCCCTGCAGATTGGATCGAGCGATTCCTGCCTGCGTCCATGGCTGTTTCTACGCCGACACCTGTCTTGAAAATACCGCCTCTTCCAGCTCCTTCGACAGTTCAGGTGGATACAAAAACATATAATCGCGGCGTGGAAATAGGCAACAGCGGCTTGAAATCGCTTGAAGCCGGGAACAGTACTGCTGCGATTGCGGCGTTTCGTGAAGCCATTGCATTGAATCCCCGGGAAGCATCGTTTCAGAACAATCTGGCTGTCGCCATGGAGAAAAATAACGGAAATCCGGCGGAGATCCTTGAACTTCGTCGCAGACTGATGGCGCTTGAGCCCAAGGATTTTACGGCTCCGTATGGGGCGGGCATGGTTTTGCTCCAGAAGCTCAAGAAACCTTTGGAATCTCTTCCTTATTTTGTTCGCGCCCTGGAATTAAAACCTGATGATCCGGATGTTGCCGTGGCGCTTGCTTCAGCGTGGAATAGCGCAGGTTATCAGGATCAGGCCATAGAACTCCTCAATCGTTACGCGCATCTGGCTAAAAAAGATGCGTATCCGATGTATCTTCTCGGCATGTTGCTTCTCGAGCGCAAAGATTTCGTTCCAGCCATTCGCGCTCTTGAATCGGCTGCGGCCATGGACACCGCGGGCTATGCCCGGGAGGCCTTGATTAGAGCGAAGTTCTATGCGGGGAGATTACAAGGGCTTGCGGAAGAAGCCGAGCAGTTACTCAGAAAATATCCGGGTGTTCCCAATCGTCAGAGTCTTGAACGCATGGTATTTTCGCTGTTTCCGCATCGTTTGAGGCTGGTCGAGACGATAAGTGTCGATTTGGCAAATCCTGAATCAGTGCAGAATATGCGTCTTGTTATAAGGCAACTGCCGTCGCGCAAGGGTCATCAGGAGGTTACTCTGGAAAAAGCTGAATGGGTTTCCGGGAACCGTACGGAGCCGGGAGAGTTTTTACAGGCTGACGCCGATGGCCGTTCGGCGATCGTTACTCCAGCTGCTTTTGTCGGGAAGCGGGTTTCACTGAGGTTACAGTATCTGATCAAGACAGAGCCTTGGCTGGCAACCAGTGGTTCATGCGTGCCGACCGCATCTCCTGATTTGCAGAACCTGCGTCGTGACGAGGATCTGGCTGTCGATTCTCCCGATTTGACGGCTCTCGAAGACCGACTTCACAAACTTTCCGGAAATTCGCTTCAAAACTATTTTCTGGCGATCGGTCGGGGTTTGCATTACAAGGAAAATTACGAAAACCATTCTGTTCCATGGATTTTTTCGAACCTGGACTTGTGCGACTGTACTGAATTCGCTTCACTGCTGGCGGCGCTTTGTTTGCATCGAAATCTTCCCGCACGCATCGTGACCGGATTTCTTTTAAAAATGGAAACGATCGGTCAGGATACTACTATCGGGCATGCCTGGACCGAGGTATATTTTCCTGACCGGGGCTGGATACCGATCGATCCGACTCTCGGGCAGAATTCCTACTGGGCTTATTTTGGAAATCTGTTGAGCGATCAGATCTATTTCGATTTTCAGGAACCTGGACGCAAGGCTCGTGTCATGGTGGACCTGACCGCGGGTAATTCGGATGTCGGAATAAAAATTTCCAGTTCATACAATTTTACCCTTCTATGATCGGCATGGAAAGATTACAGAGAGGTTCATGGGCCGGGGATCGTATTCTCGTAATGGCAATCTTTGTGTCTCTGTTTATCGTGGGGCGTGCAACGGCCTGGACGCCGCTGCTGCATCGCACACCTGAAACAAGCATTGACATATTTAATAATGGTGGTCCATTTATCGATGGAAAGCGGGGCCTGGGAAGTGAGGCCAGGCGGTTACTGCTTGACCCTGATGATTGGAGTAATGCGGAAATTATGAGGTTTACCAAGGCCGGATATGAGGTTGCCGCCTGGTTCAACATTGCCGCTCGTGAGTCAGGACGAACGCTTTCAGAGCAGATAGATCAGAAATGGCTGGTGTTGCCAAAGAAGGGTGCTATGCCCGAGCCGGCGCCGGGCCGATTTTATCTCGAAGCGTGGCAGAGGGTTCATCTTGCCAGACTGGACGAAATTGCTCACAAGGGATTCAGTTCTGTAGTTCTAGGTGGCATCGACACGGCACTGCGAATCACGAATCATCCGGCGATAGAATTGGAAATGATTACCTGGATAAAGCGAGTTGCGTCTCATTTCAAGGGCCTGGGTTTTTCCACTCGACGAGTTTATATATATCTTCCTGACAACTATCCACTTTCCAGGAAGCTTCCGGCTCTGGTTGACGGCGTTCTGGCGGAAGGTCTTTGGTATGGTCCTCACCATCTGGGTCGCCACCCCTGGGAACGGGAAGCATTCATAAAGGCCGCCGCTGACTGGAAGACTACTGTTATGACACTTGATGACGTCCCAGGTGAAGAGGCCGCCGACCGGGTGCGTGCAGAGAGTCACATGCTTGGCTTCGACGCTGGCTTCGGGATGGTTCCTTTACCGTCACAGATCCATCTTGATCATATTGATGCGTTACAAAGACCACACGACTCTTCGCGAAGCAGTCACTGAGATACCATAGCGAGATTACAAAGTTATGCAAAGGAGAATATCATGGCTTCAAAATCAGCAATTTTGGCCTTTCTTGAAGAGACATTCAAAAGCTCGACTATCGCCGATGTCTCGTATAACGGACTCCAGTTTCCCGGGCGCGAAGATATAAAGCACGTCGTCACGGGCGTAGACGCGTCCACCGGCTTTTTAATGCGCGCAGTTGCGGCAAGGGCTGACATGGCGATCGTTCACC
>JADFYG010000132.1:5979-7789 GCA_015233155.1 Candidatus Rifleibacteriota bacterium
TTCATTGCGAAGTTTCCGAAGCCGATTACGCCGAAGGCACTCGCGGCTAGAATTGAGAAGTGCGTCGGCCCGGTAATGTGTCATTTGTCGTTTGGTCCCGAACGTATTTCGCGAATCGGGATCATTTCAGGAGGAGGTTGGAGCGGAGTCACGGATCCTGCAGTCGAAGCAGGCCACGTTGATGCGTTGTTGACAGGCGAAGTGATCCATAAGGCACATGCGCTGGCACGCGATAGAAACATTCATGTTTTCGGCGCCGGCCATTATGCTACGGAAACCTTCGGAGTTCAGGCGATCGGTGATCTTCTCGAAAAAAAGTTTGGAGTAAATCACACGTTTATTGATTTGCCTACGGGGCTTTGATGGGTTGAGTGAGTGTAATCTTTCAATAAACTAACAGCAGTAATTATCCTTTTGGTTCGGGATCAGTGTTTCCTCAATATTTCGTTTTATTCCAGGCGGCCGTCGAGAAGATGGGAACAAAGCATCGACTCTGGGATGACATTCGAGGGCTCTTAAATCACTTCGTATGTGGAAGTTGGGAGGCATTGATGGAATACATTCTCGACTACCGGGATGACACAGGCTTTGAAAGCGGGTAGTGGAGATAAAGCAAACGAAAACCTGCCGTGAGCCATACCAAAGCTCAAATGGAGAATTACTGAACTAACAGCTAACATGCAGGGCAAGCGCAAACCCGAAATGCTCATTCCGTGCTCATGAGCCGCAGAGCAGGCTGTGTACCTGAAAGAAATTCATGCGGGTCTCACGAAATTTGACGGTACGCAAGACAATGTCTTCCCCGGCAAAGATGGCTTAAAGACGCAATGTACAAAAGTCTGCGTTTGCCCGTGCGCCAGGTCAAGCCTGGGCGAGGAGGAAATATGACGTAAATCAAATGGAAACCTCGCATTTGTCCCCAACGGGTAACCATCCCGTCCGGTAAAGCAAGCCAGCAGCCGGAACCGAGTGTTGCGTGGTGGGAAAAAATACTGGGGCAACCCAGGCTACGAAGCGTACACAGGGAGTTACCAGGCCGTGCGATTGAGTCCCGAAATGCTACTTGTTGTGGAAGCCGACGTCTTGGGCAAGGCGTAAGGCAGTATTCAGGCACCGAATGGCTTAGTGTTGAAATTCCACCGGGATCATAGAACAGGGCATGTCAACATCGGGGGACACCAGGAACCTGGGAAGCCCTGCCATCTCCGTCCAAAACAGTCGTGGAATGGATAGCCACGGAAAATAGAGACCCCAGCCTCAGAAGGTATGTGTCATCCTTCGAAAGGAACGAACAAGTGACACTACGACGGTACCGTCAAACGAAGGAAACGAAGCGCGATGGGATGGGTAGCAGGGAGTCGGAGCAACTAATAGTAGCTGGGAAGGCGGGGAACTATTCCGTATAGGACCCGTTGGAGCCAAGGAGTTGCCGGATTATGGAACCACTGGAGGGAAAGATGCCGGGGAAATCATGCCCCACAAACGTCTCAACGAAACAACAGCGGATAGCGGAACTGGCTCGGCAAATGCCGGAGAAAGCTATGACCTCACTATCTCAACACATGAACTTGGAATGGATGTTTGAAGCATTTCGGCGCACTAGTAGTTCGGAATATCATATGTCTGACTGAATTTGAGCTGTTTTATCTTTTGCACTTACAGTGCGCTGTAACGCTTCAAAAATATATTCCATCTTTATGTGTTTGGTAATATTTTGTGTCTTTACGTCGCGATTGCTGTGACATTGGGTTGGTATTCATCCATGTTTACCGAAAGCTTCGCGTCGTGGAATTGGGTATTTATGGTGGAT
>JADFYG010000133.1 GCA_015233155.1 Candidatus Rifleibacteriota bacterium
CGCAGAATATTCAATCATCTCTGGGCTTATCGAGCCGGACCAATCGGCCTGCTGCTGTTCCTTCGGCAGATCCACCTGGAGATATTTTGCAGCGATACTTTTAAGGGACGGCATTTTTGCGTCGTCGCGCCCGATTTCGAGCATGTATGCAGCAAGCATGGTATCGAAGAATGGGCCGACAACGTTGAACCCCGCCCGCTTCAGAAATTTCAAGTCGAACTTCGCGTTATGAAATATCTTGAGTGCGGGCAACGAAAGGACTTTCTGGATCAGCGCTCTCCCTTCTACGCTGATAGCCCACAGATCAACCACAAACACAGGGTGATCCGGAATCGCTATCTGCATCAGCCGGATCTTACCCATCAGCGGATCAAGTCCGGTTGTCTCCGTGTCAATCGCGAAGTGATTGACGGCAGTAGCCGCTTCAAGCAGCTCCACGAGATGCTCGTCGGACTGAATAAACCGGTACGCGACCTCTGGCACTGGAAGTGCCTGTTCCGGCGGTTGCGGTGTCATCACAGGCGCCGTTTCGCACTCTTTAACCTGTTGTGCAGGCAACGCCGTCTTTGCGAGTACAGAGGCCAGTTTGGCACCCCGTGCGAGTTCCATTGCAGCCAGCAAATTACTAGAAAGCTCCATTGTCAGTTTCCTCCTGTATTTCAAGTACTTCGCCCAAATCAAGTGGAACGAAGCGGTGATACGCTTTTTCATATAAAAACAGAGCTACGCCAGTCCGACCACCACGATTCTTGAGGAGGCTTAAACGTGCGTAGGTAGCGGAGATAGACTTGTCGATGGGATGAAGTCGCCCGGCATCCTGAATTTTACGCTGCATCCGTGTGTCAGTCCGGAAGTTGTCCTTATACAGCTCCAGCTGATCTTTTACTGCGGACTCTTTTCCGACTTTGACTTCGATCGGATTCGTCTGGAGCAGATACACCTGGTCGGCTGCGTGTGCGATCTTGAAGGAATCCCTGAGAGCGCCCATGTTGAGATTCCCTGTCTTTGTTGCTTCCTCATAGGCAGCCTTGTTGATATCGCTGATGGCAAGGACAGCAGAACCGGTATCCCGTGCCAACTGCTTCAACTGCGTTGCGACGCGACTTACCCGGATAGTGTCACGGGTCCCCTGGTCGATCTCCTCTTCACCGCAGGGCATAGGCTGAAGATAATCCACGATTACCAGCACTGGGCTGTCATCATGCAGCCCGGCTTCCCGGCGAACTCTTGTAACCAAGCCCCTGAGAACACTTGTCGTTGTGTCGGAACTCGCCTCGACAATGGTTGTCTTCGGGGCGATGTTGGTCGTGTAATCTGTAATCGCGGCACCAAGCTTGTCCTGTAATTCTTGTGCAGGTCGCGCATCCATTCGCTCCCATATTCGGGTTTCAATATGACCGGAATTGATTCCGCCGGATCTGGCAAGAGAATATGTGAGCAGTTGCTGTTTTCCCATCTCATAACTGGCATACAGAGCGGGGACACCTGACTTTGCGGCGTTATCTGCAATCTGGGAGACGAAAGTGGTTTTGCCACCGCCTGGAGGCGATGCAATGACACCCAGCTTGCCCATGCCAAGGCCACCGTTGAGCAGAGTATTCAGACGCGGGGCAAACGTATGAATGGTTGTTGCCTTACTGAAGATCAGATCGTGGATGAGGTCGCCGAGCCCGTCTGCCATAGGCTTGAATTCGGTTGTGGCCTGCAACAAAAACCTGCCCGCCTTCACCATGAGCGTGTCCAGTGTGGTTTGCAGTGGAACATCATTGCCGGACAGCTCTGTCCGGGCTGAATTTACATGCCGGTGTAGCAGCACTTTCAGGCCGACGTCACGGATTTTAATCAGATGCTCCGTGTAAGTGGCGACAGAGCAGAGATTACTAATCGGTTTTGCTATCCGCTGTGAGACTTTCTCCTTCAGTTCCGACGATATGGACAGCCCCTCCAGCGCCGATAACAACGTGCTACTGCGAAGCTCTCCGCCAGCCTTGCCAATCTCGTCAATCTGTCGCCAGATTTCGCGGTTGACCGGATTCAGGAACCCATCCGATGGCGGGTTTATTGATAACGCCTTCTCCAGGCCAACTTTCGGGTCGGAAAGCATGAAGTCGATGACATCGGATTCGACAGCTTCGCTGGCAGGGGAAGACTTGATCGGAGCGTCCTCGTTGTGAGCAGTCGAGTGAGGGCAATCCCAGCGGGCGCAGCCATCCTGGTCAAGCAGCTCCCTGCTGGCAAGGATGTAACCGCAGGACCACTGATAGGCGTCAGGATTGGCCTGAGCGCTTCGCAAGGCACTTTTGAAGTTGTTCACGCGCTCTGTCAAAGACTTCTTCGAACTCGAATGTTCGGCACTGGTGTTATTCGCCATTGCTGTAGCTAGCTGGATAGCGGCCTGTTCCTTAAATTTGCGGGTTTGGCAGTACCGGGCGAGGGTCAGATTTACATTGTTGTATACCTGGTCCGTCGGTGCGCCTTTGGTGATCAGGTGATTGATACACTGTGGATGTTCATCTTCCCGCAGCTTGTCAAATGTGATCTTGCTTTGCTGCTGTTTGGATTCCGGCTCTTGATACAGCGCAGCGACACCGGCGATGGCGGCGGGGTCGTTCCGGACACACGCATTGAATTCTTCCTCAGATGCGGCAGCTTCTGATGTTGGCCATGCGTCTGTTGGTGTAAAGCCAGACTTCAGAAAGAAGCTGCGGTTGCCGGAAACACGATGTTTGCCCCACGGCAGTTTAATGGGCATGTATCCAGGCCCTGTGCCGTCTGCGGCAACGGTATCGCCCTTCGGAAATATCTCTTTCACGTCGTAAGCGCACTCTTTGCAAACCTGCATGATTGCGCGGCGGATGGTTTTGGCAGGGAGTGGTGCGGCAGCAAACAGCCACACATGGACGCCGCGTCGACCGCTGAATTCGATATAGGCTTCGAGACCGTGTGAACGGAACTTCGCCTGAAGGGCTTCAGCAGTCTGGAGCGTCTCCTGTATTGATGGGCCTTTCTTGGAGTTATGGTCCATATCGATACAGCCAGCCAGGCCAAGGTTGGTTCCGGGCTGAATCAGTCTTACGCCTAACGTGATTTCACCGCTGAGGTGTTTGGCGATGGCTCCCTGTATCTTAGCAGCCGGAATATTAATTGGATGATAATCCCCGTTGTCGAGCTGTTGACTGAAGAGTTGCCCCTCCGTGTGCAGGAAAAGTTCCATGATTTTATCTTTCATTGTTTTCTCCTTTTGCCGCGCCGGGCGGACTTGTTTTTTTATTTTATGACAGCCCCTCCGGCGCCAGCCGGATGGGGCGGTGGATTGATATTCTTAGAGTACTTGAATGTGTAAACACCCCCTCAAAGTCTCTACCAAGGCTGCTTCCAGAAAAAGTTTGTTTCACATCCGGGGATTTTTGTTATCGATTCCGGGGTTTTTGTTATCGATTCCGGGAAATTATGTAATCGGCTCAACATCGCTCTGGATGCACGAAACAGATCGTTTTTCGAGGTTTTCAGGTGTTTACATGCCTCAAGGCATGCCGAGCAGTTTTTTCAACTTCGTGAGATGGTCCGATGGAGCCCGTTCACCCTTTTCAACGAGGGAAACCCAGGTCTTGCTGACACCGAGTAATATCGCAAGCTCCGATTGACTCAACCCTTTGTTTATGCGAGCTTCACGGAGCTGCCCGGCTGTTATCGCGGTGGCGAAAACTGCCTTCCTGCCAGTCTGCTTTGTTTTGTCCGGGTTCTTCTCCACACCCGGCTTGATGATCACAATGGCACCCAGGAGCCTTGAGAAGTAGCCGCTGGGCAGACGTGGTAATTCACCCTCCGGAAGGCTCCAGACGGGCTGCAAATCGCGTGGATAATCTTTTTCAGGGAATACGATCTTCCATCCCTTATCATGTAAATCCAGCAAGGCTGCATCCCAGTTCGTTTTGAACTTGTGCTGCTTTTGACGATTCCTGTAAAGCTTCTCGCGTTCTTTTTTCGAGAAAACCGCTTCAATTACAGTCTTTATGCGGAACCCGTCACTTCTTTCAGGCAGACCGGTAACATACATACCGATCCGCAGAGCAAGGTCATTTTTCGAGGACGGAAGAGTCAGAACGCTTCGCGGGTAACCCCTGAATTGATGGAGAGCGCTATTGTTTTCTTTGCCAGCCTCGTTCAAAAACTTTTCCGCCCACAGGCCAGTTCGCACTCGAACGGTGATATCCGTGGGTGGCACAGAGGTATCGTGTCCGAAAGGTGCAGAGGGGCGCTGCGCCGACAATACTATGTCCCACATCCGGCCGACATCCACGTTGCAGTTTATTCCGCCCTGTTGCCATTTGACCATGACATCGACCTTGTTCAGCGCCATTACATGCGTGGCAACAAATTCGAGGATCTCTGATCGCTGAATATCATGCCGGTCAAACAATCCGATTTCTCGGGCGATGTCCGAGCACTTGAGTTTGATATCCTCCTCCCACGGCCTTTTTAATCTCATCACGCAGGTGGCAAAAAGTTGATGGACACGAGCTGTCTCTGGGCCGAGAATACTCAAAAGAAATCGGAAAAATTTCAGAGGCCCTCGCAAAAGCCCAAGGCCAAATGAAACCCGCTGCCTTCGACGCTTCTAATCCCCATTTCAAGTCCAAATATGCGACACTCGCATCAATAATGGAGGCGTGTCGCCCTGCTCTGTCCGCTGCCGGAATAGCAGTAATGCAGGGAACATCTATCGATCCGGAAACACTCCGCGTAAATGTAACAACCCTCCTGACCCACACCAGTGGCGAATTCATCAAAGAGACCCTTTCGATAAAACCAGCCATGGATACTGCTCAGGCCATTGGCAGTGCCATTAGTTATGCTCGTCGCTACTGCCTCTCTGCTCTTGTTGGCATCGTAAGTGATGATGACGATGATGGAAATCTTGCTACCGGTCGCCCCGATGTTAAACCGGTACTGACCAGCGTAAAGAAGACACCTGCCCCTGCGACTAATGCTGTCGCTGCAACAACTAATGCTCCCGCCCCTATTAAGGCGCACACAACTAATGCTGCTGTGCCGAAGACTACAACACAGGCAACCCCTGTGAAGACTGAAACTATCACTGCCCCGGCAAAGTCTGACCCTGTTCAGCAACCACAAGCACAGCCGGAGCCACCTGTTACCATCGCACCAAAGGCTGAGACTTCTACGCAGCAGCGCATCGGAAAAATCCGTGAAATATTCACGTTGTCCGCCAAACTCGGACATACGCCCCAGGATATGAAAACAGAGATCGCAACGATACTCGGCTGGTCCGCACCACTACGCGAATCGTCCCAGATGACCAACAACGACCTTGATAAAGTTCTCGCTGTATTCAACGATGCTCTGACCGCAAAGCCTGACTTACAGAAGGAGGCCGCATGATGAAGATCACAAATGTGTTCCAGCTACCCGAGTCTCTCGTAACTGCTGTCAGCAATGACAGCTATAACGCAGGCCCCTGCGATATCAGTTGCACAACACTATTATCGCCGCCCCGCAAGGTCGCACTGGAAATAAAACATGCGTCCGAACTCACTGAAGACGTCTCGGATCGTATCTGGGCGTTATTCGGACAATCCATACACGTTGTACTGGAGCGTGCCGAGCGAGAAGCCATGACTGAACGCCGCTATTCTATCGAGCGCCAGAACTGGATTATATCCGGAGCCTTCGATAGATTCAGTCTTTCCAATGGAATCTTACAGGATTTCAAGGTCACAACGACCTGGAGTGTTCGAGATGGACCCCGGCAAGAATGGGAGAATCAACTCAACATACTCGCCACCATCCTTCGTGAAAACGGCTTCGACGTTAAGAAACTCGAAGTCGTCGTCATACTTCGCGACTGGTCCAAATCCGTCGCACAACGCGGCGGAGAATATCCAACTGCACCAGCACTGAAGATTCCGATCGACCTCTGGTCGGAAGAACGCTGTGAAGAGTATATCGATGAACGCATCCGGTTACATCAAGCAGCCAGGCTCAAATTGCCGGAATGCACCCCGGATGAAAAATGGAGTCGTCCAGATGTATGGGCACTCATGAAAGAAGGTCGTAAGACAGCCATAAAGCTGTATTCGGACGACCATGAAGCATACACGGCCCTTGAGGTCGCTGGAATGAAACACTTCATTGAACATCGTCCCGGTAAAGACGTCCGTTGCTCGGACTACTGCACTGCCGCACCATTCTGCACGCAGTATCAGATAAGTTCTGCCGGAAAAGAAATGAGCACCAGCGCCTAGATTGGCACTAATGCCCGTTGGAAGCGTGATCTACGCTTCCTTTTTAACTGTCGATTAGGATTTTGACGCCCAGTTTGGTCCGATATCTACTTTCACTTCAACAGGTGCCCGTTTCAGGTAGTATCTGCCAGCTGCCTCCATATGGTCCTTCACGATCACGGCAGCTGCTGTAGCGTTCGCAGCGGGCACTTCAACAACATATTCGTCGTGAACGCATGCTATGAGCTTACCCTGGACAGGCATAAGAGCTTCGACCAGCCCAGCCAGAGCAAGTTTCACGATGTCGGCAGCACTGCCTTGTATGGGACTGTTCACACGCTGCCTCGGATTTGATCCCTGCGAAAAGAATCGCCTCCGCCCACTCATGGTAACAGTATCCGGCTCTGACGACCTTTTGCAGGCGCGAATGTAAGAGGCTGCACCCTTATATTTTGCGAAGAACTGCTCCTTGATCTGCTCGGCTTCGGCAACAGTCATGTCAAGGACTCCCAGGCTTCGGGCGTAGATGATCATTCCGTCGGCACTCATGCCGTATATTACGCCCAGAAGGATGGCCTTCATCTTTTTCCGTTCCTCATCTGTAACAGTTGCCGGGTCCTTGTGGAGAAGCATGCCGCCCATGGCTTTGTAGATGTCCCCGGAAAATGCAGCAATCATGACGGCGTCATTGCTGATGTCGGCAAGGACACGCGGTTCGATTTGTGAATAGTCCGCGATAACGAGCAGATGCCCCGGTGGTGCGATGAACACACTTCGGTATTCCTTGCGCTTGTTCACCTGCTGCAAGTTGGGATTGGATGCGGAGAATCTCCCTGTACTTGCGCCCAACTGGTTGTATGTGGCGTGTAGTCGCCCGGTTACCGGATGAGTCAGTCGGGGATACTTGTTGACCATATCAGACATTGCTTTGTCGATCTTGCGCAACTTCAGGATTGTCTGGATTTCGGGATGTTCGACAGTAAGCTGTTTAAGCGTGTGTTTATCAGCGTTTTCGGCTTCAATATGCAAATCCTTCAGGGCATGAAGAACTTGCCTACTGCTGTTGTGGTTGAACTCGCCCAGCTCTGCTTTTGCCTTTACAAGCAAATCAGCTTTCTCCTGAAGTAATGTCTGGCCCAGTGCGGCCAGCTGGTCTAGGTCGATGAGCATCCCGTTCAACTCCATCTCGACAACTTCAGGTAAACAGCCGAATTCCAGTTTTGCAGCTTCAACGAGATCCAATTGCTGCAACCGGGTCGCAATAATCAGATAGAGCTGCCTGGTAATTTCAGCGTCTCTCGCCGCGTATTCCAGCATCTCGACATTGATCGCCCCGGACCAGTCGGCCTGCTGCTGCTCCTTTGGCAGATCCACCCGGAGAT
>JADFYG010000134.1 GCA_015233155.1 Candidatus Rifleibacteriota bacterium
TCCAGTTCTTCCGACCAACACCATGTTTCGATCTCCGACGCTTTCGACGCCCATGGCTTTAGCCGCTTCTCTGGCCATTTCCGGCTTCATTTCTCCAAGAGAAATACCTTGTTGCTGCTTTTGGGCCTGTTGATCCAACTGTTGCAAGATTCGGATGACCCTCATTCTTTCGTTTTTTGGTCCCTCTATGAGCAGCGAACCAGTCCCGCCCAAATCAGCTATAAGCGACCGGCCTTTGGTCACTTCAGCCGCTCTCAAAAGCTTTCCGCCGTCAAGATATTCGGGGGTATAAACCTCTTCGTCCCACTGGGTTTTCATTCGCCAGTCCAGTAATTTTTCGCCATATTGTTTTAACGCAGTTCCCGAACCATGGCCGGTTAAACCATTGGATTGGACTTCCAGAATGACATCCTCGCTTTTCATTTCCTTTATAGCCAACATGCTTTCATGTTCCACCATGGCCCAAAACTTTTGTTTAGCCGCCATTTCCGGCATCTTTCGAGTAACTGCTCTGGCTTGATCTACTTGCGCGTCTGGCCCGAAAAGAAGGAACTCTCGTTGGTCTCCCGTCGCAGGTGTGGTTTTGACTCCGGGGACCAAGGTATTGATGGTTCCCTGAAACCATTTTGAATCTATACCTGATGGGGTGTGTAAAACGCGTGATTTCATTTCCGGCTGGTATCGTTGGGCACGTTCCGGTGGATATAAAAGTATGGTGTTCGTGCCGACCATGCAGCTTTCCAAACCAAGCGTTTTTTGCACGATGCCAAATGCTTCTTCTATGGTCATGTCTTGCAGATGGGCTGTGACTTTGCGCTGTTGCTGAACCGTATCGTCAACAAAGATATTTTTTCCGGTTGCTTTGGAATACAACGCAATAATCTCGCTCAGGGGTGCTTCCGCCAATTTCAAAACTTCGGCTTGAGTAGGTCCGACCAAAATTAGGCTGGTTGCCAGCGCAAAGCTCAATGAGAATTTTCTAAAGGTATTTTCCATGGTGTCCCTCTCTCATTTCCTGCGCCGATTTCCAGGTATTCGGGGGCGATGGCTTTAATGATCAAACCGCTTGGCGTTCGGTCGCCAGGTTGTGCCAACATCGTTTTCAGATTCTCTTCAATAATCCCAGTAGGTTTACCCTTCCCGGAATAAAACCCCAGAAACCGGATATTCGGTTTCCCGACAACGACGGGTGCCGGTGCTTCCGGATGTCCGAATAGATCGACTTTGCCAAGAGTTATCACGGGTTGTGTATCTTTCAGAGGTTCAACATAACCTTTTCCTGTGGCGGTTCCTTCCCAGGGTCCATTTCGAACTTCCAGTTCCAGGTGGGTGTTGAGCAATAGATCGTCTTGTATCAACAGCGTGATTTTGTTTATGATGACTGCTGGACTTCGGGTTAATTCGGTGAGCAGGCTTGCGACTGTTTTATACGCCCCGATACCGGCAATGGTGATATGAACAGGGTTCTCCCCTGTTTGTGCAGTTTCCTGTAATGTGAAATTCCAGACTTTGGCCAGGGCTTGAATTCGATTCATCAGATTGGTGGCATTTTCTGATGGTGGCTGATTCAAGCTTGCCTGGGCTTGTTGTGCCCAGGTTGATAGTTTTTCGAGTTCGGTAATATCTTTTTCCAGAATCTTTATTTCATCCCGAAACCATTGTGGCTTTTCTATGATCTCTTCAAAATTCGAAAAGCTCCACAGAAAGAGATTCCCTAATCCGAGGCAGATCATGAGAATGGTTAATCGGTCCATGTGCAAACCGCGACAATACCTGTACTGATCCGCTCATCATGGGTAACCCGGACATTGTTTCCGAAAATGGCATTCATGAACCGGGAAGCGGTATCAAGATCTCCGGCTGCCATTTTTATGGTTCCTCTGGGTCCTTCGCTTTCGAATGTTCGAAGCTCCACACCACCAGCAGGTCTTTCCTGCTCAAGTTTTGCCAGTAAATAAACCGGAGATTTTTCACGCCGTTTCAGCCAATCGTTCCGGGCAGTGAGTGCTCCGTTCAAGGCTTCGAAGTTCTCAGGCGTTTTTTTGAGTTCCTGTTTTTGTTCTTGTAGAGTGTGCATCTGATTTTTCAGGCCTTCGATTTCGTTTTGTTTCCTTTCCTGTTCCACGCTTTTTTGAAAATATAAATAGCTCTGCGCCACAATTCCCAGTAGAAGCAGACCCACGACCACTAATCGTACTGGTCGCAGATTAACAACCGTCCGGCCTATTTTGAGATTTAGCCGTATCACAGGGATTCTCTCTCGACAACAACCGGGGTCTTGTTAACCATTAATGGGCGTCGGTTGAAGCAGCAATAATTCTTGCATTTTATTTTGTAGTCAAGTAAGATCGTTATATAACGAGGTGAAGAGGCTGGCATCAATTGTGATGGCAACATTGTAAAAGGTTTGGGAGGGTTTCATGAAGCGTTTTTTTTGTATGATGATGGTGCTGACTTTCGTGTGGTGTTTTTCCGGGGCAGCTTTTGCTGCGACCATCACTTATTCAAGAGCAAAAGTGGAAATTACGGTCTTGGACAAATGGCGCGTTTTGCAGGAAAGCGGTACATTGACGTTTTGGCCATCAGACGATTCATTGCAAGATAATAACGTAGCACCCTGGGATCGAGATGCAGCAATGTCGGCTGCTGATAAAATGAAACAGTCGATTCCCAACGCTTCCATGAGTATCATTTTCATGGCTATTGAACAAGCGGCATCTGACAAGGTTTTTGAAATCCTAAATAAAGAGCTGGAAAAAAAACTGGGACCGATTACATGGGGCAGTGCTGGCAAAGCCATAGAAGAAAATATCAACGGTATGCCAACCACAGAATGGACTGGGAAAACTAATGATGGCAGAATGATGGTTGGTTGTTTTGCCATCAATACTCTTGCAAATAAATCGCTTGGCATATACTGGTTTGCAACTGTTGAAAACCAAAAGAAATATGATACGGATATCGTCAAGATAATAAAGGGTCTAAAACCATTAGCTAAAATGAATAAGTTTTGAGTTTGCTGAGAACGCTGGAAAGAAGAGGACTGTCAAATTGTCATTAAGATTCATTAGAACTGCATTTGTTTTAATTTTGGGATTTCACCTGCTTTCAGTGCCGGTTTTTGCGGATGATATCATCCCAATTGAAGGCGAGTTCAAGGGGGAAGCCACATATGACAATCCAGGTGGTGTGGATTTCTACTTACAACTTCCCGGCTACTATTCATCATGTACATTATCATTTGATGTTGATGTTGAGTGCTATAAAGACGATCGAGAAGCAAATCCTCTATTTGAACCGTATAATAATAACACTATAGCGTATGCTAACTTAGGCATGTTTGATGACGGGAGTATTGGTGATTTTACTCGGTTTTACCTCTCTACTTATGGGTATCTCTTTTTTCATGATAAGATAGATTATGTTACTGGTCCTGTTCAAGCGAATTTCATAGGGCAAATGGTTGTCAATTCTTCTGATCCCGATCGCTTGATGCACGTAATTTATCTTCGATTTGGGACTAGTATTGCGCCGTTCTATGATTCCGAATGGAATTTATTAACCCCTCAAGGGCGTGTTAAATATAGTTTTACCAATGGTTCCTTTCGTGGCACTCACTGGCCACCAACTCCGGTCGAAGTTCAGGCGGTCGATGCTTCTGTCATAGACAGCAATACAATAGTATTTTCAGCCAAAACTAACAAGATTAACGAGTCTTGTGAGATCAATTTTTCCATACGTTCACTTGATGGTAATACTTCTTTTGACCTCGGACCACAGCCAACAGCACCGAGTTCGACGGCAACGTATGATGAAGCTGATTTTACTTGGGATAGTTGTGATCCAGATACAGGAAATCCGGTTGCCCCAGGAACATATTATTTTATAGCTCAGGTAGGAAATAGTCCGCCGCAAGAAACCACTTTTGTTGTCGAAGGCAGCCCAATTAAAATAACTGCGGTTACATGCGTCCCGCCTGTTTTGTCTCAAGATGATAGTGGTACCAGCGAAGGCATGTATGTTCAGATAAAAACAAGTGCATCAACCAATGTTACATTAAGTATTCGCGACTCTTCTTCTAAAACCTTTAATCTGACGTCGCTATCAACACAACAAGGTAATTCAGAAAACGTCGCAGAATATTCATGGTCCGGCATACTAAATAACAGCCCTATACCACCAGGGGATTATACCCTCATTGTTGATGCTAATGGCGACAAAGTTGAAAAGCCATTTAGTGTTGTTCAATCTGCTGTGAATGTCATTCCCCAACAGGATCAAAACAACAGCCAGCTGGCTCAAAGTGACCAAACAAATGAGCCCATAGTTGCCCCAAATACACCGATTACCTTTGTTTTACCTTCGACGAATCTACCTGTTACTAATACACCTACAGGTGGCGTAATTGATGACCCGGTAAGTATAACTTCTGGGAATTTTTCCGACGCGGAAATGGACTTAATCTTAAAATCAAGACTCTCTATTCGATTAGCCAGGGTTTATCATTCTCTTAGTGGTGTAACTTCATCGTTCGGCAACGGGTGGCATTCACCATTTACTGCGAAACTTGAGTTTCTCGCTTCAGATGTGCTGTTTATAAACGGCGATGGTTCCAGAGTCCTTTTTCATAATGTCGATGGTTCTTTTAAGTCAGCTGATGGGGTTATTTTGCGTCTGACTTATGACCAAAATACAAAACACTGGCTAGTATCAAATCCACGTGGTGGTGTGTGGTCCTTTGATCAAGCAGGGAAGTTAACGACTATTGCCAAAACAGTTTCGGATATAAACTCTGGAGATGCCATTCAGCTTTCCTATGATTCTCTTAATCGATTACAAAGAGCGTCAAATCCCGCTGGACAATGGTTTGAATTCTCTTTTAACCCTGAAAATCTGATTACATCTGTATTAGATTCTGCGGGACGAAAATACTCATATAGTTATGACGGTAAGAAAAACCTTGTCTCTGTTGCAAATGCTCTTGGAGAACAAACACAATATTCTTACAATGATCAAGGTTTCCTGACTCAAATAGAGCGTCCAGGTGCTCTTAAAACCTCTATTGCATATGAAAATAGACGGGCAACAAAAGTTATCCAATCCGATGGAAGCATACAGACTTTTTCTTGGAGTACAGACACTTCTCGCCTTACGATGATTGCTCCGAATTCAACGACCCACGTTTATAAATTCACTCCAAGTAAGCAGTTAACCAGTTATGAAATAATTGGCAACAACCTTTCGCCGAGCATAAAAACCTATCTTGCGTCTGGCACCCTGATATCGGGCATTATTGACGCATTGGGCCAAACTTCGAATTATTTATATTATTCTGACGGCTTGTTACAGAAAACCACTGATCCTTTAGGCAACTCAACCGCTTTCGAATATCATCCCACGCTGAAATGCCTTACCAAGAAAACTGATGCATTAGGTCGGGAATGGCGTTACTCATGGGATGAGCACGGTAATATCATTGCTAAAACCGACCCAGCTTCGGGGGCTACTACTTTTACCTATGATGGTCATAACAACTGTACTTCACGAACCGATCCGCTGGGCCGTATTACTCGCTTTGACTTCGATGAACTCGGAAATTTCCTGGTTCGCATTGTTGATCAAGCAGGTGGTATATCCAGCATTTCATATGACTTATGCGGTAACATCAAAACCTCTTGCGATCAGCTGGGTAGAATTACCAGTTTCGAATATGATAGTCTTGGCCGTCTCACCAAAACTGTATTACCAGATGGTTCTTGGCTTGTTTTGAAATATGATCCCGCAGGCAATCTTATTACGCGACGTGACCATCTGGGTCGTGAAATACGCTATACGTATGATAGTGCTCACCGCCCGCTGACTACAATTCGCCCAGATAATACGGTTGTTTCAACGGCCTACGACGTTGCCGGAAATAAAGTTTCAGAAACGGATGCTCTCGGGAAAATAACCCGATTCGAGAACAACGGTATTGGTCGGGTTATCAAGATTATTTATCCGGATTCCGCTGTTGAAACGTTAGATTATGATGCCGCAGGCCGGCTCATTGCTAAACACGATGCTTTAGGAAATATTACCTCTTTTGAATTCGACCCGCTGGGTCGTCTTCTGGCCACAATAGACCCGACTGGGGCTCGCTGGGAGAGCCAGTATGATGCTGTCGGGAGAAAAATAGCCGATAAAGATCCCTTGAACCGGGTGACTTCATACCAGTTCGACAACCTCGACAGGGTTACAAAAGTTATCAGGCCTGACAACAGCTTTACCACCAATTCTTTCGATGCGGTCGGGAATTTGTTAAGCATGGTAGATGCGCTTGGTAACAGTTTTTCGTGGGTTTATGATAGTTTGAATCGTCAGGTGCGGGCCATTCAGCCGAACGGGGCAAGCTCGACGACAACCTTCGATGCCGCCGGGCAGGTCATCGCCGAAACCGACGCTTTGGGTAGAACCAGCCGGTATAGCTTCGATAACGGCGGTCGAAAAACCGCTACTACCGATGCTTTGGGCAATGTCTGGCAGAGTGTTTATGATAGCTCCGGGTGTTTGATAGCCTCTAAAGATCCGTTGGGCGCGGTGTCTTCAATGACCTATGACATCATGGACCGCGTCATCAGCCAATCTGACCCCTTAGGCAATGTGAATTCATTTGAATTCGATAACGCTGGAAGGCGTGTAGCCAAGACCGACGCCATGGGCAGGCGGACGATAACTGCTTATGATCAGCGCGACAGGGTACTGAGCGAGGTAGACCCTGAAGGCCACGTGGTTTCTTATGGCTACAACCTTGCGGGCCAGCGTGTAAGCCTCACTGATGGGGCAAACCGCACATGGCGCTGGGAGTTCGATAGCCTGGGCCGCGTTATTCGGGAAATAGATCCGCTCGGAAATACGACAAACACAGGCTATGACAAGATTGGTAATCGCATAGCTCTGACCAATGCGAGAAACCAGACAACCAACTACACGATAGATTCGATGAATCGTGTGTCTAAGGTCACATATCCTGACGGAACCCTTGCAACCATGGCCTATGATCTCGAAGGCCGCGAGCTGGTCAGAAGCGGGACCTCCGGAAGCGTGGTTAAAACCTATGATTCCGTGGGCAACATGACTTCAGAAACGTTCGGACCTTGGGGCAAAAAGTGGCTGTACAGCTTCGATTTAGCTGGAAACCGCATCAGTGCGACCGATCCCGAAGGCCAGATTTTCAAGTATTCTTTCGATAAATTGAATCGAATGGTAAGCCTGAATCCGCCCGAAAAAGGCGATGAAATCAAGTATTCCTTCGATGCCGCCGGAAGGCTCATTACTGAAGAGCGGCCCGGGGTGAAGACCACGAACACGTTTGACTTGGCCGGAAGACTCTTGCAGCTGAAACACGAACG
>JADFYG010000135.1 GCA_015233155.1 Candidatus Rifleibacteriota bacterium
CGCGAAGGACTTCGGGCGGTGCGCGATAGACTCGGTGCTGAAGGCTTAGTTCGATTCCTTCAGGAGTTTGAACGTGGGCGCGATGATTATACAAGGGATCGGCATCAATGGCTTCCCGAAGTTGGTCTTGATGAAACAGTCGCCAATATTGAAGCCTTCGTCGCCGAACGAAAGAAGCCACGCCGGCCTCGTGCAAAAGCGGCATAATCCGGCCTGTTATCAAATGCTTCACTTCCTGAAGTAGTTGATGGTTTCGCCCGGTGAAAAACAGGTGGATTTCCCTCCCCGCATTTCGAGCAACGATGGCGGTGGTGAAGATGCCGACTCGTTCCCCGGCATCCTTTCGAGCTTCATTCTCTTTGATAAGTTCCGGTATCTTTGCGGGGGTGTCATCAACGAACACCAGGGGCCAAGTCTGCAGCCTGGTGTAGGAGTGCCTTGAACACTGGAACGACCTTTGTCCATAACATTTCGACCATTTCATATTGTGTCGCTGCGGGAAGTGGCACCCCCATGACTCGCTGAATCGCCGCCAGCCTATAGAGAGGGATTCCCATGCCGTAGTGAAAGAAGGCCACGATGGAGTTGGCCGACGCATCTGCTTTTTCCTCACTCACGTCGGGAGGCAGGGCTGCGGTGAAGATCTTGCCACAACCACCACAGCGGAGTCTTGCAGGTTTATGAAGCTCTGCTTCGATTGGAGCGTTCCCAATCAGGCGAATTATCTTACGCGGTTCAATTTCCTGAAGAGTTCCGTGATCGCAATCGGGGCAGCACTGGCCGGCTTTGAGCTTTTGATGAGGGTGCTCAATCGTATCGGAGAACTTGTAGTCTTTTGCTCCGTGACGACCATGATTCCTCGCCGGGGGAGGTTTTTTCCCCTCTTTTGCCGTCTGTTCATCGTTTTTGGGGCGCTTTTCGGAGGACGGGCCGAGCATGCGACGAATGCGCTCCAGTTCTGCTTGCTTCTCCCGCTTTGTCTTCTTGATGGTGACCACTTCCTCGATCAAGGTCAGAAGAATAGCTTTGTAGCGGGGAGGAAAATCGCTTTCCTCGACCACCCGGCGAATGTCGGTGATCTCTTCCATGCTGACATTCAAAATGTCTTTCTCGGCTGGGCGACTCATGGCTGAGATAATAAAGCATCGAAGCGCCAAGTACAACTGTTTTCATCAGATCGGCACTGGAAGAGGCTTCCACGCGGGAGCCATCTTGCTACCGCAGGGATCCCCATTATACAGAAGCACCAGAACCTGGGGACCTGTCAGGGCATAAGTGCTTTGTGGCCAGAACTTGAACTTCCCCTGGGAAAGACGCTTGTGGCACATTACGAACCCCTGGCCATCAAACGTCAGCAGTTTCATAGCTGCCCGGTGTCGATTGATGAACAGGAATACCGCACCGCTCATCGGATTCTGGCCGAGCTTGGAACGACATACTCCGGCCAAGCCGTCGATGCCGCTGCGAAAATCGACGGGGGTAACATAGACAAAGACACGCATGTGCGGAGAAAGCTGGATCATGGCTGAAGGAAAGCTCGAACCAGTTGTACGGCGTCTGACGAATAGAGACGCATCACGTGACCGGTGGCTGATTGAATCTCTGCTAAAAGCTGGTGTTCCCGTGGAGGTGGAGAAGCCAGTGGTGCCACTACCTCGATAAAGCCGTCTGCTGATAAAGCATTGGATCGCACACCAGATGGGCTCGGGAAACCGCACAGCGTTCCCAAATCTTGAGAAGGAACCACATTATCCTGCGTGTGTGATCGGCGGTGACCGGGAAGGGCTGCACAGTCTTCACCACACTTCAGGATTACGCGCCTCTTCAGCTCGTTATAATCGAGCCCCAATAAACGATGAGTGGCATGAACTGTCGACTTTGCTGCAAGATTCGTTGCCGCTGCCCACAGCGATTCCGGAATGCGTCTGTTACCGGAAACTCTAACGGTCCTTCGCCAAGATCGGAACTGTCGTTGGACTTCATCAAATAGAGATTTCACCGCTGATCCACACGGGGAACTTGAGCTTTTGATCATTATCCGCCTCCGTCACATGATGCGAGGAAGCCTATCAGGTTTCTGCCGGGACTTTTAGCGTTCTTGCCGAAAGGACACGATCTTTTGATCAAAGAATTCTGAATGACCTGGTTTTCGTATGCCGTAGCCATCATCAGAAAGGGCCTCGAGAGGCTCCTGATCACCAGAAACTTATGATATGATTATTTGCAGAAAGAACTCTCGCCCATGCCGAAGGAGACTTGAATGGACCTGTCCACGCTTGCCGGAAAGACCCTGGAAGCACTTCGCAAGAAGCTTCTGAAGCACGCCGATGTCTCCCTCTACGAGAAACAGGAACTCGAACGCCTTGGACCGAAGTCGTCACTCTGGTCCGAGGTCATTCTCGGAGGCGTGCCGGAGCGAGTAGCAATCCTTAACCAATTTGCAAACGGATCTCTGGTCAGGGTCAGCGTCAAACAGAGCGATGCGATCAGAAACGAATACGTGAAGATCTTCAGTGCCATGCCGCATGCGACCCTGCTGAAAATAGAGAAGATGGTCAAACGGATCGAGAAGATCCCAAGAGCGAAGAAGGCGAAGGTTGTAGAAGCGACATCGCCGGTAACTGGACAAGCCCAGAAGCAAGTGCAGGCGTCGAAGTCGGCGAAAACTATAATACCGGTGAAAGCGCTGGAGAAAGCAAAATCTTCGAAGAAAGCGCCTGTTTCTGTGCCGAAGCATGCGAAGCCTCGTGCCAAGGGCAAGGGCCCCGTTCAGAAAATACCGGTTACATCGGCAAACAGAATCAAGTATCAGCCTGCCGATCGGGGCACTGGGCCACGGATAATCCTGGAACGATGCCCCGGCGAGTTGCAGGTTCGGCGTGAACGAGGTGTTCTCGTGCTGCGCATCTATGGGACTGATTCTGTTTTGGATAAGGTTCATATAGTGGTCAGAGGGTCTGATTAGATTGGCAATGCCGTTCCTCCAAAGATAGAGAGAAAGGCGGCTCTTGACACCTCAAAATGGGCGGTGGTATCTTCTTACCAAAGGAACTGCCTGTCTAATTATATGTCGCGAAGAATTTCCATTATTTTTTTATTCATCCTGCTCGGCGCCATCCTTATAGGTTGCGGCGGCGGAGGAGGAAGTGGTGGCGCTGGTTTGCTGAATCCTGCCGCGCCCGTACAGACATCCGCCTACGGTAATCTTTCCGGCACTATTTCAGTCGCGGGAAAGCCTGTAGCAAACGTTGCCGTTTATCTGGTCAAGCCTCAAAAAGCGGTCGATCAGGGGATCGCCGGACTTGCCGGAAGCCTCGTGGCCGGACCGGCCGCCTCGCTGAGAGTTTCCACGCTGCCCGACTCTTCGTTCGGTGACTATCGCACCAAAAGCGATGCCAACGGCTCTTATGCATTTCAGCAGGTCGAGACTGGCGAATATACGCTGGTAGCGGTCCTGGACGCGACGCATCAGTCCGTTCGCACTGGTCTCAGGGTCGGTATTGCCGAATCCATCGCGGTTCAGGACGTTCAGCTCACGCCGACCGGCGCCGTGCGCGGAACAATATCCGCCCCGGCTTTGACCGATCTGACGGGCATTCTTGTTTATCTCGACGGAACGTCGTATGTCTCCGTGACCGATTCTACTGGCAAGTATCTTATCAACAATGTTGCCAGCAGCTCTTATATGGTGAAGGTGCAGCGATCGGGCTATTGCACTCCGACCGGCACTCCTATATTCGTGATTCCGGCCCAGACTATCGATGTTCCGGTCATAACGCTGTCGGAGCTTTCACAGGCAGGCCTCGGCGACATTATAGGAACAACGACTAGGCAGCCTTTCGCCTCCGGAGATTTCGACCATTCCGGAACACTGGTCCATCTCGTCGGCACCAACTTCATCACCTTTACCGACCCCAACGGTACATACGCTTTCAAATGCGTTCCGGCGGGAGCCTACACAATAGCATTCCCATCGGACAAATACTTTTTTCAAGCGGGGCAAGCGACACCCAGCGTAACGGTGACGGCCGGACAAATCAGTTCTGTCAATCCTGCCGTGGTTATGGTTCCACGCGTGCCGGCCACTACATACGCCGATTTCACCGGTGTTGCGACAAAAAGCGTCTATCTCGCCGGAGACACGAACAATTCCGGAGTTATTATCCAGTTGGAGAGTGCGAATGCGACCTTCTTCGCGAGCACTCTTTCCAACGGTTCATTCGCATTCAGGAATATTCCTCCGGGCTCGTATCAGTTGAGTATTCCCCAAGTCCGCTACAAACTTGCCACCGAAGCCTCATCCATTTCCGTCACGGTGCCGGGAAGCCTGACTTTAACTCTTGATCCTATCGTCGCCCCGGTGCCGACCGGTAACTTCACCGGAGTTGCATCCAAGACAATGCTTCTGGCGAATGATTCGAATAACTCTGGTGTAATGATTCAAATCAGCAATGCCAGCGGCTCGTATTTCGCCGCGACCGGAATGACAGGTTCTTTTGCATTCAATGCTGTTCCAAACGGCACATATCAGTTATCGGTTATTCTGAGCGGCTACAAGCTGGCCTCCGGAGTTTCATTCATTTCCGTAACGGTTCCGGGAAGCCTGACTCTGGCTCTTGAACCGGTCCTTGCGGCGGGTGTCCCCAATGGAACAGGACTGCTCTGGCAAGGTTCATATGCAGACGAGGCCATGCTTATTGCCGATAAGGGGCCGAAACAAGTCAATTGGGCGTATTACAACACGACCGACAGGAAGGCCTATATTTACGATGGGACGAACTGGCAGGTTCTTATTGAGAGTCTTACAGGCGCAACAGGCGCAACGGGTTCAACTGGTGGTATCGGCGCAACTGGAAATACCGGTGCCACGGGAGCTATCGGAGCCACGGGAGCCACAGGTTCAACGGGTGTAACTGGTGCTGTCGGCGCAACCGGCGCAACTGGAAATACTGGTGCCACAGGAGCTATAGGACCTATCGGAGTGACAGGAGCCACGGGGGCAACGGGTTCAACTGGTGCTACCGGTGCAACTGGAAATACCGGCGCCACAGGAGCTATAGGACCTACCGGAGCGACAGGAACCACGGGAACCACGGGAACCACGGGTTCGACAGGTGCTACCGGTATTACCGGTGCGACTGGCGTTACAGGTGTAACCGGTGTCACGGGGGCCACAGGGCCTACCGGAGCTACCGGTTTAACAGGTGCTACCGGCGCTACTGGCATTACTGGTGCGACGGGAGATACTGGCGTCACCGGAGCCACCGGGCCAACCGGATCTACCGGTTTAACAGGTGCTACCGGCGCTACCGGCACCACTGGTATGCCGGGCGACACTGGCGCAACTGGACATACTGGTGCCACCGGAGCTACCGGGCCAACCGGAGCGACAGGAGCCACCGGGCCAACCGGAGCTACCGGGCCAACCGGCGCCACCGGGCCAACCGGAGCTACCGGGCCAACCGGCGCCACCGGACCCACCGGCCCGCCTTACACACTCGCTGCACCAACGGAACGTACGCTCATTACCAGTCTACATAGTATTCCTACTGCCGCGACTTTCAAGTTGGTTGGCTCTTCCATGAGTGGCTCATTAAAGGCCTATCTCTTCATTAATGATGCCGGCAGTTCGTCTATAAGTGTTTACTCCACTACGGATGGAGCTCTTCTGAATGATCCATCCAGCTATAACTATCCGCCAGCAGGAAAGTTCTATGTAGGAAATAAATATATATATGGTTCTGATGGCGCCACTTACATAAAGAGATATGATTCGAGCCTCACTCTTCCAGGAGATAGCGTATCTTTTACAAATTCATTCGATTCCATAACTCAAACAAGTGACAATACGTTATTTGTTTCCTATTGGCATTATTTTTCCCCTAACACTTCGTTGGTATTACAACCTATAACAAATGCAGAGTTCGACAGCCATTCCACCATTCCACCCATTCCACCCAATACGACGTATATAAATACCGGCTATTCCGCTGTTAGCCAGGCCTCTTCATATCTCGCCACTGCAAAAAATGATCAGGTCGGCATCTGTATAGATAATGCCGGCACCATTAATTTCACCGCTTACGATACAACCGGCCATACATTGTCAACAATGGTTACCATTGATGGCGGGGGAGGGTTTGGTGCCTTGAACAATATGACTCCCATCCTGAATGATTTCTTTTTTCTTGGAGGCGATGGTATAAAAAGTTGTGGAATCCAGAAAATCGCGTCAACTTATCAAACTGGCAGCCAATTCAGCTTAATATTGTCTGATCAGATCGTTTTTGACGATTATCAGAGAGGTTGGGTATATGATGGAACCAAAATGCAGATTCGAAGATATGACAATGGACAGTTCAATAACGCCAGTATCTACCAAGTGACGGATGGTAGTCTTAGACCACTCTACCCATCCCCCGGAGCCCCTGTAGCCCCTGTAATAACCTATGACTCCACCTCCAAAAAAATCATCGCAGGATTCCAGATACCGGGAGATGCAGTGAATCCCGTTAAAATCAGACTCCTCATATTCGACGCGTCTCTCTAGCCCTTCTCAAGACTGTAAGCAGAGCTAGATTTCGATAGAGCCTGTTAATGAACGAGAACAAGTCCCGGCCCCGGATATTTTGCGCCTATTCCCTGGTCTGAAATACTAATAAATACTGCACTGCCGGATTCTGATCCGTATCTTTGAATGCCTTATCTTTTTCAGAATTGAACCATATCGCATAGTCCGTTTTTGATTGTGTCTCTTGAGCTTTTCTTGTCCGACTGATTTTTCTCCGGCCCTCGACCACAAAATACAAAAGAATATTGTGTGATTGGTATAAGTCTATGCTGAATCGCCAGAGTCATCGTTCTCCCGGCTTCAATTTCACGGAGATTTTTTGTTCGCCGCGTAGTGCCACAAGACTCACCTCATCTCCGGGGTTGAACGCTTTCAGACGGCTGGAATAGGTTTGCAGGTTGTCGATCTTCGCTCCGGATAACTCAATGATGACATCACCCTTCTGAAGCCCTGCCTGCGCCGCCGCAGAGTTTTCGACAACATCCCCGATCTTCACGCCGGGTCCGGGAAATACGAAATCAGGCATGCAACCGGTGGAAACGCGGCGACCACCCCGCCTGTCTTTGTCGCTGACATGAGCCTGACCAGCTGCTTTCCCACCCTGAAAATTAAGGGGTTCGGGGCGGTCAGCCAGATATACGAGCGCTTCCCGGGCCACGGCGGCAACTTTGAGCAGTCCAACGGAATCGATGCGATCCGGGGTGTCTGTGGGACAATGATACTCGGGATGTGGCCCGGTGAACAGCTGAAC
>JADFYG010000136.1 GCA_015233155.1 Candidatus Rifleibacteriota bacterium
GTTCGAACAAACCTGCACCAACAAAAGAAAGAGCGTTCAGGCCGTGCCTACTGGAAAGATACAACGATTTTTGAGCTGGATCGGTCGATTTTCTCCGGGAGTTTTTTCAATATCACGACCGATTTCCGAAATCCATCTTTTTTCCCGAAAGGACACGGACAAACAGCCCGGACAAACAGCCGGACAAACAACTCAGTTCCAGTGCCTTTTCGAGAATTGCAACCATACAAAGAAAGCGCTATCATGGGGAGATCACGTCCTCGTAATGGCAAGGCAACTCGAATTTAGGGGGTAAAAAATGGCGCCCACGTCCATTTCGGAACCAGCGGGTTTCAGCGAGCTTTCAAAATCTGACCAGATTCGGTATCTCCAAGACCTCTGGGACCGAATAGCCGAGAAACCTGGTGAAATACCGGTTCCCGAGAGCCAAATTAGGCTCGCCGAGGATCGCCTCGCGGTGTACCGTCGAAAACCCGACCAAGCTCGCCCAGCCTATGAAGTGATTGATCGTTTGGAAAAAATGAACCGGTGAAAGAACATCGGCTGGTATCTGACCCACAGGCCGATCTCGATGTTGAAGCGACTTTTCAATGGTATGAGAATGAGGCCCCTGGGCTTGGCAACGAGTTTTTGGTCGAGCTGCGTACCGTATACGATCAGATTGTCGATGGTCCCCTGCAATTTCAGCAGTTGCGGTCAGGAATCCGTCGTGCTCTACTGCACCGCTTTCCCTACGGCGTGTTTTTCTCTCTGGAACATGATTTGATTGTGGTCATCGGGGTTCTTCACGCGAGTCGGGATCCAGCCGAGTGGCAGCGCCGTAGGGATTGACAAAATTTGGGCAGGACCTCACGACAGACAGAGAGTTTTCTGTGGATGAAGAGAAAGGAATGAGGGTTTCCTTCTGGTTATCATTCCAAAATTCAAGATATACAGTTCCGTTCAATAATTTGTTGACCCTTGCCAGCCCGCGAACGTTCCAGGTCCTTCGTGTCGGACCAACCGACCGGACAAATAGCCGGACAAACAACGGTCTGCTGTCGAACTCAATGCGCTCGACACATTCAAGGCACAACATGGCCAACTTGTTCGTAATAGGCTGAACGCCCTTGCGGACGTTTTAAACGAACTGCGCAGACAAAACTACATTTGAATGATCACATTCACTCGGACACCTGAACCTCAGGGAAAAGTGATAGTGTTTTCGCTGCTGATTGTAGATAGGGGGCCATAGGAATCGATGAGCGTGGCGTTCATCCGGTAGGTGCCAGTTGCTGAAGGGTACGTGAATTGGAAATACACGTTGGCATAGCCTTCCCCGGAGTAGCGCCCCTCCGTCGCCCAGTTCACGCCGCTGATATCTTTCGAGCCGCTCACGCTTTGAACTTTGGGGGTGTTGGTGAGAGTGTAGTCGAGTCGAAAACCGGAACTCAGTAGCCCATCGAACCTGGGAACGAAGTTCATCGAACACAGCCCATTGGAACCATTCGTGAACTTGTCAGACCAGCCGTTCGGAGGATTTCTTGAATCCCAAATTGAAAGATAGCGTATGTTAGCTCCGAACGTCCTCGGCGAAAAGATTCCAGTGTTTGTTATCATTCCGGTTGTTGAAATATAAAGCCGATAGGGATCTTCGTTTTGAACGGTACCATTGTTTATTAAATTCCCGGTTATAGAAATATTGCCATTATTTCCATTAATATTTTTTAGAATGCCACCCGAATTTACGGTAACATTTCCTCCGAATGCAACTGAGCCATTAACGGCGAGTGTTCCATTTACAATCACAGAGCCGATATTTGTAAAATTCATGCCACTAATGCTCGATGAACCGTTTGCAATCTGAATGAGTTTGAAACTATTCATATTCACTGATATGCCAGAAAAAGAGGTATTCCCGAAGGTTAGATCACTCCCGGCACTGATCCTGGCGTTACCTCCTCCAGATATGGTTGTGGATAAAAAAGTGCCTGTTCTGGAGGGTGAGGCTCTCGCCAAGGATCTCCTGAAGGCTTTTGAGGACGAATGGGGAGTGCTCACGAACAAGATAATCAAGCCCGGTCTGATAAATATAGTCGACCAGCGCTGGAAGCTGGAGACAGCGCGACGGGCCATGGATGCCTATCTTGACGGTGGACGCACACTCGATGTCGCATCCGGCACACTACCGGAAAAATATCGCTCACAGGTTGAAAAATTCAGTGAGGAATTGCGTGGCTACAAGAAGATGTCGTCTTACGCCGGATTTGAAATGTGGCACGGAGAGCGGGCGCGTCCGGTAAAGATCCTGGACAAGGTTTCCATGTACGGTTTCAAGAACCAGATCGGATTCAATATGTCCAGGTTCATCGAGGCAGCGCAATCCGAGATCGTTTTTCAGAATCCGTATATAGTTCTGACTGATGATGCGCGTGAGCTCCTTAAAAAGGCGTCGGCAAGGGGAGTTAAAATAATTCTGCAAACTAACGGGCCAAAGTCCATTGATGTTCCCTCGGCGCTGGCATTCTTCTGCAAGGAATGGGCGAAACTCATGCGGGATATTCCCACACTCCAGATATTCATGGCCCCGGATTCACTGCATCAGCTTCATTCCAAGTGTGTCGTCTTTGACGGTCAGATCGCTCTTGTCGGCACGTCTAATCTTGACCCGCTCAGCATGGTTACGAATTCGGAAGACATGGCCGTCATCGAGAATCCGGAGTTCGCAGCCATGGTGCGAATGCGAATATTGCGAATCACGGAAAGCTGCGTCGAGTGCCAGATCAAGCGCGAAGCGGATGGAAGCATCACTCGTGTCCGTGGGCCGGAGCAGGACGTATCCGAAGCCACTATGGAGAAGATGAAACTTCTGGTCAAGCTGACTTGGCTGCGTCCTTTCCTTTGATCTATCTACCATTACTAAAGGCTGCTACGAGACCATTCACACTCAGACGATCACTTGGTTGGCGCATTCACGACCGGGAATTAACCTGCCTCTCTTCGATTGGGCGGACAGGTCGCTTATTCATTCGGAACCGCCCGGCCTGAAATCATCGATCAAACCGCTTTGAATAAGAGGGTTTCGAGTCTGAACACTCTGTCTTATCGACATGTGCGTTGCAGGTAGAATCTCATTCATCCATCACTGAACCGTGTGTTGAACAGATTATTCTTCCGGTGGTCGTGGAAATATCACCGGTACTTGAATACAAGCATGAAGGCTCAGGATGGCTTATCGGACTCTTCAAATATTGTGATTTGACCAGATATCCGTCTTTCGAAGCATCCGCATCTGAAAAGGTTCTGATGATATTTCCGTAATCCATGTTGTACATTTCAACTGCGCCAAGAAGGACGCGCATATTAGCGTAACAGGCATACGCCCTGGCACTTGCTCTTGCAGCTCCATTAGCACCGTTCAGCCAATAAATGAAACCGGAAAAAAACATTGTTACCATGATCAAGACTATGCACTTGCCTTTGAAACCCGGATCAACAGTGATTGCAGCACCTTCCACAGAATCTCTTCCGGTCTTCGAATCCAGGAACCAGCGGCTCAACTTCATATGCTTATACTGCTCATATAATAAACGTTCCTAATTCTGATCAGGTGCGAATAATCATTCACCCATTGTTAAGCGCCCATTGAGGCCGCTTGCAAATATGTCCTGTGTCTTTATCTGCGCGTAGCCATTTATTTATTCAGCAGTTTAGCCAGATAGGAATTTGCTTTTTCACGTTGAGGATACCACCGCCTATTTTTAGGCGTCAAGAACCGCATTTTTTTATGAAAATCGTTGAAATATACTAATCTCAAATTAATCGTGCGCAGTTTAGATGTTATTTCAGGAGGGTTTTCAAGGCATGTGGACTCGCGATGGTCACTTCGAGGGCGCCGAAGGTTTTTTGATATGAAATCGCCGGTTCCACGGGCGAAAGAAGAATGTTCCTTCCGTGTGGATACAAGGCGCGAAATGTGATAAGGCCATCCGGGGCGAATTTCCGGGGATCCCATTTACATTCGATGCAGTCCAGGCGATCGCGGGAATGTGGAACGAGGAAATCTATTTCCAGACCGGTACTTGTTCGCCAGAAATGAATGGAACGCTCCGGAAAATGTGCCTGGAGGTATTCGAGAATCAGATGTTCCCAAAGCTGGCCGTAGTCGCTCGGACGAAGAGGATCCCAGCCTCTGGCAAAGCTGACAAAGCCTGTGTCAAAGGCATACACCTTGGGAGTTTTGACCAATTCCTTCAGACCACTCTTGTGAAATGGGCGCAGAATCGTGACCGCGTGCGAAATGGATAGAGCCTGAAGGTAGTTTTCGAGTGTCGGACGGGAGATTCCCAGCTCACTCGAAGCGCGCGCCAGCTCGAACAAGCCTCCGCTTTGCCTGAGCAGATACTCGAAGAACAGGGTGAATTTGGAGAAATCGCGGAACCCAAAAAGTCGTTGAATATCACGGGAAAAGAAGGAATCCATCCATTCCCGGTAGAATCCTTCAGATTTATGAGTCTCCATTACGGTCTGCGGGAATCCACCATGGTATAATCGCTTCAACAGTGGAGTTTGTTGAAAAGCAGGCAACTCATCGAGAAGCACCGGCGTAAGGTGAACGGAACGTTTCCGCCCCGTGAGAGAGTCTTTGAATTTGTCGGTTGCCGCAAGAGTTGAAGAACCGGTGGCGAGAATTTTGATGTGAGGAAATTCGTCCGCTCCGATTTTCAACAGACGGCTCGGGTCGGCCAGTTGGTGAATTTCGTCGAAAATGACGACAGGGAACTGACAGTTTCGGAAAAAAAGTTCAGGCTGGGCCGTCATTTCCGCAACGGCAGGAAGGTCACAATTCAGATACATGGCCTGTTCTTTCAGGCTCTTAACCAGAGTTGTTTTCCCGACACGGCGCAACCCAGCCAACCAGACAATGGGCGCCTCTTTCCAGCACGCCAGTATGCGTTTGATCCAGAACGGCCGTTCAATCATATAAGCGTAGTATACATTTGAGAGGCGTAAATGTAAAGTGCGATTTAATTATACTACCTTATCATTAAGTTCCTTTTAAGTGGATTCTTTATCTCCGGAAGTCAGGGAGAATTCGGCGGCGATTCGGCGATATGCTTCCCGGAAACTGACCCCCTGGCGAACGAGTTCGCACACCCGCTCCGTGGCGAAAAGATCGGGGGTCATGGCTTTCCGGCACCGCTCCTCACTGAACTCGAGGGCGTCAATCAGTAACGCCGCGATGGAAAGAGAATCGATCGTCACATCAAATGCCTCGAACAATGGACGCTTGGTCCACTGGACGTCACGATGATAGCCGCTGATGAGATTGGCATTAATGCTTTGGGTGCGACTTTGCGCCGATGTAACCACATGCAGGCTCGCACGCATAAGTTCAAGAAGATCCGGATTTTTTTTCTGGGGCATGAGAGAACTTCCCGTGCAGAAGCGGTCCGGAATATTAATCAGACCGAAATCTGAAAGAGAAAACAGGATGATATCCGAAGCGAGCCTGTTGAGAGAAAAACAGAGCTGTACAAGTGCGCTGAAAATGGCAAGGTCAAACTTGCCTCTCGACAACTGGGCATATATAGGATTTTCCTGGACTCTTCCGAAGCCCATTTCCGCCGATGTAAATTCACGATCGAGTGGAAGAGGAATCCCATAACCCGCACCAGTGCCCAGGGGCGACTGGTCGAGCATTCTGCTTACCGCATCGATAAAGGGAATATCGTCGGACAAGGCGTCTATATAGGCTCCGGCCCATCGTCTAACTGAGGAGGGCATGGCTTGCCGGGTGTGGGTAAAGCCTGGCAGAGGCAGATCTCCCCACCGGGCAACAAGCATAGCCAGAGACTTCTGAAATTCAATAACCTCTTCGCGGACCCTGCCGAGGCGATCACGCTGGTAAAGGCGCAACGCGGTAAGCACCTGGTCGTTTCGCGAGCGGCCGGCATGGATTTTTTTCCCTGCCTCTCCAAGCACCCTCGTCAAACGATCCTCGATGTAAGTGTGGCAATCCTCCTGTTCCTGCGAAATGACGATTTTTCCGGTTTCTGCCTCCGCGGAAATGGCTTTCAGCTCGGTTTCGATTCCTGCCAGCTCTTCGGCGGTAAGCAGGCCGATCCGATACAGGCCGCGCGCGTGAGCTCGGGACCCCTGGCAGTCAAATGGCAGAAGTACAATATCCAGTTTGGGGTCTTCCCCTGCCGTAAACCGTGCAACTGCCGTTTCGAGTTGCCCTCCTTTATCCCAGAGCGTCATCGTCCACTCCGGGTAAGAATGCCCTTTCGCCAGTCAAAAGGCCGGTCCTTTTTCAGTACGAGATGATGTGCTTTGAGCCTCTGTGCATTGATATTGATAAACCCTTTCGAATCCGTCTGATCGAAGCCACCCTCGACTTCCATGCTGGAAAGATTCTGGTTGTACAGGGACGTGGATGATTGCCTTGCGACGACGTTCGCGTTTCCTTTGTACAGTTTGAGGGTGACGGAACCATCGATAGCTTCTTGGCTCTTGGCAAAAGCCGCGAGCAGAAAGTCCATTTCCGGTGAGAACCAGAAGCCATTGTATATGACCTCAGAAAACTTCGGGGCAAGCATGTCGCGCAGTCTCATGACCTCCTTGTCCATTGCGATTGCCTCGAGGTCCCGGTGAGCCGCCCACAAAATAGTTGCCCCCGGAGTTTCGTAAATTCCACGAGATTTGATGCCAACGAATCGGTTTTCCACCATGTCGACGCGCCCGATTCCGTTTTCACAACCCAGGCGGTTGAGATACTCAAAGAGTTTCAAGGGAGCCCGCTCTTCGCGGCCATCGCCGAGATTGCGTACCAGAACCGGAACCCCGTCCCTGAACTCGATGAGAATCATCGTTTCATAATCGGGAGCATTTTTCGGGGATCTGGTCAACGTGTACACGTCATCTGGAGCAATGAAATTAGGGTCCTCAAGGATGCCCGCCTCGTGGCTGATATGCATGAGGTTTTCATCCTCGCTGTAAGGCTTGCTCCGCTGGGCCTTTATCGGAATCCCATGTTTTTCGGCAAAAGCGATCATATCGGTGCGTCCCTTGAACTGAGCAAGGAACTCGGGGTCTTTCCAAGGGGATATCACGTTGATTGCGTGATCCAGCGCATATTATGTGAGTT
>JADFYG010000137.1 GCA_015233155.1 Candidatus Rifleibacteriota bacterium
AAAAAAACTCCCAGCTGATATCTGACACCACGAAGAAGCACTCGGAGGTGCAAGTATTAGCCCGATACGAGAAATTACGCCTGGCCGCACTTGGAGAACTGCTGCCGCCGGAAGAACGCTCCGGGCTCGGGCTTTTTCTCCGCCAGGGTATGTGGGCATGGGTTCGGACTCTGTCCGCAGACAAGGCCCGCAAAAATACGACATGCCCGCATTCATCGACATCGATTGCATCGCACCGACATGAAGCCGTCATTCAAATCTTCGCAGCAATGGTACTGAATACCAACTACAGGAGAGCACAATGAATGAGTCACTCAAGGTCCAACCTCATCACCTCGCACGCAATGCATACCTCTACATCAGGCAATCATCGATGCGACAGGTTGTTGAAAACGTCGAAAGCACCAAGCGTCAGTATGCTCTTCGAGCCAGAGCAATCGCCCACGGCTGGCCCGATGACCGGATCATAGTAATCGATTCTGACCAGGGCGAATCAGGCGCGTCGGCAGCATGGAGAGAAGGCTTCCAACGCCTTGTCACAGATGTGAGCATGGGTCGCGCTGGCATCGTTATGGGACTCGAAGTCTCCCGCCTCGCGAGGAATAACGCCGACTGGCACCGGTTGTTGGAAATTTGCGCACTCGCCGATACACTGATCCTCGACGAGGACGGGACATACGATCCAGCACACTTCAATGATCGTCTCTTGCTCGGTCTCAAAGGCGCGATGAGTGAAGCGGAGCTTCATATCCTGAAGGCGAGATTGCGCGGTGGCATCCTTAATAAGGTTCGGCGTGGTGAGTATCGTTGCCAACTTCCTACTGGCTTCGTGTATGATGAAGCTGGTGATGTGGTTCTCGATCCTGACTCACAGGTGCGAGAAACGATCGCACACTTCTTCGAAACATTTTTCCGGGTCGGCTCCGCGCACCAAACAGTCAAGGCCTTTCGGGACGAGCGTCTTTTTTTCCCATCTCGTTTCCGTAACTCTAAAGTAATATTCCGACCACTTGATGCGTGGGCAGCAATGCGAACGCTTACCAACCCACGATACGCGGGTGTTTACGCATATGGACGGCGAAGCTATCGCCGGACAGTCGATGGCAAGAAGATACAGCGCCGTGAATGTAGTGATTGGCTGGCTTGCATTCCAAATTCTCATCCCGGCTACATCACGTGGGATCGGTATCAGGAGAATCTCCGCATCCTCGAAAGCAACGGCCGAGGATATGAGGTAGCGCGGGCATCTCCACCTCGTGAGGGCTCAGCACTTCTGCAAGGACGTGCGGTTTGTGGGCGCTGTGGGGCACACTTACGCGTAAGATATCTTGATCGAAGAGGCAAGTTGGAATCATGGTATGTTTGCGACCATGGGAATAATACCAAGGCTGAACCCACCTGCCAGTCGATAGCAGGCGATCCAATCGACAAGGCAATCGGGACCATGGTTGCTGAAGTCATGACTCCCTCGGCCGTCGAGTTCGCACTGGAAATTCGAAGAGAAATCGAGGCTCGCCAGGAGGAGGCCGATCGGTTACGGTGTCGAGCCGTCGAAAGAGTGCAAGCAGACGCTGATCTAGCGCAGCGCCGCTTTATGATGGTCGATCCAAGCAATCGCCTCGTTGCCGACACGCTCGAGGCGGACTGGAATGACAAGCTGCGTTTATTGGCCAAAGCACGGGAGGAAAGGGAGCGTGCACGGCACGAGGATCAGGCCATCTTCGACAATGCTATTCGTGAACGGCTTCTCGCGATGACAAGTGACTTCAAACAGCTCTGGGCTGACCCGGCCACGCCCAATCGCGAACGGAAGAGAATGCTTGCCCACATCATCGAGGACGCAACGCTCATCAAACTCTCAACAGAAGGAATCACCAAAATCCATATCCGCTTCAAAGGTGGCAGGACCGAAACGCTTACGACGCAGAATCCCAAATCATCGGCACAGCAAGTCAAAACGCCTCAAAAAATCGTGGCGCTTGTCGACCAACTACTCGACCAACACATCTATTCGGAAATAGCTGATATACTAAATAAGCGAGGGTTTCATCCAGGCGGCTCGACGCGATGTGGGCGTGAAAACCAACGGTTTAACGCGAAGCTGGTACGCTATATCATGAAAGCATACGGATTACGTTCACGCTACGATCGGCTTCGGGAGCGCGGAATGATGACTGGAAGGGAGATTGCGAAGCGCCTTGGCATCCACCAGCAAACATTGCTCTCTTGGGTAAAGCACGGAATCATCGAGAGGCACCCCTATAACGGTCATTACTCTTTATATGAAATCCGGGGAGCAAATATGCCAGCCAAGCATTGCAGTAGATGGAATCGACTGGTTGATCGGGCAGCTGCCATTCAGAAATCGGCAAAGGTATCTCAACCAAATAACTCATCTGGGATCAAAGGAGATGTAGTGTGAAGCCTGTTAGTTATGCAAAATCCAAAAACCATTCTTATCCCACAATAACAGTTTGACAATGCTTCTGGATCTGTTACTGAATGCAAATAAGTGTCCGGAAAATGGATCGAGTGAAAAGTGTTCAGCAACAAGAATGGAAAGGCCATCAATCGATTTGCGCATGTCCGTATTTCCAATGGCAAGATAAACCTTCGGCGCGGTATCGAATGCGATCACGCTAACTCCTCAAGCGTTCGAATGACCTTGGCAAGGAGAACCGCGGAAAAATCTCGCCGAACATCAACACGAAAGCGATTTCCAACGAGTACGGATATTTCACCGATGTCCATTGCAGGGCTCTCCTGCTTTGAAAAATGGGACACCGAGACAGGCACGAAGGTAACGCCGGGTTTCGTCGCTTCGGTCTTCGCCGAACTATTACCGCAAATATCAGACTTAATGGCAGAAGAAATTTGTGACGGACTCGGCACATGTGATAGCTGAGAAGATTTCAGGCGCCTCTTCCAATAACCGAAAGATTTCACGCTCAGCGAATGGCGACGACAATATTCACTTTGTGATAACCCGCTGCGCTGGCATTCATTCATGTGTTGGCGCCACAGTGCACGCCTCGCTTCGAACAAATCGCTGTGTTTCCTCATTTGATGTGCCTCCTGAAAAGTTTGAAGGCACATCATGTCACATTATTTCGCAGCGCCCAATACGGGGTTCTTTAGACGCTTACTTTTATCGTGGAGTGAAGTAGAATGAAAGCGTGGCTTTAAACAAGCGGGGGCAAGGGAATGACTTGGTTCCGTGGCTACATTTAAAATGAGACGGAGGAGGTCTTGTGAAGGAAACTGTTCAGTTGGTGGAACATAATGAATTAAAAAGCCCCTGTATCGAAATCGTCATTGACCTTGATTTGACCGTGACTGAGCCTTTTCGAAATACCTTGGAGAAAATGAAGGAGATTTTTTCTTCCTGGCATCAAAAGGGCATGTCAATTTTGTTCTGAATTTGGAGCGCCTGGAAAGTTCTGCGGATTCATGTTATCAGGAGACCTTAGTTTCCAATGTCATTCGGCTTACCAGCCCTATGCCCGATCTCAGGATAGTATTGATAATAGTTTCGCCTGGAATGGCCATCCGTTTAAGAATGACCAAACTTGACAAACACTTTCCAGTTTTCGCGAATTTATCCGAGGCTTTAGAGTTTTTTCAGCAAGTAGCTTAAACACGTTGACGCTATAAAAAGCTGGTTGTGAGCACTCGAGGTCGGTCGACAAGTACGGATACCAAGTGATTCCTTTTCATGAAGCCAAATTTTCCCGTCGAAAGAATTGCTCTTCGAACACCTCCATTCCATCTTATTTTTCGAAACTTTGGTGTCCATAATATTCATCCTACCTCATTTATATTCCCGGTCAGTTCGGAAACCCCACCACTTGTAGGATTGCGATGATAATGAAGCCGGTGCCAATAGTGAAAATGACGCTCAATCCATACCCCAGGGCAATCGAATCTTCCTCCTTCTTTCCTTTTTCGGAGGTTCCGTTTTTGGCGTGAATACCCTGGAGGCTAATCCACAAATTGCGAAACAAGGGTGTTCCGAAAATTCCCATCGTGAAAAGTGGGGCAATAATATCCACAAGCTGGCGGTACCGTATCACTTCTGCGGTCCCGGTGTGCTGAACAGTCGAAGAGTTCTTGTAGGCAATCATTCCCCCGATAAAAGTCCAAGTCAACCACGTGAAGTACACCTGCAGGAATTTCTTCCCGTCCCACCCGGAGGTCGTTGTGCCCATCCCTGAAAGCCCTGGGGCAGCCTCCGCCTGACCAATTCTGGCGACCGGGTCACTCTCGGCAGACGTATGGGGCCTCCGCGCCTGGGAAACTTCACGATTACAGGCCGGGCAAACAAACAGCGCCGCCTCGATTTCACTTTTGGAAAGGTCAATTTCCGCTTTGCAATAGGGGCATTCCACCGGAGTATTCATCAATAAGACTCCTCCATGAGCGTCATTCTCCATCCGAATTAGTTTTCATATTTAGCAGAGTTGCCAGGAGGTCGTCAACCCTAAGGAGTTCTGGAACTCCTGAACTGATTGGCTCTGCATTGAGCGAATCAAGGAATATTCCCGAGAGTCAACGACCGCACTCAGGAGGTCTGATTTTAAGGCCTGCCCCCAAGAAATAGGTGGAAAGTTGGTCTGCGAATCTTGCTCATCATTCTGAAACTATTTCCTGAACCATTATGAGTATATACCATGGACAACCAGAGCAGAATGGCGCCTGCATCGAAAGCAAAAAACAGAATGGCTCCAATATAACCGGCGAGAATTGCGTCCCATGTTTTCGGAGGTGGCGGGCCGATCTCTGACGGCTTTACGGGCTTGGTCATAATCTCCAGAACTTCTGCCAGTCGATCAGACGCATCGCTTTCTGCCGGTGAGTCTTCGTGATCCGACTCATCCTGGCAATCCGGAAATCGTTCCCGAAGTTGTTCCTTGATTTCTTTGTATTCCTCGCGGGCCTTGTCTGTAAGGGGTGAATCGCTGCCTCGAGTCAACTCGGCAAGGCGGATGCGGTCCTTCATGATTTGCATCGCATCTTCCGGCTCTTCGAGGTCAATGCAGCATCGAGAACATTCCCTCATGGCTGAAAGTGTTTCCGCATGCCCCAGCATTCGATATAGACAACACAATTGCCACCATTCGGACGCCAAATCATTGGCCTCATCGAACTTTTTCTGACATCGGAGAGCACTAATAACCGGCTGATATGCCAGCGTAGCATGAGCATTCGTCGGTCCCAGAGAAGCCATCAGCAGCTTCTGAATCTCTTTATATACAAGTTCAGCCTTGTGGAAGTCGCCAATGCCATAGGCCTGAGAGGCTTGTTCTTCCAAAGCATTTTCGGTTTCAGCCTCTGCATCAGTCAGTGTCGGCGGAAGATCACCATAAAAAACCATCCCGCCTTTGCTCATCCCCTTTTGCAACTCAGGCTCCGGATTGGAACAAACCAGAGGCAGTTCCAGTTTTTCGCAAATCGTCTTCAGGAAATCATCGGGTATGGGAAGACATGATTGATCAAAGTTCAGATGATCGCCATTCTCGCTCCATTCACAGAAAAACGTCCTGGCTTTCTTAGCATCGTCCGTGCCCAATTCCAGGGTGAAATATCGCATAGAAGGCGAGGTGGAGATAAGACAAAAATAAGCTTCGGGTGATTCTATGGGCTGAGGAAGATGAATTAGAAAGACAAGTTGATCGTTTCCGATTAAATGGGATGTGTAGCGCAATCCTTCGGGAGGAATGGGCACCGGCGATGTAGATCCATGCGCTCACACGCCTCCTGAAAGGCTTCTTCCCATTTTTCCAGGAGGAACTCCTGATTCGCCGGATTCGCCAGAATTCCGAGCAGAGAATGCCCCTTGAATAAAAGGGCTGGCAGGAGACGATGCGCAAAATAATAATGCTGAACTCTCATTTTTCATTTCCTTTCGATAGATACGCGGTCTGATTACTCTGACTGCGCGAATTATTAACCTGATTTTCGAAAAGTGTTGTCGAAATCGTCATGGGGCATCAGTATAATTGCTGATGGCCAATGTTTCCGAGGGTGGCCCTTCAACGGCTAGTGAATCGACAGCGGTGATCACAACCCAGGTGGGTGTCGCCGTGATCTTCATGTGCGCTGAAGTTTCAGAAGTCGAAAACCAGGTACCGGAACCGACCTGAGGCCCTCCTTGCGTAGAAGAATATAATCGATAGGAAAAAGCTCCGGATACGGGTTTCCAGCTTATTACAGCATCACGCGTTTGCGCGGAAAAAGAGTATGGAAAAATCTCGGGTTTCAAGAGAAACGCAGCCTGGCGTAAGGTTGCGGAAATGGCATCACCTGCGTCGTTTCCACCCAGGCATCCGGCTAGTAACGCGATCCCGGAAGCGAGCAGAAAATAACAGCACCATTTGACCGGATTATGCTTTCTCAAGTCGTTCAACACCTTTACAGGGGTCTACGAGCAAGGGTCTTTCAATACCTTGAACTTGAGTGGCTAATAATGCGCGTGAACTTTGCATGATGGGTATAATATCAGCAATTCTCGGTCAACCCCTTTTTTTCACCTCCGGTACGGTTTTGATGCACTTGGCATCGCGCGATTCCTTTTACTCAAAGGATTTCAAGGGTTTATGTTCTTATAAAACCCTGTCGTAATCGCCTATCAAACATAAATTTCATAAGGAAAGTCCAGCTTTCAAAAACGAACATGTTCACCAGGGCGCGAATATTTCCCCAAAGTTCCTTTCGCGAACCTATTTTCTCGTAGAGCTGTTGAAAAAGTTTATCCCGCATTTCAAGAATTTGATGAATCGTGAATGCGAGGAGATTTAGAAGAAACAATACGAAAGATAGGTGCTTCTTCCCATGACCGAAGTTGTGTTCTATTTGATACCCCTGATTTTTCAAGGTGTTAAACGTTTCGTGGTGAGTAGACCGGGGGAATTTCACCCCCAGCCTCTCGCAGAACCGGACAGGAACCTCTCGATTCATCCGGCTCCCATCAAACAAACGCACCTACCATGCCTCGCTTCCAATGAGCAAATAGACCC
>JADFYG010000138.1 GCA_015233155.1 Candidatus Rifleibacteriota bacterium
GCACGAAGGTTACCGATCAGGATATGGAAAGTATTGTCCTTCGCCGTGACGACTTTCATGGTGAGTGGAATTATTCCATTCGCCCTCGCTCATCAAAATGATCATGTTATTTTTGCGCGGCTCCTTAGTGACCTTGAATTCTCTTCACCAAATGCCTATGAAGAGGCGGTAACACGATTTTTCAACCAGTCCGCAGAGGCCTCAAACACGATTACGCTCGGCAGCTCGACTCTGAAACTTGACGAAGGCGCTCTGAGCAGTCTTGCTGGATTTTCCGCTATGGGCGCAGGCGTAAATGAACTCGTCTTCAGCAATCCTCCCCCCGCCGTTCGGGCACTGGGTGTAGGCTCAATAATGTTCGGTGAGCCCTCAGCGGCTTGTGCCGACGCCCCGGAAAATGGCTTCATGCAAAAAGTCATTTCTATTGCAAGTCAGGGCGATGTCTTTACCATTAGAACGACACAGGCCACCTTAGAGGAAGCCTTCTCCGACTGCAGCCTGGAGTGCTCTGAAGTTGTTCGCGATAGTCCCATTCCCCTCGCTTCTCGGAGAATTCGGCCGCGGCACAGCAAACGGGCACTGTACCTCGAAGTAGGTGAATCGATCGGATTCAATGAATCCATTGCACTGGACGCGAATACTACGATTTCCTATGATATTGGCGTCAAGACCCGGATTTACATGAAAATCACCATCAAGGACCACCAAATAAAAGAGTTCGTCACTTCTTTTGACCTCAATGAAAGTTCTAAAATTATACTGGCCAGCGAAATGTCGAAAAGTTTTAAAAGCGAGTATGAGACGCAATCCCGCTATCTGACCACCGTTTGGTTCGCGGATGCGCCGATCTGGATCGACATATATGGAAGCATAGTTTTTCAGGCGGAAGGTCAACTGTCTGCCGGTTTCAAGGCGGGTTTACAGCAATCGCTTGATGCTTCCATCGGCACCCAGATGATCGATGGGGTATGGTCGCCGACCAACACCTGGAAACCAAGTTTTACGCCTGTTTTCGAGACTTCTGTTAATGCATCACTCAACTTTGCTCTTGGTCCCAAGATATATGCCAGACCGTTCTCTCTGCCAGGGCCGTATGTGAGCGTGCTGGGAAAGGTTAATTTCGAGCTGCTCCCTGAGCAAAAAATCACTGCTGATCTTGTAGGAGACCTTGGAATCAAGATCGACGTGAGCGATGCGTTGAAACTCGAAAAGGATTTTCCGTTCGAATCGCCAGGGATTCAGATCTGGCCAACCGCCAGTCCCAAGGATTATCCGCCCAGCGTGGCCATCATCTCTCCGACCAGCCTGACTAATTTTTCCGAAGGTTCAACCATTACGATCAAGGCCAAAGCTTTCGATCCGGAGGGAAAGCTGAAACAGGTGGATTTCTATGCGGGTGAAAAATGGCTCGGAGCTGTCACTTCTGAGCCTTTCGAGGCGCGGATGCCCGCCGCATTTTCAGGCACGTATAACCTCATGGCCAAGGCAACTGATCAAGCCGGAAACGAAACCCGATCTGAACAGGTAACTATTCAGGTCAATCCTGTTCAAGGGCCTATCGGGGCACCAAATAGCAAAGCCCCCGGAGATTTAGGAGCTTCATCTAACAGTATTACGCCTATCCCACCGCTTTTCGACTGGGACCAGATGGTGGGTGCACGCGGTGGATATGCTCTCTCCATACAAGATTCGAGCACTGACCAGATGGTTGCAACAAAACTTCCCGTTTCGGCACCACCCTACTTATTGGCTTCAGGGCTAGTTCAAAAGGGGAAATCGTATAAGTGGTGGGTGGTTTCCATTGATGCCAACGGCAAGGAAAGTTCGCCATCAGCATATAGGTATTTTCAGACCGAGCCCTTGCTCGCCGCTCCGGATTTCAGCCGTCCTGAATATACAACCGAAAACGCTTATTGGAACACTGGTAATGCACCATATTGGACATATCCTGACCCCCCACCAGACAAAATCATCCCCCAGTTAGGCAAGGCGGAGGGAAATTGCACTTGGTATGTCTACGGGCGTTTGATGCAACTGGGCTATCGACAAACCGATTTGGATGCGATTGCGGGAGACGCGAATGTTTGGGACAACAAGGCAATAACGGCCAAATTGTCAGTATCTCCAAATCCTCAGATTTATTCTATAGCCCAGACCGATGACACAGGTAAAGGGACTCCTCACGTTGCTGTGGTCGAAGAAATTCGTTCCGCTGGAAACATCCTTATTTCAGAATCGGCTTTTGTCGGCACTAATCCGGCTGCGGACAGCCCCTGGAATTTTCGCTATCGGACGCGCGTCTGTTCAGCTTCCTCCTTTCTCAACTACATCATAATCAACAAAGGCACTGCCACTTTGCAACCCCCTGAAATCCTTGCGCCTGGAGGTCTCAACGAACCAGGCGACCTCGTCGCCAACCTCCGGCCGGAATTTTCCTGGAAACCTGTCGTCGGCGCTGGCGGCTATCGGCTCAACATCAGGGATATTACCGATTCACAATCCGGTCCTGTTTCCACCTTGCCGGACCTCCCTGCCTCTCCCTACGCCTATGTCATTCCAGCAGGCTACCTCCAATCAGGCCGGAAATATAAGTGGGGACTGATGACGATCTCTGGCGGCCAATCTAGCGCCCAATCAACACCTCGATATTTCCAGACTCCAACTGCGCCCGACACGCAAAAACCGACGATCTCGAACCTTTCTGTCGCGGGTATCACGCAGACTTCGGCCACTATTTCCTGGACGACCGATGAAGGGGCGACCACGCAGGTTGTCTTCGGAACTTCTCCTTATTATGGGTCGTCGACAACTCTCGACTCAACACGTGGGACTTCTCATTCCGCAACCATTTCAGGGCTTAGGGCCGGTTCTCTTTACCACTATCAGGCCCAATCTTCCGATGCCGCCGGAAACAAGGGCGTTTCGGCAGATAGTTCCTTTACGACTTCCGCGCCGCCCCCCGTCGTCCCCGGCGATTTCTCTTCTCCACTGACCGCAGTAGCTCGATGGGATGCGGCACCAACTGCATGCCCGGCTGTAATGTTGAATTGGGGCGCCGCCGGGAATGCTGACTCATACGAGATTTTTCGCGATGATGTTTCTTATAAGAGCGGGCTAGTTTCTCTGTCTTTTGACAATACTGCGGTCGGAATGACATCGGGTCAGACCTACACCTTTTTTGTTCGTGCCCACAACTCTTCCGGAACGAAAGATTCCAATCACGTGTCGGTCACGGCGCCCCAACCACCCAGTCTGGGTGTTCCTGTTACCATTGGCCCGGGAACTCTGGACGATACCGGCTACAAGGCCCCTTCACTCACCCCGACGCTCACATGGAACGCCATGACCGCTGATCGCTTTGGTGTGTACATCATTGCGGAGCCTTATAAGGGGCCCCTCGCCTATGAATACGACTATGCCGCCGGGACCTCTCAGACCGTTCCGGCTGGAAAATTGAAGCCAAACACGAAATACCGCTGGAACATGAATGCAATCGCGGGCGGAACTGACGGAGGCTATTGCAAACCGCGTTACTTCACTACCCCCGCGAAATGAATAGGCAGCCTGGAATAGTTCTGTGTGTCAGGCAACATAACTTCCGGTTTGTCTCGTCGAGCGTGAGGCGTGAGGTTGCGCCTCGCGGTCAATACCGTTGTTTGAACGTTTTCGGATTTTTTTGGTAGGAGGAAACATCATGAAAACTCGCATATTATCACTGCCCGTTCTGCTGGTTATTGCGTTGATCTTCGGAATCATCGGCTGCTGGAACGGTGGCGGAAACGGTGATAACCCGGTCGGCCCGGTTCCGAGCAACAATCCAGGACCTGGAAATAGTTCGGCCGGTACCGCACAATCGGTTCAGTTTCGGATTGTCCTACCTGCACAAACCGCTGCACCTGTTCCTCTCGCGGGAATTCGCGCGACCGGCGCGTCAGGCACGCCCACAGTTACATTCAAACTTACGTTGGTGAATGTCGGCGTTGCGACGCAGCCCACGATCACACTGTTGAAGACAGTTCCTGTGAATGGTTCAGGAATGACCGAGGCATCATTTTCGAATATCCCCGTAATGACCGCCATAGGTGATATCCACATTGAAGGTGGTCGAGTCGGCTCATATTCTGATTTCCATGGCGCTGCCGATCTTCTCGCCAGTGTTGATAACGTCATTCTTCTCGCCCCACGCGGGAGCAGGCTGACACCGGATCTAGTGGCCGAAGGCATCGACCGTCTGACCAGTTCATCGGCCCTTTTTTCAAAGGTGATCTTTGGATTGGCAAGCCGTCTAAATCAGTCCGCCTCAGAGATCGATCCCCAGTCGAGTACTGTCGTTGACGATCTTATTGCAGCTTATACAAGGTTTTTTGAGCAGCTTCCGGTCATGAGTGGGGCGACCACCTCAATGCATGTAGAAGCCCCCGTCGCAATTCTTCCCGTCACGTTCAAACTCACGACTATGCTGGGCGAGACCGCGATTGCTTCGGGAGGCACTGATGTAGTTGTTCCCGGCCAGGACGCCGCCCCTCTCATCGCTGCCATCGACGATTCCGGACGGCCGTTCCTTCTCGGCTTCGGAGGCAGTTCCCCTCTGGCGAATATGAAACGTCGTCCCGGGATAAAAGGTAGTATTTTAGGTCCGGTAATGGATGCTGAGAGCACCGCCCGAGCTCTTGTTTCCATATTCCCGCTCCTGGGCGGCACCGATCGGGTCGGGAGAAATCTACTTTTGCAGGAAATATTCGCTTCCAGCGAGTTCACGGCACTAGTAACCGAGATCAATAATCAACTTGCGGCGGGAAATCGCGATTATCTGGGTTCAGGTTCGGGGAGCCAGGTCTATGCCAAGGTTGTAGCCGCCGTGACTCCAGCCATCAATCGCCGCCGCCTGAATGCCTCCGCCAGATTCGGTGTTCGCGCCGATGTTTTTTCAAAGGCCCCGGTGCTGGATCAAAACTGTCCCGGCTTTCTCAGCTTTTCCAACGACAGTTATATTTATTATGACGTGACTTCTTCGCAGGCCATTTTCAACCATGGAATTTTCGCATGGAAATGGTGGTTTTTACCGGGAAAGTCAGGTTGGCTGGATTTCAGCATTACGAGCTGGCCTCCGATAACCGTTTCCGGGCCGGAGGTGAGTCTTATTCCGGTTGCACCGGGCCAGGCTGACATTCAGGTCTCCAAAAGCAACTTTCTCAACGGGCTGAAGGCTCTCGGCATCGTCTTGGATCTTTTTGGAGCCGAGCTGGTAGGGAAGGCACTGGATTTCAAACAGGACGACATCGAGCTTGCCCAGGATATCCTGGAATACTCTACATCATTTGTGGAAACGTTCGACAAAATGCAACTCGAAACCACTACTGTCGGTGCTTTCGGCGTCTTCATAAACTCATGTATCAACAACGATAAGATCATTCTGATAGTGCAGAGAATAATCAAGAGAAAGTTTGGTTTGGACACCCTGACAACCGTTACTGCTCGTTTTTTGAATATCTGGTGCGATCTTGCGAAAAATGAGATCGAGAATGTTCTTACAGCACCTGAGCTGGTCAACGAGGGAATTCCGTTTTTTAAAGACTGGATCGGTGCGGAGCCGGGTTATACAGTAACCATAAACAAAACCCCAACGCCGACTTCAACTCCGGTCGAGGCCCCAAAGGTTTTATTCACGACTCCTCTTGATGGCAGTAAAGCCGTTCGGGCGACCGATATCATTCTTCAGGCGGCGGCTACGCCAGGTTCGGGAAGAACAATAGCCAGAGTCGATTTCTACGACGGTGATGTCAAGCGTGGAGAGGCGGCGACGTCGCCGTATTCCATGACGCTTCTGGCAATCGATCCGGGCACTCATGCACTCAAGGCGGCGGCTGTCGATAATGTTGGAGTGACCGGCGAGTCGGCTGTCGTCCAAATGATAGTTGACGGGAACACCCACGGTTTGGAATTGGGTGAGTATGATGGTGTGAAAATTCGCGCCAATGGCTTTGTAGAATATAATGATAGTCGATTGAAGGCTCCTACTCAGTTTCCTTTCCAGGAACGGTGGCATTACAACACTGAAATCAACGGTGTTAACACTGGCATGGAGTGGGAATGCGTCGAGTTTGTGAATCGGTATTATCTGGTCAAGTTCGAAAGGGATATTCGCGGTTCTGGCGGTAATGCAGAAAGTTACTATAGAATTCCGGTAGACCACGGTTTGGTAAGGTTTGCAAACGACGGTACCGGAAAACCCCAGATTGGCGACATCCTGGTTTCAACCGGCTTAACCGCGTCTTCACCCGGCCATGTGGCGATAGTTACCGAGGTGACGGATGCTTATGTGCGGGTGGTGCATCAGAACTACACCAATACCAAAGCCGATGCGGACGGCAGTAAACTGGTCTATTTCGAGAGCGGAAAACTGCAACCTTTCGATGGGGCGCAAAAGCTGCCGGTGGCGGGTTGGGCAAGGTTAGGGAATGCGCCGGCTTTGCCGCTTGCGCCGACCAGTGTTGTCGCTGAGGCAGGGGATGGCAAAGTGACATTGCACTGGACGAACCCCGCCGATGCTCTTTCCAACAATGTTTACTGGTCCACGAGCGCCGGGGTTTCGCAAGGTTCATCCAAGCTTGGTGCTCGGCCGAATCCCTGCTCGGTCACCGGGTTAAAAAACGGCGCGCCATATTATTTCGTCGTTACGGCGATCGGTGTCGGCGGAGAATCGCAGTGCTCATCTGAGGTGACGGCAGCACCAAAGTCATCATCAACGCCATCGCCATCGCCTACACCTACACCCACGCCAACACCGACACCTGCACCAACAGCAGCGGCCCCGTCGATCAGCAACATCTCTCCTAATCCGATCACTGCTGATCGACGGGGCCGCTGCTGTTGGTGCCACGACAGCGAATCCCGTCGCGGAGGATGACTGCCCATCCGGGTTCACCACTTTCGCAGTCCAATTGTCTGCGGCGGC
>JADFYG010000139.1 GCA_015233155.1 Candidatus Rifleibacteriota bacterium
AAACTGTCCTCGACAAATGGTGAGACGACAACATTTCCCAACATCTCGACCACAAGCACGACTGCATAGAACCACTGCGTCCAGGCATACTCCAATTCTCGGAACCCTGCTGTCGAAACTCCAAGAATACACGCATCGCTCACGGTTGTTGCGCTTGTAAGAACACGCCATTGTCGCCCCTGCGAAACCATGTTCATGGCTGGCTCAGGACCGAGTGTTGCCGGGTCGACGAGATGCCGAAATACCTGGGGCATCGGGTTGTATATGCCTCGCCGATCAAATTTTCGAATCTCCCCTTTTGCGTAAACATTTTTTGGATCGCTTGCCAGGATTCGGCGAAATTCATTGAGAGCCGCGGCATGGGCACCAATGAGAAGGAGACATTGTCCGAGCATCAAGCGGGTTTTCGAATTTTCACCAAATGTGAGCGCGCGTTCCAAAGCGACACACGCGGGTTCGAGTTGTCCAAGTTCGAAATGACATGCCCCACGCAACAGATTAACAACAGCCGTGTCAAGATCGGGAAGATGCTGCAAAGCCTCCGCCGGCTTATTCTCCCACTCCAGCCATGTGGCTGCTTCGCAGCAGGGATCATCAACAGAAATGCCATATCGCCCTGCAGAACTTTCGTATGCAATGGCTCTAAAATGCGAATCAGATCTAATTATAGCAGGCATTATACAAGAAATATAATATCATCCGGCTTGGGGCCTGTCCAGAAATTGCTAAAAGTTGGGTTTAGGCCAGATAAATAGCGATCAACTGCCCGGATCTTCTCCGTTTTTGAAATCGATGCGACCGAATGGAAGACCGAAGAATGCCGCTATTCCGATCGCCCTTTCTGAAATAGCCGCACAGATCGCCGGGCGAAATGGAACGAAGGGAAAGACCTCTACGACCAGGCCGGATACTTCCCTGCGATACCGCCATGTGCCGGCGATTCTGCCATCCATGAGAACAGTTGCTTCGATATGACCGGCTTTTTTCCAGACACGGTGATAGAAAGCAGAATTTATCAGGGGCTTTTTGTCACGGCAGGCAAGCAGCAGCGGATCAAAACGACCGAGCAAACGCACAGGCCACTCGCCTCGTTTTGGAACGGGCTTCATCACATCTTCCACGTCATTATATAACGCCAACAGCGGTTCGCCATCCGGTTCCTCGGATAATGTTATAGGAACGACCGTGCCTGGTTCAAAACGCTCAAGCCATGTGCGTGCCTCACCGACGGAGACGCCGCGCCAATAAGCAAAATCGCGTAATCTGGATGGCCCATAGGCCGCCAGATATCTCCTCAGAATTTCCACATTGGCTTCTTCACGGGTCGGAGGATTCCAGACAAGGTTGGGAAGCCAGGCAGCGCGAGAGGCAAACAGCCCCTCGTTTCCTTCGCTTCCGGCGTGGCAGGCTTCTCCAAGACGCACCAGATCGGCAAAAATTCCTCCCCACGAGGAAAGATCGTATTCATCGAGTTCCAGGCCGGTCTCACGCAGTCCGCGACGGCCGATGGTCTGTCGGCTCCGGAGTATTTCAGCTACCTGTCTGACCTTTTCCCTCCAAGCCGCTATGTCACCGCCACGGCGTTCCAGCAGGCGTTCCTGCCAGGTACCACGGCCTGATAAAGCCCCGTGGATAAGCGGCCAGTCGTTGCTCGGATACAAATGAAGCGTGCCGCGTTGTCCCCATAGTTTGACCAGACTGCGTTTGCTAAAAAGGCGGGTTTCACAACCACGCCACGTAAGTTTTCGTGAGCGATTCCAAAGGGCTATACCCGCCGCAGATAGAATCTGCGCCTGAATTCCGGAAAGCGCTCCGGCGGCTGATTCCGGTGTTGAAAAAGGTTTGGCCAGCCCGGAACGCCGGAACTGAAACCAGCGCAGGCAATCAGATGAAACATTCATCTATGCTACTGAGACAGGTAGTGGCATACTCTTACTGACGACCAAATTTAACCACAGATGGACACGGATGAACACAGATAAAAACAAGTTAAATCACGCTTCGCGCGCCCCATCGGGGTCGAGCACACAAATGTGAGCATCCGAACCGACGCCTCGAATTTTGAAAGCATCCGTCATGGCAATTTTTACACGACGCGCAGCAGCATCAGACTCCGTTACGGCGAATATCGACGGCCCGGAACCTGAAAGGCTGCACCCTATCGCTCCGGCTTTCAGCGCGGCCGCCTTCACCTGAGAAAAACCGCGTATCAGACGACGTCGATATCCCTCTATCATAAGATCTCGAAGAGTGATGGCTGCCAGATTTTTATCTGCTGAGTGCATCGCGTGAACAAAACTCGCGAGATTCTGCCAGTATTCGACTGCATCGACCAATCGGATAGATGAAGGAAGGACCTGACGCGATTTACGAGTCGAGAGCGAAAGATTCGGGTGGACAACAACTATGCGCCAGTGGTCGAAGAATGGCAGGGAAACAGCCTGCTCGAGTTGGGGAATTCCGCCAGGGGCAATCAACCGCAAGCCGCCAAGCAGCGCCGGCGCGACATTGTCGAGATGGGCCGCACCACATATCGCACCTTCCGCACGCCCTGCAAGCTGAAGAAGCTCTCCATCGTTCAACGGACAACCATAATACAAGTTCAATGCGCGCAGGGTGGCCACAACTGAACTTGCGGATGAACCGAGCCCGCTGCACAGCGGAAGATTCTTATACAACGTAAACGTGACCGGCTCTGATTTTCGTCCTTTCAATCGCATCTTCCGCTGGAACAGCGCATGCGAAACCAGAACTAGATTAGTTCGATCAGCGGGAACCAGATGGCCGAACGGCCCCTCGACAGTCAATGAGCTATGACACTTTATGCCTTCGACAGGTCGTATTTCGACAATATCGCCCCACAAATCTCCGTTGACTGGGCGTATGGCCGCGCCCAGCACGTCAAAACCGGCGGCGAAGTTTCCGATGGTTGCAGGAGCATATGCCCGAACGGGCCTGCCGACAAATTTTTTCATATCACAAAACCTCGGTATTCCAAAAGACGGTGCGCAGTAAATCGGCGAATACTCCCGCCGCTGTGACATCGGGACCGGCTCCATAACCGCGAACAGTGAGAGGAATAGGAGTATACCGATCAGTCAGAAAGCTGACGGCATTTTCACCGTCACGAACCTGGAAAAGAGCTTCAGACGCGGAAATATTGGCAAGTCCCACACGGCAACCGCCATCGGCGATCGTGCCGACAAATCGCAGAGCCATACCGAGTTTCCTAGCCTCCGCAACACGCGTCGCAAAATGAGCATCGAGATCGCGACAACGATTCAAAAAGTTATCTATCGGGCCACTCAGATCGAACCCGGCCGGGATAGGCGAATCGATGACGACATCGGACAAATCCATGTTGAACCCGACTTCCCGTGCAAGAATCAGACACTTCCTGGCGACATCAAGTCCGGAAAGATCGTCACGAGGGTCTGGCTCAGTGAATCCCTTCGAACGAGCTTCTTCAAGAGCCTGGGAAAAAGGAACTCCGTCTTCGAGGCGACCAAAGACATATGAAAGCGATCCCGACAGTATGCCACGACAGATACGTAACCGATCTCCGCTTTTGATAAGATTTTTGAGCGTCTCTATGATCGGCAGACCCGCGCCCACATTTGTCTCATACAAAAACTGACGACGGCGTCGGTTGGCTGTCTTACGAAGCGAGCGATAATACGCGCGATCCGCGGAATTTGCTTTCTTATTCGGGGTCACTACATGAAGCCCCGCCTCAAAAATCGCTTCATATGATTTAGCAATCGCGCCACTATCGGTACAATCGACCAATACCGGATTGAGCAGGCGGGCACTGCTGATCTTGGTGAGCATGGGGAGAAGCTCGAAAGGAGTGTCAGGCACTTCTGACAACCGCTTTTTCCAGGTATCCAGGGTAATTCCTCCGAAATCCAGAAGCATGCGATTTTTTGACGCTATGCCACAAACGCGGACATCGACTTGCTGCGCTGCCAGATGCACCTGTTGCATGCGTATCTGCTCGAGCAGGCGACCGCCGACCGCTCCGGATCCGACTAAAAATACCTGGACCGCCTGGCGCGTGTTGAAGAAGAAATGATGGACGATTCGCATCGCGCGTTCAGTATCAGGAGCGGCAATAACCGTCGATATGTTGCGTTCTGAAAATCCCTGGGAGATAGCGATCACGTTCACATCGGCGTCAGCGAGAGCGCCGAAGAAAATACCGGCAATACCGCGTCGCGAACGCATTTCATCCCCGACCACGGACAATATGGACAAATCGCCGACGGACTCGATAGGATTTACGAGGCCGGCTCCGCGTTCAAGGATAAACTCATGTTCAAGGGCATTAACTGCGTCAACACGCTGGTTCGTGGCAACGCAAAAACAGATCGAATACTCGGATGATGATTGAGCTATCAATATGACCGATATATTTTTTTGCGCCATGGCCGAAAAAACACGTGCCGCAACGCCTGGCACACCCCGCAGACCAGCCCCGGACAGGCCTATCATGGATACGCCGGAAAGCGTCGAAAGACCGCGCACCGGCCGCTCCGACGGCGGTGGGGAAGCATGGATAAGGGTTCCCGGGTGGTCGGGGTTGAACGAATTCTTTATGACGGTCGGAATTCCGCGCGCAACAACCGGAGCAATAGTGCGCGGATGCAACACCTTCGCGCCGAAAAATGCAAGTTCCATGGCTTCCGCATAGCTGATCTCGTCAAGCACGAAAGCATCGGCAACCATGCGTGGATCGGCTGAAAAGATGCCGTCGACATCCGTCCATATTTCAAGGCGGTCCGCGTGGAGGCCGGCCGCCAGGATCGCGGCCGAAAAATCTGAACCGCCACGGCCCAGCGTCGTAATCTTCCCGCGAATATCGGCTCCAAAAAAGCCCGGCATGAGCATCACACGATCTTCAGATGCGGTGGAAGCGCGAATATCGGCGAGACGTTTATCTATTTCCTCCATGATCGGTGAAGCGTTGCCGAAAACACTGTCCGTAAGCAAAAAAGCACGCGGATCGAGGCGGCGGGGAAATAATCCGCGTCCGGCCAGAACCGCGGCGACAAGGGGCGTCGAGGCGCGTTCCCCGAGACTGCTTATATGATCGTGAACTCCAGGGGAACATTCCTGGAGCAGTCGAATGCCTGTAAGCAGATTCTCGAATTCGCTTGTAACTTCGACGATTTCCCGTTCGGCGGACGCAAGAAGATCTTGATCAATACCTGCTGCGGCGAGATCGGCGATGATGCCGGCGTGGATGTTCGTGAACTCTTCAATGAATCCATCGACCGGACGACCCTGAAGGACTCCGTCGACGCTTGCGATAAGACGATTCGTGACACCCGTGACCGCCGAAACAACAAGACCAATGCGAACCGGTGCGCCCTCGGTTGAGATGGCGGCCAGGGCTGTCAGACGTCCGACTTCCAGGATACGAGCGGCATCGCCAACGGACGTGCCGCCAAATTTCATGACCTTGATCATGGTCAGTTATCTCTTTTCTCCAAAGAAATTTAGCGAAACATATACTAGCTTATGGCCGGCCACAGAGCAATAGTTGCTTTTACCATGTGCTCCTGCTATATTTGCCAATCCGCGAAGTTGATCATAGTAAAAATGGCGATTTTCAATCGCCTTCTAATAGGAGAACGAAACACAATGACTGTGAATATGGTCGTAGTCGGATCCATCGCTCTCGATACTATCAAAACATTTCGTGAAACTCGCGAACGCATTCTTGGCGGCTCCGCGACATTTTTTTCGACTGTGGCAAGCTTCTTTACCAAGGTTGGAATGGTAGGCGTCGCAGGCAGGGATTTCGACAACAAACACATCGCTTTCCTCAGAGAGCGCGGGATAGACATGTCCGGATTCGAGCAGGTCGAAGGGAAAACTTTCCACTGGGCCGGCGGATACGGCGAGGATTTCGGCGACGCGACCACTCACACGACAGAGTTGAACGTATTTGAAACTTTTGATCCAAAGCTTCCTGAGAGCTACAAAAATGCGCCTTTTCTATTCCTGGCCAACATTCATCCGGCATTGCAGAAAAAGGTGATCGAGATCGTCAATAAGCCCCGACTGATCGCCCTTGACACAATGAATTTCTGGATCACAAACCCGCAGACGCATTCAATCCTGATCTCCATTTTGCCGCATATCGACGTGCTGTTCGTTAATCGTCAGGAGGCGGCTCTACTTTCGGGGGAACGTACCCTGGCACGCGCTGTCCGCAAACTTCTGGAGATGGGACCAAAACGCCTCGTTGTAAAACTTGGCGAACTGGGTGCCATGACGGCTTCCAAAGACGGCTGGTTTTTTGCTCCCGCGTTTCCATGCGCCGAGATCGTTGATCCGACAGGTGCCGGCGACTCGTTCGGCGGCGGCTTCATGGGTGCGCTGGCGGAAAAAGGTGATTTAAGCCCGGCAAGCTACCGAAAGGCCATGCTTTATGGCAGCGCCATGGGCTCGATCACTGTCGAAGACTTCAGTATCGACTCATACAGAACCATGACGCGTGGGCATATCGACGATCGGTTCGCAAAGATTATGGAGATGACAAAGGTAGCCTGACGAAAGAACCTCTGACGGCTTCCCTAAAATAACATCTTGCACATTTTATAAACCATGATAGCTTTGTGTTGGAATAAACAATGAAATATCGGTTTTCCGGTCATGAAACGTTTGTTTGCCGCTATCCATGGCTTCCCAAAGCCGTGAAGGTTATTTATGCCGATCCGTTTACCTTTTCAAACGAAGATGAG
>JADFYG010000013.1 GCA_015233155.1 Candidatus Rifleibacteriota bacterium
ATGAATAATCTTGGTTTTCTACTTGCCACGACGGAAACTGATCCGCAGCGCGCTGTAAAGCTCTGTTCGCATGCGGTTGAACTTGAGCCCGGCTCCGCCAATTTTCGCGATTCGCTCGGATGGGCATGTTTCAAGGCAGGCCGTATCGATGATGCCACAATACATTTCAAGGCCGCGATGAAAATGGATCCGTCTCTTCCAAAACCGTTTTTCAATCTTGGTCTGTGTGAATTTAATCGAAAAAATTATTCAGAGGCAGCGCGTGCGTTTTCAAACGCGATACAGATAAATCCCGGATTCATAAAAGCTTATATTCCGCTGGGCGTGTGCTACGAAAACATGAAACAGACCAACCGTGCCTTATATGTCTATCAACAGGCATTGACAAGGCTCCCGGACGGATCCCCGGTCAAGAGACACATCGACAGGCAGATAAAGAAAATCAGCAAGGACAGTAAGTCATACTATTTTTCAAATGTGAAACAGCTTCAGGTGAGCTCCAGGCTGACAGATTTCATCAAGCGTAAAGGCCGCACCGGAAATCTTATGGGCAACGCAGAAGCCAAGAGTGCGGATACGCTCGATTCGAGCTCATTTACCCCGGTGGCAGCCATTCCGGGCGGATCGGCAGGTAAGGAATCCGGCGGTGGCATCAGCTTTGATTCCGGTCTTGACTTCGCAGGTGCAACAAATGTCCCGACAACATCGGGCTCGTTTTCCAGGGCGGCGGCTCCTTCAATGTCTTTGCGAGGGGACGGGGAATTGACCGTCGGACAGGAACGCGCGCTGGAAAAGCGTTACGCCCTCTGTCAGTCGTATCTCGATCGCGGACTCACACAGGAAGCCATTGGCGATCTTGAAAAGATCGTCTCGCTTGGCGGCTCATCCGGAATAGCAAGACAGGCACGAGGTCTGCTGCTTAAGGCCAGAAAGGTGACGGACGATCGGAACCACGAGAGGGCCGAAACGCATCTGACGATGGGAAAGGATTTTATCAGGGCGGCCAAGTATGATCTGGCGGAATCCGAGATTCGAAAAGCGATTTCACTGGCACCGGAAAACGCGGAAGCGCATAAGGATCTTGCCCTGCTTCATTACAATCAGGGCCGCCTGAAGGATGCGTATGAAGAAAGTAAGCGTGCCATCGCTCTTGATCGAACGATGAAGGAAGCTTATGTAGTACTCGCTTCGCTCTACTCAAAAAAAGGGCGAACGGAAGACGCAGTTCGAACACTTCGCAAGATGCGCGAGATAGGCGGAGATCATGATGCCGTGGATGATCTGGCCGAACGTATGATGAGTTCACTGACAGCGGGATCCTGAAGTGCGCATATTTCGTGAAGACAATATTCTGATCGTATTTTCTGAGAGAAGCGACGGTGATTTGCGCTTTTCCGACATGGATGACTTCGCCTTCGGTCAGGCATGGAAAGAAATTTGTGCCGGAACAGGCCATGATCTTGCCCGGCCCCGTTTTGTCAGGCAGGTCCACGGCGACGCCATTATCGATCTGGCCCCGGAAGGGCAGCCCGGCAGCCAGGGAGAAGCAGACGGTTTGATCACTGCTGAACGCGGTGTTCCGATAGGTGTTTTCACTGCCGATTGCCTGCCGATCCTTATTGCCGGTCATGACAGAATCGCCGCGATTCATGCCGGCTGGAAAGGCACGCGGCTGGACATAGCGGGTAATGCGGTTCGCCGCCTGTCCGCATCATCTGAACAACCGGCTGCTTTACGGGCGTTTTTTGGCCCATGTATAGGGTCCTGCTGCCTCGAACTGGGCGAGGAAGTGCCTCCGACGTTCATTGAGCGTGATTCCGCGGCGGCCTCCGCATTCTCTCACGGGCGGAAATGGCATCTCGATCTGCGCGGCCTCAACGCATTGCAGCTGATGCGCGCGGGGATAAGGCCGGAGACGTTGCGTCATGTTCATGATTGCACGCGATGTCGGGCGGACCGCTATTTTTCATACAGAGGCGATCACGGACGGCACGGAAGCTTGTTTTCTTTCATAGTAAGGATTTGATGCTGACACTCATTTTGGGGGAGACGGGAAGTCATGATTAAACTTGGCGTGAATATCGACCATGTGGCAACTCTTCGGCAGGCGCGACGTGGGCGGGAACCAGATCCTGTGGCGGCTGCGGCAATTGCGGAAATAGCGGGCGCTGATCAGATAACGGTTCACCTGCGCGAGGATCGGCGCCATATTCAGACCCGCGATTTGAAGATCCTGCGCGAAACCGTAAGAACCAGACTCAATCTGGAAATGGCGCTTGAAGAAGATGTGGTGGGGATTGCCGAAAAAATTCTTCCGGATATGGCTACGCTGGTTCCTGAGCATCGCGAGGAAATCACGACGGAGGGCGGGCTCGACGTTGTCGGGCATCGGGCACGGTGTTTCGAGGTGGTTTCCAGACTGGCTGCAAAAGGCATCGCTGTCAGCATGTTCATCGATCCTGACGAAAAACAGGTTGAGGCAGCTTTCGATGTCGGGGCACGTATCGTCGAATTTCACACCGGGGCATATGCAAACGCCTCAGTGGCAGCGGATATTTCCGCTGAAACAAAAAGGCTCCATGAAATGGCTGAATTGGCGGTCAGTCGGGGTATTACAGTAAATGCCGGTCATGGACTGACTTATTGGAACGTTGGCGCGCTCGTCACCATGGCAGGCCTGCATGAATTCAACATTGGGCACAGCATAGTCTCGCGCGCCGTCCTGGTGGGTCTGGAACGTGCGGTCGCGGACATGGTCACAGCCATACGCCGGGCCGAAACAGCGCAATTGAGGAAGATGTGACGCAATTGTGAAAATGCGCAAATACAGGATTTATCGCACGCTTAATGCATTGTCATCTTATGCCGATAATTGCTGAGAATGCACAATGTTGTCAGGAATAAGGAGACTCTTATGGTAAAAACAAAGTCATCTGCACCCATTGGACGGTTGATCCTGCTCGGGGTTGCGATGCTAATGCTCGTGTCCATGTACGGATGCACTACGGGCGTGCAGAAAGATCCCGGATTGACTGACTTTGAAGCGCCGGCAATTCCGCTTAATGTCGTAGGCGTCGGAAAAGAGCGGGCGATTTTCCTTACATGGAGCGCCAACAGCGAGGCCGATCTCGTCGGCTATCGCATCTATCGCTCGAATAATTCCGGTGGCCCGTTTACACTCATTTCGACAGTTGGAAAACAGGCCGCTCCGACATATCTGGACAACGACAACCAGAATGGTCTCGTGAACGACCAGTATTATTATTACAAGGTTTCTGGCTTTGACACACAGGGGAAAGAGTCGGATTTGTCACGCACCAATGCGATACAGGCCCGGGCCGGACTTCCGGTGGAGGATCGTCCTCCCCGCGTAGTTAACATCAAGGCGCGCGCATCCCAGGAATCGGTATATCTTGCCTGGGACAAAGTAACCGGTGTCAAAATCAAGGGCTACAATATCTACCGCGGACTATCGACCAGCGCGGGTGGTGTTCAATGGATTTCCGCGGCCCCCCAGGATACGCCTGGATTCATTGATACGTCGGTCAGCAAAACCTCGGCGGAGCAGTACACATATGTCATCAGATCGTATAACGATACGTATTCAGAAAGTGAAAACTCAGATCCGGTGCAGGTAACATTGCGTTCCGGCGATGATACCACTCCTTCAATCCCGTATGATCTGGCGCTTTCGAATGATACAGACCCGATCCTTTCATGGCATAAACCCATGACAAATGAAGACGGATCGAGTATTTTCGATGGGCAGAGTCCTACGCTTGACCTCGACTCTTACCTTATTTTCCGTGCGAACCCCACGGACCGTCTTTTCTCGCTGATTGGTATTATAGAAGACAACGGATCAGCGAATCTTACTCAGACGTTCAAGGATCTCAACGGAACTCCATATAATCTTTATGCTGTGCGCGTTATCGACCGCAATGGAATGGTGAGCAATCAGAGCTCAATCGTAACGCAGTCTGCCGATGCGGACATTCCGCAGGTTCCGATGAATCTGGCGGCGTGGTCGTCGACTTCCACCGAAGCCGGAATCAAGCTCTCCTGGGATGCGGCAAAAAATGGCGTGAGTTACAACATTTATTTCTCGACTGTCGCCGACGGCGGATATACCAAGATGGTAACGGCCCAGCCGCAGTGGACCGATACGTCGCCATACGTCATCAATACTTATCCGAGCAATTTCCAACAGATACCTGAAAAAAAGGGACAGAAGCTGGAATTCGGAGTCCCATATTTCTTCAAGGTATCCGCTGTAAGTTCGTCCGGAAAAGAAAGCGATCTCAGTGCTTATGCAAAGGCATATCCTGGTGGTTTGTGGGTGGGTATGCTCGAAGGCGAGAACACCAACTGGGGTTTCACGAATCGCAGCATTGTCAATGGAACGATTGCCGGAAACTTCCTGTTCTTCAACAATCGTGATTTTAAAAACATCGATTACTATTCTGGGGCAGGGGTTATCCTTCTGATAGCCGATACGGTCGGCACATTCGGCGTCGGCGATTCGTATGATTTCGGTACAGGGGCACAGACAACGGCCAGTTACTACAATTTGCCTACGCCCACGGCCGGAAGTTTCCGCTACAACATGTATGCTTACATCTATCCGCATACGGCGGGTGGAAACTGGCGTTTACGGGTTACCCCGAATGGAAGTCTGACTTCCATACTCGAGAAAGACATCGATTGTTATGGCGCGGTTGCTAAAGGCCGGACTCAGGTAGCCCTTGGCCAGATCATACTGCAGCAGGGTGTTTCCGGAGTGGATCTCGAACTGGTGGCGGTTAATCCGGGGGCCGGCGGTGGCACTAATATGCTTTTGGATTCCGTCGTATTCGTTCGTGCTCCCTGAGTAATTATGACGTAGGGGCGACCCTGTGGATCGCCCGAGAATGCTCCAGGCGGGCGCGGTTTATAGGTTGCATGAGGCGTGGAAACCGGAAACGGGTTCCACGCCTCATACATTTTGCCTGAAATTGTTTTGACGTCAGGACTGGCGAAAAAAGATTTCCTCCATCTGTGTTTATCTGTATTCATCTGTGGTTAAATCAATCTCCACGCTGGTTCATTGCAATGGTAAAAAAAGGGTGTTATACTTCCCAATCGCTCCGAAATCGGGGCATTGTGTCATTTTATTCCTGGAGGGGTTATGCTTATGACGTTACGGCGCTATGGCGCTTATTGTCTTTTCCTCGGCTGTTGTTTGTTCGTGGTCGGCGTTGCATTCGCCGAAGAGGTTAAGACCTCCGCAGCAACCGCTGCATCCGATACCGCAGCATCGGAGTCGGTTGGTAAACCCGATGATATTCTGGCTGTCGTGGGCGAAACGAATCTTACGCGGGCCCAGATGTCAAAAGAGCTTGAAGGGCTTAATCCTCAAGCCAAGGCGCAGTTCGATTCCAAAGAAGGCCGAAAGCAATTCCTGAAGCAATGGATCGATGTCACCCTGCTCGAAAATGAAGCCGGGAAGGCCGGGTTGGCCGACAAGGAAGATGCGAAAAAAGACCTTCATGATGTCACTGTCATGATGCTTGCCCAGGAATATATACGTTCCCAGATGGAAAAAACGAAGGTTACTCCAAAAGATGTTGAGGAGTATTACGGAAAACACAAAAACGAATTTACAGAGTCGGACAAATACCATCTTTTTCAGATAACGGTCAAGGATGCCTCCGAAGCTGAGCAGATTAAAAAGGATCTTGATGCCAAGAAATCGTTTCTTGAAATCGCCAAGGAAAAATCGACGGATAATTTCAAGAATGCCGGCGGCGACCGCAATTTTGTGGCTCTCGATGAAATGCATCCGGCAATCGTGGGGCAGTTGAGCGTTCTCAAGCAGGACGAGATTTCTTCTCCGAATAATATCGACGGTCAGTTTGTCATAGTGAAATACACTGAAAAGCAGACGGGTAAGGTTAAAGAGCTGAACGCGGTAGATGCACAGATCAAGAAGCAGCTGACGGAAGAAGTTTCGCAGAAAGCCCTCGAGGAACTCAAGACCCAGGAAGGTTTCAAGATCGAGCAGGCAAATCTGGAGATTTTGAAGAAAGACAAACCCACCCCGGAAGAACTTGATAAAACTTTGTGCGTGATCGGTAGCGACGTAGTAAAAATTTCCGCGATCATGGGCGATCTTGAGCGCATTCCTCCAATGTTTCGGGGACAACTAATAGATGATTTCGTTCGTCAGTTCTGTGATCGCGAAGTCGTGAAGCGGTTCGTCGAAAAGAAGTTTGACGAGCTTTCGAAGAGTTATCCTGAGTCAGCCAAGTCAGCCAAGCGTCGTGTTGGCATCAAAGCTCTGATTGATGAGCGCATTGGCAAGAAGATTGTTGTCGGCGATGATGAGATCAAGGAATTTTACACCAAGAATCTGAATCAATTCAACAAACCCGCCCAAACGCATGCTCATCACATTCTCGTTGAAACCGAAGAGAAAGCGAAAGAAATTCTTGCCAAGTTGGAGAAAAACGAGAAGTTCGAAGATCTGGCGAAGGCGGAGTCCAAATGTCCGTCGGCCAAGGAAGGCGGAGATCTGGGATCTTTTGGTGAAGGACAGATGGTTCCTGAATTTGACCAAGCCGTTCAGGCCGCAGAAATAAATAAGATCGTTGGGCCGGTCAAAACTAAGTTCGGATACCACCTGATTCGCGTCGACGAGCGGAAACCAGCAGGAACAGTTCCTCTCGAAGAAGTGAAGGACAAAATCAAGCAACAACTTTTGCCTGAACGACAGAAGGCCGCTTTTGAAACACTGCTGGCTGAGCTACGCAAAGCGTGGCCGGTCAAGGAATTTTCTGAAAAGTTATAATCATTAAAATGCGGGAAAACCCCATCAAGGCCGTTTCGTCAAAGGCGGCGGCTGCTATTACATCTATAATTCCAGGAGGTTCGAAAAAGCCGACCATGGAGATGCCGAACATGCTTTATTGCGCAGTGTTCGCGGCTCTCGGCGGCCTCATCGGATTTATCCTGAACCGATATCTTGATAAAAAGCGGGAGGCCGACGGCCTCAGCGCAGCTCAGCTTCGGGGCAGGGAAATCTTAGACGAGGCGCAGCGGAAAGCCCAGGAGGAAGTTGAACAGGCGACCAAGCGCGCTCGTGAGATCAAGGAAAAAGAACTTTTGGTTCGCAGAAACAGCGAGAAGGAGTTCAAGAAGAAAAAACACGAGCTTGATAAACTCGAAGTACAGTTACTGAACAAGATTGAAAAAGTCGAAGCAAAGTCTGATGTTCTCGAAAAAAAGCAGGATAATCTGCGGATAAAAGAAGATCAGGTCGATGGCCTCAAAGTCGACGCAGAAAAACTTGTTGAGCAGCAGAAGCGGGAACTCGAACGAGTGGCGGGCCTCAATCCCGAGCAGGCGCGGGAACAATTATTGAAGCGCGTCGAAGACGAGTTGCAGTATGAGATTGCTGTTAAAGTTAAAGATGCTGAGACGCGTATCAAGGAAGTCGCTGACAAGAAGTCCAGGGAAATACTTGCAACGGCGATTCAGCGGGCAGCGACCGACCATTCGATCGATCCTATCGTTACTGTTGTCGAGCTTCCGAGCGAGGAAATGAAGGGGCGTATAATCGGTCGTGAAGGCCGGAATATTCGCACCTTCGAGAACCTGACCGGAGTTGATGTCATAATCGATGACACGCCCGAGGCCGTTGTTCTGTCAGGTTTCGATCCGATCAAACGTGAGATTGCACGTGTGACCATGGAAATGCTCACTCTCGACGGGCGTATCCATCCGGCAAAAATCGAAGAGATGTACGAGAAGGCGAAAAAAGAAGTTGACCTGCGTATCAAGGAAGCTGGCGAACAGGCGATGCTGGCTCTTGGCATACAGGCCATAAGCCCGGAGCTGGTGGAAATCGTCGGTCGGTTGAACTTCCGCACATCTTATGGCCAGAATGTTCTTCAGCACTCGCTTGAAGTTGCCAATCTGGCTGCAAGCCTTGCCGCTGAGATCGGTGCGAATATCCAGCTCGCGAAACGGGCCGGACTGCTTCACGATATCGGCAAGGTAATCGAGAGTGACGAAGGGAACCATGCCGCCCTCGGTGCTGACTTTGCACGAAAATACCAGGAATCCGCCAAAATCGTGAATGCCATCGGCGCTCATCATGAAGATATTGCCTTCGACAGCGCGGAGGCGGTGCTGATTGCGGCGGCCGATGCTGTTTCGGCCTCGCGTCGCGGCGCCCGCCATGAGTCGCTCGAAGCGTATATCAAGCGTCTGGAAGACCTTGAGAACATCTGTCGCGGCTTCGCCGGCGTATCTACCGCATATGCTATCCAGGCGGGACGTGAGATTCGTGTCATTGTGCAACCCGAGCAGATCGATGACATTGCTGCTCCCAAGCTGTGTCGTGACATCGTTAAGAAGATCGAGGCCGACATGGAATATCCCGGACAGGTAAAGGTCGTGCTCATTCGTGAAGTGCGTAGTGTGGAGGTTGCACACTAGCTGTAAAAATAGGTATGTTGTTTAGATGATTCAATGTAGGGGCGGGTTTCAAACCCGCCCCTACGCCGTTATTCCGGCATTTATACTATGTAAGACGAGGCTTGAATGCGTATTTTAATGCTCGGCGATATCTACGGAAACGTCGGACGGCGATTGGTAAAAATGCGCCTTTCCGGGCTGCGCCGTGAAATTGCCGCGGACTGGGTTATTGCTAATGGTGAAAATGCGACAGGCGGAGCGGGATTATCTCCAAAACATCGTGATGAACTAATGAAAGCAGGAGTAGACGCGGTGACCGGGGGGAACCATATTTTCGCGCGACCGGACTGGCATGAACTGGTAGCGTCTTCCAGATGTGCCGAACGCACTTTGCGGCCGCACAATCTTGGTGGCGATGTCCTGCCGGGGCGTGGCTGGGTTATTTTGGAAAGACCCGGAGTCTCCCCCATCGCGGTTATTAACCTTGCCGGGCGCATATTCATGGAACCGGGGGAGTGTCCGTTCCGTTGGGCCGATGAGCTTCATAAAAGAGTTCCGAAAGGAATACCCATACTTGTTGATTTTCATGCCGAGGCAACATCGGAAAAAATCGCCATGGCGATCTATCTCGATGGTCGCGTTGCGCTGGTCGCCGGGACACACACTCATGTTCAGACGTCAGATGAACGCATTTTGCCTGGCGGAACGGCTGCGATTACCGATCTGGGCATGACCGGTCCGTCCGGCGGCATAATCGGGGTCGAGGCAGGAACCATTCTGGATCGCTTCGTAAAAGGATATTCAGATCGCTTTACATGCGCCGACGGGCCTGGTGTAATCGAAGGTATATTTCTTGACATAGACGAACACGGTGTCGGGAAAAGCATCGAAAGGATTCGCGTTCGCGAAGAAACTTGATCCTTCAGGGCAATTGTGGTTTCTGAGCTTCGCCTGCGGCAATCATTGCATCAAGAAAATCGCGGATATATCCATCCTGTTGATAGCCGGCCAACATTTCGACCTGTTCTCCGTTGGCGAAAAGAACCAGGCACGGCAAGGTTCTGATTTCAAGGCGATCCGCAAGAGATTCTAATGCGTCAACATCGATCGAAGCCAGTACCGCTCGTCCGGCATACTCGTCGGCAATGGCTTCCATAACCGGTTTCTGGCGACGTGAAGGAGCGCACCACTCAGCAAGAAACACAATTGCGGCCGCGGAAGGTTTTTCATCTATGAAAATTCGCTGAAACTGTTCCTCAGAGGTTAAGACAAGCATGGAGCTTCCCTTTTCAGTCCAATTAATATCCTGTGTTTGTATGGTATACGAAGTTCAGGTATAATACCACCGCCTGTCGGTTCGCGCTTCGATATTTGTGTTTGAAGTTGCCGAAGCAGGTCATGCATAGAGATCTGAAACGGAGCCCACCCGTGGAAATGCAACGATTGGTATCGGAAGCCCGCAGCCGATTGCTAGGCTGGGGAAGTGTTGAATTGCCACCATGGCCTGGGGTTTTGCCTAAAGCCTGGATGCATCCCGATCTGTTCTTTCGGTTTTTTGGTGAGGATGACCTGGATGTTTTTACGTTTCAACCGGCGCGTGAATGTTCTTACGAAATCTGTCGTGGTCCATGGCTGACTCCATTCCTTGTCTGGGTTCATAAACCATTTTCCAGCAGCTGGATGACTCAGGTTTCCGAAATATGGCCTCCTCTGCTTTCATCGAAGAATGAAGGCTCTGAAATGCATGATTTACGGGGGTTGTCTCCGCGTGAATGCGCTATCGGCGAATTTGGGCCATGTTGGATGATATATTGGCAGGGACGCGTTCTTGGTGAGATACGTATTTTGTCGAGATTATGCGGCGAGGATCTGGTGAAGCCCGCCGGCGTGGTGATTTTCGATCTCGAGGCCATTGCGCGATTTAGAGAAAGCACGGATAGTCCCACAGCATGGAATGCAAAATTCGCCGCTGACGATTTGTTTGCCTGGCGTCGCCGCTCCGCGCGAGTCGCCGGAAATGCTGATTTTCCGCTCAGACAAGCTCAGCGCCAGTGGGATGAATTCAAAGATCTGCTCGAAGCGAACATCGGTGCAAAATTGGCTTTCGAATCCTATCTGACGGCCCTGGATGGACTGTCGCTTCTTTGCGATGCTGCAGAATGGGGGCCTCCGGCTGAGGGTTTCCGAATGGCTGCCGAGAACGCTTTAAAACCATTGCTGAAAAAAATAACAGGGTTGATCCCACGGCGTCCGGCGGCTGCTAAATCCTCTCGTGAGAGCATTCTTCGATGAAACGTTTCATTTCCGCAATTTCTGCATCTGTTTTCGTGCGAATGTTTTTTCTGGCTTTTTTTTCGGTTTTGGTCGCAGCTCCAGGAGCTGCTCTCGAAATGACCCCGGAACTCCTGTTTACTCAAATCGAGGAAAGAACAGAACGGGTTGACTCCATTGAAGCAGATGTTCAACTTGCCTCCGGAGCTTTTTCGACGCGTTTGACATTATCAATACAAGGTCCGGATAAGTTTGCCATGGACTTTATCGGGGGGCAACTTCGGGTTGTGTTCGACGGAGAGCGCCTCTGGATATATATCGCGCAACTTCGCGAGGTTTTTACCCTGGAATCCGGAGTTGGAAGCGGGCTTCTCACTGAATCGCTTCGCGAATGGGTGAATCCCCGGAAGATAATCACCAATCTGACTCGCAAAACTCTGTTTACCGTGTTCGATATTGAACTTCTTTCAACGGCATCCTTAACCGGTTCGCTTTCCGTGCCTATATATAATACTTCCGAGGTTGGTTCCTCCTCGATCTCCACATCCTCTTCCGGGACGGCCTCTTCGAGCTGGCGATTGCGATTTACCCCCCACGCAGATGCGCTTTTAACAAAGCTTTTCGATATCGGCAGCTATGAAATGACCTTTTCTGGCCTGTATTTTCTTCCAACGTATGTTGTTCAGTTCTCCCCGGAAGGAGTTCAGCTCGGCACACTGGCGGTGCGGGGTTATCGTTTGAATGAGTCTTTTCCAAAAGATCGCTTTGTATTCGAAGTTCCCGCAGGCGTCACTCAGGTCCCTGTCTCGGAGGTCCTGGCCCAGAAATTCGAAGGCGGCAAAGATCTTTTGTTCGAGGGGGTTGGCAGGTTTTTTCGGCGAATCAAAGATCGGATCACCGACTGGGGAATGTAATCATGGCTGAGTTCAGAAAAATTTTGAGTGACCAGGAAGTTGAAAGTGGAATCCTGCACTGGGAGGCCTCCCAGGATGCGGATCTCCGACGTGTTCTCCCATCCACTCTCATGTTCAATCTTGTGTGGGAAGGCAAAAGCCTGGATCAGGTTATGATAGCCTGGGAAACGCGTGAGTTGCACGTCGGCGCGCCATTGTCCGGTTCAAAACCGGGATTTGAACTGGTACTTTGCAGTCAGCTCGAAAAGGCTGGCAACGTCGTTTCCGCACATGTTCAACAGCCGGGAGAGACGACGATTATTCGAAAACGTCTTTCCCTGAGCGAATTCAAGGCACGTTCTCTTAAATGGTTTGCCCGGGAGGACGAGTTATACCGCCGATTGTTTCCGCCTTGTGAGACCTTTTCAATTGAAATCAAGGGAAAGATGGTTCCGAATCGTCGACCTGATTATGACAAGAGAACTCTCGTAATCGGAGAGGCGCTTCGTGTTTTCACACCGGGAGACACTCTGCTGATCCATGCGCGTTCTGGTCAGTCCGATGTCCCGGTTCTCGTGATTTCACGCGAGGAAAACCACTCTAATGACGGCGTGGAGGAGATGACCTCCATGCGTTCGCTGGTCATGCGTTTGATTTCACGCCCGCTCAATGAGTTCAAGGAGGGCGAGATCAAAGGTCTGATTGCAATGCTCGATGAGAACAAAAACCTCTGGGAACGCCTCACTACAACTAAAGAAGAGAATGAGCGTCTCAAAGAGCAAATTGCTACCCTGGAGAACATTTTTGAACAGTTAGCCCGCAACACATTTTTTGTTTGCAAACGGGATTTTGAAGAATGGGTTGTCGCGCATCTGGGTGTTTTCGAAAAGGGTATGCGCCTGTTGCATCGTGATTATGCAGTCACCTGGGAAGATGGCCGTAAGCGCCGGATAGACCTTCTTTGCCAGGATCGAAAGGGAGTCATCGTGGCCATGGAAATCGTGTTCAATCCATCCAATGAAGATCTGGACAGCATTGGGCAAATGATAGGGTGGCTGCGCCACAATATGGAAAGTCTGGGGCGCGAATTGACGGAAGGCAAGCTGCAGGCTCGTTCCATTCGTGGAATCGTGGTTTCTAACCGGGAAAAACCCGAACTCGTTGAGGCCTGCCTTGAAAAGGGTCTGAGACTTTGTGTTGTAAATGGCGGTTATGTTGTCGACGTCCTCGAATGAGACGGTTTTAAGGTGGCACTTTCATGGATAATGAACGATGAGTGAGGGCGAACTTCTTCACCAATTGCGTCAGGAGCGATTGCGGCATTCCGGACGAAATCCAGGCCTCGCTGCCCTGATGTCCTTTTTCGTCATGGGGCTTGGACAAATATATGCGGGGCATGTCGATCGCGGCATCATGCTGGTGTTTGTTCATATCGGTGCACTGATTTGCGGATACAGTCTCTTCGCGCGCGGAACGATCTATGATTACCTCGCAGGATTATTGTCGCCGACCGCTATGCTGGCGATTTTATATCTCGGCGTTGCGGCGTTTATACTGCTTTGGATATACAATATCAAGGAAGCTTACTACCTTTCGTTGTTTGCCGGTTACCGGGACTGGTTTGAGGTTGAACGGGTTCTTCTCACAGGCGGAGGAGAAGAAAACGCACCTCGTCTGCTTTCATTTGGCGGTCCCGCAATGCCGCGATTCGATGATATCAGAAAAATAAATGCTGACCTCGATGTTCCCGAGACGAGTGATGTCCCGGTTCATAAACCAGTTCCGGTACATGAAGCTATTATAGATGAACGTGAGGTCATTCCCACCAGTCACTCCCGATCGCGTTTTTCCACGGCTTCACCCGCCGAAGAAGCCACCGTGCGGCCGCCAGCGATCGCTGCAGGACGTCGTTCACGGCGTAGCCGCGAGATCGATCTTCTTCTGAAAGAAGCAATGAAATTGAAGCGGGCTCTGGTATATGGTTTTGTAATCTGCTTGCTTCTTCTTGTTGCCGCTTTAATGTATTTTCTTGGCGGAGGTCGCTTTCAATTCATCAAGGGCGATCGACGCACAGCCGAAGAACTGTTTGCGGTCACCGGAGAATTTGCCGCCCCCGTCGTGGCCTCCAATGCAACATTATTGAACATGCCGGTCGCGGGTGTTTCTAGTCTTGCTTTACAGACCATGAATGTGTCAGCCAGGTGCGCTTCAGATGTTTTAACATCCGGCTCCGCTTTATTTACACCGCCCACTGGTAAAGAAGCCCTTGCGTCAGAAGCCGAGCGTCTGGAGATCGCCGTTCGTGTTACAGGCGGGGCGGGTCCTGATGTCTGGTCAAACCTGTTAAGGGTTTTGCGTGATCTGGATGTTCCGGAACGTCATGAAGATGCCTTGAAGCGTTATCTTGCGCTGTTTCCGCGCGATATCGAACGCTGGGTGGAATTGGGGAAACGTCAGTATGACCGCCGTGATTTTGTTGAAGCCTCTCGTTCGTTTATCGCCGCACTCGGCTTGCAACCTCGTCACGCACGCGCCAACTATCTGCTTGGCTCCATGTACCGGGAGCTTGGAATGCTTGAAGAAGCGATTCCATGTTTGCAGACAGCGCTTTCTACAGATCCGCTCAATCCGGAATTCAATCTTGAACTTGGTGCGGCATATATGGACGCCCGCGATTCGCGTCTTGCACGAAAATATCTTCAAAAGGCACTTTCGGTAGAATACAAGAATGAAGCGGCGCAGAGATTATTGAACCAGCTCGATGAGCTCGCCGGAAAATTGCCGGCCGTCGGCGAAAAGATTTACGCACCGGTTTCGACATCTGGAAATGCGTCTTTCTCGTCGTCCCCGATCATTCCTGCATCGGACCATGTCGTATATCCTTCCGATCATGCCGGTGATTGGCCCCTGTCAGAGCCGCGACAAGACGGCGCATCTTTCCCGACCGGAATGGTTGCCCGTGATACATTGCCTTCTCTGCCATCACATCTTGATTCCGGGGTCGCAAAAGGTTCACCTGTCATTATCAATGCTTCACCTTCCGGGCGCAAAGCAAATGCATCGCCGGTTGGGGCAGCATCCATTGACATTTCCGAGGCTTCTTCCAGAAATACACGTTCGGCTGAATCTCGTTCTTCTGAGCTCGGAATCGTTCCTGCCAATCATTTTTCAGCTGCTGTTTCGTCGCCGGATACGAGCGCTGGTCTGTCTTCATTATCGACTGCCGCCCAGTCCGATGCAGAACAACGTCAGAAGAATGATGCCTTGCGCCGCGGAGTGGTTCTGTATGCCGCGCCCGGATTTGAATACCATAATCCGGAAGGAAGTCACCATGTTCGTAATTCTCACGAGAAACCTGTTGTTGAGCCTCTCAATAATGTCGTAATAATGAATGAACCCTCTATAACGCCACCTTTATTGGCATCAGACACTGTTGGTGTGGTTTCTCCGTCGGCCGTTGTGTCATCGGAAACCAGTGTCGCCAGTTCGTCGCCTGTCGATGTGTCACCCGAAAATGTCGTTTCGATAACTCCACCCTTGGTTATTTCATCCGGAACTACTGCTGTATCCTCTCTGCCAGCCGCTCTGGCATCTAAACCAGTGTCCAAAAATATTCGGACGAAATCCAAGCCGGTCGAAATCCCGCTTGAACATCAGGTTGCGGTCGAGGATCCAGATGATTCCCCTGAGAAGGTATCCAGGTCTGCAGTTGAAGTTAAGTCCATTCGGATGAAGCAACGTGCGCCGGCAAACGCAAAACTGGTATTGCCCGTCGCCGGAGCTGAAGGTGTCTCATCTCCAGCTCTGGCCTCCTATTCAGTTGTGGGAATCCCACTGATTACACAGGTTGAAAAAGTCAAATCTGTGTCGACAAAGACAGGATCAGGCAGTATTTCCGTAGCTGGTACATCTCAATCGACGGAGAGGACGGTCGGCCGTGAAAAATATCTTGCCGGACAGTTGGAGGAAGCTCTTCCTCACCTTCTTTCAGCATTGAAGGAACGGGAAGACCCCGAACTGTATACCATGTCCGGAATTGTTTTCCAGAAACTCGGGATGAAGGAAGATGGATATGCGGCTGCTCTGCGGGCATATCAGCTTGGCAACAAAGAGCCGTCACATGTTGCGCGCCTTGGGCAGGGAGCCGTCGATGCAGGGAAGCCTTTGGAAGGTGCCAGGTATTTGCGCGAAGCTCTTGTCTCATTTCCGAACCGGATAGATTTGCGACTGAAGCTTGTCGATTGTTTGAAGGCGCAAGGTGACCGTGATGGTGCCAAAAAAGAGCTACAGACTCTTCTTACACTCCCCGGAGGCTCGTATTCAGTAATGCGTCGAATAGAAAAAGAGCTTACCGGATTGGGGGAATCCGTCCCTGAGTCCAAAATCGCGTCCGCTTCTGATTTGGCTTCCGGATCCGATAATGAAAAAAAGACAAAAAAAGAAGTTTCCGGTAAAAAATCACTCCGCAATCATGCGCCGGTCTCTATTGCCCCTATTTCCGATGAGCCATCAGAAACGCCGAGACGAAAAAAATGACAATCTTGTGGCAGGACGTGCTTTCGACAAAAATGATTGGCATGAAGTCCCAGCTTGGCAACCTGGTTGAACTCGTGGAAAGCTGGGTGCTTTCATTATCGCATGAAGAAGATCGATCTAAACGCCTTTCAGATCTTCTGGCTTGTATAGAAAATCCCGAGAATGGTCTTCGCCAGGCGGATCGAACTACCTGCATCGAACAATTGAATACGCTTCTTGGACGCAATGAAGCTCCCTTCTATGCATCCACCGGATTTCGCATGAAGCTTCAGAACATGTTTCGCGAAGCAGTTGAGAGCATGAGCCGTGATCTGGACGAAATCCTGCAGCAGGTAAGTAAATTACGCGATCTTACTAATGCGGGCATAGAGCCGAATGGAGGATTCATTCTCGCGCAGGAAGACGAACGGAAGCGCATTTCCAGGGAAATTCATGATGGACCCGCGCAAAATCTCGCGAGTCTGACAATGCGTATCGATTTTTGTCTTGAAAACATCGAGAAGAAGGAAGTTCTGCAGAAAGAACTGATTGATCTCAAAGATTCGATCTCTCGTTGTCTCAAGGATATTCGTCGCTTCATCTTCGATCTTCGACCCATGGCGCTCGACGATCTCGGGTTGTTACCGACGCTCGAACAGTTTATCGCCGGTTTCCGAGCCCGCACCAGCATGAACGTTCAGTTTAACCGCGAAGGAGAGGTCGTCTCCCTCTCTTCGGAACGTGAATTAGCGGCATTTCGTGTAATCCAGGAAGCCGTCAACAATACTCATCGTCATTCGCACGCAAAGACCATTCGTATTTTCATCTCCTTCAATCAGGGGAAAAAATCAGTGAGCGTGGCTGTAACCGACGACGGCGCCGGTTTCGATCTCGTCGCCGTCAAAAAAGCATATCCTTCGCTGAAAAAGCTCGGCCTTCTAAGTATGGAAGAACGCATCCGGCTTGCCGGAGGCGAATTTTCGCTTGCATCGAATCCGGGCGAGGGGACAGTCGTTTCCTTCACTTTGTACAAGTGAACGGCGCGGGCGGAGGGCTGGTTCGCTTTATCAGAATGCGTTTGCATTTGGTTACGCGGTAATCGTTTATGTTTCGTCTTCCGACGCTGCCGCCCCGCAGTCTCCAGAATGCGTTGATATTCTATATTACTTGCATTCTGGTCTTTACAAACGGTTTTTTCGCGATTATCACGCTTTCCCGTGAGAATCTCGAATTTGCGCGAGATGGTATTACACGTGCGGAATTTATGGCGCGACTGCTTGAAGATGGAGCCCGTGAGCACAATTATTCCGGAGCAGGACCTTTCACGAGTGATCGTCTCGATCGAATCTGGAGTCTCCGTGGTCTCGGGATGCAGGATCTCAAGGCGAGTTTATATGATAACAACTGGTGGGTTCGCTGGGGAGATCCTGCACGTCTGCCTGCGGAGGGTTTTCCGAAAACTTTGCGACCCGGAGAGATTACTATTCGCTCCGGAGTATTCGGCCAGAGTTCGCGGGAGATCTTTCTTGGAATCGGTTCCGGAACGGAGTGGAACGCTACTCTCGCCGTCGGCGCACCTGAATATGCTTCAGAAAAGGTTTTAAATTCATTTCAACAGGTCCTTCTTACTACTCTGATAAACATTTTTTTAGGAATTACGCTTGCAATTTTCATTGCGCAAATCATTCTCCGTCCGCTTGCATCTATACTTGAAGGTCTGCGGGCCATAAGAAGCGGCGATTTTACGCAACGCATCGAAGTTATAGGGGGCGGAGAACTGCGTGAGCTTGGGGAGATGTTCAATCTCATGGCCGCTTCGCTCCAGGATAAGATTCGAGAGGGGCGTGAGCGCAACAGGATTCTCGACGAAAAAGTCCAGGAACTATGGGAAATATATGAACTTACCAAGGCGATGGGTTTTTCCCTTCATTTGGCGCCTATTCTCGAACTTTTTCTGGATCGTGCTCAGACTCTTTCTTTTTCTTCCTACGGACAGATTATTCTGTTTCAGCCCGATCACGGCACTTATGAAATTCAGACGGAAACCCCGTCGTTTCCGCGCATTTCCCGTGATGTTTACGAAAACAATATTCAGAGTTGCATTGACAATGAGGCCGCCCACGAGGTCAAAACCGATCTTCACACACTTCTGTTTATTCCGCTCCTGGCCGGGCGAGTAGCCCAGGGCGTTTTGTTTCTTGGGAAAACGGGCTCACAAAGTTTTTCCGGCGGCATCCGGCATTTTCTTGAAACAATCGCCCCTCTCGGCGGGTCACTAATCAAGAATGCGCGGTTATATCAGCATGTCGTGGAAATGAAGGATTATGTCCGTCACGTTTTTGACAGTGTGGATTCAGGCGTGGCCACGCTCGATGCGGAGAATCGTCTTGTGACGGTTAACAGGGCTTTTGCTCATCTTTTGGGTCTTTCGGAGCCTGGAGATGTGCCGCCGACACTTGAGGAAGCTCTGGTAGGTCAATCCTTTGAGGTATTCAGATCAGGTGTTCTCGACTTTTTGCGGGATGCTTCAGAATCTCTCGGAAATATGGATTCTCCACACCCCAGACGCGAATTTGTACTTCCGGCAACACTTCCTGCCACGGAATTTCGCACGTTACAGGTCCGGTTGACCCCTCTCATGGCGGGAGATCATGCGCTTGGCCGGGTCCTGGTCGTCGATGATTTAACCTCGGTCCGACAGATGGAGCGTCGATTACTCGAAACCGAAAAATGGGTTTCCTTGGGCAGACTGGCTGCTTCCGTCGCTCATGAGATAAGAAATCCACTGGTGGCGATTTCCAGTCTGGTCGAAATCATCGGAGAGGATGTCACAGGTGAGAACCTGAAACATATTCAGGTGGTACTCGGCGAAGTAAAGCGTTTGAATGGGGTTGTGGAGCAACTTCTTCATCTTGCCAGACCGGAACGAACAGAGCCGCAACAGGTTTCCCTGCTGAATCTCCTGGATGAACTTTTGATACTCGTAAGACACGAAGGCGTCAGACGCAAGATCACGATCAGAAAGGATTGGCCCGAGTTCGGCGTGTGTGCTAAGATAGATCCGGAAAAAATAAAACAGGCTCTTCTCAACATCATGCTGAATGGGATGCAGGCAATGCCCAATGGTGGAGAGTTGTCTGTTGCTGTTCGTCCCGGTTGCGGCGGGATCAACAATGGTGAAATGCGCGGAGTGGAGATACTTGTTACCGATGAAGGCGAAGGTATTCACCCTGATAATCTGAGGCGGCTGTTTGACCCGTTTTTCACAACCCGTGTCCATGGCACGGGATTGGGACTTGCAATAACCAAAAAAATCATCGATCTTCATAATGGCGAAATCTTTGTTGAATCAAAAATAGGCAAGGGAACGACTGTGCGCATACGTCTTCCGGAAGCGGAGGTGAAATGACTCCTGTTCTCTCTTCGACTTCTCCTTTTATTCTCCTCGTGGATGACGAAACATCGGTTTTATATACCCTTGAAGCAGTGCTGCGCAAGGAAGGATACCGTACGGAAAGGGCTGTTTCCGCAAGTGAGGCCCTTGCCAGAATTGAAGAAACAGTATTCGATCTGATCATTTCAGATGTCAATATGCCAGGGGAATCCGGACTGGACCTTCTTGATGCGGTAAAAAGGCGCGATCCGGAGAGTTTGATGGTATTGATCACCGCCTACGGTTCAGAAGCCCTGGCTGTCGATGCCATGAAGCGCGGCGCCTATGATTACCTTCCAAAGCCATTCGCCAACGATGATTTGAAACTGACCGTTCGGCGCGCTCTTGAAAAGCGTTTGTTGCAGCGTGAAAATCGCCTCTTGCGTGAACGCCTTGTAGAGCGGGAAGGGCTTGGCGGGATCATTGGCGGAAGCGAGGGCATGCAGCAGGTTTATGAGCTTATCGAAAAAGTAGCTCCGAACGATGTAACGGTGTTGATCACGGGAGAATCCGGCACGGGCAAGGAACTTGTTGCAAATGCTATTCACGGCCTTAGCCCGCGGCGTTCTGATGCATTCATACGCGTAAATTGTGCCGCGCTTCCGGAAAATCTCATTGAAAGTGAGTTATTCGGCTTCGAGCGCGGAGCATTCAGTGGAGCTGTTGCTCGCAGGCTTGGCAAATTTGAGCAGGCTGATCACGGAACAATTTTTCTGGATGAAATCGGAGATATGACGCCTGCTACTCAGACCAAGATCCTGCGCATCCTTCAGGAACGCGAGTTCGAGAGGATTGGCGGGCAGTCAGTCATAAAGGTGGACACGCGAGTTATTGCAGCGACTAATCGTGATTTGAGCAAGGCGATTCGCGACGGAAATTTTCGGGAAGATCTTTTTTACCGTCTGAACGTGGTAAATATTCAGTTGCCGCCACTGCGTGATCGTCGCTCTGATATTATGTCGCTCGTATGGCATTTTGCCGCTCGGTTTTGCGAAAAATTCCATAAACCGCCACGTGTTTTTTCCGACGCCTTCATTGCAATGTTGATGCAGTATAGCTGGCCAGGGAACGTTCGTGAATTACAGAATCTCATCGAACGTGTCATCATTTTGGAAGACGAAAACATGTTTCAGAGCAGCGCACTCGCAGTACATTCGTCACGTGCCGCGCTTGACAGCTCGACTGATGAGACGAGCTCAGCCGGCGGTACACCTATTATTCCCCGGGCAGGTCCTCCTGCCGTCGCAACTGGCGACAGCCAGGCGACTCAACCAGTAAAACCCGATTCAGCCGGAATGTCTCATCAGAACAATGTAAATTTCGTGAGCGATGCGGTTTTGGATCTTCCTTATCGTGAGGCAAAAGAGATGGTGTTGAACGGGTTCGAACGCAAATTTTTCTCTGCTCTTCTTTCAAAAGCAGATGGAAACATCTCGAAAGCTGCACGTGCAGCTGGTATGCATCGCAAGAACCTTTACATGAAATTAAAAGAGCATGAAATTCTTCGGCGTGATCAGACCGAAGATGACGGAAGTGTCGATGATACAAACTTTGAAGCCGGAACAACCGGTGAAGGCAGTAAAAGTAATATATAAAGAGGTTCTTGCCAAATTATTTGGCAGCAAGTGCGAGGCTTGCCACCTTCATTTGTAGTGGCGGGTTTAAAACCCGCCACTACGCAGGGCCATTTAATTCTCACAAGGTAGGGCGCGACCGCCGGGCGCGCCGAGTTCTACTATCTGCAAATTATCACGGCTGGCCCGGCGGTCCAGCCCTACCAGTTGTTGAGTTCGGGCAATTCAAGCCATTTCCCGGGGGAGAATTAAAGGGCACTGGTGAAATATCGTGAATATTGCATGAAGCTCTAAAGACAAACTTTCCGCAAATTATCTACAAATTTGTAGTTTGCGGAGCGACGCTGGTGGATATCACCTTGGTTGCGGATAACAGTGTGATAGTGGCGGTTGCCGCTCCGGAGTCATTCCAGGTCAGGGAAATGCTTCGGCTCCCTCCGGTTACGCTTCCCGATCCGGAGCCGTCGGCTGAGTAGGTCAGATTGGTAGTGATCGTGGCAGTGGTAACCTTGATGTTCATAGTGTTGTTGCCGTAGATTGTGCTCGTGAATGTCATTGTGCGACTTATCGGGCTTGTTACATTGATGGTGCCGGTACATTGTGTGTAGGTCGCGGTAGTCCCCAGTGCTGCAGGATTAGAAGCTGTTTTTGAGAATGTAATTGTACTTCCGTCATTGAATACAAGTGACCCGCTCGCAGCTCCGTTGGCTGCACGGCTGACGTCGAAATTATAAGCCGGTTGCATGGGGGTTCCCTGGACGACCACGTTTGCAACCTGGGTTCCGGAGGCCGAAATAGCGCCGCTGCTCTGGTATGTTCCTGTACCGATGGTGTATACGACCAGGTTGTTGTTGGTCCAGCCGCTGCCTGAAAATCCTCGTGTTTGAGATGTTGCATTTTTTGCGACTGGTGCGGCAATCTGCCAGTAAGAGGTGAGCAGCGTTGAGGTGCTATCTACAACGGTGCTTTTCCATTCTCCCCAACTGGAGGTTGGATCCAGGAGGGAGACGTAGACATACCAATTGATTGTGGTGGTGTTCGGGGAAGTGCCCAATACGGTGGTGGTGGCGATAGTGGGACTGCCGGAGGGCATCGGCGGCGGTTGGGTCGGAAGCGTCGGCAAGGTGATGGAGTTGCGAATAGACGATAACGACACAGTGGTGAGTGAGGAAAAGTCAGAAACGTTGGCCAGCGCTATATTGCTGATCAAATTAGCGATCTGGTTCGTGGTGGCGGTATCGTTTACTGCATTCTGCGCAGCTGTCGAACTGTTTCCAAGGAAAGTCTGAAAAGCAGCGACAGCGTCGCTGAGCAGCGAAGACAACGAAAAATTCAACTTGGAAATGGCCGCATTGATTGCCGTTGCCAGCTTTGCTGGAGCGGCTGCCATGTTGGCGCTGTTTTCCGCAAGTTTTTCCATGACGTAGGCGGCTACCGTAGTGGTGGCATTGCTGTCGACAGGAGACAGGGTCATCACATTGTTGCCGGTGATCAGATCAAGGCATCCGGAAAAACTGGATGCGTTGTTCCAGGTTGCACCCGACATCGAAAACTTGCCGACTACGGGCCAGGCTGGCAGATTTGTAAATGTAGCCATGGCTGTGTTGCTTACTACATCCACCGTCTTTGTCAGCGTGGAGGTCGCTACACTGGAAATATTAAATAAAATCAGTTTGAAAGTCGCAGAAGGAGTGGCGACCTGGGCCTTGATATCAGAGGCAGTTGCCGGATGCCAGCCCGGGGGAACGGCGAGCCGGAAGGACAAATTGACCTGCCCGCCGGGACCGGAATCCTGATTTCCAGAAGTGGCTACTGGGTTGTTGCCGTCACTGCCACAACCTGCGAACCACATTGTTGCCATGACAAGACACAAACACACCATCGATTTTGTGAAGTTCGGAAAATGCATGTCGATTATCCTCCTTAATTTCGCATTTGCATACGTTTAAGTAAACCAATCAGATTATAACTCGAAACGGTTCGTGAGTCATCGCTTCAAATTTGCCCGATGCGGTTCTGACAGCCCTCTTAAGAGAAAATGACACTTTTGTTCCTGAGTCGGGGCGACTATCTATATTGAGCCGCGTTCCGTGTCCCGAAAGAATTTTTTCCGCGATGGCAAGGCCAAGACCGAGCCCCCCGGTTTTGCGGGTATTAGAACCGTCAATCTGGTAGAAGGCTTCCGTCACATGCCCCAGTTTTTCTTGCGGAATGCCGATGCCGGAGTCAGATATTGCGACATGTATCCGCCCTTGTTCCTCCCATGCTCGAATCGTTATCTCGCCGCCCTGGGGGGTGAATTTTATCGCATTATCAATCAGGTTCAGAATAACTCGATGGAGCAGGGGAGCGTCGAAATATGCGAAGGCAAGATCTGTCGGAGCTTCCAGTGTGATTCGCAAGCCCTTCGACGATGCCATCGGATAGACTGTTCCAATGATTTCTTCGAGCAATCCGGAAATTCGCTGGGCTGTAAATTCGAACCGCATTTTGCCGGCTTCCATACGGGCAAAATCCAGAAGTTGGGAAAGAATCGCATTTAGACGCGAAGCATTACGAAGCGATATGGCAAGAGCATTTTGCTGTTTTTGAGTAGTTGGTCCCAATTTGTCGGAAGCTATGAGATCCAGATATCCTGTGATGGAAACCAGGGGGGTCTTAAGTTCATGTCCGCAGATTGCGAGAAACTCTGACTTGAGTTTGTCCAGTTCGGTCATTTTTCTGACACTGGATTCGGCTTCGGAAAGCGCCTTTTGGAGCCGATCACGCAGTTCTTCCGCTTCACTGATGTCATCAAGTGCCAGCAGAATCATATCATTGCCGGTATGCACTATCGAAAATCTGGTCAGATTAACGATTACCGGCGAAAGACGGGCTGGGTTTACCCGTTGTATCTGTGTACGAAAGGTGAGTGGCTGGGAAAACGGTTGTTTGTGAAGACTGGAAAATATCCTGATCAGCGGATGATCTTCACTGAACGGGGAAATCTCCGCGATGCGGTGTCCGAGAACCTGAATAGCTGGCTGGCCGGTTAAATTTGCGATGGCATGATTCCAGAAGATGATACGCCCGTCGAGCTGGAGCAGAGCAACGGAATAATTTGATCGATACAAGGTTTCACGCAGCAGTAATGCTTCTTCACGATAGCTGCGTCCTCGAAAAATATGTATTATGGCAAGAGTGACGATTATGGCGACCAGCAAGAATGCCCAGAATTCAACGCTCTCTGAACTCATATATTGATTCTCACGGTTTCATGGCATCGCCGGAACGGAAACGGCCCGTCTCGGTGAGAAAACGCTTCAGGTCACGAGAACGGCGTTCCCGGGTTTCCCGCCATTCGGGCGGACATTCCTCAAAGGCCATGGTCAGCAGTTCCTGGGCGCGATCCAGGAGGCCCTTCTTCCAGAAAAGTGTACCAAGACTGTGTGCAACGCTAAGAATATCTGCGAGTACAGGCGGTGTGCGTGATCTGTATATCTGCCAGGCGTTTTCGAGAAGTTTTTGCGCCTTGTCAAGATCTCCTCCTGTTTCCAGGAGGGTGAATCCGAGAGCGTTTGCGAATCTCGGATCATCCGGAGAACGGGTGCATGCCGCTTCGAACAATTGCAAGGCAGCTGTGGCATTGCCGCCTTTGTAATTTCTCAAGCCCGACAAATACGCAGACTCGGCGGATTCTGCGAGCGGAGAACCGACTGCGCGAAGCAGGGCTTCCGCCTCATCCAGATGGTCATTGTCTATCGCCAGAGAAGCGAGCTGTAATCGTATCCGGTCGGCAGCCTGTCGCTCTTCATCGCGCCAATATGGAATAAAAATCAACCCCTCGCGTAAGAACCCCTCTGCTTCGCTAAGACGTCCCTCTGAAATCAGGATACGTCCTAAAAGCTCGTAAGACATGGGGGACTGATTCCATAAATAGTGCAGAAGAGCCCAGTGATGAGCTTCCATGAGCTGTTGTCTCTCGAGAAGCAGCCGCGACAGATGATATCGGACACCGAAAACATTGGGAGCAACCCGATCGAGTCTGGCCAGGAGATCCTGGGCGCGAGTCAGTCGTCCGAGTCCTTCCTGGGCTGCCGCCATTCCCCACAATCCTTTCAGCGACTGCGGATCGATTTCCAGAACCTCCGAAAAACTTTGCGCGGCTTCGCGCCATGATTTTTTGTCGACCTCGGCATAACCTTTCCAAAGCAGTGTTTCGATATTATGAGCTTCCCGTTGGAGTGTCCAGGAAAGAAAACATAAAAACGGAGTCAACAGGAGCAACAGCAGATAGCGCGGAGTGAACCTCTTTTGCCATCGCACATCCGGAAGACAAATCCCCTGGTGCATGGCGGCAAGCAACAACAGCAGATTTGACAATGGCAGGATCGAAAGTGTGTTGTTGAACATTCCATGCATTATCAGCGCGAGAGCAGGAACTGCAATGGTTCGTCCGGAATCCATGGTTTCAGAGCAGTTTCTGGCGCGAAACCTCGCATGTATGCCGAATGCGGTCACCAGAAGAGCGCAGGCCCCCAAAAGCCCGAAGAAGCCTGTTTCAGAGGCAAGGGAAAGTGCCGTCGAATGCGGGTCATCATTATAGGGAGAAAGTCCAAGCATGGTTCCCAGTGGCGGTCGGAAGGAAGACAGCAGATAACGCATGCCTCCGGGGCCTATTCCAACCACTGGGTGCTGAAGAAACAAGGAAAAACCCATTTGCCATTCCAGGAGACGGGAAATATACGAGAAATACCCATATGGCGGCCCGGAAATGGTTTTCCAGGGATAGCTGGAAACCGCCACTGAAAGACATCCATAAAATATCGTGATTAGAATCGCAAGGAGAAAAGCTGCAGGAAAAGGAGATCTGCGAAAGAATTTCCCCGGGCGGATTTCCCAGAAATCGGTCTTCAGGAGGCCACAGCAGAGAAACAGCACAAGCCAGGCGCCTTTGCACCAGGTCAGGGACATTCCGACCAGTTGCAGGATGATCGCTGCGGAAAGCAGAAGTTTCCGCGCAGGTATTCCATGAAAATCCCATGAACGCGCTTTTTCGCACGGCATCAAATCGGAACCCGGTGCGTCAGTAATGCAGGCATCCGACAGATTTATCGGTGATGATTCGCCTTCTTTATTCAGCAGATAACCCAGGGAGGCAAGAACCGTTGCCATGAGATAGGCGGCAAGAAAATTGGGATTGGTGAATGTTCCGACTGCGGTATAGGGGGAATCGCACCAGATGAATAAATCGTAACCCAGCCTCTGGGCGATTGCATATATGGACATGAGAGTTCCGGAGGCGATGACAAGCCTGAGCAGAATTATTGTGTCGCGACGTTGCCAGATGATCCTCATGAATAGCAAAAGGAACAGCTGTGCTCCAAAAAGCAATCCTTGTCTGAGACTTATTGGAAATGCCGCAGCCAGTGTGGCAACCGCAATGGCACCCCAAAAAAAAATCAATGCCGGCGCCATTGGAATTTGACCTTCACGCGGTCGAACTATTGGAAGCAGTACTGATAAGGTAATTGCCGCCAAACCGGCGAGGCCGAATGTTATCCAGGCCTGATTGAGAAACGGGTCGCTTGTTTCGACCGCGACCACCCATGGTGACAACACGAGAGTGGTGGCTGAAAAGAGCCCGAGTATTCTGAAAAGTAAAGGAAGAGTCATTGTAAAATCATACTTCCCAACTGCGTTGGTCCTGGACGGGCCCGGGGCATTTCGTGTATCGGCACATCCTGTGCGGAACCCCCGTCGACAGCTTTACCGGGAACCGTCGCTAAAGAGCAGCGTCAGTGGAATATTCAGTTGGTCGCCTGGCTTAAGGTTCAGCAGGTCGGCGGTACCGGAGGATAATTCCAGGGCGTATTGGGCTGGTCCGTGCGTTTGATAACGCGGAAGCTGATCATCCGGGATTCCCGTACCGGGTCTCATTCCACGTATGATTTCCGTCAGCGAAAGATCAGACGAAAAAAAGACGACATCGAGAGGAATGCGGGTATTCTTCATCCAAAATGTCATCGTCGGCTGAGTATCAGAATAAACAAAGAGCATTCCTTCATCAGGGTTCATTTCGGTGCGAAACATCAGACCTGTTCTAAGTTCATTGCCGGATCGGGCGATCATGAGATGAAGAGTGTGGGTTCCGATTGACGCTTCATATACCGGAAGCTTTTGTGGTTCACCGGACTCAACTGGTGAAAGTGTGGCTGCTGCAACTTTAGTTTCGGAATTATCGGTGCCTGGCAGCAAAAAACAGGAGGGCAGGAGAACGGTTCCCGCCAGGGCGGTGCAAAGAAGCAGTGATTTGGATTTCACGAAAGACCGTAATGCGCGTTCAACTTGCTCAGCGCTGTATCAATTTCTTCAGCTGTATCGAGTTCGAGCATGGCCATCACCTGCGGACGAATTTCAGCAATTGAGAGGGACAGAATTGCATGTTTGACGCGTGGAATGAAGATCGCGTTCATCGATAGTGCCCGGAGGCCTAGCCCAATGAGTAAAAGAGTATATCGCCCATCGCCCGCGAGCTCTCCGCACAGGCTGACCGGGCACTCCCTGGTCTCACCCGCCACTATTACATCGTGGAGCAGCTTCAGAACCGCCGGATTTGTGGGCTGATAAAGATGTGCAACCTTTGAATTGGTCCGGTCTACGGCCAGGGTGTACTGCACAAGATCGTTCGATCCTATGGAGAGAAAATCGACTTCCCGGGCTATTTTGTCTGCAAGAATAGCGGCCGATGGAACCTCGATCATTGCTCCTATCGGGATTTTATTTTCCACTACGATGCCTTCACTGGCGAGCTCTGCACGAACCTCACCCAGGAAGGTTTTTGATCTTCGCAACTCTCCGAGATTCGAGATCATCGGGAACAGTATTTTCACATTTCCATGGTCACATCGGGCGCATACTCTAATGATGGCGCGAAGTTGAGTCCGGAAAATATCCAGGCGGTCTAGTGACATTCGTACCGCGCGCCAGCCCATTTCAGGATTTTTTTCACCTACGTGTCCAACCAGGTGGGAAATCTTGTCGCCACCCAGGTCGATTGTCCGTATGACTACTTCTGCCCCATCAAGCCTTTGAACGACATCCCAATATATGTCGACCAGTTCATCTTCTGTGGGGAATCGTCGGCGGATGAGATAGGTAAATTCAGTGCGATAGAGGCCTATTCCGTCTGCTCCGTTGGTAATAACGGCATCGACATCCTGAGGTTGTCCGATGTTCGCACACAGTCGTATTTTTACGTCATCTTTAGTGACGGATGGCTGTGTAAGTGTCGCCCTATAATCCGCCTTACGTGATTCAAATGCCGCGTGTGCCACCCGATATTCCTCGACGACATCGTTTAGCGGCTTGATTACGAGAGTCCCTGTGTTTCCGTCGAGAATTATGAACTCCCCCTGTTCGACCACTTGTATGAGGTTTTTCACCTGGACGAGTGCGGGTATACCCAGGGATCGGGCGAGAATGGCGGCGTGAGACGTAGCCGTGCCTTCGGCAGTGGCGAGACCAAGTACCTTCGTGGTGTCGAATGAGACTATATCGGAGGCGGTCAGGTCTTCCGCGATGACTATCACGCCTTCTTTAAGGTCGGAGAAGCCGGGCATATGCATTTTATCCTGGCAGTTTTTCAGAATGCGGCGGCCGATATCCATGACATCAACTGCCTTTTCCTGAAACTGCGGATCAGGAAGAGACCGGAAAAAATCGCTGTAATCTTTGGCTACACCAGAAACCACGGCCTCGACATTCAATTGTCGCTCGCGGATGCGTTTAACAACTTCTTTTTTAAGATCAGGATCGTCCACAAGGGTCAGGTGGGCATTGAAAATATTCGAGATTTCAAGACTGTTTCGAATCTGTGGAAGCCGTGTAAGCTGGCTGATTTCATCGCGCGCAAGCTGGATGGCATAAGAAAACCGCGCTATTTCCGCCTCGATTTCACCGGCACCGATGGAACGTGCCGGAACATTATCGAGTTGGAAATGCTTTAGGCAATACGCTTTTCCAAGCGCATAACCTGGAGATATGGCCAATCCCTTCAGCATGCAAAAACCCTTGCATTTTAGATTCGCACATCCTATCATGAATGCCTTCCTCGATCAAGAAAAACCGCCGATGGCGCTATGTTTTGAAGGAAAGACCAATGCACATTCTCATCAGCAATGACGATGGATTCAGCGCCCGTGGTATTGTCGCGCTTGCCGGAATACTTTCACAAATTGCGGAAATCACCGTAGTCGCCCCCGATCGTGAACAAAGTGCCTGCAGCAGTTCTCTTTCGATCCACAAACCACTCAGGGCTACAGCTGTCGATTTTCCTGTGAAGGTACATGCCGCATGGGCAGTGGATGGAACACCGGTCGATAGCGTAAAGCTGGCTTTGACAAAGCTGATGCCTGTACCTCCCGATCTGGTCGTGACGGGCATAAATCGTGGAGCAAACATGTGCGTGGACATCCTCTACTCCGGCACTGTAGCCGCAGCGTTCGAGGGTGTTTTCAAGGGGATTCCTTCTTTAGCGTTTTCCCTGGATTCATACGATTCAAAAGCAGACTACTCTGCCGCAAAAGCGGCGATTCTTGAATGTGTCGATATGGCTCGCGCCGTTCCGCCTCCGGCCGGAGTGTTGTACAACATCAACATCCCGGCTATTCCGGCCGATCAGATTAAAGGTTTGCGCACGACACGAATGGGGCAGGTTCGCTATCAGGATGGTTACGAACGTCGTGAAGATCCCGGAGGAAAGCCATACTATTGGTTACACGGAATCATGGATGTGCTTGACCAGGACCCCGATACCGACATTATAGCGGTGAGAAGCGGTTGGGTTTCACTGACTCCGCTTCGCGCTGAGCTCACGGATATGAACGTTTTCAATCAAATCCGAAAACACTTTTCACGGACGACACAGTCTGGAACGGGAAAAGTGCAGGAACCCCACAGGTGAGCCTAATGGGTTCCGAATTAGCTGACAACCTCGCCACTCCTTTACTTCCGGAAGCAATTACCGTCTGCTGTCTCCAGTGGGATATCCGGCGCGACAATGTTGCCGCCAACCTCGAGTGTTGTGATGCGATGCTTGCCGAGGCGGCGCTGCAGAAACCTCATATAGTTATCCTTCCTGAGATGTGGAGCCGAAGTTTTTGCGGTGACAATCTCGCTTCAGAAGCCGGATTTCTCGATGAGCGAAAGGCATTTTGTAGCGCAAAAGCCCGTGAAAACCGTATCTGGCTTGCCGCCGGCACGCTTCCGGAGCCTGCCACGTCCGGCAAAGTATTCAATACCATGTTTATTTTCGACCCGACCGGCAAAGAACGTCTGGCCTATCGAAAGATACATCTGTTTCCAAACACGAATGAACCGAAATATTTTGAAGCCGGGAATGAACTGCCATTACCCGTTGCAGCAGGCCCCTGGAACATAGGCGTGGGTATATGCTTCGATTTGCGTTTTCCCGAACTTTTTCGACGACAGATGCTTGCGGGCGCCAATCTTTTTCTTGTGCCGGCCCAGTTCCCGGATCCACGCGAAGATCATTTCACGCTGCTCGCACGCGCCCGCGCACTCGAAAATCAGGCTGCCCTCGTTGCGGTTAATCGATGCGGAAGTGAAGCGACGCTCACGTTTTTTGGCGGAAGCCTCGCGGCCGGGCCGTTCGGTGAAATCACAGCCTCCTCAGGTCGCAAACCTGGCATTTTAACTGCCAGGTTTCGCTTTGCCGAACTTCAAAAGCTGCGCCGTGATTATCCCTTCATTGAGCGCACTCCACTTCTTTGAGCTTCTTGCAATATTAACGATATAACGTAGGGTGATTCATGCCTCGCCTGTATACGGGCGAGGCATGAATCACCATGCTAAGGAGCACGACATATTATGGTAATTTTGCAAGTTGCCCTGACGTCGTCATTTCCGGAAACATGGGATGAACTGCCTGACATTCTACATAAAATTCCGGGCTTCGAATCTCATGCATTCATTCATGTTGGTGAAATCGATTCAACCAATAATTCACTCAAGGCCGATTGGAGTTTGAACCCTGTGCCAGAGCGTGTTATGGCTGCAGATCATCAGACCGCCGGTAGGGGGCAGTTCGGTCGTTCCTGGTGGGATAATCCGGGTGATTCGCTTTTGTTTTCCTTTTCCTGGCCGTGTATCGAAGGACCTGTTCGAGGGTTTCCGGTATCAATTGCCACGGGTCTGGCGTTGTATCGCGCCTTGCACGAACTTTTTCCATGGGCTTCCGGCGCGTTCTGGCTCAAGTGGCCGAACGACTTATGGTCCGGGAATGCCAAGGTCGGGGGAATACTTGTCGAAAGCCGCATTGCCACAAATGGAATCGGCCGACTCGTTGTTGGGATCGGCGTCAACCTTCGGGGTTTGCGACCGGAAATCCCCTCCGGTGAATCAGCCAGGAGTGTGGAGGAAGCCATTGGCACCACTCTTCGGCCGGAGTTGCCCAGGTTGCCGCAAGCCGGCACAGATATCATCCGGCAAAAGATTCTACATCCGGCAAGACTACTCGCGGCAATTCTTACCTCTTGGTCGAATCTGAGTGAAGAATATGATTCGTCTGAATCTCTTGTTCGGGCATGGGAAGCGGCATCCGGACCTATGTGGGGACGAAAAATTATCATTACCGGGGCAGGTGACGAAATCCTGAACGCTGAATCAGTGGGCTTATGCGTGACCGGAGGACTGCGGATACGTCTTCCCGACGGTTCAGAACGGCTGATTTGTTCAGCTGAAAAAGTGCGTTTCGCTTAGCAGTAAAATAAGATCAGCGCCCATTTTTCGAGAAAAATGGGCGCTGATCTTATTTTAGTCAGAGGCCTTGAACCGGAATAGATACTTTATATGAGAAGGATTTTCCTTCAGCGTCTCCGTAGATCCAGACGTAGGCTTCTGCAGTCGGAGCCGGGAAAGCCGCCTGGAAAGAATTCCCAGTGATCTGAGTTTTCGATTTCCCATCGAAAAGCACAACCGTTACAGCTTCTCTCTTAACATTTTGACCGATATCGATGGAGAAATCCACGGGCGTGTTCACCTTCAAAGCTTGTGCTGTGGGATATTGGTCGCTTACAAAGTCAAATGACTGGCCTGCTTCGGCAGCCGCCGACCGCATGGAAAGGCAAACGATGTGAGATTTCACGGCTGTCTCTTTTTGAGCCGTGGTGACTCCGCCTTGGGCAGCGGCCGTTTTCAGGCCTCCGTTACTGTTTTCGGGAGGAGCATCTGGGATAGTATTTGACGATCCGTCTGATACGGCGACATTAGCCGATGTTCCACCGTCGGAGCCTGCGGTTGCATCGCTCCCGGCGGAAGATCCCGTGATGGATGAACCACCTGATGACCCGGCGGATGAGCCATCTGATGAACCACAAGTTGAACAGGTGGAAGAATTGTTTCCGGAAGAACCTTGCGAAGAGCCTGCCGTCGAGCCTTGGGAGCCGGCACCGGCTGCCTTGGCTGTCTTGGCCTTGGCCGCCAGTCTCTGAGCAGCTGTCATGCCTGCCGTAGATTTGCCGGCTTCATGGGGGGCTGCCGCAACCTGCGTTCCTGCCTGGTCAGAGGAAGAGTTGATGGCGGTTGAACCGGCGGCGTGAATCGCGCTTGGGTCATCGGTGGAGGAGTTTCCGGAAGAGGAGGAGCCTGCTCCAGCCCCGGCTGCCGTTCCGTCGGTGCTACCGTCGGTGGCCGCTTTTCCGGAGGTGATTGCACCGGCTATATGAGCGTCAGCGTTAGTGTTGCCCTGTTCATTTGATGGAACGCTTGGATCGTTGTACAAATCAGAAAAATCATTCTTAGCGTCATTTTCAGGGGATGTGCTTCCATAGCCGCCCGAGCTGCTGTTGCCTATGTTTGATATCGGCGCCCCGTTATTTGCAGCAGCCGGAACGTCGGAATCCGAGGTTCGACCGGATGTGGTATCGATTGTACGATTCTTGAAATTCATGCGATAGACCGGAACTTTTACTAACAGTAGTTTTTTTGGCGTTTTTGTAACTGCGTCCGGATAAAAAACTGAAACCGAGTATTTGTCATCAGACGGTGTGCGGAATACATGGAAAATGTTGCGAGCGTAACCTTGCTCTTTGGGGTCTTCCGGGTCGGTGACGGTGACCGTAATTTTGCTTGGATCCATGTCTTGGGCGATTTCCAGGCCGAAGCGGGCACGTGTGTCTTCCGGAATCGGCCGGGCAATCGTGGCTGGATCTATCGAACTGTTGAAGGATTGATCGGTTGGGGAAATCGGGTCATGAATCGAAAGAATGACTGTTGCCGGTGGAATGCCGACAGGAAGTTTTGTGGGGGCTATTTCAGTTCCCTTTTTTTGGGGCGGAATGGCAGCTGTTGTTGGAGGAACAGGATTGCCCGGAACTGCGGCCGTGGGAGGAGTTGACGGAGCAGTAGGGGGAGTTGGAACCCCCGTTGGAGGCGCGGCAGCGGTAGTTGGTGCTGCTGTTGGCGGGGTAACGGGAGCTTGCGTCGGTGGAGCTGTAGGAGGAGAGGGAGGCTCCGTGGTGGGCGTGGAAGGACAATCCGTGGGCGGGGGGGCTGGAGTGTGTGACTGGGATGTATCAAGCTTTCCCTCATGATAGCTCTCGCGAACTTCCTCGGGTTTTCCATCAGCACCGATTTTCCAGCTTTTGGTGCGACTCCAGGAGTTGCCGCTGACGATATTTGGGAGTTTCGCAGCTGCATTCAATGTGTCGTTAACGTAATCCGCGTTGGTTTTTCCGGTTTTCGAATTAACGTCGATTCCTGAGTTGGAGATAACTTGGCCGTTTTGTGTGGTAGTGCCGTGCCCACTTATTACATGGTCGATTTTATCGTAGCCGTCAGAGCTTCCGGTCGTGTTTCCGGATGAAGTCGATGGGCCGGAATTCGTTGTAGACGATGTTTCTCCTGTTTTGTGGTTAACTGTAGTGACTGTCGTTGCTCCGGTCTTCGGATCAACTGTTGTGGTTGTCGTTACTTCGTCTTCAGCTGCGACTGAAGAGACCCAAAGATTTCCGAAGGCCAATAACAGCACTAAGACCAGCATTAAGTGTCTTTTCATATATATTACACCGCCTTTTCGGAAATTTACCATTTCAGTAATCTTATTAAAGTATAACAGCTATTGAAACTTCCTGCCAAGATAGCCGATATAGATTATAGATGGGAATATTTGTGTTCCCGGAAAGGTTGGCATTGGAAGATGGCGGATCTTCAATTAATCACCTGTCATATTTGCGGAGCTGTGATGGTGAAGTTTTTGCGGGATATCTGTTCAAAATGTCATCAGGAAGAAGAAGAATACTTTATTCAGGTGAAAGATTATATACGAGCGCATCCAGGAGCATCAATCGGTGAAGTGGCTGGGAATGTGGGAATTGCGGTGAAACGAGTGGAACACTTTGTGAATTCGGGACGTCTGGAGAGGGCTGGAGTGCACATTACACATGAATGCCAGACCTGCGGACTTATAATTTCAGACGGCATTATATGTCCCAAATGTTCCACGGGATTACAGACTCAGGTCGATTCCCTGAAAAAGTCGATATCCGATGAAAAGCCGAAACAACCGCAAACTGCGGCTGATAAAGACAAATCCAAGGATAAAAGTAAGAAGGGGAAGGATGATGAAGGCTTACATATTGGGAAAAATAAAAAATGAGTTTTTCTTCTTCGTCTTAATACTATTAATTTCGTTTAGTTGAAATGGGTTCTTGGGTGTGGTATGTTGTAAGGCATTTTGTATTCGATCGGGGTACGGCGCCACTTTTCATGAGTTGGTATTGTTTTGCCGGGCCACGATGAGATATTTTTTCGAACACCAGTTTTGGGAGAAGCTATGAATCCAGGTGAGGATAAGGCCGAATTCAGCCTCAGTAGCGAGTTTTTCAAGAAACTCAACCAACAGATAGTCCAGAAGGACAACCTCATCAAACTGCTTCAGCTTCAGATCAAAAATCTGAAGGCCCAGCTCGAAGATGGGGGCGGGGACGGTCCGAAAAAGGCTGATCTCGTCAAGGCTCTCGAGGCGAAAGAGACGGAGACCAAGAGCCTTGAATCTGAGCTTACATCACAAAAAGAGCAGCTTGCGTCCGCCCTTCACGAGAAGGATGCGCAGATTCAGGCATTGAACAGGGCTATTGAGGAGCAGCAGAAGACCGCTTCGCATGAGCCGGTCCCCATGGAAGACCCGCGGGTTCCTGAGCTCCAGGCAAGCATTGCCCGTCTTGAAGAAGAGCTAGCGGCGGAACACCAGAAAGTTGCATCCGCCGAAGAAGCGATTTCCGCGGAAAAAAGTAATGCCGCTGCAATGGCGCAGCTGCAATCGAATCTTGAGACCGAGTTGGCCGGAGTTCGGGCGCGCCTGGAAGAAGCGGAGGCTTTTGCGAAAACTGCCGCCGCTCAGCCTGAACCCGCGCCTGTTACCGAGCCTTCGCCCGAGCTGACTGCCCGGATAGCTGAGTTAGAGGCTGAGATCGTCAGCCTGCAAACTTCCTTGTCTCAAAAAGATGAGCAGATCACTGCTTTGTCGTCGGCAGGCATAGGAGCACCGGAGCCAGATGGTGGGCTCGTTTCTGAACTGTCCGATGTAAAAGCTGAGCTGGAAATGCTTCGTTCCAAGTCCTCAGAAGAAGCTGTACGAGCCTCAGAGCTCGAGTCCGCTCTGGCGACTTCTCAGGTTGAAGCAGCCAAAGTTGCCTCACTTGAGGCAAAAATTCGTAATTTAGAGGCTGAGGGTCTCGATATGACCGAGACCGCCATGAAACTTACTGCCCTGGAATCCGAACGGGAGAGACTTGCAGTTGAAGTACAGACTTTAAGGGCTGCCCAGGAAAGTTCCAATGCGGAAATCGCCAGTCTGACATCAAGTTTGGCCTCGGTTTCGAATGCGGACTCAGAAATATCCGCCCGAGACCTGGAAATAGCCGCGCTCAAAGCTGTTCAGGCCACTAATATGGTTTCGATGGCGGAACTAAAAGGTACTCTTGCCGTCACCCTGGAAGAGGTCGCCCATTACAAAGCCGCCGCCGAGGCCAAAAGCTCTCACGCCGCCGATGCCGATATAGCAATGAAAGCTGAAGTGGACTTATTGACAGGGCAGGTTGCTGACCAGTTGTTGGCAATACAGAAGTTCGAGCAGGTGCTCCGACAAACCCAGGAAGAAGTCACACGCCGGGACGAAGAAATCGCTTTGTTACAAAAGAGGCTTGGCGAAAATTCATCATCCGGAAAATCAATTCTGTTCTCTTCGGACAGCGAGGTATTGACACACTTCATCGACTTCTTCGATGGTCTCGATTCGTTTCTTTTGCAGAACCAGATTCCCGAACTTCAGGTTTTGCATAAGCAGTTGCTCGATCGTCTGATTCTGCCGAATCAGATCGAGTATATGCCTGTTATTTCAGAAGAGTTTAATCCGACACGACATGTTGCGACCGATTATTTCCGCTCGGACCGGTTTGCAGACAAGATGATCGTTTTCGAAGTCGAAAAGGGCTATCGACGCGGGGATTCCGTAGTCAAGAAATCGAAGGTCTGGGTTGTTCAGAATCTGTTCAGTTGCCCAAGCTGCAATGTCATGCAGACAAATGCCGATAGCCGGTTTTGTCACTTGTGCGGAGCAAAGATCGTTGCGCCCAACGGGCTGCCGGTTGATTCTTTACCCACCTTCGAACCAACTCCGGCGACTTATTTGCGCTTTGCTGATCGCATGATCGAAGAAAGCCGATATTCCGAAGCTCGCATATACCTGGAAGACGGCCTTTCACTCGACGGCGAGTTTGTGCCTATATTGGTGCGTCTTGCCGATGTCCATGGATTTGCTTCAGAGTTCTCGAAAGCCGTTGAGGTTCTTCAGAAGGCTGTGGCTTTGAAACCAGATCCTAAGCTGGTGGAGCGCATTCATGCTCTCGAAGTTAAAAACACGATTTCCAAGCAGGCGAAAAGCCTCAATTTGCCGCCCGGCGAATTTGACAAGCTCATGAAGCTGATTCAGGAGTGACCGAATGGTCTCTGCGCCTTGAAATAAGCGTGAGAGATCGAGCGGGCCTCCTGATCGTGAGTCATTCAGGTATTATGGGGCACGGAAAACCGTGCTCCATATCTGTTTATAGCTTTATTCATTTTTACGAAAAAGATCGGAACAAACATGACGACACAAAACTCGCCCCAATCAGAGCAAACCTCCCGAACCCGGGAAGTGCCGCAAACTCCCCTGGACAAAGCTTACAGTCCCGCCTTGGTAGAAGATAGACGCTACCAGGAATGGGAATCCTCCGGCGCTTTTCATGCCGAAGAGACAACTGTTCGACCCACATTCACCATCGTGATTCCCCCGCCAAATGTCACCGGAATGTTGACAATGGGGCATGTACTAAATAACACGCTTCAGGACATATTGATTCGCTACCATCGCATGGATGGGCAGGAAACCTTATGGCTTCCCGGCACTGATCATGCGGGAATTGCAACGCAAAATGTTGTCGAGAAGGCGCTTGCCAAGGAAAAAATAAATCGTCACCAGCTTGGTCGCGAAAAATTTCTGGAACACGTCTGGGCCTGGAAGGAAAAATATGGCGGAATCATTATAGATCAGCTCAAACGGCTTGGATGTTCCTGTGACTGGCAACGCGAGCGATTCACCATGGATGAAGGGCTGTCGAGGGCCGTTCAGGAAAGCTTTGTTAAACTTTATGAACAAGGACTGATCTACAAGGGCAAATACATAATTAACTGGTGTCCGCGTTGTCGAACTGCTTTGTCCGACGAAGAAAAAATTCCGGAAGATACCAAGGGACACCTATGGTACATAAAATATCCACTGAAGAGCGGCAAAGGATACGTCACCGTTGCCACAACGCGGCCGGAAACGATGCTTGGGGATACCGCCGTGGCCGTGAATCCTGAGGACGATAGATTTCGCGCACTTATCGGCGAAAAGCTCATACTGCCGATTTTGCAGCGGGAGATTCCGATTATAGCTGACGATTTCGTCGATCCGCAGTTTGGCACCGGGGCGGTTAAAGTAACGCCGGCTCATGATCCCAACGATTTTGAGATGGGGCGACGACATTCTCTTCCCCAGATCATTGTCATGGATGAAGCGGGCGTAATGAATGATGCCGCAGGCCCGTACAAAGGAGTCGAGCGCTTTAAGTGCCGCGAACAACTGGTACTCGACCTGCAGGAAAAAGGTGTGCTCGAAAAAATCGAAGACCATGCTTTGGCCGTAGGTCACTGCGAGCGGTGCAATACAGTTATTGAGCCATATCTTTCTGACCAGTGGTTTGTGAAGATGAAGCCGCTTGCCGAAAAGGCTATCGAGGCGGTGAAGACCGGAAAGCTGCGTTTCACGCCTGAGCGCTGGGTGGGCGTATATCTGCACTGGATGGAAAATATCCGTGACTGGTGCATCAGTCGCCAATTATGGTGGGGACATCGCATTCCCGCATACACCTGCGGTGCCTGTAGCGAAGTGATGGTTGCGAAAGAGCATCCGAAAGCCTGTAAAAAATGTGGTGCGACAGATAGACTGACCCAGGACGAGGATGTTCTGGATACGTGGTTTTCATCGTGGCTGTGGCCATTTTCGACTCTGGGGTGGCCTGATGAAACTTTGAGTTTGCGCAAATTCTATCCAACCGATACGTTGATTACAGGTCCCGACATCATTTTTTTCTGGGTGGCACGCATGGTCATGGCTGGGTATGCCTTCATGGGCGAGTGTCCGTTCCATGACGTATACTTCACCAGTATTGTCCGCGACATGAAGGGCCGAAAGATGAGCAAGAGTCTGGGCAACTCCCCAGATCCGCTCGAAATAATAGCTAAATACGGTGCCGATGCCCTGCGCTTTACCGTCATCTATCTGGCGCCCGTAGGCCAGGACATCCGCTTCTCTGCTGACAAAGTAGAGATGGGGCGGAACTTTGCCAATAAGCTTTGGAATGCATCGCGGTTCGTCCTTATGAATCTCGGGGAAGACTTCAGACTGGAGATTTCACCCGCGTGCGCATCTTCAGGCAGGGGTTCAACATGGGATCGCTGGATTGTTTCGCGGCTGCATGGTGCGATCGAGCAGACCCGTAAGTGTCTTGCTGATGGCCAGTACAGATTCAATGATGCGCTCAAGACTGTATATGATTTTATCTGGGATGAATTCTGCGACTGGTACATAGAAATGAGCAAACCGGTTTTGTTTGGCCCGGATGGCCCGGATAAAGATGCACTTCGCCAGACGTTGGTCGAAGTCATTGATGGGGCGTTGCGCCTGCTCCATCCGTTCATGCCGTTTGTGACCGAAGAAATCTGGCAGAAGCTTCCCGGATCAAGTGGAATGCTTATCAATGCCGCGTTTCCCGCGTTCGATGGTGCGTGTGTAAATGTTCCGCTTGAAAACGAGGTTCGCGATGTCATGGAGGCTGTTCGTGTTATTCGCAATCTGCGTGCATCAGCGAATATTTCTCCCGCGAAAAAACTTATCATTCGTGTGCTTAACAGCGGATCACATGCAGGTTTATTCCAGGAACACGCAGCGATGATCCGTAATTTGGCCGGAGTCGAAAGGATCGAACTGGTCGATGCGAAACCTGCCAAACATCTGATTGGTCTGATGAACGAGACCGAAGTGTGTCTGAATCTCGAAGGTCTTATTGATGCTCCTCCGGAGATCGCCCGGATCAGCGCTGAAATTGCCAAACTGGAAAAAGAGATCGAGCGCATATCGGTAAAACTCGCAGACACCGGATTCGTAGCAAAGGCTCCTGCCGAAGTGGTCGATGGTTTTCGCGCCAGCCTGGATGGTTACCGTATACAAAATGAAAAACTCGGCCTGTATCTGGCCGAATTAAGGAAGTTATAAGCCGTGTCATTTGCACTGACCCCGAAAGAACAGTTGGAAGTCGTTTCCATTGGCGCTGCCGATCTCATTTCCAAAGAGGAATTGCTCGCCAAATTCGAAAAATCATACAAGACCGGCAAACCTCTCGTCGTAAAACTCGGTGCCGACCCATCCGCCCCGGATATACATCTCGGGCACACGGTAGTTCTGCAGAAGCTCCGGCAATTCCAGAATCTCGGCCATCAGGCCGTTTTTCTGATCGGCGATTTCACCGGGCGGGTTGGCGATCCGACCGGGAAAAAGAAGACCCGGCCGGCGCTTTCCGAAGAGGACGTCATGAAAAATGCCGATACCTACAAAACACAAATCGGCAAGATTCTCGACTTGTCGAAAACGAAGATTGTTTTCAACAGTCATTGGTTGAATGCTATGACTTTTGCTGACGTTCTGAAGCTGACCGGACAATATACGGTTGCACGAATGCTGGAACGCGATGATTTTTCGACCCGCTTCAAAAATCAGACACCGATCAGCATTGTCGAGTTCATGTATCCGCTGATGCAGGGGTATGATTCGGTTGCGTTGCAGGCCGACGTCGAGCTTGGCGGAGTCGATCAGACTTTCAATCTGCTGGTCGGTCGTGAATTGCAGCGTTCATATGGACAGGAGCCCCAGGTAACGCTGACTCTGCCGATTCTCGAAGGACTCGATGGCAAGGAGAAAATGTCTAAAAGTCTCGGGAACTACGTTGGAATAAATGAATCCGCCGACCAGATTTTCGGTAAGCTCATGTCTATTCCGGACGAGCTCATGCCGCGTTATTTCGATTTGCTTACAGACCTCTCTCCAGCAGATATAACAGCCGTAAAAGAACGCATGAAGATTGAACCCAAGGCTGTAAAAGTACAACTGGCCCGTACTATTGCCGCCAAATATCACGGTGATGCGGCTGGAGCCGCCGCCGAAGCGGGCTTTGAAAAAATGTTCGGCAAGAGCGGGGATGGGGTTCCTGAGCATGTCGAAGAAATTAATTTGTCTGCTCCTGCCGATGGGCTGGCGCTCGTCAAAATTCTCGTTCAGGCAGGGCTTGCGCCCTCAGGCGGAGAAGCTCGCAGACTTATCACTCAGGGCGGAGTGAAGATCGATCAGACAAAGCAGGATGACCCGGCAAAGATGTTCAAAGCAGGAGAAAGTTTCCTTCTGCAGTCCGGAAAACGTCATTTTCGCAAGGTAACAATAAAAGCCTGATTTCGCGTCAACTTTTGCTTGTAATCTGCGCGGATTTAACCGCAGATAAAAGCGAATGAACCCAGATGAACATATATGGACTCCTGTTCGGTCTTAATCTGTGTCCATCCGTGTTCATCTGTGGTTCCCTCTCTTTCCGGTCTTTTCTGTGGTTTTTTCTCTTTTAGGTTTTAATCTGTGTTCATTCCGTGTTCATCTGTGGTTAATTCTTCTTTCTTTTAATCTTTATCCTTGCCGAAATCGTCTCGACGAATTATCATGTTTGCAACTGTTTTGCGACGACCGACGAGTCGTCTTGTGTATTCACGGAAATTTGTCAATGGAAATTCGTTTTTGATCGAAGGAGTCTTTCGATATGTCCGATAAAATTGTTTTAACGCTTCCGGATGGCAAGAGCGTCGAACATCCGGCAGGAATAATAGCCCTGGATGCCGCGCGTGCGATCGGTCCTAAGCTTGCGGAAGCCGCAATTGCGGCCAAACTCGATGGTCAATTCATAGACCTTCGCGCGACAATTCCTCATTCCGGGAAGCTCGAGATCGTGACTCTCAAATCTCCGGATGCCGCCGAGGTATATCGTCACTCGATGGCCCATATACTTGCCGAGGCCGTTCGGAAACTGTTTCCGGATGCGCAGTTCGGTATCGGGCCGACCATCGAAAATGGTTTTTATTACGACTTCCTGCTGTCGCGGTCGCTCACCACTGAGGATCTCGAAATAGTTGAGAAGGAAATGAAGGCTATTATTGCAGCGAAAGAGCCTTTTTCATATGCTCTTCTGACCAAAGCTGAGGCGATGGAAACTTTCAGAAAGCTGAATCAGCCATTAAAACTTGAGCTGATAGGCGAAATTCCTGACGAGAAGGTTTCGGTATATACGCAGGGTGAGTTTGCTGATCTATGCAGAGGCCCGCATCTTCCGCATTCCGGCGTAATCAAGCATTTCAAATTACTTTCTGTTGCCGGTGCGTATTGGCGCGGAGACGAGAAGAAGCCGATGCTGCAGCGGATTTATGGCACAGCCTTCGCGACCAAAGAAGAGCTGGATGCATACATGAATATGCTTGAAGAGGCTAAAAAACGTGATCATCGAAAGCTGGGAAAGGAGCTCGATCTTTTCTCCGTACATGAAGAAGTTGGTCCGGGGCTTGTTTTCTGGCATCCGAAGGGTGCACGTATCCGCCATATCATAGAAAGTTTCTGGAAGGAGCAGCATTTCAGAAATGGTTATGAAATGGTATACACCCCACACATCGGCCGTGCATGGCTCTGGGAAACCAGCGGTCATCTCGGCTTTTATAAAGACAGCATGTACAGCCCCATGAAGATTGATGAGTTCGATTATTTCATCAAGCCCATGAATTGTCCGTTTCACATCATGATCTACAAGACCCAAAACCGTTCTTATCGCGATCTTCCGCTGCGCTGGGCCGAGCTTGGCACAGTTTATCGCTACGAGAAGAGCGGTGTTCTGCATGGTTTGTTACGGGTGCGCGGATTTACCCAGGATGATGCACATATCCTCTGCACTCCCGAGCAGATAGAGTCTGAAATCTCCGAGGTATTGCGCTTCAGTCTTTCTATCTGGCGGGCGTTTGGCTTTGAAAAAGTCAAGGCGTATCTCGCCACGCGCCCGGAAAAAGCAGTAGGCGAACCCACCCGCTGGGATCAGGCAATCGAGTCCCTTAAGCGTGCCGTCGACAAGGAAGGGCTCGAATGTGAGATCGATGAGGGTGGGGGGGCATTCTATGGTCCGAAGATAGATCTCAAGATCAAGGATGCCATTGGACGTGAATGGCAAATGACCACCATACAATTTGACTTCAATGAGCCTGAGCGATTTGACATGACATATATCGGTGCAGATGGCGAGAAGCATCGCCCATATATGGTTCATCGGGCATTGCTAGGCTCGCTGGAACGATTTTTCGGAGTTCTGTTGGAACACCACGGCGGAGCGATGCCGACTTGGCTCGCGCCCGTTCAGGTCATCATACTTCCGATTTCCGACAAGCATATCGATTACGCCAAAAAGGTGGAAGATGGATTCAGGCGGGCGGGGATTCGCGTAAATACGGACTTCCGCAGCGACAAGATCGGATACAAGATTCGCGCGGCACAACTCATGAAGATCCCATTCATGGTTGTGCTTGGCGACGAAGAAGCGAACGCAGGGACTATTACAGTTCGCAAGCGGTCGGGTGAAAATATGCCCGGACTTTCGCTCGAAGCTTTCGTGAAAGGTGAGGAATGGAAAAAGGAAAGCTGTTGACACTCACGGAACTCGGCCAGGCCGTCTTCAAGACAGTCGACACTTATCTTGCACGTTTCGGGCGTGATATGGGAGTGGAGATGTCGCTTGTTGTCGGGCCTTTGCAGGAAAGTTTCACTTTATTTTTGCCTGATGGGAGCAGCTTGTTTCTCAAGACGTTTCCGCATAAGAATTTTAAGAACGAAACTGTATTTCGCATCGAAGTCTACATGACTCGTTCCGGCGATATGCGGGGAAATCGGGTAGCTTTCATCGAGATAGCCCGCGTTCAGGAGTCATTGATAGAGATTCCGCCTTTCGTAGAAGGCGTCCTGACTCGTTCCAGCCTGAGTGAACCCCAATAAAAGGAGTGTGTAACAATGCAGGCAGTTATTGACAAGATAGAGGGTGGGTATGTTCGGTGTCTTATTGAAAACGGCGATGTATTGCGCCTGTTCAAGACTCGCTTGCCGGAAGGCGTTGCCGAGGGTGATGTGTTGAAGCTGAGTTTTTCGATAGATGTCGAGGCTACAAAACGACAACGTGAGCTGATGGCTCAGACTGCGCGCTGAACGGTTCAAGCGGTAACCGACACCGCTTGATTCCGTTTGTTTTAAGAGGTGACGAACCACCTGAGAAAGCGTAGTGCGCTTTCTCAGGTGGTTGTGTTGTCATGAGGTCGTGTGAATATGTCTGATTCGGGGTTGGAACAAAAAAGTTCTGCCGGAAAGCTTATTGATTTTTTAGCTTTAGCAGGATTTGTGGCGACTATTCTGGCCTCATATCTTATTGCCACGAACAAGGCTCCGAGAACAATCAAGTGGCTGTATGAGCATTTTTATCTTTTCGCCGTCGTTGGAACGATTGGGTTCCTGGGTGAGCGTATTTCTGTCGCGCTGTTGATACTGCTTCTTCCGACAGCACTTATCGGAGGAACATATTTTCTCACATTTCAACCGGAAAAATATCCCTTGGAAGACTGGTTTGCCTTGTATTCCATGCTGGTTGTATCCGCGGCCCTGTTCTCGTTTTATCTGTTCTACCGGTGGGAACAGACAAAAAAGATGAGGGCGATCGAGGGTGAAGTTCCGAAAAGCCGTGTGGATCCAGCGATTGTGGCTCAATATCGGGATGAGCAGTTAAGGGAAAAAGCCGCTGAAAATGAGAAACTTGCTGGTCTTGCACCGCTCGTCAGTGCGAGAGAAGGTGATACAAAGAGAAAGCTGAAAGGCGCAAAAGAAGAAAAACCGTTAAATCCGAATGAAACGGCAGATCAGCGTTTCAGGCGCGAAACAGATGAGTTGAAGGAGTTATTGAATCAGAAAACAATGAAATTCTCTTCGACGCTTGTGCGCATGAAGGAACTTTCAAAAAGTCTCGAGCACAGCGAAATCTATAAGGCGATCATCGAAAATATTGAGAAGGGCGTTGATGGTGAGCGCGTTCAACTTCTGTTGAATAATGAAAAGGATTCTTGTCTTCGAGTTGTGGAAGTTAACAAGGGGACCCCGGAAAACGAATCGCGGAGACTTAAAGAGCTCGTTATTCCGCATGAAGAGAACAGCATGCTTGGTTACCTGATGACGTCTTCCAAAAGTGTCGCCGTAACCAGTCTTATCGGCGCTCAGGACTTAAAGCTCGATCCGAAGACGAGCGGTCTTGTTGATAAAGGATTATTGAAATCTATTCTTATCGCTCCGATCTATGTTCAGAAAAAAATATTCGCCGTCATCAACGTCGAGAAGTTGAAGAAAGCGGATTATACACGCGATGATCAGAATCTTGTAGCGACCTGTGCCGATGTCGCGGGGCTGGTTATGAGCAACGCCAAACTATATGCCGCTACCATGGAGGATCTCTCTTCGACGAAAAAGATTTCCGAGGAACAGTTGCGTAAAAACGAGGAGATGAAAGGTGCTCTGTCGCGAATCGTGTCGCCGCGTGTTCTCGAAATGATGCTGAAAAATCCGTCGATGATGAAGCTGGGCGGAACCAAATGCGAGGTGACTGTTTTTTTCTCGGATATTCGAGGTTTTACCCGGATGTCCGAAGGAATGGATCCACAGGTGCTCGTCGAACAGCTCAACGTTTACTTTACGCGCATGACGGATATTCTGATGCAGATGGACGGAACTCTGGACAAATATGTAGGTGATGAAATGATGGCTTTGTTCGGGGCACCGGCCAGCCAGCCCGATGATCCATTCAGGGCTGTTCTTTGTGCGATCACTATGATGTCCGCTTTACGTGAGCTTCAGGTTGTGTGGAAAAAGGAAGGAAAGCCGGTCATTGAAATAGGTATCGGTATTCATACGGGTATTATGACGGCCGGCTATATGGGGTCTGAAAAGCAGCTTTCTTATACCGTTATCGGGGATAACGTAAATCTGGGTGCTCGTGTCATGGCGAATGCAAAGCCGATGGAGATCCTTATCACGCGTGCTGTGTTCGAGCGCGTCAAGGAGTGCTTCGAAACCGAGGTTTTAGAACCTATCATGGTTAAGGGAAAGTCTATGGCTATCGAGATTTTTTTGGTTAAGAAAGTAAAAGCGGGTGTGAATTTGGAAACGGTTATGAGTAAATCGACAGCCATGGGCGAGGAAGTCACGGTTGGAGCTCAATCGGCGGCGGCGGCATCGACAGTTCGTTCGCAGTCGGTATTAATGGGACTTACGACAGAGCAGCAGAGCAAACAGAATGTGCAGATAGATACGAAGCCGAAAGTGATCGAATGCGCGAACTGCGGTACAGAAAACGATATGCAGATAAAATTCTGCAGTAAATGCGGGATGCCTATTTTCTGATGAATAACAGTTACGGCGGGCACGAAATGCCGTGCCCGCCGTAACTGTTATTTTGCGATGCGATATCGTCTGAATCAGGGTAGGCGCAATTAATCAAAAATTGGCCGATGCGCGGCTCTCATGAGGCAAGGCGCCCGAAAGGGCGAGACTATGACTATGGTAGGGCGTGACCGCCGGGCACGCCGAGGTGTGAAGCGGGATGCCCGGAAGTTTGCCCCATCAAGGCGCTTTTAATGCATTTTGCCCGACCGGATGTATCAGGCCTGTTTGGAGTGGGTTTCAGTTTTCTGGGTGGTCTGATTGAACAGGTCGCGGGTAAAAGTCTCTATGCGGCTTGTTACGACCCGGTTGTTCTTCTGATATTCATCAAATGCCTTGTTGATCATCTCAAGGTTTTTCTTGCTGGTTTCGTTGATAGCGTCACGGGACATGTCGGCAAGCTTCACGATATTCTCGTTGAGTGTCATGAAGAAACGCATGCTGTTTTCCATGCCTTCGCGGGAGAGGCGGATCATTTCGTCGCGATCGAAAAGGTTTTGGTTCATCATGGGTTTAGTTCTCCTGTTATAATATTTTTTTGCAACTGGTTTTGCTTTGCGTTCCGGTATCGGATCGCTTGCTCACAAATAAATAATAGCAAAATGTTTGACACAAGTCAAGATATTATTTTGCATTGCAAAAAAATATTATTGCAAGAGCATTTATTTCATCTGTCTGCTTTATGACTGAATTTCGCGGATTATGCGACTCTAATAGCTCTACAAAGGAATAGCTTCAGGTAGGGCGGGACCGCCGGGCCCGCCGAGGTTTTATGGCATGCCAAAACAATATTCAATGCATCTTTCAGGGCTGGACGCTCAGGCGAGGTTCAGGCAATGCGACGATCTTTTTCCCGGACTTATCTTGCAATGATGCCGTTGATGGCGCGGAATGATCGCGAACGATGTGCGGTGTTATAAAGATAATCAGCTCCGTGCGCGTTTCCGAACTCGTTTTTTTCTGAAACATTTTTCCTATTCCTGGCAGATCGCCCAGAAAAGGAACCTTGGAAATCGAGTCGCTCTTGTCGGTTTTTATCATGCCGCCGATCACTATCGTGTGATTGTTTTTCACGATAACCTGAGTTTGTGCGCTGCGATTACTCAGATTCGGCGTAGCATTGCCGCCGAGCGTTGTGAATCCCAATACGCTGGAAATTGTCGGATTGATGTTCAGAAAAACTTCATCATTACCTGTGACGGATGGAGTTACAAGAAGAGTGATGTTTGCGTTTACCTGGCTGACGGTGTTAGAGACGTTTCCGGTCTGAGCGTTCACATTGGATGCCGAAATAAAAGAAATCGCCTGCCCAACCGTTATGTTTGCCTGTCGATTGTTGAGGGTCGTAATTACCGGATTGGAAAGCACCTTGGCAAAATCATGTGTTTTCAGCATGGCGAGCAATGCCGTAAACTGATTCACGTTGAGGCTTCCGAATCTGAAAACCCCCGTCCCGCCTGCGTCTGATGTTTCCGGCGCGATATTTGCGCTGAATGCGTTTTCCGTGGTTCCCGGAATGGGAATCGATTTCTGCCAGTTGATTCCGAGACGCTCTTCCTCATTTAGATTAATTTCATAGATATGCGCATCGATTGTAACCTGGATTGGTGCAATGTCCAGCTTTGTAATGAGCTCACGGATCTTGTCCAGACTATTCTGCGTGGCTGTAATGATCATCATATCCATACGCCCGGCGCTTGGCGTACCGCCACCGGCTGCGCCGCCCGCAGCAGCAGCCTGTGATGACTGTGCGGATGAATATGTCTGTATACTCGCTCCTGGAACAACCATATTGATCGGCCCCGTCAGGTTCACGGCATCGACATAATCGAGATAAAACACCTCAGTGACAGGGCGTGTCTGGATATCGACAGTGGTTTCTTTTATATCTATCTGCGGGAGCAGATTTCGAATGTTCTCGATAACGTTCGGAGTATCCTTGATTATCAGTGAGTTGGTTCTGGGATCAATTTCCGAGCTTCCCCGGGAGGGAGTGAGCGTCTTGTCTATGATCGATTTTACATCGCTGGCGATGGCATTCGTAATGGGGAAAATCGCCGTAGAGAGAGGTGCGTTTTCCGCCTTGTAAATGCGCAAAATAGTTGTGTCCCAGGAAAAGGCCAGATTCTGACTTCGCAGAATCGTGTTCATTGCGTCTTCGACGGTAACATCATTAAATAGAATAGTTATATTGCCGGTAATGTCATTTGCCAGCATCAGATTCAGATTAACAAGGCCGGCCAGGCCTCGCAGTGCATCCTTAACGTCGGTATCGCGAAAGTCCAGTGATTTTATGCGGATATTGTATCCGGCTGGAAGGACAAACGTTGAACTAAGCGACACTTCACCTTGCATCGGTGCATTCGGCGAAGGCCTTGGGTTCATCGGAGGAAGCGATTGAGCGCCGGTGATTGGTGCCGTCGGAGTATTGTCTCCGCCTCCTGTTGTTGTCGGAGAAGTGCTTCCAACTGAAAGACCGGAAGCCCCCTGATGTTGGCTTCCGGATCTGGCTGCTCCGGAAGTTATCGGCGGATTTGAAACAATTATAGGTGCCGGATTCATAGGGCTTCCGGAAGAGGCCGGCTGAGCAGTGAGTTGATAAAATGGGCCGATTTCAGGGCTTCCGAAATCTTCAGGTACCGTTAACGTTTCGTTGGAAATACGTTCGCGACCGGGCGGAAGATTTTTGTCGCCGGTCGTATGGGGCATGGATGTCGGGGAGAGCGCCGTTCGATCGTAGAAATCGAATTCCCGGGAAACCTGGCGTGATTGGGGCCAGGCGGACGATGTTATCGCCGACATATTTTTACTCATGCCTTCCGGATCGATATTCCCACGGATAGCTGGTGCCGGACTGCGTATCGTTCCTTTGCGTGGCATCGGACACCAAGTCGAGCCAGTTCCGCCTCCGCCGGAGGCCGGGGGTGGAGATCCCGCTTCTACAAGCGTTTTCGAAGACTCAGAAAGCAGAAGCGCCACGATAAGAATCGTGGTTCTCCAGCACTTATCGAATAACAGCGGCATGAGGAGGATTTCCCTTCGGAAGACAAGAACTCAGTTCTTGTATCGGCAGGAAACGCCTTGACGAGTAGGGCTGATGGAAATTCTGACTGAAAAAAGTCTACCGAAGCTGATAGAGAAGGCAGCTGGCCTCTCGCTGAGTGGTGTTGCCGTTTGCGTCATTTATAGTAAGGAGTATCGTGGCACGAATAGGGGAAATATTCGATGTCGAGCGGGAGAAGAGATCGACTACGCGCTGAGTATACACAGTGACCGGAATATTTGTCGTGGCATTCTGTGCCAGAAAGAGATCATACGGGGTTTCTTCGATTCGAAGCTCCGGAATATTCTGCCCAAGATTTGTTGAATAGGCGACGGAGTAACTTTTCAGTTGAGATGGAACCCCTGAATCCGAGCGAAGAGCAATGCTGGGCTGTGTTACAGTTGCCGTTCCGGTGGCTGAAATCGCGGTAGGTGTAATTTCATATGGAGTCACGGAAACGACTGTCTGCAATACGGCCGGATAAATCGTTTTTTCTGAACAGCCAACCAATGAAAAGTATGTGACTGCCAGCAAAAATAACAAGAAAGTTTTTCGCGGACGGATCATCTTTGTTGTATCGGTAACTTCTCCATTTGCGCTTAATCTCTTTTCCGCTCTTTATCTGTTTTATCTTTGGCTAATATTCCGTCTTTTCTTCATCTGTGTTCATTCGTTTTTTTCTGTGTTTAATCACTGTCCGGTTTTTATCTGTGTCCATCCGTGTTCATCTGTGGATAAATTCTTTTTTCATCCTTATCTGTGTTTGTCCGATTTTATCTGTGGTTAATTGCCCAATGGGTTCTTTTTGGCGAATTCGTCGCTGATATCGTATGTTCCGTCTGAAGCTATGGTTAGCTTTACACCTTTCTTTGGAATAAGCCAAATCCCCCCGGAATTCTCGAGAGTAACTAGTGATTTTTCTATTTTTTTGATCTGCTTTCCTCCAAAATCATCTCCCGACTTGTAGATACGACGGTCGATAATGGCAAAAAGTCCGGCATCGGTTTCGATTGTTCCGCTGAAAGCAACCGGAAGTGGATGTATGAGTTTATTCAGAACAACCGCCGTTCCTGAACTCGTATGAGATGAAGGAGTTGCACTGGCAATCTTTGCCTTCTGCGCCGCTTCTATCATTTTTACGAATGGTGAGACTGCGAATGGCGCGCGATTTAATTTTTTCCAGGCGACGAAGATTGTATCGGTAGCAAAACCTGGTGGTGTGTCTCCAATTGAACCAAGGTTGTCTGGTTCCGTGTTTGAACTGTCGGAAGCCGTTTCGGCAACCTTATCGATGGCTTCCTGTCCTGAGGTCAGCACAGTTCTGGAGGCAGTATCTATTGGAGGAGGTGCGTCCATAGCTTTGGATGCAACCTGCTGATCGTCGGGATACACTGCATTGAGAGAAGTCGGTCTTTGAGTGGGTTTTCTGGTTTTGGGTCGATTCTTGAACCAGTTCACACCCATTACGACTGAAAGTATGATGAGTCCAAGAAAAAACAAGCGTTTTGCGTCCATAGCTGATTATTGAGCCGTCGCAGTCGCAACCGGTTCGGGAAGAAGAATCGTCGTTGGGGTAAGTTCCAGCTTTATTGTTCCGCTGGCATCGGGGAGCAACGTGGGAAGATCAATGGAAATCAGCTTTGGACTTGCTTCGAGGACGCGCAGGAATAATCCCAGCTGTTGGAACGAGCCCGAAAAATTGATTTTGACTGGATATTCCTCGTAAGTAAAAGTTTCGGCAAATACTTTTGGAATGGGAGGTTGTGGATTGATGCTTTTAATGTCGATGCCGACCAGTTTTCCCAGACGGCGGATTTCCTGCAGGAAGAGGGGAGCCTCCGATTTCTTGTAGCACATAGCCTCGACTTGTGAGCGTGCCTTTAAAAGGTCCGCCACTTCAGTCATCGTGTCATCTTTATTTGCGACGGCGTTCTGAAGACCATTGATCTGCTCTGAAATTGCTTTATTGGCCTTTGTCTGCTTGGACAAAATCGTTGCCTGAGGTGCATACAGCAGTTTGTAGGCGCCGAAGAGCAGCGCGAAGATGATTCCGATAAGAGGAGCGACATTATTCTTTGGGTCCTCCTTAGCCTTCTGTATCCATTCCTGGATATTGAATTCTTCAGCCATGACTATTGTTTTTCGCCAGAGGTCGCATCTGCGCTTTTAAAGGTGACCGCCGGTGCTTCTATTTTGCCACTGATTGTGAATTTCATGAAATAGTTCTTTTCATCGATCGTCTGTTCTTCAGTCGAATCAAGAGAAGGGGATTTGAAGAATTTTGTAGTATTCATGATCTTCAGGAAATCAAAGATGCGATCGGAAGTGTCGGCATGTCCCATAATTTTAAATGTACGTTTAACATCGGATCTGGCAAAATCGCCTTGCAGGAGAAAGATCTGACGTGGCGTTACACTCGCCAGTTCCAGGAGCATTTCCGAGTTTGGAAATCTGCGCTTTTTTACTTCATCGGAAAAACCACTTTCTTTTGAGAGTTTATCTTTTTGGGCAATCAGGTCGGTAACTTCTTTTTGCGAGCTGGTCAATTCTGCAAGCTGCGCTTCGAGTTGTCTTTTCATTGTCAAGGCCGTGGCAACGTCACGTCGGATCATGACGAAGGGGGTGGAGATTACTACAAGAAGCAAAATAGCCACAAGTCCCGCAAGAATCTTGATTTTTTGTTCATCGAGCTGGAACTTGAAATTAAATTTGGATGACAGGCTCTGGCTGAAATTAGAAGTTGCCTTGGAGTAATCCGAGCTTTGCTTGCGGCGATTTGGAAACATCAGGTCGATGAAATTAATTACGTTACTCTCCCCGGCATAAAGAGCGACACCAACCGCTGGAGCGATGGCTGAACATTCGTTGATGAGGCGATCCGAAGGAAAATTTGTTCCATCCAGCGGGATTTCTTTGAATGGGTCAATGGCTTCCACAGGGACTTCAAGGCTCTCCTGAATAAATTCCTTGAAATTCTTCATCGCGGAAGAGCCGCCGGAAAGATAAGCCCGATCTATCCCTGATTCACTGAATTGAGAAATATAGAAGCTTATTGAGAGCTGAATATGCTGAAAAATTTTTTCGACAGTATTGAATATTTGTTGAGCGGCGAATCTTTCCTTGCCGCTTAACTTTTTCATATCCTCAGGTGGAAGAACACCGATCTCGTGTTTTAATTCGATGGCTTCATCGATATTGGCGATTTTAATGTTAACCCCGTCTTGTTCCCCGCCAGCCAGAATGGCTTCGGTAATAGTTTCTCCGGCCATGTTGATGTCCCGATAGAAGCTCAGTACACCGTTTTTATAGATCATTATCGATGTCGTTTTATGTCCGCAATGGATGATGGCGATACGGATTTCTTTGCCGACGGGTGGCTTGAGTCGGTTTCCGAGGACCATCTCCAGCGACTGTGGAAGCGTCAGTATTCCGTCGTTCAAAAGGCCGCCGCCTTTGAGACAATCTGAGACAATTGAGACGATATCTTTCTGGAGGGCGGCTACCATAACTTGTAGTAGGGGCTTTTCTTCGCGGAGAATTTCCCCGAGCAGCGCAAACCCCATGACGGCGTTTTCTTTTGAAAACGGCATCTGTTTGGCCGCCTCCATTTTTATAGCGGAATCCAGTCCGTCTTTTTCCTGGACCGGAGGAATTTCAAGGTATCGAATAGTTACTGGTCTCCCGGAAGCCAGCGTCATTGCGCGTTTAACCTGTATCTGATTATCGTATAGAAGCTCGGTAAGATGCTTGGTAAGGAATTTTTGGAGCTTTGACAGCGCGTCTTTTTCAATATCGTCGCGGCTCATCTTTTCGCGTTCTTCCGGTGATAGGAGATGTGAAAAAGCCGGAATTGGCAAATGTGCCAGTGCTTTGATGACGGGGTTGCCGTCTTCACCTCTTATGATATGGACAAATTTCAGGGAATAATTCCCTATGTCTACGGCAACAAATGGATCGAATTTAGAAACTACAGTCATTATGTTTGAGTGCCCTCGCCAGCAACGAAATCATCAACAAAGATTACTTGCAGAAAGCCGAAAAAGCAAATCGGCCGCTCGATTACTGAGCGGCCGATAAGACAAGACACCGAGTCATTACTTCACGTGGGCGATTGCCAAGACAACGTTGTCACTTATTGGGCTGGGAGCAAACATGTGATGACGGGTTATTATCATCACGAATCAAACAAATGGTAGTCTATCGTCGAGACTTCCCTAATGCACCAAATTTCGGCAAAAACCCGCTTTTGACATGCAGGATTGAACATGATAATTTATGGGCAATAGACAAATTCCTATTAAGGATACCTGAGTATTCTCCTTCGTTTCGCAGGCTCATTCTGGGTCTGTTTTGGCATTTCCCTTTTGGCTGCCACCATTTTCTTTCTGCTATGGCCATCAAATCTCATTTGGGATGACGGCGCCATAATTCTGAAATACATGGATAATTTTGCGAAAGGATATTTTTACACCTACAATATTGGGGATGGTCCAGTATTTGGAATTTCCGGCTTCTGGCATGGAATACTTTCTGGTTTTTTGTCCTATATTCATGCCCTGAGTCCCCTTAATTCACTTTTTGCAAGCAATTTCATCGGAATTGTCGCAACCATATTTCTATTAATTTCAATTCTGCGCATAGTTTTCCCGCAGTCCATCTTATCTATCCCAGCCGCCTTCCTTATCATCATTTGGTCTCCCCATTTTCTCAGCAATATCAAACAAGGCATGGAAATGCCGTTGCATGTCGCTTTTGTTTTATTCATGGTTTGGTCTTATTACAAAGGTTCTTTCAGGGCTTTGTCCCTGGGTTCATCAGTTGCAATCATTTCAAAAACGGATGCAGTTTCCATTGTAGTTCCTCTGATGTTGCTTTTTCTCACGTTTAAACACATCCCAGAAGTTGCCTGGGGCATGGAATTGCGCACTCGTTTCAAGGAATGGTGCAAGTGGGGATTTTTTCCTTTGTTGGTTTGGATTATTTTTGGATGGGCTATTTTTGGGAGCCCGTTTCCTCAGACAGCCTATGTAAAACTTTTTCTTCAACCTCACCCTAAAGAATGGATAATTCCTTTCTTTAGAGTTTTTTTCTCCTTCAAGCCGATAATACTCATCTTTCTGGCAATTCAGATCACCTGGATTGTTTCATATCGGAAGAGTTTAAAAACTGTTCTGGAAACGAATGCACTATTGTGGGCTTTAGGTGGCTATCTGCTACTGTATTGGTTCTTCAATCCAATAGAAATAATGCCCTGGTATTATGGCTTGCCTGAGATTCTTTTTCATCTTCAGTTTCTGATCTTTCTTGGAATAGCTTCAAGAGAAATTTCTCCATCCAGGAAACTTATCTTTAGAGGAATCCTGGTTTGCATCATTTCTCTGTACTGCATTCCTCTTTCATCTTTTGAAGTCTGGCGGGTCCTTTATTTTCAGGCGACAACCATCAATGAGATGGCTTTCATCGGGGATTTCTTAAGGGAAAATGCCAACCCGAAAGATATTTTGCTGGCTGGTCATGGCTTTGTGGCAAGAAACTCCAATCTCTACACCATCGACTTTTCAGGCCTGAATTCCCGAGTTGCCATAAAGTATCGATTGAATATTGATGACATGATACACAACCTGCATCCAAACTGGTTTGTTGCCCAAGGACTCCTTAATCCATCCATTCAGGCATCCGAAAGTTATACACTGATCAAGTCCCTGTATCGTGGATGCACTATCGGTTTTTATCCATGGAGGATTTTCAAAAAAATCTCGCATGGAGTGAATGTTTCGCAGGATTTTCCTACAAATCAGCTATTTTCCCCACGGCAAGGAATTAAAAATCAAAACACTGGCGCTTTTGCAATTGCTTGCGAGAGACTTGTTTTTTTCGATTTATTAAAATTCCCAACCCGTCCAATAAGTTTGACCGTGGGCCTTTCTCGGAGCGACATTGAAATTTCCCTCCAAATAGATCTTCTCACTCACCAAGGAAACCTCCTACGGAGAATAAATACAAGTATCCCAGTCTCAGACCCGTTCGATCCGATCCTGGGGAATAACGTTGAATTGAGCATACCCGTTGGGCCTTATGCGAACCTGGATAGAGTGGATATCAAGACCTTACCCTTATTTGGTGGTGGGTTGCCGCAAGCAATCAGTTTTTTCAATCCAATCCTTACTTATCCCGCGTTACCGTAAGCTCGTCTCAGCCGTCCAATTATATTCTCTTATGGTATGGATAAATTTCAGGGAATAATTCCCTATGTCTACGGCAACAAAGGGGTCGAATTTAGAAACGTCGGCCATTATGTATGGTGCCCTCACAGCCAATCATCGAAATCATCATAAAAGATTACTTGCGGAAAGCCGAACAAGCAAATCGGCCGCTCTTATTATGAGCGGCCGATAAGACAAGACACCGAGTCATTACTTCACGTGGGCGATTGCCAAGACAATATCGTCACTTGTCGGGCTGGGAGAAATTGCGTCGTCGAAATCATCAATGCCATCGGGACCAAAGGATTGCAGCCATAGCATATTATTGTCATATCGATAGCGAATTTTTGAATCCCAGGCATCATACATGAAATCTGACGGGTCTGAATCCATGTAGGGCCCCTTCCATCGCCTTTTGTAAACGGCTATAGGAAGGCCGAGACCGCAAAAATGGTCTGATCCGCTGATTATCGGAACATCATTACTCACTAGGACATTTGATAATTCAGTGGCGCCGAAGCACTCTTGCTCAACACTAGATTCGGGGGCATTGATGACTTGAGCGATTCCGGTTAAATTCTTGATGCCCGTGTGGCCCCCATATTTTATTGGAGTGATTGAGGCATCACCTGAAGTCCCTGGTGGACCAACAAAAGGAAAATTTCCGAGATCACTGCTGTAGTTGACAAGTGCTGTCTTAATATTCTGCAACTGGGCCTTGGTTGCAGTTGCCTTTCCTTGATCAGTTATGCTGCCAATCATAGGGCCAACAATGGAAGCAAGAACCGATATAACGATAATGACAACCATGACTTCCATTAATGTGAAACCGGCAGTGTCTATTCTAAACATTCTTCGCATATCAGACCCCACCTTGGAGGTTGTTACAGAGATCAACTCACGGAACCTCCTAGTATTAATTATAGCGATGCACTTATGCATGGTCAAGGATGGCGGCATATGGCCTGAATAACAAGGCAGCCGCCCATTAGGAGCGGCCGTCAGAGCGAATGTAGGATCAGAATTTCACACGGGAGATAGACATGAAAATGTCATCACCGTTGTAAGGGTTGGGGGGAGGGTTTGTGAAGAAATTGCTGCTGTCACTCTGGCCATCAGGGCCGTATGAATGCAGCCACAGCATATTACCATAATATTCATAATGAATTTTCGATTCCCAGGCGTCCAGCATGAAGTCTTCAGGTTGAGAATCCATGTAGGGCCCCTTCCACCGTTTTGCGTAAGTAGCGGTTTGGATGCCAAGATTGGAGTAGCCTGCCCCGGTGACACTATTACTTACCAAGACATTGGAGCTGACGTTAGTGCCGAGAACTGAATTTTCGGCACTAGTTCCATACTGGTCTTTATCACTTGCATTAAGGCCAAGGAAGGGAAATTTTCCGAGATCATTGTTGAAATTGACTAAGGCGGTTTTTATGTTTTGCATCTGGGCTTTGGTGGCTGAAGCCTTTCCTTGATCCGTGATACTGCCGATCATGGGGCCGGCAACGGATGCGAGAACCGCAATGACGATAATGACAACCATGATTTCCATTAAGGTAAAACCCGCTGTCTCATGTCTGAGAATTTTTTGCATATAACACCTCACTTTTGACGTTACCCTCAAGTAAAAGTAATATAGTGATGCATTTATTTATGGTCAAGAGCATTTTTTTGTTCAGGATTCTGTATCATGGAAAATGAAATACCGACTAGCCATGAACTGGCACCATCTTTTTTTTCCAGGGACCGCGTTACTGCCTGGGGTTTCACGCTTGTGGTCGGTATTCTTACTCTCGTTTTGTTGTCGATGCGAAAATACAGCTTCGTCCAGACATATGAGGTTTTACCGGAATGGGATCCCGATGTTCTTTTACATTTGCGTCGTATTGATCAGGTTATCGGTTCTGGCGGAGCCATTGCATTAAACGGAAATGATTATTTCTCCGGCTTTCCGCGTTGTTATCAGTATCCCTATTCGCCGCTTCTCGATACCGTTTGCATCTATCTGGTCTGGTTCTACCATGCTTTATTTTCCTCCTCAACCATCCATTATACAAAAATTGTCGGATGGGTTCCTCCGGTTTTTGGAGCTATTTTCTGCTCAAGTTTGTTTCTATGGATGCGGAACAGAACGGGTAGCAGAGGTCTGGCACTGTGCGTTTGGTTTTCCCTGTGCTGCAATGAGAACTTTGGATATTTTTTTGATTATCATCTGCTTGACCATCATTTTCTTGAGAGTTTTTTTCTTTGGACTTGGCTTATGATGGGAGTTTCCTTTTCTGGAGCCAGTGAAAAAAATATATTTTCCTTATTTCTGGGGGGGGGGCTCTGGTTGGGGCTGATTCTGAGCTGGAGCGGGATGACGCGTTTGGCTTTGCTGATTACGATATACGCGGCGCTGGCCGAACTGATTGAGTTCTCTTGGAGTCGACGTTTCGCCGAGTACGTTTCAGGAACATTTTTGGTATCAGGAGCATTAGCGGCAATTATCCAGGCAAAATCCGGGGGAGGTTTTGCTCCGTTGGTATTTTCCTGGTTTCAACCGCTTTTCATGCTGAGCCTAGGCATTGGCCTCATGACGGGACGATGGGCGCTGGATCAACGAAAACACAAATTCGCTTTTGGCATAGCCGGAATTTGTGTTATGGCAATTCTTACTTTTCTTTGGCGTGACAGTTTTAAACAGGGGTTTGATTTTGTAACTGCGGGTCATCCATTTTACGGCACCATCTCGGAAAATAATTCATTGATCACGTTGTTCCAAAATCCGGAAAGCCGTGAATTTGTCAACAGAATGGCCTGGGTTATTCTATTCGCCCCGCTGGGTTTTTGTCTGACTTGGCACGGTATTCTCAAAAAAGAAGGACAAATCATCAATCTTGTTGGCGTCGGCATTTTCTTTTTAAGCGCATACCAGATTCGCTACATGCGTTGGCTACCATTTTTCGCGGCCATATGGCAGGGAAATCTCCTATTTGAGATGGCATCTCTGATTCATCTAAGAGTTCCGAATTTGAGCGACTGGAAGCGTTTTATGGCAGGTTTATTCTGCCTTTGCCCGGTTTTCGGAGCGCTGCTTTTCGGCGCCCTGGAAGTTCAGTTTCGAGGGTGTTCGAATGCTGGAGTCGATTTCATCGAGGCCATGTCATGGCTTCAAAAAAATACGCCTGATCCCGGTGGTTACTACGATTCAGACATTCCCAAATATGGCATTCTCAATTTCTGGGATATGGGAAATGCCATTGCCTACTATGGAAAAAGGCCTCCAATCTGTAACAATCTTATTCTGGGCCTCGATAATATGGCTTCCATTTACACCACTTATGAAGAAGAAGAAATTTACTCAAAATGCCTGGCTCTGAAGTCTCGCTACTGGGTCTTAAATGGCCTAGTTCCAGATAAGTTTGCGAAAACTTTGCCTCAACTGAAGGCAGGAGTTTTTTCCAATGGGACTATTCCACTTTCTCAGCCCCGAATAGACTGGAACTCTCTTCCCCCCATAGACGAAAATAAAACCATATTCGGTCGCCTTTTTAGTAGTCTCGGATTCGGAAGCACAGTTGCACCCGGCGTAAGCCGATTTCGCCTAGTATACATTAGCAGTTTGATAAAATTATCTCAGCCTGGTATAAAGATTTTTGAAATTGTTCCGGGGGCGGAAATTGTAGGAACTGCAGTCCCTAATGCAACGGTAACATGTTTACTGCGAATAGATTTTCCCGCGTTGAAAGAAAAACTTCCCTATTGGAACCACACCATCAGTGATCAGAACGGGAAATTCCTATTGCGTGTTCCTTATGCAACTGGTCAGAAATCCGGAGTTGTTGATACGGATGATGAGTATCTGTTCATAGCTTCCGGTTCAGAAACAATCTGGAAGGCATCAGCCACCGTTTCTCTTGATGCGGTTCAGAAAGGATTACAGGTCCAACTCACTCATTAACCTGACTTTTCCCCCGGAAACTTTCAGGCTATGTCTATGTTTGGCTATTTCATCTTTGTGACCATCTCGAACAGTGGCATAAACACTGACAGCGCGATGGCGCCGATCATGACTCCCATTCCGACAGTCATAATTGGAACCATTGCCGCCGTCAGCCCATCCAACGCTTCGGCGGTTTCCTGATCGTAGAAATCGGCCACTTTGGACAGCATTTTATCGAGATTACCAGTGTTTTCACCGACCTCCATCATTTTTATGACCATGAGCGGAAAAAGGGAATCGCCCTTGATGCTTGCTGTGAGCCCTTTGCCTCCCTGGACTCCAATGATCATTTTTTCCACGACGGCCTCTAGAGCTTTGTTGCCCATGACGGACCCCGTTATCTTCAGAGCATTCATGATCGGGACTCCTGCGCCCAGAAGAGAACAAAATGTGCGTGAAAAACGGGATAGAGCAACCTTCTTTGTAATCGGACCCACGATTGGGAGGGAGATGGAAAGCCAGGAGATAGCCGATTCTCCTGTGTCGGTTTTTGCAAAAGCATAGATAGCCGCACAGAAAGCGATGGTCCCACCAACCCACAGCATCCAGTTCTCGAGCATCGAATCCGAAAGAATAATCATGGTCTTTGTTATTATGGGCAGTTCGACCTTCATCTTTTTGAACATCTTCGTAAAGTTCGGGAAAATCTTGACCAGCAGAAACACTACGCAGAGAATGGCCATAACCAATTGCACGACCGGAAGAGTCAACGCTCCCTTGACCTTTCCGCGCATTTTGGAATCAGCCTCGGCGAAGTTCGCCAGCCGTAACAGAACCTGGTCGAGAATACCGCCTGTTTCGCCAGCCTCGCACATATTACAGAAGATGTTGTTGAATATTTTAGGATGCTTGCGCAACGCGGAAGAGAAGGTTTGGCCCGACTGAAGACTGCGGCCGACATCTTCCAGGCATGATTTCAGTGCGGGATTTTCGGCCTGGTCAGCCATGATGCCGACCGCCTCTACCAGCGGAATGGAGGAACCGACGAGCGTCGCAAGGTTTACTGTAAAGACCATGAGATCTTTTTGACTGACTCCGCCGAAACCGAGAGCCAGACTGAGTCCGCCAGTCTTTACCTCAGTCGCTCTGACCAGATAGAAGCCTTTGTCCGAAAGCATGGCGGTAAGAGCCTGCATGTTCGAGGCTTCGATGGTGGTTTTTAAGAGTTCACCCTTGTCATTTTTTACCTGGCATTCATATTTGGCCATAAAACCTCAACAATACTTAAAAAAATACGTCTGAATATTACTAAGGGAGAACGTTGCTATTGATGGTCTCATGAAGCATTAATCAGATCGTGTAAGACCGAAGACTTCCTCCGGCGTCGTCAGACCTTGCGCAAATTTCAGCGTGACGTCTTCGCGAAGCGTTTTCATGCCGGCCTTCACAGCTTCGCGGGCGATATCGTCATTCGATCCCTTTTTGATGATCATGCTTCGGATACTTTCATTGGTATAAAGGACTTCATGGATACCTACGCGGCCTTTATATCCCGTTTGCGCACATTTTTCACAGCCCTTGCCGCGATAATACGTACCGTTGATCGCTTCGGGCGGAAGAAGCAGTTCGCTGATAAGATCGGGAGTGATCGTTCTGTCGATTTCCTTGCAGAATTTGCAGACTCGGCGTGCCAGACGCTGAGAAACAACGCAGAGAAGTGCGGCGGCGATCAGGAAGGGCTCAATTCCCATATCGATCAGACGCCCGGGTGTGGAGGAGGAATCGTTTGTATGCGCTGTCGCGAAAACAAGATGACCGGTCATGGCCGCTTCGATTGCGATAGTTGCCGTTTCCGTGTCGCGAATTTCTCCAAGCATGATTACATCAGGGTCCTGTCGTAAAAAAGCCCGCAATACCGTCGCAAAATCAAGATGAATCTCAGAGCGCACCTGTACCTGATTGATAAACTTCAACTTGTACTCGACCGGGTTTTCAACGGTACAGATATTCATGTCCGGGCCTTTGATGTCGTTCAGGCAGGCATATAATGTCGTCGTTTTACCCGAACCTGTCGGGCCGGTCACAAGAATCATGCCGTTTGGCGCGGCAATAGCCTTCTTGAGCTTCTTGAAATTTTCAGGTGTGAAGCCCATGTTGTCGAGGGAAACCTGCACGTTCGATTTGTCCAGTATACGCAAACATGTTTTTTCGCCCCAGGACGTCGGAATCGTGTTTACGCGAAAGTCTATCTGTTTGTCCATGATGACCATCTGAATACGGCCGTCCTGTGGTAGCCGCCGTTCAGAAATATCCATCCCGCTGAGTATCTTTATGCGGGACACGACTGAAGCCAGGGCTTCGGGCTGAAGTGTCATCGCGACGAGGAGGCTGCCGTCTATGCGCAGTCGCACGCGCAGTTCTCCTTCATCCGGCTCTATGTGGATATCGGATGCACCCTTTTGCACGGCTTGCGTTAAGATCATATTGACAAGCTTGATGATAGGAGTTTCTTCGCCGGCTTTCTTGAGATTTTCAAGTGCGGCGTTGCCACCCTTTGCCACATCATCGCCAATCTGGTTTAAAGCTTCGGCCATGGCTCCAGCGACATACAATTTGTCGATCGCCTCATTGATCTGATTTTCTGAGCAGATGGCCCTGACAACTTCACAATTATTCTGGAACTGAATTTCGTCTATGATGAATACGTCAAGCGGATCGGCCATGCCGATCATCAGACTCTTGCCATCAAACGAAATAGGGACCAGAAGATGCTTTCGCGCGATTTTTTCCGGGATCATCTTGAGGACTTCCGGTTTTATCTCCATCTTCGTCAGGTCGACGAACGGCACCTTGAGTTGTTTTCCCAGAATGGGCAGCAGCTTGCTCTCGTTGAGAGAGCCGAGTTCTATCAGTACCTGGCCTATGCGTTTTCCACGCTTTTTCTGTTCGGCCAGAGCGATATTGAGATCTTTTTCAGCGATGTGACCTGCTTCGATCAGCATCTCTCCGATTTTTTTGCGTTTGAACATGATGGCTATGATTATACCACCCCTTAATTGATTCGCGAAGTATGCTGTATTTTGCTCTTTGAGAGCAATGGAAGTTCATTTTTTTCTGATTTCAGTGGTAATGAAACACGATAAAATGCGCGATATTTCGAGATAATGTGCAAAAACAGAAGAAATATTGGAATAACCGTATTTGAGCGGAATGGGATACTCTAATACTATCCCCACACACAGTGGAAAATGTTGGTTTCCATTATCTCTTTAGTTCCGGTAAGATATTGGAGGAGTGTGTTTTGTACATCAGTTCGAAATCAAATAAGATCATCAGGAATTTACTTGGCTTAATCGTTGTTGCCTTAATGATCGTTCCTCTCACGGCGAGAGTTGGTCTGGCAGAGGTACTTAAGAATACTACCCCCGAAAAAGGTGTTCGTGTGGGTAAGATCGGGGCATACCTCAAGGGCCTGCCATCGCAGCATCATAGTCGCCGTATAACTGAACAATCAAACAAACAGATAATAACGATGGAACCTATAAAACCAATAATAGGGCTTCCACTTACTACTCCGGATGAGCACATCAACAGCAAAGAGATTAATGTGGGTTCCGGTTCCGGTCGTGTTGGACTCAATGCAATCCCGGCCAGAAAGCCACAAAGCGATCCGTATATCGAAAGACTGGCGGAGTTGTTAAAAAAGAGCCACGAGGTCAGACTTTCAGGCGAAACGCCAACCAAAGTGTCGGCCAAAGTTCCGACTAAAGCATCGGCAAATGCTCCGACTATAGTTCTTACAACAGCTACGATTAAAGCTCCGGTCAAAGTTTCGACAAAAGTGTCGCAGAGTGATCCTTATAATGAAAGACTGGCAGCGCTTCTGAAAAAATATCAGGAAAAAAAACTTCCTGATACTGGCGTTGTTGATGCTCCTCGAATTGATCTTCCTGGTAATATCAGAAAGAACCCCGTACTTCCGGAACGAATTACTATTTCTGTACCCGACAATGATGTCGCGACACATTCTGCCATTGAAACCAAGACTCAAGAGGAGATAAATCCGGAGTTCGCGAAATCTATTTTAAATCCGAAGCACACTGAAAAATTCAAGGGTATCGGTTTTGCCAATCATCGGGGGGCCCTGGGTGTCTTCAAGACGGCTTCTGCCTTCGGATCGGCTGACCCGCAGTGGTCTTTAGGAGTTCATGCACGCTATGATCACTTCAAGTATCTGGATGGCAAGAGTGGCGTGATAAACGGGAATCGCTGGCTTTATCCAATAAGTCTGGTCTATTCCGGCGACAAATTAATGGCAGGAATCGTGATGCCGTTCCAAAGTTGGACAGTAGGGTCAGAAAAACAATCAAATACCGGATCTGTCAGCCTGAGTGACTATCAGGATCCAGAGCTTCGGTTGTCATACCAGACATGGAAAAGCCGGAACAGTGAAAATGCGATTGCCGTATATGTCTCCGGGAAGATGTCCGGAGGCGCATATCACCAGCCCTTATCATTATTCGAGGGGAAGAGCACAGTTGGTTCCACCCGCATTGGTCCATTAAATGTTGGCCCGGCCTGGTCGACGCGTGGTGGATGGATGGAATTCGGGGGCGGGTATTCAGGATGTGAAAAGGGATCACGATGGGCGTATGATCTAAATCTTGGTTATGCGCGCGATTCGCAGGATGATTATTCCAAGGTTGTTTTCTCCTCGGCAATCAAATACAGAACAAGTGATGACTGGACAGTGTTTGGAGAAATATCAGGAGAATCCTGGAGAGGACAAGGCACGGGAAATAGGACCAACATCGATCTGACTCCGGGCTTGATGCTTTCCGACTGTAACTGGCGAGCCTATCTCGGAGTGCCGGTTTCGCTTTCACGGGAATTTGGCTTCGGACATGATTATGGTGTCATATGCGGACTAAGTACATCCTGGTAGTCTGATAGGCTGAATACGCGATCACCCTCCTGCTTTTCGTCTCTGACTGCTTTTTTATTCATAAACACGGAGGCTTATAATCAGCCGACGGCCTGTCTTCTTTCTGTACCCATTGAGGTATGTGCAATATTCGCGAAACATACCAGGGGGGTGAAACCCGCCCCTACAAATGGAAGATGCATATTCACCCATGATTGCTACATAATTATGCAAGTTGCTCCACGAAGAAAGAAAATAAAATGAGCGCAGTAGTTCTTGAACTTAATGATATCTGCAAAACGTATCCAGGGGTTGTCGGGGAAACCGAGGATAGTCTTGGGCGGAAGGCTGTTCTCGCGAACGTGAATCTTTCTCTTCAAGAGGGCGAAATCTATGGATTTGTAGGATTGAATGGTGCCGGGAAAACCACCTGCATTAAAATTGCACTTGGTCTCACGAATCAGGATAAAGGCGAGGTTCGAATTTTTGGACAACCTGTCAATTCGACCAATATCAAAAAAATAGGCTTTTCTCCGGAAAAACCTGGCTTTTATGATTTCCTGAAGGGCGAGGAAGTGCTTGATTTTTCGGTCCGATTATTGGGATTCCCCGTCAATTCCGAGGCGAAAAAAAAAGTTCTGGAAAAAACCGGATTGTGGGGAGACAGAAGAAAAATGGTGTCGGCTTATTCCAAGGGAATGCAGCAACGGCTGGCACTCGCCGCGGCCATGCTACATAACCCGGAAGTGTATATTCTCGATGAACCGGGCAGTGGCCTGGACCCTCTCGGCCGCCGCAACATCAAAGAAATAATTTTAGATCTTAAAAGGGCTGGAAAAACGATCTTCTTCAGTACGCATATTCTGGCGGATATAAGTGAAATTTGTGATCGGATCGGTATTATCCATGAAGGAAGAATGGTTTTCGAAGGAGGGATCCAGGAATTTAACCCTCGTGGAATCGAGCCTGAAAAACGATTCGTGGAAATCATTGAAGCGGAAATGAGCAAGTCATCCGCCATTTTATCATGATACCATCACAGTAAATTCATGCGTAGCATTGTGGAGCATATCAAAATCCAATACACCTTTGCATAACTGGAATTGGACGACGGTCCCTGTTTCTTATTTTTCAGAAACATTGTGTGTATCTCAGGAGAAATTCTTATGATATGCTGCATACTGCTGTTACTGTCATTGACATTTGGGGCAGTATTGTTCTTCCGAAGTGCCTATTTTTAGTGAGTGTGAATATTATATGAACCTCTTGCTGCTATATGGCAACCGTTAGGTCAATTTTCTGGGTCGCCTATTATGGGTTTCTCGAGGCACTTAGAAACAAGTTTCTTCTGGGTATGTTTTGTCTGGCGGTTCCACTGACCGTATCATCCTGGCTCCTGGACACGTACCAACTCGGATTCCAGGTTAAAATCGTCAAGGATATCAGTCTCAATGTAATATCCGGCTTTGGTCTGCTGATAGTTTTTTTAATGTCGCTCGATCAGATTATTCCGGACATTGAAAGAAGATCGGTGTATTTTATTTTGTCCCGCCTTCCAGATCGTCTGGCATATCTTCTTGGTCGATTTCTGGGAGTTGCGGCAACCCTGTTTTTTTATCACAGCCTCTTCGCGTTTTTCCTGATTTTCCTGTTGAAATTTCATGACAATGCCTGGTTCTGGGAAATTCTTCCCGGAGCCTTCGTGGTCTTTTTGAAACAGTGTTGCCTTCTCTCGATCATCATGATGCTCGCAACCTGGACCACTAAAATAGTTGTTATAAGTTGTGGAACCATGATTTATGTCGTCGGCCACAGTTTTGAAATCATGCGCATGCTTGCTGAAAAAAATGGCAGTTTTCCGGCCAGAATAATCACTGAAGGGTTGGCGTTTCTAATTCCAAATTTTTCCCTGTTTGAGATGAGAGTTCTGGTCGTCCATGAAATTCCTCTCCGGGCGGAGGCTGTTGGACTACTGTTTCTCTATTCGGTATTTGTTGTCGCTTTTTTCCTTTCGCTTGGGGGCTGGAGTCTCTCCCGCCGGGACCTGTGAATCTTATTAAACCTCGTTTTTTTTTTATTGCACTTCTTCTGCTGGCCATGGGAAGCGCCTGCCAATGGACCGTGCAGGCGTTATTCTGGGAAACATATTTTCCGGAATCTGCGCTTGATTCGCCTCGGGAAATCTTTCTTGCGAACCTTCCCCAGCAGTTAAAAAGCCTGCTTGCCGGCTACTGCTGGGTCACGGCCGATGAATATATGCATTTTGGTCCCTCCAGAAAAATGAACGAAGTATTTGTCACCGGCTCATACGCGGGAAACACTGAGATTATGCCCCTCCTGGAGCTGGCTATCATTCTCGACCCGCATCATTTTGAGGCATACGGAATCATGAGCCAGAATCTGGCCATGTATCTCAACCGGTACAAAGATGCTATCCGCCTTTTGCAAAACGGCATTCAGAACAGCAAAACGTTTTCCCGCCTTCATGAACTTTACGCGCAAACCGCCTTCTGTTACGCATTTCCCAAAAGCTACAATAATCTGGATATTCCCCCCAGGCAGGATTTGGCCATACGATATCTTGATGCCGCCTTGAAGGCGTATGATCGACTTTATCTGAACGGTGACAAAAGTTTTTTTGAAGACTCCCCCCCTCAGTTTTCTCCCAAGGTGTATCATTCAATGAAGGCCTCTTTTTTGCTGCAAATAGGCAGGGAAGATGAAGCCCTGACATCTTGGAAAGCTTCCGGGCTTGATCAGGATAGGTCCACCGATCGCCTTTCAACAATGATGAGGGAAGTTGAAAGGAAGCGCGAAAATGGAGACAACTATTCCACACCGGCGGCTAGTTCCACTGTGCCCCGGGAGACTCAGCGAGCCTGGACAGACGCTTCAGAAGCGGTCTCACTGCAAACACAATCCTCAGTGAGCGAGAGCACCGCGAATCGTGATCATGAAGAGAATGTCGAACGCCCCCACGAAAACGGAGAGGAATGTAACCACGACAAAGGTTCGGCAAGTTCAGACCAGGATTTTTCTGATATCGTCAAACAAATGACCCACCAGAACATCTTCTATGGAATAGTGATCGTTGCTTTGTTTCTTCGTCGAAAAAGGCGATGACTACCGGAATAATGTCAGTATATTCAGATCAGCTTGCGGCTTCCCAGTATTTTCGCCGCGCCTCCATGTATTGCGGATTAAGCTTGATGGCGAGGGAAAACTCTTCCATGGCTTCTTCCGTACTTCCCCGCTTCTTCAGGATCATTCCGAGCTGATAATGCAGGTCCGCGTAGTCCGGATGCTGGCGTATAAGACGTCGATATTCGTTTTCGGCCTGATCTAAAAGCCCCAGGTCTGAAAATACCAGACCGAAATTAACTGTTACGCCACCCTCGGAAATACGATTGGAGAGATTATCTTCAATGACTTTGCGAAACTCGGCGGCAGCGCGGGTATGATTACCCTGATCCTGGTGGATGCGACCAATGTAATAACGTGCTGCGGCATAGCGTGGATTCACTCCGAGGGCGTTGTTGAAGCTCGTTACAGCCTTGTCAACCATTTTCCCGTCGAAAAAAATAAGACCCACATGGAAATGTGCGTCAGCGAACTTCGGATTAAGAGTCAGAACAGCCTCATAAGCGGCTACCGCCTGTTCCTGGTCGCCCATTTTGCGGTAAGTATGGCCTAGATGCATGTAATAAGACGGGTTTTTGGGATTCAGATTTACGGCTTTTACATAACAAAAAGACGCCTTGTCGAACAACGTTTTCAGATAAAAGGCATTTCCCAGGTGGAATAATACCTCGTGATCACGCGGATGTTCCTTCATGTGCTGAAGGCACCCATCTACAACCTCGTCCAGAATCGTTTCTGAGTATGGGGAATCGTTGGAAATACCCATTTAACGGTCGTAAAGCATTGACTTTATTTTTATCCCGAGCTTCGTACGCGGTTCTGTTTTTCGGAAGAGTGGTCGGTCTATGCAGTATAAGTGCAGGACTTCCATGCCTTCGTAGTTTCGTTTTCGAATGGATTCGATCAGATCGACAAACACCGGATGCAGGAAACGCACTCCCTCATCAATGTTGGTGACGCTTGTATCTGATAGCCCTTTGCCTGATATACGCTCGGACCCGTCTTGAAGATAACCTGATGTAGCGGTTTTGCCGCCGGAAACGCCCAATGAGAATGAGTCTTTCAGATGGAACCGAAACTTGAATATGATTCCCTCGTCCCGTCGGAAAATATCGATCTGAGGATCCTCGAGGCGTTGACTGCGTGAAATGAATGTGCGGGTTTCGAAGAGACGCTCACGTTCATACAATTCATAAAGGTCCACCCCCCAGATATAGGGATTGTGGAATATGCACACCGGAAACACAGGTGACAGAATGTGCCGCATCGAATCGATAACTTCGAAATTATACTGTTCGGCTGGAATCGTGAATGAGAACGTTCCTCCGCGTAGTTCGAAAGTGCCTCCCCCGGAAAATATCCCGTCAAGGTGCTCAACTTTTTCGGGGCTTTCGAGGCTCATGATAATTTTTTTTGCGCGATCGTTGAAATGCGAAAAGGAGATCGCAGGTCGATCGCGATACTCGATGCGTATCTCATCGAGCTCAAGGGCAAGAACCATTTCAAGGACGCGGAACATTGTTTCCTGCTCCTTGCGGGCACTGAAAAAGACGAATTTTTCGTGGATCGCGTCAGTTTCGTTCATGAACTTCTTTTCTCCGCTTTGATGTAAACCATAGTAACATCATCTTCAAGAGGTGTCTTCCCCCTGAAGATGTTCATGCCATCGACAATCTCGCGAACAAGGACACTTGCCTTGCCGGCAGTTACTTTTTCCATTGCGGATCGCAAGCGTTCGATGCCATAACGTTCACGATTATGCCGGTTACTGACCATATCGGTCAAGCCATCTGTGTAAAGGAATATTCCGTCGCCTGGCATCAGGTCGATAGCTTGATTTACGTAACCGCCTTCACTGATTTCGAACAATCCCAGTGGAATGCCGGCTTCAAATCCGGCCTCTTCCACGAAGCCGCCTCCGGCGCGGACGATCAGTGGTCTGCAATGGCCGGCGCTGGAGCAGGAAACAGTAGTGCTGCCAGCTTCGATAATGACCATCAGCATTGTCGCGAAAAGCGACCCCATGCCTGCATTGGACATCTGACATGAAAGATACGTCATAAATTCAGCAGGGGAACGGTAATTCCCGGCAAGCCCCCGAACGAGAATCTGAAGTTTCGAGAGAAACAAGGCCGCTGGAAGGCCCTTCCCCGAGACATTGGCAATTGTAATAAGTAGTCTGTTGTCCGGGAGCGGAATAAAATCGTAGTAATCACCCGATATTTCATCGCATGGAATGCACTGGCCGAAGATGTCAAAGCCCTTGAGAGATGATGCTTCATGCGGAAGAGAATCAACTTGTATCTGGCGAGCGATTCCGACCTCATGATTCAATCGCTCCTGCCGGCTGCTTTCGCTGCATAGATCGTGGTTTTCGATAATAATGGCCATATGGCGACTGATAAGCGATGCGAGAATTATTTCCTCACTCGAAAGGGGCTTCATTTCAGGGTTAACAAGCACAGTAACTCCTGAAATACGATTCCAGAGCATAAGAGGAATGATAGTCAGATCTGGTGAGCTGACTTTTGCGTTCATCGGAAAGACGAGGCTTTTCCAATCTGATTGTTGGAGTCTGTCGATATCGACCAGCATTTTCAGGGTTTCAATAGATCGAAGAACGAATGGATTATTTTCTTCAATCTGCAAAATGGTACCGCTAGCTATCTGAGTCGTTCCGATCTGGAATTTCAAGCGCTCATTCCGGTTCAGGAATATGAGAAATGTATGCCTGGGAAAAATTTCGTGTGCGAGACTCAACGCGACTTTTAACTGGCGTGTCAGCGCGAGAGTAAAATTTATACAGCTGAAAAGCTGGGTAATCCGCTCCAGGTTCGAGTGGAGTGCCTGTAATCTGTTTATGTTGAAATCGGTTTCGTTCAGTATGCTTCGGGGTTGAAAAAATGGTTCGATGTAAACAGAATCTTCATTGCTCATCTTTATTACATCGCTGTGGGTAACTCGACGCGACTGCAGATTAAGCCACTGGTAGGATAGGAATCCGATGAATAAAGAATCGAATATGATGGCAACCAGAGAATAAATTTGTGTTGATGAGGCGCTCTCAGGAACGGAGCTTTCCATATGTGTGCTGATAGCATATATAAGCGTGATAACTGCTACCCACATCACCAAGTTTGTATGGCGACGAATTAATTCGCGTAATTTCATGGATGGGATAGGAGGCTTGAAGATGAATCTGCATCTGATTTCGTGGCAGGAGGCGTTTCGGGAGGATCTTCATCCCTCAGGGCTCGCCATATCTCAGCTATGATAAGCTCGATCGGAGCAACCACATAGATGGCGATGAGCAAAAACAGACCGACTACGACACCGCCTGAGTCCTTTAGAACTTCCTCTAAGAGGGTCGTAATTTTTGGCATGTTCTTTTGTTCATGCGATTGCAGTTTTACAACGGTATCCTGGACAACATAATAAGTGTTGACGGCCGTGAACAAAAAAGCAGCCATGAATAAAAAAAAGACAATGCGGGCGGCACGCACTCGCCCCATAACACGATGGCCGGCGCCAGGGCAGACGAAAATGCTCAACAAGACGCCGACTAACAGGCTACCGCCGCGAAAAGCTGCCATACGATTAAGGCAAAATCATACCAGACACCAGAATCGATTGCAAAGAGCTAAGTGAATAAATGGGGTCAGACCCCAATTGTTCTACAAATGGGCGAGGCAAGCTTCGGGCAAAATAAATGGGGTCAGACCCCATTTATTTCGACTGTTGTGAAATTGTCCGGTCTTTATCCGTGTTCATCTGTGTGTATCTGCGGTTAATATTCGTGGAAGCCAGTTCGGTATTCTCTAAGCGGCTCGTGAGCGCTCGTAACTTTCGTCCATGTTGAGTTCCAGCGTCTGCACATGGTTGGTAAGAGCTGCGATAGCCATCGGATTGCCGATCTTTGCCAGTGACTCGCCGGCGGCAAGACTGACTTCCTCGCGCGAGTCGCAAAGAGCATCGATCAGTCCCTGGACGATGGCAGTTTCCCGTGTATTATCATGACTCGTCGTGTCGCTTAACTGTATGCAGGAGATGCGTCGCACGCGCCAATCGGAGCTTTTGAGCCCTTTGAGATACCGAGTGGTCTGATCAAGTGGAGTCACATCACCTGCGGAAATAGCAGAAGCGGCTTTCGCAGTCGCAAGGGCTGCTTGCGCCAAGGCCGCGCGGCTGCGAGGTGATCCCCGATCGGATGTGTCTTCATGAGATGCGAAAAAACGATTCCGAATGAACGAGAACACCGTTTCAAAAAAGAACCATCCGGCGAAATAAACACCGGTCAGGATGAAGATTTTCATTTCAAGCACTAACACGATAATATACCTCCTGCCTGGAGAGATTTCCGGGTCCTTCTTTGTACATATCGACAGATTGCTCAGATTTGCCAAGCCATCGCGGGAAAATGGGGTCAGATTCTGACGGGCCAGGGGCCGGTGCGTGCCGGAATGCGGCCTTCGAGAGCATCGAACAACGCCATAATCGATGGAGTGCGAAAGCCGAAACATGCCACGCCGACGGAGGCACCTGGAATCGCGGTCAGGTCATATGGGTTGCGAATCGCCGCCAACACCGTCTGTGGGCGGATACGAGTGAGTTTCTCGAATGCCTCACGCTGACCGGCGAGAAGATGTGCGTTGTAACTCATTATCAGCAGCGGTTCTTCAGGGTCGCCTCCCGCGGGCAGGGTGGCCAGGATACGGTCTGCGGCATCCTTAGGCGCATACGTGAAGGCCGACGCACGGGGAAAGCGGCTTTTGACCAGCGCAGCCAAACCTTCACCAATTTGATTTTCTTCTACCGGAACCAACGTGGATATTTCCGGGCACAGTGCTTGAAAACTGGTTTCAGAGTCGAAAGAGAACCTTCTTCCGCCGTCGCTTCCGGGAGTGAACAGGATTGCGCGCGCGTGTGCTTCTTCTATCAATGGCTTATGGCGTTCGAAAAGTTCCCGAATGGACAAGGAAGACGGGCATGCCACGAGGCGATTCCGTGCAGATTTTATGCGGGCGAGACTTTCAGTAAGGCGGTCTCTTGCCGTGGGAGAATTTCCGATCTCTGATGCTATGGTCTCCGCTGCTTCGCGTTGGAGTTCGAGGTTATGACAGACCAGAAGGAGATCTGCGCCGGCGAGAAACGCGCGACGTGCAGCATCGGGCACTCCAAAAGTCTCAGTTATGGCACCCATTTCCAGATCATCAGTAATGAGAAGACCGCTAAAACCAAGTTCGGTTCGCAGCAGGTCGGTGAGAACCGCGCGTGACAGAGTCCCGGGCAAGTCGGACTGAGGCTCGATTGCCGGAAAAAATACGTGCGCCGTCATTATTGCGTCAACATCGGCGCTTATAGCTGCTTTGAATGGAACTAATTCATGCGAAAACAGGTGTTCGCGAGCAAATGGGATCGTCGGCAGTTTCAGATGTGAATCGACCCGGGCATGGCCTTTGCCCGGAAAATGCTTTGCGCAAGCGAGAACTCCACCGGAGCGAAGCCCCTCGATTGCAGCGCGCCCTCTTTCTGCGACTATTTCCGGACTATCTCCAAAAGAACGCGCCCCAATGCCCGGATTGTCGCGATGGTTTATATCGAGCACGGGTGCCAGATTCCAGTTCAGACGCAATGCCCGCATTTCGGCCGCCATTGCCTTGTGAACACGTCGAATGAGATCATTGTCTCCCGCTGCCGCCTGCGCCATGGCCCCCGGAAACAGGCTCCCGCCGGATAAAATACGTAGAACGAGGCCCCCTTCCTGATCGACAGCCGTGAACAGGGGGCCGCCCGCCGCACTTTCCAGACGGTTCACAATGCCGGGAATACGTGTGGGATCATCTATGTTCCGGGCAAAAAATATGACGCCGCCCACTTTCCATTCCTCTATAAATTTCAGGAAGTCGGAGGATGGTTCGAGACCGTGATAACCGATAACTAGCAACTGCCCGATATCGTGCTTCAAATTCGTATTCATGAGAACTCCTTCATACGACAAAAAGAGTAGCGTGTTTGAAGCATCTATCGACTATTCATTATAGAAACCAAAGGAGATCGAAGTGCCCAAATTTGGCTGAGTAACGTTGCGAGAATTAAATAATCCCGGCCATTCGATTCATCTCTTCCCAGGGAGATTGTATTTCGCTATAATACGTTGGATCTCGTTCTGAAAAGATTCTCGAGTATTCATCCTCGAAAGTATATAACATCGGTCTGTGGGCGATTATAGCCAGTTCCTGGTGACGCATTTTCAATATGCTCGAACGGTTGTAAACGATTTCATAGCATGGAAGGATAAGGAATGTATTGTGTTCGGTGCGGGAAGCAGCTATCCCCTCGTGTGGTGAACTGCCCGGTTTGCGATACACCCCAGAAACGGCGTGTGCGTCGACGGCAGCGACTGCTGCTCGGGCTTTTCATCTTCCTGGCCGGAGCGTTCACCGGAAGCATCGTCGATGGCCTTTTCTTTCAAGGCAAAAGCTGGGATCACTCCTTGCTCAATGCTTTCGGTCTGCGCCGTATAGGTACGGATACCAATGATTTGAATGCGATTCCGGCAATTGCGGAGGGCGGTTCAGTGCTGTATCATGATGCCCGTGACGGGCGAGGTGGGAAGACATCGTTGCCTTCTCGTCTTGCCGACTCGCCGACCAAAAATGTGCCATTTTCGGCCAATCCCAAGGATCACACCCAGGATGCACATAAACCCGGAGCTCCAACCGGTGCTGCTCCGATTCCGTTACTGGCTTCCGCTCAGAATTCAGAGATTGTGCAGTCTCCTGTCTCGACAGCCAGTGTGGTGGTTTCGAATGTGACGCAGGAGAATGCCTCTGTAACCTCAGCAGGTGCATTAATATCTCTCACGGCAGCGATCGGAGCCTCGGCTTCATCAGGCTTAACGCTCCAGAACGCAATTTCCCAGCCTGTTTTGGGGGAAGCCTCTGCTTCAGGCAAAGCTACAACTCCCATTGTCAATGATTCCAGACCGCTCGCATTTTCGACAATAGAGCCCCTCGTAGAAGGCCCGGGGAACCATTACCATGGAAGTCTTTCAGCGGATGGCCAGCTTATGATTTATTCGTCCAATTCAGGCGAGGACGACGATAACAAATTCCAGACATATGTTCGCGAGATGGATGGTCATGGCGCTTCGGCGAAGCTGTTTCCATGGCCCGGCAACGTCTGGACTCCAGAGTTTTCCCGGGACGGCTGCCTGATCGTCTTTTCGAGCGACAGTAAAGAAAAAGAACACATTTTTCGCTATGATCGTGCATCCCAAAAGTCGCAGCCGCTTACGTCAGGAGCGACGAAAAACATGATGCCGGCGATTTCTCCGAATGGAAAATTCGTAGTCTTCGTTTCTGATCGCCAGGGTAATAACGACATCTGGATGGTTGGCATCGACGGAAAGGGTCTTGTGCAGATAACCAGCGGTGCTGAGGATGATCGTGAACCGCGTTGGTGGCCTGATGGACGCTCTATAGTTTTCACCAGAGTATTTGAAAAACTGAAGGACTCGCGTTTGATGCGCGTTTCCCTTGAGCCTATAGGCACTCCCGAGGAGATCGTCAGTGGAAAAACCCGCAACTGGATGCCCGACATTTCTCCGGACGGGCGATATCTGGCCTATGTGCGTTCACAAGGCGCAGATGGAAGCGGCAACGAGATCCATGTAAGACTTTTGGATGGCGGGTCCGAATTCGTCATAAATCCATTCAAGGGGGGCGAGCATTATCGGCCAATCTGGGCTCCGGATGGCGAAAGTCTGGTATTTCATATCGACAAGGCGCACAAAAAGAGCCTGTATCTTGCTCGTCTGAAAAGGGTCAACGCCAATTGAACACCGACTCTGTCGGTTCGTTTTTACTGTTAATTCTCCCAGCCGCTGTGTTTGCCCTGATTTTTCACCGATCCTGGCGCGATGGGGAACTCCATGCCGCGGCTCTGGCAGGCTGTTGCGCGGGTGCGCTTGCGACCGTTCCCGTAAAGTTTTTTGCGTATCCGATGATTTCGCAGCTGCTTGGAGATGATTTGAGTAATTTGGCGGCAGGTGGTGGTGGCTTCCCGATGAAGGTAGCATCATGCATAGGACTCATCGGTCCGATCGAGGAAACAGCAAAATGGTGCGCCGCTGTAGGAGCCGTCCTGCTTTTGAAACTCGAATGTCGCGCAGCTGCCGTATTTCTGGCTGCCACAGGGGCCGGAGTCGGATTTTCAGTCGTCGAAAACCTTGATTATCTTTCAGCATATGGCCCCGAAGTGTTGTTTGCACGGAGTCTTTTTTCTACCTGCGGACATGTATTGTTCGCTGGTGTCGCGGGTTTCGGAACCGCGATTGCTTTGTCTTCCGCGCGCAGTTCCGGTCGTCGCCTCGCGGTAAGAGGTTATACGGGAATGATCGCCGCACTTTTCCTGGCGGCATTTCTGCATGGTATGTTCAATCTTATTGCGTTTGGCCTTTCAATTGAGCGCTCTTTGCCCAGTCTGGCATTTTGTCTTATTGCCGGGCTCATCCTTCTTCGTGAAGGCTGGATACGCGTGCTCGTTTTTGATGCCAATTCAGCTGTGTCTTTATCGTGGGAATGCGCTGGTTGTGGTCTTCGCAGCGTTGGAGTCGAAAGATTCTGCCCCGAATGCGGCGGACGCGTTTCAGTTCGAGCCTGACTGATCGTTATACAGAAGCGCAATGAAATTTGTTTATGTATTCGGTCAAAATTATCGTAGGGGCGGGTTTCAAACCCGCCCGATAAAACAAAATTCAATACACCTTTGTATTAGGAGTGTTTTTCATGAAGAATTTATATGGCAATGATGTCAGTGAATCATCCGAGACAAAAGTGCATCTTGCGAATTCCGGTGAAAACAGGTCTATGATCACGCTTGCGGTCCAGACCCCGGAACAATCTGACGAGGATATATCTGATACGCTGTCCGAGCTTGCTGAGTTGCTTGAAACAGCGGGGTATACGGTCGCGGGCTCGGTGGTGCAAAAACGTCCGAAACTTGACCGAGGCTCATATTTCGGCACGGGAAAGGCGGAGGAAGTTAAGCACCTTATCGTGGAAACCGGTGCCGGAGGTGTGGTTGCTGATGATGAGTTGTCGGCGCTGCAGGCGAAACGGCTTGAAGAGGGCGTAGATGCGGCTGTTTCAGATCGTACCGGTGTCATACTTGAAATATTCTCGAAGCATGCCTCGACACGGGAAGGAAAACTCCAGGTTGAGCTTGCGCGTCTTCAGTACAGGTTGGGTCACCTGATAGGCGGCTATAGCGCACTATCACGTCAGGGCGGCGGCATCGGGACAAAGGGACCTGGGGAAACCAAGATCGAAACTGATCGGCGCGTTTTGAAATTCCGTCTCTCGCGGTTGCGCGAAGAACTCGAAAAAGTCGTCGCGAGCCGGGGTACCCAGCGTCGCAAGCGCACGGAATTCTTCGCTCCATTGTTCGCACTCGTGGGATATACGAACGCCGGGAAATCAACCCTCCTGAATGCACTGAGCGGAAGCCATGTCCAGGTGCATGATGGATTGTTTACCACGCTAGATCCGACGGCAAGACGGGTCAAGCTTCCAAGCGGCCGCACGTCGGTGATTTCCGATACCGTCGGTTTCATCAGCAAGCTTCCTCACGCTCTGGTGCAGGCATTTCGCGCCACCCTGGAAGATGTCGTGAATGCCCAGATAGTGCTTCATTTGACAGATGTATCGCATCCACGTGCGGTTGAGCGTATTGCCGTTGTGCGCGATGTGCTTGGCCAGATCGGGGTTCTCGAAAAAGAGACATTGATGGCATTCAACAAGATCGATAGCACACCGGCTGGTGTGATAGAAAGCCTTACCCGGACCTATCCCGACGCGATTTTCCTCTCGGCTAAGACCGGCGAAAATATGAACGGATTGCTGGAACGTATAGACACCATAATGGCACGTCGTTATCGCACGGTAGACTGTGTGATGCCATCTGATTCGCCTCTTGTGCGGCTTGTTATGCAGCTTGGCCGCGTGGAAAAACAGGAGTGGGACGGGCCGAACGTTTCCATGCGCGTCGAGGTTCCGGAAAATCTGATTTCCCGACTCGAGCCCTTTCTTGTTACAGACGATCTGAGGTAGAATGCCCTGGCATGTCTGATCGTATATCCGGCCGTGATTATATTCAGTTACGGGACTTCCTTTCCCGTGAATTCGGCTTGTTCTTCGAACCGTCGAAAGTGACTTTTCTCGAAAATCGTCTGCTGCCGCTGTTAGCGGAAATGCGACTGGAAAGTCTGAACGATATGATTTCCTGCGTGCGGACAGACTTCTTTTGGCGTGGCCGTTTTCTTGATGCGCTCACGACCAATGAGACCTGGTTTTTCCGACATCCGCGACATTTCGATATTCTGCGTGAAGATATACTTCCGGCGCTTGTGCGCGAGCGCGCGAAGAGTCGGCGCAGGGAGATCGAAATCTGGTCCGCAGGATGTTCCATTGGTGCCGAGGCTTGTTCTATTGCCATCACGATGCATGAAGTACTCCAGGATGCTCCCGATTGGAGCTTACGCATAATCGGCAGCGATGTATCCCCGCAGGCTATCACCAGAGCTCACGAAGGAATTTATACCGGGTCAGAGGTTCGTCTGCTTTCCGGGCTGTTACTCAATCGATATTTTATGCCCGTCGATGACAATAATTACAAAATAAAACCCGAACTCCAGAATCTTATCACCTACGAGATTCGCAATTTACTTGAAGAACCGTGGCCGGATCGCGAATTCGATGTGATTTTCTGCCGAAATACGATGATCTATTTCAAGGATGAAACTAAGGCCAAGCTTACCGAACGATTCTACAAAGCGCTTCGCACTGGCGGCATCTTCATTCCCGGAGCAACTGAAACGATTCACTGGGTTGGGAACAACGAGTTCGAGCGGGAGTTTATTCGCGGCGAATACATTTATCGCAAGCGAATGGGAAATAACGAATACATATTGTACCAGTTCGTTACATCGAGCGATCTGTTGCGGGCGTTGAATATACTGGTGAAAGAACATTTTGAATACCGCCTTCAGACGATAACGCAGATGTCCCATACTTCTCCCAAAAAAGCGCTTATTGTGCCGATCAGATTTATCGATCGCGTCGAACGGCTTTTTTCAGACGCGTTGTTGAAACCATTACTGCGAGAAAACGTGTCGCAGTAATCCCGGCTTAAACACAGATAAAGACCGGAAAGATAATTAACCACAGATGAAAATCCTTGTTTTTTATCTGCGCGCATCTGTGTTCATACGTTTTTATCTGTGGTTAATATTCTTTTGTGGGACTGGCAGGCGCGCCTATATTTGATGCTACGGAATTCTTCGTTCTTCGCCGATAGAGGATGATGACTCATTCTCTTTTCAGGAACGTATGAACGACAAAATCTCCATCAGAATACGTGTAACAGTGATCGTCAGACGTCGCGATGATGATCGAATGTTGTTCGTTCGTCATCTGAAAAATGGGCGGCGATACTGGCTATTGCCCGGCGGTGGTCAGGATCTGTTCGAGCCCCTGGAAGTGGCCGCCCGTCGGGAATTGCGTGAGGAGACCGGACTTGAGATCGGAGCTTTGCGCTTTATCGCGCTCCGGGAAACAATGAGCCGCGGAGTGGGGCGGCATATTCAGTTTCCGATTTTTGAAGCTCTGGAGCCGGATTTTTCCACTCTGAAATCAGGTATAGATGAGCGCGTTGAAGGTATCGATTTTTTCTCGGCAGAAGAAGTTAAGCAGCATCCGATATTTCCGAATCTGGGTGATGATGTGATACGCCTCGCGCGTGGGGAATCCATCGAACCTTTCCAAACCCTTTCCTGGATCCCTTAAGCGTGGAGGTATACAGACAATGATTGAAAAGAATATCGAGAGCACCATAGCTGAATGCAGAAAGCGGATCGCTGCGAATCCACGCGATTTTTTCGCCTACTATCAGCTGGCGCGGTCGCTCGAATTTTTCGGCGACACCGAAGAAGCGATCAAGGTATATCTGGACGCAATCGCTATCAATCCCAAGGATGCCTATGCGCATAATTTTCTTGGACTTGCGTGGCGTAACAAGGGAATGATCAACGAGGCGATCACGGAGTTCAAGAAGGCGATAATGTACAACGTCAATTACGCCTTCCCATATGCAAATCTCGGTATAATATACAAGTCGAAGGGGATGTTCGATGAGGCGATAATCAGATTCAAAAAGGCTATCAGCCTGAAAAGTGATTTCGCCTACGCGCATCTTCAACTGGGTCTTATCTACAAGCTCAAAAAGCTTTACGATGAGGCGATCGTGCGATTTAGAAACGCGATCGATATGAATCACGAGTATGCTTATGCTCATTTTGCGCTTGGATCAGTATATCTTGAGACTTCACGTTATAAGAAGGCCGTAGTCGAATTCAAGAAGGCGGTATTACTGAATCCTCAGGACGCCTATGCATTTTGTCAACTCGGCCGGGCATATGTCGAAACCCGACAATATGATGAGGCCGTGAATGCTCTCAAAGTATCTATTTCCCAGAATGCTGACAATAGCTTTGCTTTTTTGAATCTTGGCCTCGCCCACTTTTCGGCTGGCCACATAGATGAGTCGATAGAAGCGCTGAAGCGTACGCTCGATATAAATCCGGATTTGATAGAGGCCAGGGTATTGCTGGGACAGGCTTTTCTGAAAAAATCGATGGATGATGCAGCTCTGATTGAATTTCGTAAAGCGCTCAAGATCGACCCGAAATATCCCCGGCTGCGATTTCATATTGGTTGCGTGCTTCGTAAAAAGGGAGAAACTCAAAAGTCCATAGACGAGTTCAAGATCGAGAATGCTCTGAATCCGAACGATGCTGAACTGCACATGAATCTCGGTTTTGCATACAAGGACAAAGGAATGCTCGACGAGGCGGTCGGTGAGCTGAAACGAGCGTTGTTCCTGAATTCATCGCTGTCTCGCGCTCATGAAGTGCTTGGCGAGTTGTTTGACGTGAAAGGACAGTGCGATCAGGCGGTGATTCATTGGCGCAAGGCCGCCGACATGCGCAAGAAAAGTGGAGCATCAGCAGGTGCAGTCGATGCGACCGATAAGCCGCCGTCCATAAAAAACCGGACCGAACTGGATGTCCTGGTCGAGAGATACAAGGCCGATGTCATAAATCATCCGAACAGCGCGGAGTCTCATTACAAGCTCGCTTCAGCATACAAGAACAAGGAAATGCATGACGAGGCGATCATCGAGTTTCGCAAAGTGCTGGCACTGGATCCTTACGACACATTTGCCCATTACAATCTGGAGGTTCTCAATCGCCTGAAGGGCGTGGATGATCCCAATCTAGCCAGATGGAAGAGGTCAGTCGCAATAAATCCGGAAAATTCCGGAGCTCACTATCGTTTGGGCCTGGCTTTCAAAGAAAAAGGAATGCTGGACGAAGCCATTCGGGAGTGGGAAAAGGCAGTAGCCATTGATCCTGATTTTTCCCATGCTCATCTCCAGCTTGGAATCGCCTACAAAGCGATTGGTCATTCAGATGATGCTATCAAGGAGTGGCGAAAAACCATCGATCTCGATCCGGAGTTTCGTGAAGCCTTCTATCACCTGGGACAAGCGTTTCTTAATCGCGGTATGCTCGAAGAAGCGGTTTCCGCAATCAAACGCACGATACGCCTTTCCCCGGACGACGTTGAAAGCCGTTTTATTCTCGGCCTGATATACAAGAACAACGGACTCATGGAAGAATCCCGTGACGTATTCGAGTCGTTGCTCGTCATCAAGGAAGATCACTTACAAACTCTGATAAATCTTGCCTCCGTTTACAAAAATCTCAACCAGATCGACAATGCTCTGAATTGCGTGATGATGGCACTGCGCATCGATCCGGAAAGCTTCTTCCCGAACTACCTGCTTGGAACTATTTTCCGTGCGCTCGGGCAACTCGATAAGGCTGAAGAAGCCTTCAAAAAATCGATTCAACTGAATTCAGACGACGCATTTTCGCAGTATTCTCTGGGCGTCATCTACAAGAATTCAGGGCGCCTTCCACTGGCGATAAAGGCTTTTTCACGTGCCATAGAACTCGATTCGGACGATTCTTATTCATATTCGCATCTTGGCATAAGCTTCTATGAGCAGGGCCAGTTGAATGACGCCATAAATGCGTTCCGTCGTTCGGTTGAAATCAATCCAGAAGATACTTACGCGTTGTACAATCTCGGGATGGCCTATATGGACACCAGAAGCTACGACCAGGCAATTGAATCCCTCGTGCGCGTCGTGAATCTGACGCCGGAGGATGCCTATGCCTGCTTCAATCTTGGCCTGGCCTATGAGGAGAAGAATCTGTCTGACGAGGCTCGCGCCTGCTTTACGAAGGCTCGCGAAAATGCCCCCAAGGGAAGCCGCGTCGAGAAATTCGTGGCTGAGGCTCTGGCCAGGGTAACTCCTTCCAGCCGCGCGGGAAAGCCCGTTGTCGGAAAGATTGACGCTCCGCCAGCTGGCAAGTGATGCGACGATGAATATAAAGCGATTGTTTCTGCTGGTCGGTATTTTAGTCGGACTGTCGCTGATTGGCTGCGAAAGCGGCAATAATGTTACTTCCCGTGATGGCGGAATCCAGGGAACTATTCTGGACAAAGCTTCCAAGCCCATCAAAGGGGTTACCGTTGTCTGGAAATTTGACGAATCACTAGTCGGCCAGACTGATGCCAGCGGCACTTTTTTCATCGATGGCGTGGAATTCGGCGATCAGCCATTCGTCGCCAGATGCAGCGGATATCGTGATACATCATTTACGGCCCCGATTTATTCGGGTGGTATTACAAATTTGAAAGCATTCGCGATGGAGACCTCCTCGTTTGATTACAAGGACATCAAGGTTGAAGAAGTCTCGGCGACGCATGCCATCATTTCCTGGAAAACAACCGATTATACCAGCGGCGCCATTGAGTTCGGGGAAACCGAGGCGCTTGGCAGTTCTGTACGTGAGCCTGAAACGCAGTTTGCAACTCTGCATCGTCTCACGATTACTGATTTGAAAGCCGAAAAAAGGTATTTCTTTCACATAGTTGCCAACCGCCAAAATCGTCCATCGGAAACTTCTGTAATGGGAGACTTCACGACGCCCACAATTCTGAATGATACCTCTCCACCGGATGCACCCAAAGGTATCGGAATCGCTCTGACGGAACAGCCAAATCAGGTGACGATCTTTTGGACTCCAAACACCGAGAGCGACTTGAAGGGGTATCGCATCTATCGCAGTGAGTTAATATCCGCCGGTTTCGAAGCCTTGTCCTCGACGATAGTGGCTAAGGGAACCGAACAATACGTTGATGCGGGGGTCGTGACCGGCAAAAAATACTATTACCGTGTGGCGGCCGTGGATCAGGCCGGAAACGAGGGCAGTTCCTCGGACATCGTGTCCATGCTGATTCCGGGCGATCTCTCACGGGAAGTCACCTGGACCCTCGCAAACAGCCCGTATCTGCTGAGCGGAGACCTTGATATTCAGGTAACCGGAATTCTTCACATTGATGCCGGCGTGGTAGTGAAGATGGCGACATACGACGCATTGCGACGGGGAGATCCTCAGAAGATCGAGATTCGCGTGCGCGGCGGTCTTGATGTGCATGCCGGTGGATATACTCCTGTTACATTTTCGAGCGATCGCGGAACTCCCGCAGCGGGAGACTGGGGTGGGGTAAGCATTCTCTCTGCCCCGGCAACATCGGTGACGCTGGACAATCTTGTAGTGGCATACGCTGCAAAAGGGCTGGATATACTCAATACTAATGTCGCGATTCGTAATTCAACTTTTCTCTCCTGCACAACCGGTATAAGCGCAAGCGGAACCACTGATCTCACTATTTCGAGTCTTTCGGTCAGTTTGTGCTCCGATGGCATGATGGTTTCGGATAACACTCGTGTCGTTGTCGAGAATTCGACATTCAACCACTGTCAGAGAGGGATTTCATCTGATGCGAATGATTCGGCGACATACCGCGGGAATAATTTCTTTACGTATGTGGATTTTGGTCTGCTGTCGAATGAGAAAGCCGGACAAATTCTGATCGAGAACAATCTATTTGTTTCCCCTGTCGGTGTGGGGCTGCACATGGTCGATCAGGCTGCGACTGTTCGATACAACACCTTTGACGCGCCTTCCGCAATTCGCATCGATCGCAACAATCCGACTATTGCAAAGAACATTATCGTATCGACGCGAAGCGCCTCCGGAAGCGGCATAAAGGGTATAGAGCATCTCGCAGGCGTCATTCCTCTGCCACTGTTTGGTCCAAATGATGTTTATGGCTTCCCAGTCGGTTATGATTATGTTGGTTGCGCTTCTCTCCCGGGAAGTCTGGCGAGCGCGCCTCTTTTCATGCGTGATCTGGGTGGTGCGGGGTCGGATAACGATTATCGCCTGCGGCAAGCGTTACCGAGCAGTTCGGATACGTGGGGAATTCAGCGCAGTTCAGCTCCCTGACAAAGTAAACAACTGAGGGGAAAAGCGGGAGCTCATGACCGTTTTGGGCAGATCTGTATGAAGAAGTTGTACCTGTCGTGGGGATGGTTGCTGGGCATGGCGTTTCTTGCGCTGCCATACCTCTGGACCGATCCATATCCCGAGAACATAGATATCGGTTTTCATCTTCGTTTCGCGGAAGATTTCTCAACTGCCATGAGTGAAGGGGATGGCTGGCCTGATTGGGATGCAAGGCCTTTTCATGGCCGCGGGACCTCCGCTTTTCGTTATTACGCGCCTCTTCCATATCTTGGCGTGAGCCTGTTTCGCCACTGCGGATTTTCGATATGTGCGGCATTCAAAATACTCATGCTGGTGGCGGCCGCTATCGGAGCACTGGGGATGCGTCGCTGGGTATTCATCCTCGGATGGCCCTGGGCGCTTGAATGGGTAACTTTGCTATGCCTTACCTCTCCGCCGGTGCTCATTCATTTTTACATGGTTTTCTTCTTCCAGAACTTTGTCGCCATGATGTTCTTCCCATGGTTATTGGCCGGGTGGTGGGACTCAGGAACGTCAGGGCGCGGCACACTCGTTGGTATAGCGGCACTGGCATTGATGGGTTGGTGTCATCTGCCCAGCGCCATGATGGCAGGATATGCCATTCTGGTCCTGGCAGTGGTTGAAGCGGCAATGAATCGCATAGTTCGCCCATTGTCGCGAGCCGCTTTTATTGTCGCAGGAAGCGGAATGCTCATGGCTCCATACGCTCTTCCAGCACTTCTTACTCGCGGAGAAATAAGTTTCGATCGTCTTCAGGCAGTGTTTCCATGGGTTTACAGAAGTTTTCTGGACAGCCTTCCGTTTGACCCCGACCATATGTGGGACCACATACGAAAGATGTTTCTATTTGTTACGATCTTTCTCGTGACGGGCATGCTGGGCGGGGCAATGGTGACACGGAAATCGTCATCAACCTATAGACACTGGTGGTGGTGCGTATTTCCGGTTATCTTTTTTCTGTTTCTCAATCTGCAGATATCAGCGCCTGTCTGGCGTATATTGCCGGGTCTTCCGGTTTTACAGATGCCGTGGAGACTGTTGTTTCCGGCGTCATTCCTGGTGATTCCGTTTTTCCTGATTCCATTGTCTCCGGGCGCATCATTCCGACCTTTCTTCCGCATTCCGGGGCGAACACTCATTGGATTGGGGTGGGTAGGCTGGATAGGGCTTTCGAGCATTATTGTATGGAATCATAAGGCGATGGATAGCAAAGAAATCCCGAAAATCATGAGCGTGGGAATAGGTTATCCGGTCGAATATCTTCCACGAACATGTCCGCGGGAAGATCTTCCCTGCCAGGCCGGTTCCAAGCCGCTGCCTCGTGTCTCAGGTGCTTCTTCTGCGATACTGCTTCTGACAGACCGAATGGCTTTCTCTGAATGGCAGGCAGATCTTGCCACGGGGCCGGCCAGTTGCACTTTAGACATCCACTGGGATCCCTGCTGGAGGCTTTCGATTGATGATTGCATTACTCCAATACAGTTGGAAGCGACTTGTGGTGTAATGCTTTTTAATATTGAGGCAGGGAAACATAACCTCCGACTTACACGGGTCTCTCCCGGCTATCGTGACATCGGCTGGCTATTGGGAGGAATCGCCCTTATTGCATGGCTATACTGTTCTGTCAGGTTCAGGGGCATACTCGGGGATGGGTGAACTCCCTTGATGTGAACAAAACATTCGCTGGAAAATGAACTTTATGAGTGATAAATGAGCAAAACTCCCCGACTTGCATGAGAAATAAAATGTGATAACATTACTGTATGATAAATGGGTCACCGAAGGTTCTCATTTGTATTCCTGCATTCAATGAAGCGGAGCGTCTTCCGGAGACATTGACGACATTGAAACGTGTAGTCGGCTCGGCCTGGACTATCGCGGTCTTCGACGATGGCTCACGGGACGAAACGGCTAATGTTGCAAAATCGATGGGAGTCCAGGTAGTTCGGCTTCCGCTTCATCTTGGCTACGGAGCCACGATCCAGACCGGATACAAATTTGCCTTGCGCAGCGGTTATGATTTTCTGGTACAATTCGATGCCGATGGTCAGCATGAACCCGCAAGCATTGAGCGAATTCTCGGACCGCTCATCGCGGGAGAGGCGGATTGGGTTGTTGGAAACCGGTTCCATCCGGGCTGTTCATATGTTTCGCCAACGTTGCGCCGCATCGGCCAGGCACTATTTCGAACAATCTGCCGGATGATGACCGGTCTTAACGTGACCGATCCCACCTCCGGATTCAAAGGGCTCAATCGCGCCGCTCTCAAATTCCTTTCTGAAGACTACTTTCCACTTGATTATCCTGACGCGGATGTATTCATAATGATGCATACGAACGGCTTTCGATGTAAGGAAGTCGATGTGATCATGTACCCGCCCAAAACCGGTCAAAGCATGCATGCGGGGATTATCGGTCCCATTCATTATGTCATAAAGATGTTTCTATCTATCTTCATGGGACTCTTGCGAAGGGAGCGGCGAAAAAATGGACGATAAGAATTTTCTGCCGGCCCTGCCTCCACGACAACAGGCCTGGGTTGTTTCTTTAAGCGTGGGTTTATTCTATCTCACCATGGATCTCATTCGCCGCCGAAAAATACGAGAGGACGAATCCTGGCTTTGGCTGCTGGTCGGAACGGCGATTTTTCTTCTCGGAACGCAGTATCGCCTGTTGCGACGTATTTCTGAGCTTTTTGGCATCGGCCAGCCATCTTCAACCATTTTCCTGCTTGGTCAGCTTTTTTTTATTCTTCTTCAACTGCAGACTTCAATAAAACATTCTCAAAATCATCTGATAATCAAGAACCTTGTCCAGGAACTAGCCATCTCGCAAAAGGTCATTTCTGATATTCAGGAAAAACTGGACCGCGATATAAAATAGCATTGAATTTGCGTTTCGGGCACTGCGCGCCGTATCCCTGTGTCTGAATTTCTGACATCAAGAGGTTGCATACAGGGTAAACGCACACGCGTTTGCCCTGAGGTTGTGCAATATTATTTGACAGTAAGTGCGAGGTTTACCTCGTCCGTTTGTAGTGGCGAATTATACGCCCGCCGATTCCACAAAATATCGTGCGAGCCTGAACAGATTTCTTGAGCAGACATTTGCGAATCCAGGGAAAAATCCCGCATCCGGAGGGAAGTCTATCTCTCCGTAGAAGGTGGGAAATAGAAATGCGTATGGGTCCGGGTGGAAGCGCATTACCCGCTTTCGCAGCTTTTTGATGTCCCTGCGCATTCCTATGAGAGATACGAAACTCGTCAGTTTTGCCCGAATGCCTTTTGGTCCCAGGAGACAAGCAAATATAATGACGGCTATTTCTACGCAGATAAGCAGCGGGGCAAGACGTAGAAGTGTTTTGGGACTGGCATATGCAAAAAGAAAAGCCAGGCGATTTCTTTCCAGATAGAAAATTTTGTTCGGGTTTCTGTCGAAACTGTGGTCGTGAAGAGCGCGAGCGGCAGGTACGCACCAGGAATAAAATCCGGCAAGCTGCGCTCGCAAGCCGAATTCCAGGTCTTCGTGGTAAAGAAAAAAGGATTCTTCGATGTCACCGATCTGCTCGATTATCGCGATATCTATCAACAGAGCGGCTCCGCTCGCATAATTCACGCGAAAAGCGGTATTTCCGTCCTCAGAACAGTTTCGGAGTCCGCTGCAGCCAAATCCAAGATAGTGGACGCGATTTCCGGCGCTTTGAATGCGGCCGTCCGGCAGGAGAAGCAGTGGCTGAAAGAGTCCTGTTTTTTCCGATGCCTCTCGCAGAAGAAGTTTCAGGCAATCTTTTTCAAGAATTACATCAGGGTTCAGGATAAAGACGTATTTTGCCCCGCATCGACGGGCCTCGGCAATTCCCTGATTGTTCGCGACGGCATAACCGTCATTGCTCAACCGCTCCAGGACACGGATTGCAGGAAATTCATTTCTTACGAGGTCGACGCTTCCATCATGGGAGTTATTGTCTATGAAAACGATTTCACAGGAAACATCCTGCTGATTCATCAATGCGGTAAAGCATTGCCGGAGAAATCTTATTGATCGATATCCTACGACTACAGCCGTTACCTGCGGCGGCAAAGCACATTTGTCGAAACACATGTCAACCGGATATGCAATTCCATTCTGATCATTTTTCGCGGTCATGGTAGAATGATACTTCATTCCGATTATTTTGTCCGGGTCAACGTTTCATTTAACGAAAGAGGTATCGATGCAGCCCATGCCTTCTTCATCATCTTCTTCTTCGCAGCGTATTCTGCTTGTTCAGCCACCGATTCCGCGAACGCTCGATCCCATCGTTTTGCCCCCACTGGGCTTGGGATACCTTGCTTCCGCGGCTCTTGCCCATGGCTATGAAAATGTTCAAATCCTTGATGCGCCCGCCGAAAGTCTTGATCACGATGGAACTGTTCGTCGGATCCGTGAGAGCGGTCCGTGGCTGGTTATCGGCATTACGGCAACGACTCCCACAAGTGGTTCGGCCGAGCGTCTGGCCGTGGATCTTCATGACTCCGGCGCATGGTTGGTCCAGGGTGGCCCACATCTTTCCGCTTCTTTTGCCGAGGATGCACCATCTCTGCTGCGTGGATTCCATCTCGGAATTCCCGGAGAGGCTGAAGAAACATTCGTCACACTTCTCGATCTCCTGAAAGACAGGAATCCGTCAGATATCGCGAAATTGGAGTTTCCGGCCGGAGTTTACTATCCCCCAAACTCTTTTCGTCGCAATGAACATGTCATTTCGCCTGATATGCTGCGCGCTCCGGCACGTCACCTGTTTCCCACCACGGGATATCGTTATCCGCTGGCATTCGGGCGCCCTTTTGCCACCGTTTTTTCTTCGCGCGGTTGTCCGTTCCACTGTACATTTTGCGATCACTCCACCTTTGGTCGTTCTCCGCGTTTCACTCCAATGAAAGATCTGCTTGCCGAGCTGGAAGACGTAATCGGAAAGGGAGCTGAATACATCGTCTTTTTCGATGATCTGTTTACGTTTTCGAAGGAGCGTGTGCAGCAGTTGTGCAAAGAAATCATCAGACGCAAATGGAACATTCGCTGGAAGTGCGAAGGGCGAGTCGATACGCTTGACCGGGAAATGCTTGATCTCATGAAAAAAGCCGGATGCGAATGCATTGCTATGGGAATCGAGAGCGCCAATCCTTTGAGTCTTCGCTTCCTCGGGAAGAGAACCAGACCTGCTCAAGCTCTTCGTGCGTCCAGGATGGTTCTTGCCGCTGGAATACGCCTGATAGGTTATTTCATTCTGGGTATTCCCGGCGAAACCTGGGAAGATTCGATGCGCACCGTTCGGTGGGCGCGGTTTCTCCGATGCGATTATGCCCAGTTCAGCATTTTGTCCCCGATGCCTGGAACTCCTCTCAAGAAATGGGCAATAGCGAACAACTGCTATCGGGAAATCCCGGCAATGAATCCGTTTGATCTGGGAAGCACGCGTGCGGTTCTCGTTACCGGCTCATGGACTCCGGAAGCGCTCCAGGAGATTGTTTCCATCGCTCATTCTCAATTTTACGGTTCCTTCGGATACATATGTCGCCGTATTCTCGGCCTTCGCTCATTTGCAGAATTGCGTTCAGCCTGGCTTAGTGTTCGTCACTTATCGCAATATCTTTCCCAGCATCTCTTCCCTTCTTCGAAAGGGAAATGAATCAGCCGAGGAGATCACGAATTTTCTCTCGCATACTTCTCAGTATCAATGTGGGAACATCGCCAAGCATCGGATGATTCCACAGCTTTTTTATGTTATGGCGGAGACGCAGGCGTCTAAAGCGTTCATATACGGCGAGCACGCTTTTCCTGGAGAGTTTTCGGCTTAAAATAACGGATTTTTCCAGCGCCCGGTAAGAATTGACATCCAGACATGACCAGTCCGTCATGTCATCGCTGACAAATCCTTGCTGAACGGCATAATCCCACGTTGGGGTTCCAGGGAACGGTGACAGCAGGTATATGTCCACGAGATCAACTCCGGAATGCCTGATGAAATCATACGTTTGCCGCATCTGATCCAGAGTCTCGTCGGGGGATCCGATGATGAATGAGCCATTGACGGCTATTCCGGCTGCTTTCAGGTATTTTATGGCACTCTCGTTTTCAGCAACGCTGCATCTTGGCCCCTTGAGCATTCGAAGAGTCTCGTCGCATCCGGATTCAAAACCGATCCCTACGCTGACGATACCAAGGCGGGCGAGCAGTTCCGCAAGCTTTTCATCCACTATGCTCGCTCTGCAATTGCACATGAATCGAATTTTTCCGAGCAGCTGCCGACGTTCGAGCAAACGTATCAGTTCTTCTACACGCGCTCTGTCAGCAGCAAAAAGATCATCGAAAAAACTGATTACGTTGACTCCATATTGCCTGAAAAGCAGCTCTATTTCTTCCGCGACATATTCCGCGGAAAAAAATCGCAACTTGTCCCAAAATCTCGACGAGGCACAAAACCAGCATCGGAATGGGCATCCTCGTGAAGTGAACAGATATGAATGGGGGCGAATATCCAGGAGATCCCGGGCGGGAAAAGGCAGACGATCAAGTGGGGTAATCAACTCTCTATCAGGTGTTCTTTCGAGTATCCCCTGATTCCAGAATGCGATTCCATGAATATTTGAAAGGTTTTTTGTATTCCAGCCATCAGCCATAAAAGCTCGCAGAAGTTCTACGAATGTGTATTCCCCCTCTCCGAGACATGCTGCCGCGACTCCTTCAGGTAAGGTTTTCGGTAGTGCGGTAACATGAAATCCACCGAATATGACAGGAATTCCAAGGCGGATGAAATGGTCAGCGTAAGAGCGGGCGATCGTGAAATTTTGAGACACGGAAGAAATTCCGACAATATTGGGCTGGAAATCTCTTGCGAATGTCTCGACGTCGCGATCGACAATTGCAAACTCCGGTGCGATGTCCTGGAGTTCACGACGCGCAGTTGCGGCAAGATAGCCGAGTCCCAGTCCCGGATATCGGCTTTCGACTTCCACGTGAGGAGAAATGGCATTAACGAGAAGGACTTTCAGACTGTTTTTTTTCATGATACTTTCTTCCTCTCGGCTACAATAATGCCGTGGAGCATGAATGGAATGAACAATGGGATCGAACGTGTGTGTGCGACGCTGAATCCGCACTCATAAAGGAGCTTGGACAAAGTTCTAAAACCCCACTGGCGCAAGTGACAGGGATCGAAAAATGCTTCCCGCCACCGCAAACAAACCAGGCGGGCCATCATCATTCCCATGTCGTTTGGGAAAACGATTATAAGCCTTCCGCCGGGAGCCAGAACGCGAAAAAGCTCTTTAAGAATTTTTCTGGGAGTTTCGAGATGCTCAATGACCTCCATAAGTATTATGGAATCAAATGCTTCGTCCATCAGTGGGAGAGCCTGTAAATGGGCATTCAGCACTGGAAGCCCGTGATGCTTGCAAATGGATATATTTTTCGGATCAACATCGACGCCCATTATTTTTTTATCTGGAAATCTTTCTACTAATCGTCCGAGCGTAATTCCTTCTCCGCATCCCGCATCAAGAATTCGTCGCCCGGTTATGTAGCCAAGTGTTGCATTGTCACGAAAATCCCAGTATTGTCGGCCTATGCCGCCGAGGGCATACTGCCCTCTCTGACTCAATTCAACGACGCCTTTTCCACCGGTAACCGGCATCTGTAAATCTCCTCAATTATTGTATTTGCAGCACATTTCCCGTCAGGACGTCACTTTCCGGTACTGAAAGATCACGAATACATTCTCTTCCTTCCTTTGTGAAACGCATGCGATAGGTTGCGGCAGTCATGACTCTTCCATCCAGGAAAGATGTTGGATAGGCTACTCTCAATCGGAATATGCCATTCTTATCGGTGTTGACGAAGCGAATATAGGGAACTTCTCCGGCTCCGATTCTGCAGACAAGAAACGCTTCCACTTCTGAATTCGGGTCAGCCGTTCCTGAGATGACTGCGCCTTCCACTGTCTCAAATATCAGAGCATAAGGCTGAGGTGCTTTTTTCGAAGTGGGGGAGATATAGCGGCATAAAAAATGACTCGAAACGGATAGATCAGGAGACGTTGGCACGAGTCCAAGCTTTTCAACCATCCAGTAGTGGAAAGTGTTTTCAGGGTGGACTTCCTGGATTGATGTTTCAGGGGCATTCCCGGTTAAGTTCAATACAGAAGCCGTTCCGGACTGTTTTCTTACGTCTGATAACCATTTTATCTGATCTTTGTTCCAGATCATCGGAGTAAGAAAAAGATAACGAATTTTGGATTCCCGACATGCGGCAAAAGCTTCTTCTTCGGAGGTTGCGACAAGAACATCGGCCATTCTTTTGAGGCCGAGCAGCATATTGCTTACGACGATTGGGCGCTGGGCATAATATGTGAGCTTATTGCCCTGATCCCAGAATGGGAGAATGGAATATTCGGGTGTCTTGTCATCACCAAATCCGGATGTAACAGGAGTTCGGCGTTGTACCCAGTTCAACGAATCGATTACATCGTTGGTAATGACGATTCTTTCAGAAATGTTGGCGTGAGCCATTCCAAGTTGAATAAGAATCAGTGGACACAGAATTATGGCGGCTTTCAATGTGGAGCGTATTTTATTTGCGTTATATGAGCGAAGAGCAAAATCGCACAGCTCATTAAAAACGATTCCAAGAACCAGAATCTGTCCGGGGTATAGCCAGCGACAAAAACGAATCTGAAGAATGGAGAGAGCTACGATAAAAATAGTGGCGTCACGAATGAGTATCGCTGATGGCAGCGAAAAGTTTCTCGAAAATGCGAGGAAAAAAACTGGAAAAAAGAGTATGGAAAAACCGAATAGCTGAAATATGCTGACGAAACTGGCCATAAAATCGAAATGAGGATTGGTGCAGATCAGAGACTGCATTTCGATTATCGAATCGAGAATAGGATTCTGTTTCATCAGGAATTTTTTAGCCTGTTGAAATGGTGCCGGCAGGAAAGTGCTGATCAGAATAAAGATAATTGAAATTGCAAATAGTGCCAGCGCAGTTCGCTGTCTGCGACTCCATTTTTCCCTGAGTGCAAACAGCGTCTGGCAGATAATTCCGATGGCGATGCCCAACAATGGTTGAAACCAGCCGAAGTGGGCAAAATCGAGGCTATGAAACCGGGGAGGATTATAAAACAGGAACGCAGCGGTCAATGCGCTTCCTATTATAATTCCGGCTCCTGAAAATTCAAGAAGGGGATTGGCGGCAGGGTGTCGCAAAACCCACAAAATCATTAAATAAACCGCTATGGCAAGAAAGAAAAAAGGTGCACCCAGCCATGTTGTCAAAAATCCAAAAACGGCGAAGCCGCCGAGAATCGCTTTTCCAGTGGAGGGATTTTGAGAATGGAAGGCCCCCAGAATAAGCCATGACCAGATGAAGAATGTTTCCAGGCAGTGATGATCCACGGCCATGAACATGAATGTTCCGTAACATGTGGCCCCTGGAAGTGCCCCCACTGCGCACCAATACAATAAAGAGCAGGAATTCCCGAATCGCCTCACGAAGAACAGTAACATTCCTCCAAGCGCGATGCCGACAGAAGGGGCTATAAGCCCGGCTATCGTAGAAGGAAGGCATGTTTCCGCCGGAAAAAAAGAATAAAAGAGTCGATTGGAATAGACAAGCAGGCGCAGAAAAAATGGTGGAAGAGCCATGGGAAAAGAGTCGGGGAATGCCGTATAGGTATCGTCAGTGATGATGTGACCACGAATATTCGATTGATCAAGCCATCGAAGGTATAAAAGAGAATCCGGGTCTCCGACGGGATATTTCCCTGTCCAGGGCCAGTGGCGCTCCACACCTGAAAAAAACCAGACGACTCCACATACGAAAAGGAGTATTACAGGGATAAGGCTTTTGAAATCTTTTCGGGAGGTGTGCATTTGAGGCATTGTCTATTGCTGTCACATCACATGCAAAATTCAGATTACATACTACCATTGTAAGGGATAAGATGATAGTCTGATAAAAAGTATGGATATGCAAAGTTTCATCAACAGATTTCGCCAGGGGATGTCCTTCCCGGAGATCATTGTTGTTACAGCAGTTCTCATCATTCTTTACTCCTTCACCGGTTCACTGATAAACAGTCTGACCAGGCAAGGCGAAGTTTCAGCGGCAAAGGCCAGTATGTATAATGTCGAGTCAGCGTTGACCAATTACGACGATAAGGAAATCGCGACCGGCACCCCCCTCTGGAATGGGCCATATGCAGAACCAGCCTCTTCTGACTATCAAATGGACGCCTGGGTCTCAAAGAATGTTCATTTTCGCCGGGTTCAGCAGATATGGCTTCATGAGGCTGAAAACGCTGTGGGGAGTGGATATCCCGTGCAATGCGGGTCAGAAGGTGCGGATTTTCTGACTTCTATCAGTCGGTTAAAGCCATGATTCCATGGTAGGTAGTGGCATACTCTTAACTGACGACCAAATTTAACCACAGATGGACACGGATGAACACTCCATGGCTATGGCGTTGATGATGCAATAAACAATGCCGCGGCATCGGATTCCGCTTCCAGTCGCCATCCTGGGGTGGTTCGAAAATAGCTGTCATATCCTGAACCTGGAATAACAAGAGCCGCCCGGAACCTATACAATCGCTCCCATTCTTTTATACATTCCGGGGAATTCGCGGCTTTGGCGTATTGCAGAAGGCCGGCTTCTCCGTGAAGTTCACATCTGTCGTCCATAAAAATCTTTAAGCGTGGGGCCATGAGCGTCAAATATCCGCCGAAGAGCATCTCGTTGAAAATTCTCGTATCCGGAGGGCTTTTCTCAACAAAAGAAGTAATGACAGGCTGAATATCGACAGGCCAATGAGTGGGATCCGGAAACGCGATTCCTTTGCCAAGCAAGGGGAGGGGAATAGCACAGCTTTGCAGAAGCAGTCCGACGATGAGGAGAATCCCCGGAATGGCCGGACTAAGATGGTATTTATCTGAACTCCCCTGTACAGGAGATAAGCGAAGACTGGCAACTCCGTGTTTGAAAAGAAATGCTGTCGTTTGCGAGACGAGAATGATGTCTGTGAGCGCGACTGCGGCAGTTACGGCGAATAGTGGCGCATGTCGAAGCCTTCCCCATGCCAGCAAAAACCAGATTACCGGGAGGAAGTATGTCATGCGCAGACTTTTACGCGGGACACCGGCGAGGAAAAGTGTGTAAATAGCTCCAAGCATTACTGTGAACCATCCATACCATTTGCTTAATAGCGGACGGTGCTCGATTATGAGATTTGCAACCGCGGGAGAGTCGAGGATTCCGGTAAGCGTAGATATCAATCTGAACCCATATGGGTTTATCAGAAGGGCTGCCGCACACAAAATTGCCGGTAGAAATATGTAGAGAGATGAGGTATTAGCGGGGATAGGTGAATGCATTTCGAGGAAGCGCATGAAATGCCATCCGATTATTGTCAGAAAGAGGGTAGCGATTCCGCCGAGGACGGCTCCATGTGTGTTTGTCCAGAAAATGAAAAGAGGGAAATATGCGAAAATGTATTTGAAGTTGCGACGGCCATGGTCAATATCGGAAAGACCAACCATCAGGAATGCCATTAGTGCGATGCTGAGCAGGTGTGGGCGTAATAAAAAATGGTGTGTACTGGATGCGAGAACAAGAGCAATCAGAAACGCCGAAATGAGCGGATGAATACCTGAGTTGAGATACCGCAGAGTGAGAGCTGAATATATGGCCGCTAACAGGAGAGTTCCGGTTAAAAGCAGAGCGTCAAGATTTCCGAGTTTGTACAATACCGCCATTGATATTTCGGCGAACCATTGGCTGGCGATCCAGGGCGTTCCGCTGCGGGTGAAGGTAAAGGTATCTGTCTCAGGAAGAGTGTGTTTATTCAGAATATCCAGCCCTGCGGCAGTATGAAAGAAGGTTCCTGGATCATTCAGAAATCGGCTTGCCCCGATCAACGTAAAGAGAAGCCATAAAATCGTGAAAATAATTATAGGTAAGTAGCGTCTGGGTGTGTACACGGTTTTTTATAACACAGCATGATATCTGCCTGCAATTGAGGCATGAAATCGACATTTTTTTTAGTCGGGCACGAAAAATTGGGGTGTAGGGAAAAAATCGTCGGTAGAAATAGACATGTGTGGTTTATTGACCTCAGAAAAGGAATTGACTTGCCACACCTATGTGAAAGTGTACCCTGTGAAGCTCATATTTAAGAACTGGTCTGGCGAGAAATACGAGTGCGGATGACACTAGTGCTATTTTGGCTCAAAGTAGAGAGGTACACCGAGGGCATCGGCAGTCGCTGCGATACGGCGCACCTGGAAGCCATACTAGAGAGTAAAATATCCCCATTGGCAGCTGCTTAAAATGGATTTTTACACATTGCCAATAATCTGCATGACAATTGGCATGGCAATTGCGTTGAAATAATTGCGCTACCAGTAAAATTTTATCAGGAGGAATCACATGGAAATCATTCGTCGTTTTGTTCGTGAAGAGCAGGGACAGGGTCTTGTTGAATACGCTCTCATCATTGGTCTCATCGCCGTTGTCGCTATCGCAGCGTTGACCGCTTCCGGCGGCAGCATCAGCTCGATCTTCGGCACCATCAGTGGCAAGTTGTCCAACGCGAACGCCACCGTCAGCTAATCCGTTTCCGGATTTTTTCTACAGGGAGAGCGAAAGCTCTCCCTTGTTTTTTCTGGCGTTTTGGCGTTCCGGCGTGTTGACCCAGGGTCATTTAATTCTCCGCCCGCGAATGGCTTGCATTGCATGATTTCAACGAATGGTAGGGCTGGACCGCCGGGCCAGCCGAGAAAACTAGTGACAAAAGACGCGGCGCGCCCGGCGGTCGCTGCCCTGCCGGTCGAGAATTAAATGCCCCTGCGTGTTGATCACACCATTCATTTGTTATTAGCTGTCTCTGTGGTTTGGGAACAAAAATAAAAAACTATTGGCATGACAATTGCTTTGTTATTAACTGCAGGTTGCAATACAAAATACAGATTGCAATACAAAAATAAAACAGGAGGAACACTATGGAAATCATTCGTCGTTTTGTTCGTGAAGAGCAGGGACAGGGCCTTGTTGAATACGCACTCATCATTGGTCTCATCGCCGTTGTCGCTATCGCCGCTTTGACAGCTTCCGGTGGCAGCATCAGCTCGATCTTCGGCACCATCAGCGGCAAGTTGTCCAACGCCAACGCCACGGTCAGCTAGTCTTTCGTGGGATTGTATCCCATCGAGGGGAGCGAAAGCTCCCCTTGTTTTATGTATTGTGAGTGCAGTTCTTATCTGGTTATTCTTGTGTTGATTCGAGAAATGTAGACGAGCAGGCTTCTTTCTTCAATGTGCTGTAATGAATAGCGTTTTGTAGGAAAAAGTAGAGTTGTTTTATGGTGAGAGTTGCTGTAAATTTAAACCGAAGTTCCAGAGCGAAAAGAATAAAAAGCTAGTATAGAAGCTATTTTGAATCGACTCCCGGAGATTACTTCTGTCTACACTTTCAGTTGAACCTTCAGAAGTTGCAGTGCTTTCGCCTGAAGGCGATTGGGAGTGGTCAGCATTTCGAACGATTGGCCCTTTCCGGATGGCTGGACAGTATTTTTGGCAATAGTACCCAAATTCGCGATTATATTTCTGAAACTC
>JADFYG010000140.1 GCA_015233155.1 Candidatus Rifleibacteriota bacterium
GGTAAAAGGCGATCCCCCGAACTTGGGGAACCTGAAGCTGGATTTCCCCCATGCGGGTTTGAAAAACCCGGGGTTTGAAACCATTGGCATACCCCTCCCATAGTAGCTTAAAAACTAAAATAGAATATAATTTTTATAAAAAATCGTATGTATCTTCAGGGCAAAAATATCAAAACGGAGGAAAATATGGAAACTCTAAAACTACAAACAGGAATCTTTGCAAAACGAGCAGAAATAGACATGGTTCTCGATACAATCGAACATGGGAAATTTAAGAGTCTCAGGTTTCTCTTAGAAGATGATCTGGAAAACTTTAATTGTGAGGCAATAACCCCTGAAGTTTACTTGCGATTATGCGGTTGGTTGCATTCCAGCGGAAATTATCTAAAAGCAAACCAAGGTGTTATGGCGCTATGCTTATTACTTTTTGGTTATGAGATCCCTGAAAAAATTGAAAATTTTTTCTTGAAAGACTGGCGCTATGGTAAAGCAACTGAATTGGTAAAAAATGTAATTGAAGCATATCACCGCAAAAAAAATGCATTGATCGCGTAAAATATCGGGAAGGGATGCCCGGGGAAAGCCTCTCATACCACAAAACAGTGATATCACTACAAAGGCTCGGGACGGTCGGCCGCGCGTGAGCGCGGCGGGGTGGGGCTTGGCGTAGGGGCAAGTTTGCATAGTGCTCGCATTATGTAAAGCCGACCCCGGCGGGCTCCCGACGGGCGGAGGCCGAGGACGGGGGCGGCAAGGGCAAAGGCTGATAATGGCCATTATCAGCCAGCGCCGACCGCAATTATCGTGACGGCAGGGGGGCCGGGGGGGACCCGCCGGCGCGATAATTGCAGGCGCGGTTTGCCCGGTTCGGTTTTTTACGGAGCGCAGCGGAGTGAAAAACCGAATGCCGCCCCCGCCCGCAGCTTGCCCCGGAGTCAAGCCCCACCCCTGCGCCGTGAGGCGCACGACCGGACGAACGAAAAGATGGTTCGCAGATCCCCGAGCAACCCTGGGACCAGGCCGCCCGGCCTGGGGGTGGGAAATCTCCGGTAAGAGCGGCGACCGTCCCGGGTTCCCGGACGAGCCGCTACCGTTTGTTGAGTTGTCGACATTTTGGCGACAACTCAACTTCCAAACGTGCTTGTGCGCGGCCGCCGGTTCGGGCTACCGTCCGGGGCCGTGCCACCGGCTTTCCCGGCGCCGGGTTACGGTCGGCGCTCGCCGTCCGTCGTGGTTTTCTTGTCAGTCCCCCAAGCCTTCGCAATCGGTGGCTAAGGCTTTCAAAACGGAATCGTATTCCCCAATTGTCATAAGCTGATAAGCGGTGTGCCCGTTGAATGCGGGTTGTGGTTTGGAAACAAATTCCCGCAACCCTTCGGTGGTATAGACCCTCAAGCCAAGGTCAACGATCTCCTTGAGCTTGTGAATTCTCAAAACCTGGTTCGGATCGCGGGGAACACTTTCCTGTGCCTCCCATCGAACAATGGTTCGGGAGCTTACTTGAAGCAATCGGCCAAAGGTTTCGGTAGAAAGGGCCAGAGATTCTCGAATAGAGGAAATTTCCTTTTTCGTAGGCTTTTTCATAAGGTCAGAGATTTTCCGGCCATTCCTGGGCCGAATGGAGAACCCGAAGAATTTGAACAATACTGTCTTTGACTCGGTAGGCCACAATATACGGCGGAATCACGAGTTCCCTGGTTTCCGGAACCCTACCTGGGCGCCCCATTGCCGGATTAGACTGGAGGCGTGTAACCTCTCCGATGACCCGCTCAACCTCCTTTGCCGCCATTGGCAGGCTATCCTGAGCGATGAATGCGAACAAATCATCGAGATCTTTTTCAGCCAAGTGAAGCCATCGGATGATCACCGTTGCTTTCCCTTTCGGGCCGCACTGATTTTCTTCTTCATCCTGGCAACAACAGCGGTATGGTCATGAAAAACAGCATTGGGTGCATCCGCTTCTTGGACAGCATCCTCAATGGCCTTGATCTGCCACTCCTGGGAGGTTACGAATTCCTCGATGGCTTTGGTAGCCAGGTAGGATTTTGACCGGTCCGTCGAGCGGGCAAGGTCCGCCAATCTGTTTATTGTCTCAATGGGCAATCGAATGGTCATCGTCCCTGTCAGCGACATAAAAACACCCCCTTTGTATACATCGTATCACAAAAGCACACAAAAGAGCACTTACGGCCGTCGAGGTTGGTTCCCCGTGGTGGGCGTCCGCCAGGCGACCGCCACGGCTCTAACTCCCGCGCGGGTCGCGAGCAGCGATCCGCGTTTTGGCGGGTTTTTCGTCGGCATTCAACCGTCCATCTGTGGGCCGCTCGGCCGGACGGTTGAAGGCTTTTCCGTTATTCGCGGTTTTCCGATGTTGGACCAGGCCGGCCCCCGGCTTCCTCTACATGCGGTTCTGCAGCAGGGGGTTTCCGAATGCCCATGTGTTCCATGACCACGTTTTCCATTTTTCGTTTGAATTCGAAAAGGCCGATAACATCCCCTCTTTGATAGCGTTTCAAGGCATCGGGAGACAAACGCTTTTGTGCTTCCTGCTCAAAATTTTTCAGGGTTTCCTGGGCGAATGATTTCATAAATGCGCGAGCCTTTTCCCGGTCTTCCTGCTCGATCCGAATTGTTGCCGCTTCCTGGTTTTTCTTTTTTTCAGTTTCAGTAGCCACTCTGTGATGTGTCTGCTGACTTTCCTTTTTGCTCGCCAAGTCTTCCTGATAAGCCAACCCGTAATCATCATGAAGGGCCTTGGCAAGGTAAACGCGATAATTACTCCCCTTTTCCGGATTAGAGCCTGGTTTCATCGCATTCGATTTTTCGTTCGCATAGACAATATTCCGCATGACATAGTCGAAACCATTCTTTTCAAAGCTGGTTTTTATAATAGCTCTTAGGCTTTCTTTGTCCCGAAAGGATGTTGGAATAATTTCAAACAACTTCAAAAGAGATGGATCCTGTGGTATCTCCACATGAATTTCTTCATCTGAGATTTCCGAAAGAAGTAGTTGCTCGGTGGTCTGCTTAGGAATCTGAGACTTTATAAAAAAGCGAATTTTTCCTACTCCCCGCCCAACTTTGATTTCCTCATAGTCAAAAGAAATGTCGGTTTTTTCGGTCAATTCCTCCTGGGCAACAATTAAAACTTTGGCTTTGAAATGTCCATAAAGTTTGTATTGATCCTCCTGGATACCCAGCTTATCCTTCAGCTCCGAAAGAAGGAACGATCGCTCCCCCAATTTTTCGTACTGCTTTAGGAGTTCATAGATTCTTATAGAGAAGGAGCTCTTCAACCGAAGAGCAAAATGAAGACTATATTTGGTAAAACACTCCTTGAGATGTAACAAATAAGGCCTCAAGCCCGGATCAAATCTCAGAGAGACAGTTCCCTTCCCTTCATGGTATTTGGCGGCAGACAACCAGGATAATTGAAGAGGTCCCGAGGCTTCACGGATTGTAAAAGCCCGGCCAATGAGTTTTTTCGTGATTTCCTTTACGTCTTCATATTCCCCTTTATGACGAACCCCGGTCATTTCGGCGAATTCTTTTATGGAAATGGAATAATCCTTAAAATCCTCGTCATCAGGTCGTATTTTTGAGGTCAGAGTTAAAATGACCCATTGCTCTTGAGCAGTAAGCTTATAGGATGATTCCACCAGAAGATTGGATTTCACAACCATGGTATGCTTCACAAGAATCACCTCCGTTCGTCCGACAGATTACAATATCAGTCGAATTATATCAAGGTGATAGTTCACCCCCTTTAGGTGATAGTTTGACCCCCTTTAGGTGATAGTTCACCCCCTTTAGGTGATAGTTCACCCCCTTTAGGTGATAGTTCACCCCCTTTAGGTGATAGTTCGAGGCAAAAAAGACTGTATTAAAGCGTGTTTGATGGCACCGAAAAGATTAAAACATTAAAATATATACAAACATACAGACAAGCAATAAATCGGGCCTTTTCTAGATATTTTTGGGTGATTGTCGTCTGTTTGTTTGTTTTTTAGGTCAAACAAAGGAGATCCCCCCCTTTTTTTGTAATGGTTCCAGGAAAAAACGACTAATATTTGGACCTGAAATGTAGTCGTAATCAACACCCAATAAGGTTTCTAGGGATTGGTGAAGATGTTGCTGCAATTACAACTTTGACCCCCTTTAGGTGATAGTTCGGAAAAATCGATTATTGATATTTGAACCTAGAGCACTCAAACCCAACCTGGGAGATTTTTAACGAACCTAGGGCACGGCAAAGGGTGAAAAACGGGGTTTATCTTGGGAGGATACTTCCCCTCTTTGGCATACCCTTTTGAATTGGAAAACCACAAAAGCGGCTTTAGAAGGGAATGTGACAAGGTTGGTTTACATAAGGCTTATTATCAGGACCTTGTGGAAACCGGCATCAATAAAGAAAAAACGCTTATTTTCGTGCCCATAGGAACAATACAACGATTTTTACCCCCGATCGGCTAACTTGAGGTCGGCAAACCTCAGCTGGTTTTTCAAAAATGGGCTCGTCGGGGTAGATCAGCCAGGTGAGAATTTTCCGGTTTTTCGGAAAAACCACATCTGGTGAAGCGGTGAAGTGCGGTGATGCTTTGCTATGGCCGATTTCCATCGATCCGGTGAACGCGGTGAAGGGTTGCGGTGAGCGGTGGTGACCGGGTGACCGGAAGGATTTTTGGCCTTTTTTCCTTCACCGCGCGGTCACCCGGTGAAGGAAACCCGCACCCTGTAAATAACGGTGGCGGTTATGCCGATACGGTGACCGGGTGAAAGTGTTCACCGCATGGAGGATTTGATGACCGAGATTATTTACGTTTCCCTGAAGGATATTGCCACGGAAAAAAACGTCAGTGTTGACCAGTTGAAATACTGGGCGAAGTTGATGACCATGAATACGATAAAAAGGTCCAGGGTGGCGCATGTTACCGCCCAAAATGCGGAGAGATTGAAGAATGTCGCGGCCATGATCGCTATAGGAATGGCCCCGGCCGAAGCGTGTAAAAACCTTTCACCGGAAGAACCGAAAAACCAGATCAGCACTCGTTCACCGCATTCACCGCTCGATAATTCCCGCCTGGAAAATATTGAAAAAGCGATCCTTGAAATGGCGTCGAACTTTCAGCGGGAAATTTCCAGGATGGCTGACGAAAATCTTCTTCTCGCAAAACAAAACCAACGCCTTTTGGAAGAAATGCGGTCAATCAAAGATGAAAGTGCCGGCATCCGAAAATTATTAGTTCCCCCGGCCGAAAAACTTGCTGCCCGATCCGTGGCAATGGTCCCGGTAAAAAAGGAGCCCGGTTTTTTCGATGGTTTCCATCAAAGTGTTTTAGAAATTCAAGAATGGATGCGGGGAGTTTTGGCCCCATTTACTGAAGTTTTCCGGGGATCTTGAAGCCAGAGACAGTAAGTATTACAATGTTCATACGCTGTAATACGAGGTGAAAATATGATAAAGAGACTTGCCCGACATGGAAACAGTTTCGCCCTGGTCATCGACAAGGCGATTCTTGAGCTTCTGAACATCACCCCAAAAACCCCTTTAGACATCTCTACCGATGGCCGTATGCTGGTTGTTGCACCAACAACTGAGGCCAAAAAACGGAAGCGATTCAATATGGCTTTGGAGAAGATTAACCAACAATACGGAGATGTTTTGAAACGCCTGGCCAAATGACAGAACCCATTTTTTTGTCATTTGAAGACGTCGTAGAAATTCATCGCGACCAGATTGCAAGATACGGCGGTGCCGCCGGTGTCCGCGACGTGGGGCTGTTGCAGTCGGCGGTTTTGATGCCGTTATCTCAATTTGATGGGAAGTTTCTCCATAAAGGTATTTTTGAGATGGCAGCGGCTTACTTGTTTCACCTGACAATGAATCACCCGTTTATCGATGGAAACAAAAGGGTGGGGCTGGTGGCTGCGCTTCTCTTCCTCATGTTAAATGGATATGAAGTCACTGCTGAGGGTGAGAAACTTGAAAAGCTGGTTTTAGAGATTATCGATGGGGAAAAAACGAAAGAACAGGCGGGAAAGTTTTTACATAGGCATTCGCAGAAAATAGACCTGGGAAAAGATGATCTATAGGTGTGCCGGAGGAAAACGAGAATGTCCGATGATTACCCAAAAGTTACTCCGAAAAGTATTGGTCGAGCGGTTTTTCGGATCGGGTTGAAGAATACACCGAGCATGGCAGCAACCTTTCAGGTGAAGGTTGATAGCCAGGGCCGGATAACGATTCCTGCAGAGATCAGGCGGAAATGGCACATTGAACCGGGAGATGTGTTTTTCTTCTTGTCGAAGAAAAACGGATTTGATTTGGTACTGGCAGAAAAATCAGTGAAAAAGACTTCCGCCAAAAAGACCAAGAAAGCGTGAAATGGCCTAGTGGGACACGTATTTTCCGATTTCGGAACCAGAAATCGGAGGCTCTGAATACGTGTGCCGCTGGGCGGTTTCCTGGGTTTTAAGGCGGCCTGGCGGAAACGATGAAAAGAGGTGAAGCCATGACAAAGAGGGAAGGCGATTCCGAAGTTTTGCAGAAAGTGCTCGAGCGGCTCATGTATCTTGACCCGCCGATCAAG
>JADFYG010000141.1 GCA_015233155.1 Candidatus Rifleibacteriota bacterium
TTACGCCCTTGCAAGCATGATAGGCGCAGTAGCGGATCAGGATGACGATGGGAACGCAGCAGCGGGCAAGACAGCGCCAGGAAAGTCTATTGATAAGACCATTGAGAAACAGAAAACTTCTGGATTCCACTGATCGCTATTTATTCTGGCATGAGGCTTAACGAGATCTGCCAGCTGCGTACTGAGGACATCGTCACTGTAGATGGAATACTGGCCTTTGATTTGAACGACACTGGTGAAAAAGTTCTGAAGAATCTAACGAGCAGCCGCATAATTCCGATTCATCCTGATCTGATACGGATCGGATTTCTCGATTACGTGGCAGTTATAAGGGAAAAGGGATTGCCCCGACTCTGGATGAAACTCACGCGCCGGGAAGATTCTTATGCAAAGCAGTTCAGCTCGTATTTCCAGCGATTCAATCGAAAATATATTACCGACAATCCCAGGAAGGTCATGCATTCATTTCGACACATGTTCGCAAATCAGCTTAAACAGGCATGTGTCCGCACGGAAATCATATCGGAGCTTCTCGGACACACTCATGGTTCGATATCTATCGATAGGTATGGAAAGCCGTTCGACGCGAAAACGCTGCTGGGTTCAATGAACGCGCTCAGATTTGAGATTCCAACCGGTCAACTTGTAGAGGCCGCCAAACACATTCTGTCTCAGATCGGAAATACTATCTGAACAGGATAGCTGCCTGGAAAGCTGTAACCACAGATAATCACCGGCAACTACTCTTGCGGGCAGCGGCAATCTTCTTTTTCATACTGGTGGTAACATCGGCGTGATCATGGAAAACAGCATCAGGAGCAGTAGCTGCCCGGACGGCTTCTTCTATAGCCTGGCCCTGCCACTCCTGGGTGGCGATAAACTCTTCGATTGCCTTAGTTGCTAAGTATGACTTTGTTTGATCCGTTGAGTGGGTGATCTCGTCCAGGCTCTTCAGCACTGTTACCGGGAGCCGGATGGTCATTGTGGTAGTTGGTGTCATATATTACACCTCCATCTGTATACACACAATCGCTTGCACGCAGACCGGAGCGCCAAGAATCACCTTCATTTCTTAACCTTGCGTTCGCGAAGGGCCGCGTCAATTTTAGCGTGTTCCTCCGGTGATAACTCGTCGTCCTTGCACATCTGGTCCAGCTCCGCTTTTGTCCATCTTTGAGTTTTATTCGTATCTATCGGAGCTTCCAGGATAGCCTTTATTTCCGGAGGGGGGAGCCTCAGAATCAATTGTTTTGTTGCTTTCATGCTCATTACCTTGATTGCAGAAAAAGTTTTTGTCAGGCTTTTGCCTCTATGGCAAATTTAAGTCCCAGTGAATTTAGTAAATTCCAAAGACTTCCAAACTCTGGATTTCCATTTCTGGATAGCATTTTATACATACTCTCCCGGTTGAGCTTGGCTAAGCCGGCAACTCGACTCATCCCCTTGGCTTTTGCAATGTCTTTCAACGCCAACAGGAATACCTGGATATCATCACTTTCAATGGCTTCATCAAGAGAGGCGTTGAGGTATTCCGCTGCCTCGTTAGGATCTTGAAGAGCCTTCAACAAACTTTCTTCATAAGGTTTTGAAGGTTTGACGCTTTTATTCATATTCCTTCATCCTCCTTTTGTAATCGCTTAAATACTCGGTTGCCTGTTTGATATCAGCGTTTTGCGTGGTCTTATCTCCGCCGCAGAGAAGTAAAATAACTTTATCTCCGACTTTTGCATAGTAAATCCGGTAACCAGGCCCAAAATCGAGCTTCATTTCCAAAACTCCCGGTTCAACCATCCTATAATTTCCCGGGTTTCCGGAACGGATTCTGTTTATTCTTGCGCGAATTTTGGCCCGCCCCTTACCGTCTTTCAATGCCGCAAGCCAATCTTCAATGGGCTCGTGTCCATTAGATAAAACGTAATTTAGAACAGTTTGATTCATTGCGGCTTCGATATAATCGTAGCCCATGAGCTACACAAAGTCAAGTGTCATTAATGTTGAGTTTTATGGAACCATAGCGAAAGAGATCACAGCCGTGTTGTCGAACATCGCCTCTCGCCGCCACAGATGGGAAGACCGACAGAACAATCGCCATCGTCAAACCTGTAAACATGTGTAACATAAGTGTTCATCTCCTTTTGACTCGCGTTGCCGGAGTCGATCTAGGGCTGAGGATTTACAATCCTCGCTATATAATACTTATACCGCAAGATCATGAAATCTAGCAGGCACAGGGCAACTGCTGCTATCAACAGTTAAAAAGGATGGCGTGTATACAACACGTCTCCCTTTTGGCGTCTATTACGCGGCTACCTCCTGTTCCTGACTCCTCCTGTGTTGATCACAGAACGGCGCTGCCGGACAATAACCATCGCATCGGATATTTTTCCCTGGTCTGGATTCGATAGCGTGTTTATTATCCACCGTTTCCAGGGTCGCATAGGCCAGCGTCTCGTCATCGAATATTTTGACCGCCGTCTTTCTACCTTCTTTGATCAATGCCCATTGCGGCGGCTTCGACCACCGCTCTTGGTGCGAGCACTCTGGCAATTTAACCCGTGCCGCCTGATGTAGTCTGATTCTCTCGTCGATAAATTCCTCGACACGTTCTTCAGACCACATCGGAATCTCGATCTTCATAGCCTGTGCCCGCGGATAGTCCCCTCCTCGCGCAGCTATATTTTTGGACCAGTCCCGCAGAATTGCAACAACCTCCAGTTTCTTTACCTGATAGCCATGCTCCCTTATTATCCCGCAAAGCACGTTGAGCTGACACTCATACTCGAACCGCCCTCCATCCTTGGCTGCGTATGTTGACGTGACCTTGTAGTCAGTAAGAACGCCGTCTGTCAAAGACAACTTGTCGAACTGACCGCTGATAACCCAGCCCTGACGCACGATTGACAGCCTGCCTTCCGTTATAGCCTCGACCTCGGCCCGTTCCAGAATCACATGGACCGCCTGACCCAGCAGGCAGAAAAGCTTATCTGAAACATCTTCTGTAATTTCCTTCGCGTGTAACTTTTCCAGCACCACCTTACGCGGCGGACTGATTAACCTTGTTACTGATATATCGCATTTACCACCATCACTATATGGATCGTTCGATACCGCATCTACCAACGCCTGTGGTAGTCCCAGTCTGTTTGTGATTTTCATGCTGCCACCTCCTGTACGGCCGGAACGTGCTTGAGATATTCCTGGCGGAATGCCTCCAACACCTGTTCTATCTTTGCATTCGGAATTTCTGAAGACTCGCGAATCGGACGGTCCAGTCCGATCACCTTACCGATCATTGCTTTCATCTCAAGCGGCGTCTGGCCAATGGCTGCACTGAGTTTGAATATCTCTTTGATCATGGCGACTCTGCCACTGATCTGATTCTGAACAACGCTCTGCTCCTGGTCCTGTGGCTGACTCTGAATCAGGGTCTGTGCCTGGACTTGATTCACCTGTTTATCCGGTTCCTGCCGGACCACCGTAAGTTTCTGTTTCTCAATGGTCTTATCAATAGACTTTCCTGGCGCTGTCTTGCCCGCTGCTGCGTTCCCATCGTCATCCTGATCCGCTACTGCGCCTATCATGCTTGCAAGGGCGTAACGCCTCAGATAACTGCAAACCGCCCCCAGGCCCTGTATATCAGCCTTTGCCGGTGCTGCCGACAACTTCGAGCTTATCCATTCCCCACTGGCGTGAACCAGCATAGTGACCAAACTTACACGCACTGGGTCACCGTCTGTCGATATTCCCTGAATTACTGCGATTCCATTTGCTGACAACGCTGGCCTTGCAACTTCCATGATTGCTGCAAGCGTTGCATATTTCGACTTGAAGTATGGATTTTCTGCATCCATAGTCGCTGGCTTCATCGCGCCCTGCGCCTTTGCCAATGCTTCACTGATCTTTCCAATTGTTTGACTTGTTTCCATATTATTTCCTCCTGAAATAGTTGAGGGCCGCATCTCTGCGACCCTCTCGTGCCCGAAATCTCGTCTAACTTCAGATTCTTTGCAGATATCCACTGGCCACATCCTCCAAAAGAATTCGTTCTTCCGGAATAAATTCCTGTGCTCCAAGCGTAATAGCCTGGGATACGCCGAATGCACTTTTCGAATATGACGCCGTTGAATATGCCGACATAATCGGAGCCACCATCCGTAATGGCATGTGTGCATCCTTCAATATTCCCCGGATTGTTTCCTCAACATCTGACACTGGAACAGCTTCCGCGTGTAATAACCGTTCCGACACTCGACTTAATCGCTCCGGGACAAATTTCATCCCGTCCTCGATCATGTTCATCAACCGACCTTCTTCGATACCGCGATGTCTTTTTCGCAATAACTCATTATCTGCAACTGGAGCAGTCATCCCGTTCTTGCATATCAATCTTGTTATATGAAGCACTGCCGTCAAACTCATGAACCCGACTCCCGAGTTGCATACCATTAGTCCGCCGGCGAGATCACCGATTTCGCCAGTGCCAACCTTATGCGGCTGACCGATCTGAACTACGTATGAACAGCTTCTCGCAGTCACATTTGAACGTATTATCTTCAACTCCGTATCAATAGATCGAAGCCCTGTAACAAGCATCTTCGCGACATGCGAATCCTTGATTGCTGTAAATCCTGTACTGACTAATGCAGTCAATGTTCCATCGGCCGGTGTGCCCGGCTCTACGATAGAAGTTGTTCTGACCTTCAATACCAATGAAGATCGTGCAAATCGCCGATTAAGTTCTTCGGCTTGTTCTTCCGGACTGGAAGATTGGAACCATCTGTCCCATTTAAGGCCAACCATGGCCGCTGTCTGCTTTGTGGACCACTCGTTCAGAGCGAATTCCCCGAGATCCGGGACCACGATGTTGCCCAGGTCATTCATCCTGAGCGCGTTGACTGCAACAACTTTATCCGGGTGTTGCCGTGACTCTGCTAGTTCGAACCTATTAATTAGATCCACTAATGTTGTTGGCCGCTTATCGACCACTACTGCTGTTGAACTTGTTTCTACGTGTGCGTTCATATTCACATTCCTTTCATTTTTAGAGTTAAACTCTGTTGTTACGGGTTCCATACCGTCTTCGCCTGTTGTTTTGGTTGTTCCGTTCATTATTGTTCGTCTGGTTCCTTCTGTGTGTTGCCTCGTTCTGCTGCAATACCTCCCCTATCACTAAGATAAGTTGTACTAGCTTCATTAAATTGTTGAGCACCGACATCTGTAACCTCCTGAATTGAAATAAAGGACTTCCCATATTTGACTTATACCAATTTATGAATTGAAACTTTAATGGCAAAAGGATTTGGAATTGTCACGCGGTCAGAAATAAATCCGTAACTGTTATGTTGTTGAAATAACAGCTACGGATTGAGATGGGCACTCAATATCGATGTTCGTGAAGTTGTCTAACAGACAGACAAGCTCTCGTTTTCACTATTTAATCGGGAACTTGACGCCAAGATACGCAAATGGATAGCTGGCGCAAATTTGACGCTCCGATTGTTCGCCCGTATCTGAGATAAACCTGATTCAGTCTTGCATTAAGCATAGTGACTTAGCTGGCCAGTCACAGATTGCTATCTGCCAGCTTGAAGATAGCCGCCCGCAGTCAGTAGTGAAGTCGAAAGATTTGTCTTGAATCAGAGAGATAGGTATTCATAGTCACGCCGTTCCGGATCTATTTGGACGGTATTCTGGTGATCTCCGGAAGGGTCGAAAACTTCGGCATCATCTGATCGGCTACCAACCCCATACAGCTGTTGAGAATGCCGACGACCTGTTCGACCTCGGAATCTGGGCAGAGCAGACGAATATCATCATGCACCAGGTGTATGATCTTGGTCTGAAGAGCTTTGGCTCGCAACTCGCGGCCGACCTTTATCGTAGCCAGCTTCAGCATATCCGCGCCACTGCCCTGAACAGCGTAGTTCAGCGCCGCACAGTAACCAGCTGCCTTCATGACACGGCCACTGATCGTGCGAACTCGGATGGCAGGTTCAATCTTTTTGTATTTCTTGATATAGATTTTTTCCGTTGATTCACGCAGCTGAAGCCCGATATCTCTGTGCCAAAGCTCAATACCAGGATACATTTCAAAGAAAACTCTTCGAAATTCAATAGCTTCTTCTTTGGTAAACTCAACTCCGTCTGCAAGGGCATTCTCACGGAATGTCTTGGAACCCATACCGAATAAAAATCCGAAATTTGCTGACTTCGCCTTCTGGCGCTCTGGGCTTTTCTTCCCAATCTCTGACTCCGGAATACCGGTTATCCTTGATGCCATCATTTTATGTGGGCATCGGCCAGTTCGGAAACATTCGATAAGAACCTCATCCTCGGCGATAATTGAAGCGATTCTCATTTCGATGGCGGGAAGGTCGGCGATCAGAATCGTGTGGCCCTTGGGCGGATGGTAATGAAGATCAACGAGTGAACCTGGGATAGCCTGTAACGTGACATCAGGACAACCCATCCTGCCTGTGGGGCCGCCGATCTGTCGATATGAAGGATGAAGCCTGCCGTTTCTGACATTGGCCAGACTCTTCTTCAGATATTTA
>JADFYG010000142.1 GCA_015233155.1 Candidatus Rifleibacteriota bacterium
TTTCACAGAGCTGAGCGTCAGGATCAACCCATCGCCGGGGTCATTCCAGACCGCTCAGAATAACCCATCGCGCCAATCATCTCACAAAAAAACCATGCTGTGTATACGTAGCTTATTGGACGCTTACGGAGCAATTATGATAGAGAGTTTAGCGCAAATTCTTTAAGTAATTCTGTTTTTCAGACGGTTTGGATAAAGCCTTGCGTTTCGCACCCAATAAACAATGGGAATTATAGACTTGGATTTGAATATATTTCCTTCAAACCCCTCCATGTGATTTATAAGCGACGGTGACAAAGCAGTTTGTTGTCTAGGACTCATCTGGAGTTCCAAAAAGAACGTTTGTGACACAGCATCCACTGACTTTGATATGGTTCGATAGTGGTATAGGCTCCCGAACTCGCCCCGGAACATAGCCCGGTGGCGAGTTTTTCATTTCAGGCAGGTGAATATATACCATCCCCTATACCCATATTTTAGGCCCCTGCACATTCCGGAAAAGCCACGTGCGCCAGGGCGGTTTCAGTTCCACGGGCAACTGATCCGGGTTCATTCTCGTGTAGCCACGGCCAGCCTAGTATGACTACCGTACTTCACTTGGAAACACTCTGTAATAGCGTTTATGATAGCGACTTTGACGAGCCAATAGGCGTCTTCGAACTTTGAACGCGACCCAAGCCAAAAAGAAACTCTCGCTTTCGGTGCCTGCGCGGCGTTGCAGAACCAGGCGAACTGCATCGCGCATGAGGGAGACACTGGCGCAGGATTGCGTGGTCGAAAGTTTTTTTTGTGGCGGTAAGGAAGGCATGAGCCATTATCGCCAGCGTGATATGACGATACCAAGCCGGCCAGAGACGGACTTCATACTCATCCATCCCGGCCTCCGTTTTGGCTTCAGAAAAGCATTTTTCAATCTCAGCCCGTTGAAGTGCGATTTTGGCGAGAGTCTTCACACTGGTTTTGGCCGGAGCATTCGAAAAATAAAAGGCCATATCATCACGATCAGACAGCGAGCGACGGATCAACAGCCACCCTTCCTCTGTCTTCGAAATCATTACCCGAATGGCAGCCCACAAATATCGAATTGGTGCTTTTTCTCCGGCCTTCGTTACCAGCGAATGCCAGCATCGATTCGGAATATTTCTCGCAATCTGATTAACGGCCATCGAGGTCTCCTCTGCCCAAAAGGAAAGCGGTGGCCGACCAGAGGTTTGCTCCGAAATATTTTTGGCGGTGTCCGTGCAGCTGACTGCCAGAACGTAATAAAGCCCCAGTTTGGCCACCTCAGCACGGAAATCCGAACCGCCATAGACCTCATCACCGACTACCCATCTTCCGGGAAAACGAAGGTCTCCCACCGCATGTTTCAGCATTGCCAGGGCTTGCTGAGGCTTAGTGGCAAAGGTCAGATCTTGGGGAACATGCACTTTATTGCGCTTATCAGCGTTGTCACACCAAATCTTCGGCATGTAGAGACGCCGATCGAGCAGCATGCTTCCCTGTCCCGAAGCGTAACCCAGAAAAACACCAATCTGGCAGTTCGTAATCTTACCGGCTGTCCCAGTATATTGCCGCTGAACTCCGGCCGAACATTTTCCACTTTTCAGAAATCCTGTTTCATCGATAACGAAGGTGCCATGGGGCATGCCAACATGTTCTGCGGCAAATCGGATGTGTTCATCCAAGACTCCGTCCAAATCCCAGCCCGACCGATAAAGCAATCGCTGAGTTCTATCAGGAACGGAATCACCAACTGTTTCAGAGAGCTCCCAACCGTTCCTGCGATCCTGGGCACTCAAAAGACCATGGAGGTATTTTCGTGACTGCTCTCTGGGTTCAGACCGAGCAAAGTATCTCTCGAAGCGTCCATGGTAATTGTCCATCTCTTGCTCTACGCGTGATAGCATCTTCTTGTCTATTTTCATCACTGTACCTCCTTTTCCACCCCAATTATAGTACAGCGGAAGGCAAAGGCGCAAATACGGCAGTCATACTAGCGTCGGTTATCTTCAGACATAATGGAGATCTGTTCCGCCATGACTTTCATAGCCGATCGTATTCCAGCTCAGGTATCACGACCGACCGGAGCACCAGCAAACACAGATAAGATAAGGACAAGGAGACTATCTGCTCCGGTTTAATAAAATACATGTCCTAAAGGGAAAAATATTTTTATAATTATATTTCATACGGGGGTATATGTTTCGGAAACCGGAGCAATGATTGCTCTGTCGGTATCGTTATCGATGGTGGTGAGTGACTACGGCCGATCATATTCCGCGATCTCAGATCAGCAATAGAGGCAAACACGATATCGTGTTCAAATCTTTCGCAGAAAAAACGCCCCTTCTTGACACGATAATCGATCCACTGGAGGGAACATCCTTGGCTGTTAAGCCGCCCGGCGTGCTGAAGCCCTGATCGGTGGTGTCGCATGACAATCGCCCGGACTTTTAATATTGCGGTTCAACGGGAATAATCAACTACTTTAGAAACTGAAGCAGTTGATGTCTGGCCGACTTGTGGTATTATTTCCATCAATTAGAATCTGATCCTGGCTGCTGCCGCTGAAATGGACAACGATGGCCAAGACTCTGAGCAGTGTGAGTAACGACGCGAATCAACCCAGACAACTTGAATGTCTGGGTTACGGCCGGGTTGTATGCATGGTTGCGTTATTGACACGAACACACTACCGCGCCACGTCCTCATTGAATAACTGTGAGAATACACTATGAATGAGTTTCCTCTGCCACAATCCTCGATGGTCTTATACCAGACGGAAGATGGGCGCACTCAAATTCAGTGCCGGTTCGAGAATGATACCATCTGGTTATCACAGGCCCTCATTGCAGAGCTGTTCCAGAAGGATGTGCGGACGATCAATGAGCATCTGAGTAACATCTTCGAGGAAGGCGAACTCAGTCAGGAGGTAACTATCCGGAAATTCCGGATAGTTCGACACGAAGGCTCCAGGCAGGTTTCACGAGATGTTGAACACTACAGCCTCCCCGCTATCATCGCTGTGGGCTATCGCGTTCGCAGCCATCGTGGCACCCAGTTCCGACAATGGGCCACGACTCGATTGAACGAGTATCTGGTGAAGGGTTTCACCATGGACGACGAACGTCTGAAGAATCCGCCGGGCAAGGGACATATTGATTACTTCGACGAACTGTTGGAGCGCATCCGTGACATTCGGTCATCGGAACGTCGTTTCTATCAAAAGGTTCTGGATATTTATGCGACGAGTATCGACTACTCCCCCAACACAGAGCTATCGCAGCAGTTTTTTGCTGCCGTGCAAAACAAGATGCATTGGGCTGCCCACGGACACACGGCGGCTGAAGTGATTCATGAACGAGCCGACGCGACCAAACCTCTGATGGGGCTGACTACAACGCGCCCCGGCAAAATCATTCGCAAGGAAGATGTTGCCGTTGCCAAGAACTACCTCACCGAAGATGAATTACAGATATTGAATCGGATCGTGACTCTTTACCTCGAATACGCCGAACTCCAGGCACTTGAACGCAGACCAATGACGATGCGTAACTGGATTGATAAACTTGATGCGTTCTTAAAAATCAGCGGACGTGAACTGCTGGATCACGCCGGGAAAATTTCTGCCGAAACAGCAAAAGCCAAGGCGGAGTTGGAGTATGATCGCTATCGCGTGCTTGCTGATGCTCAGCCCCGGCCGATTGATACAGACTTTGAACAGGCGGTGAAGCGGTTACAGAAGCTTCCCCGGCCAAGGAAACCGAGAGCTGGCCGGATATGAGTGAAGCAACATTTTCCACAAATATTTTGTCCCCCATCGAAACACTGATCCCGAGCAGATAGTGAAGGTGTGACGCGAGTGAAGCCTTTTGCCATAAACTCTTTATATAAATAAAACAACATTCTTATAATATTTTGTTATGGCAAAACCCTTCACTGCCTTCACCTGCTTCACCGGAAGGACAACGACACTGCCGTGGACGCCATCTCCTGAGTGGCCTGATCGTAAATGTGAGTCGGCCGGCCCATCGATATCAGGCAAACACAGCCCGTCCGGCGATGAGATCGACCCATACCACCTACCGAGCATCCATGTCTGACCTGACCCAGGTTTGAGTTTACGACACCGCCGCCTCGGATAGCCGTCGGCAGGGCCGGCCACTTACGTAGCTGCCATCTTACGCTTAATGATGTGATTGAACAGAGCTTATGCAGTCCGAGTAGTCGGCGTGATTAGTTAATGGTGCCGACATCATTAACTATGTGACAGTTGTCATTTGTTACGTCGGTCCGTTTATGCAGTGCAACAGGGATAATCCATGGCGAGCATACCCGCTGTATTAATTACTTCAGCACTGAAATATAGCCAGCAGCTCCGCTGCCGTCAATGGAACAATATCGCATTGTCGTTTTGATATCGGAATGACCTGCCCATTGCTGGACAACAGGAAGAGGCACTCCAGCGCGGCCGAGCTCTGTAACCCAATAGTGGCGGAAGCCATGGACTCGACGATACTGGATCTTTAGTTTCTTGCAGGCCCTGCGTATTACTTTATCGAGGCCGACGGCTCTTGTGAGTATCCCTGGAAATAATATATCTCCAGGATTTTTCCCGATCAGCAATGGCTCCAGTTCCTGTGCGAGACGTGTGTGCATCTCAAGAACACGTATCTGATCGTGAGATGTCTTGGCTGTCTTTCGAGATTCAATTCGGATAGTTGAAGGTGAAATGACACGCACATCGCCACAGGTCAGGTTGGCCATCTCACCATAGCGGCAGCCGGTATAAACAAGAACGAGACATGGAAAATACCACCGAATCCTGCGTTTATGCTTCAAGTATTCGAGAAGCAACCGAACTTCACCGCTGGTATATGCCCCGATGGTGTTCGGCCTTTTTGATGGAGTCCTGCCGATCTTGGGCCAACCGGTCATTTTAATGGGAGTGGAACACAATCTTTCATTTGCGAGGCGAATCGCACCGGTCAGGACGCCAAGATCGTTCTTGATGGTCTTCAGAGCCACGACTTCTTTTCTTGAAACGATGTATTCTTCGAGATGTCGCGGCTGAATCTTATCAAGAGTTTCAACACCCCTGGTTTTGAAAAACGCAATCCACATCTTGCCCATGGTCCGAGTCAGCCGATACCAGACCGGCGACGTCAGTGCCCTGGAATCGATGAACTGATTTATAGCCTGGGCAACCGTAACAACGTCTTCGTCGAGCTTCAGGCCAACCCAAGTCTGATGAATATCGAAATCTCTTTGAGCTACTTTTGCCAGGGTCTTTCTGGGATCATTATTAATCTTGATGCCAGTAGATTTGTGATGTTTGTGGCCGTCCAGGGAATATTGGATGTGCCAGAACCCCTTGTGATTTATCAAACTGCTCATACCAACCTCCACCAGTTTTATTGGTGGGTGTGTGGTTTCTTACGGGAGAAAACCTGAAACAGTTATCAGCAGTCATTTTGAAGGAATTTTTCGGGGGGGGTGATTTGGGGGGTGATTCGTAAAAATCCGGCACAGTCTCTTTGTTCTCATTTCCCTGCCAGACCAGCCCGGATGCTGCATGTTCGATTGTCTTCCGCACGATAACCCCTTTCAATCAAAACCGCTGCTGATTTTCACTTTTCCGACTCTTGCAAAGGTATGTGTAACATGCTAGAATCGTGTCGTTCGGGCACTTAGCTCAGTGGAAGAGCATCGCCTTCACACGGCGGGGGTCACAGGTTCAAATCCTGCAGTGCCCATTGCAGGGCCGTCCGAAAAGGTCCGATACCGTTCGAAAACCCGCCATCACGGCGGGTTTTCTGCTATAGATCGTCCGGGATCGTCCGATTTAGTTTCTTGAAATCCGGGGGTATGTGGGGGTATTTATGGGGGTGCCTGAGGCAACATGAAATGGAGATACCCCCAAATGGCTCTAAATGATCTCACAATCAGGACGGCGAAACCCGGCTCAAAAGCTTTCAAAATTTTCGATGGTGGTGGACTTTTCTTACTTATCACCCCTCAAGGTAGTAAATACTGGCGATGGAAATATCGTTTCGCTGGAAAAGAAAAGCTGCTGGCACTGGGGGTATACCCGGAGGTTGGTCTGAAAGAGGCCCGGGAGAAAAAAGACCAGGCCAGGAAACTTCTGGCTGGTGGAGTGGATCCGGCTGAAAATCGTAAGGCGGTAAAAGCCGCTACACTCGACAGGGCTTCGAACAGTTTTGAGGTATTGGCCATCGAGTGGATAACAAAGCATTCGAAAGAAATTTCGGCTGATTACATGGAAAAGGTTGAGAGCAGGTTGCGGAAAGAGTAAGCGTCTAAAGAACCCCGTATTGGGCGCTGCGAAATAATGTGACATGATGTGCCTTCAAACTTTTCAGGAGGCACATCAAATGAGGAAACACAGCGATTTGTTCGAAGCGAGGCGTGCACTGT
>JADFYG010000143.1 GCA_015233155.1 Candidatus Rifleibacteriota bacterium
GACCGATGAAAACTCCAGTTCGCAGATCGAATACGGTATATCCGTGAGTTATGGCTCCACGACCGCCCTCGATGCTACGATGACGAAGAACCATAGCGTGTCTATCTCAGGTTTAACAGCTGGAACGACTTACCATTACCGAGTCAAATCCAAGGACGGTTCCAGCAATGAAGCGGTGTCGACCGATCAAACCTTCTCAACTGCAGCAGCATCGGCCGGCCTTAGGAGCCCCGCAACAATAACCTGAACAATTTTGCAAAGAATTCTTAATATTGATACTGCTTTTTTCGACGTTGTTTGCTCAAGTAATTCGTGCGCGACTCCTTAGCACGATCACTTTTAGTTCGGCAGTAGCTGCTCGAGGTGCTTCAACTATCCAGATCTTTATTAAAAATGTTCCATCTGGTTTTGTTGCCTCTACAACGCTAACGACCGATCTAGGTTCTGTCACATACAGTAAATCAGCCTCTCAGTCCCAATCGAAGGGATTCATCGTATTAGTCCCAGGGTTTTCGACAGCTGTTTCGAACGCCTTCACTTCTCTCACCTTTACCACACCGATTCCCTCTGGTGGAATCGTAGAGGTATTCGATAAAGACGCCGGCTCTACCGTCACGTCAGCGACTGTTCCCTGATTATAGTTAGGCGGGGAGGGCACTTGCCCTCCCCAAAATTGTTTAAGGAGAGGTATATATGAAAAATTCAAAATATTTCATATTGGCTTGGTTTGCTATTTTACTAATCTTCAATCCATGTGTTTCTTTTGGCGCAATTCTTGGCGATTACAATGGTGATGGGGTCGTTAATTTCAAGGATGTGATTATCCTTTATGCATATTACCTGAGCAAACCAACCACCGATCCGATAGCAATAAAGGCTCAGGCAAATGAGGTCTACAAACTGGATGTCGGAAACGTAGTACTTATTCCAAATGATAATACGGATGATTTGAACGGTGATGGAAAATTCGATTTCAACGATGTAATTTTTCTTTATACTTCCTATCAGGCTGCGGATACAGATAAATTCAATGGACCTCAGTTAAACGCCCTTGCAAAGGAAATATATTCGCCAATTAAAGGCGAAATTCAGAATTTTCCCGGGCTTCCGATCAGCTCAGGATCAGCAAAGATTATTATCGGTCCGATCACTCCAAATTAATCCGACTTCAGGGAACACGACTAACTGGGTGAATCTCTGAGATAGCCATGAGGGATTGAAATTGTCTCGTGTAGGGTGGATTAGCGGCAGCGTATTCCGCCTAATTCAAGAGTAGAACGAATAAAATTCGTTGTTTTTCATATAACGTTTTTCAGGGGGGAAAATGAATCGAACGCGTATGGTGGTTGTCGTCATTTTTTTCGCGGTTCTGGCTATGACAATCCAAACCGGGTGCTGGTCCAATCGCCAGAATCCCGCCGGACCCGAGATCGCCTCGACTCCCAAAGATTCCGGCATTGTTCCCTCTCTTTCGTTCAAGTTCGTGCTACCGCCGGCATCGGAATCCGGCAAAACGCCTTCTTCATCTATCGTGGCGGCGGTGGCCAGTGTGACTCCGACTGTTACCGCAAAACTCATTCTTGTGAACGTCGGAAACACCGTGCAGCCTTCGATCACTCTTTCGAAAACCGCCTCCGTGGCGTCAGATGGTTCTGCTGTAGTAGTGTTCTCGGCAATCCCACCCCTCACCTGTGTCGCTGATATTCACATCGCCGGCGGTAGCATCGGCGGTTACGCTGACTTCACTGGGGCTTCTGACCTTGGCTCCGGAAAGGTCAGCACGATCGAAGTGGCTCCCCAGGGCTCGAAAATGACTCAGGCGGTAATTGCGAGCGTCATCGAAAAGCTTCTTTCGACCCCTGATCTGAATTCCAAAATCACAACAGGGTTAGCAGTCAAGGTCTCACAGTCGATTTCGGGAATCAATGTGAATTCCGCGACGCTGTATGATGAGGCTCTTGCCTATTTTCTGAACTACCAGCCGGGGTCCGGGACAAGCATGATCGCCCAATATGATACGGCTTCGGTGGTTCTCGAACCACAAGGAAACACACTTATCGTGAAGGATGAGGTTCTGGTCACGTTCAAGACCCCGCCCACCGACCAGGAACTTGCCCAGGCCGCAATAAATGTGAAAGGAACACTGATAGCCAGTTTTCCAGCTCTGAAAACTTACCAATTCAAAGTTCCCAGCTCGGACGTAACCACACTGGTCAATTCGGTGAACAGTTTACAACAGCAGGCTGTGGGCAACAATCTCAATTTCAACTACGACCTTCACCAGGTTATGGAAGCCATGGAAACCCCCAATGACCCGGATTACACAAAAAATTGGGGCATGACAAAGATTCGCGCTGTCGATACATGGGGAACTATTCAGGGAAGCAACATTGCAGTTGCAGTAGTCGATACAGGCATTCGGAGTACTCATGAGGATTTGAGCGCTGTTCTTGACAAGGCCGACAGCCGGAATTTCACCACGGATTATGGCGGAGCACAGAACAATTTTGAGGACGGCAAGGGCCACGGAACGCATGTGTCCGGCATCATTGCAGCCTCGCTGAACAACGGCAAAGGAATCGTTGGAGTGGCGCCTAACATCAAGATCGTTGCGGTCAAGGTTCTTGACAACACTGGGCAAGGTTCTGAGGTGAACGTCGCTTTGGGCATCACGTATGCGTCTGATTTGTCATTTGTGCGCGTTATCAACCTGAGTCTTGGTCGTCCCGGGCCTATAAGCCGGGTTATGAAAAATGCCATAGACTATGCTGTCGATCACGGAAAGCTGGTCGTCGTCGCGGCTGGCAACAACAACGACGATGCTGATTTTTTCACCCCTGCTTATTACCAGAAGGTCTTCTGTGTCGGAGCCACTACCCAAACCGATGCACGGGCCTCGTTTAGCAACTACGGGGCTTCCGTTGATGTGTCTGCACCCGGTGACAAAATATATTCCTGCTATAACACCAGCGATTCCAGTTACGCCGAAATGAGCGGCACCTCAATGGCAACCCCATTCGTCAGCGGTCTGGCGGGCGCGGTATTTTCCGTGAACCCGGGTCTGACCGCGGATGAGGTCAAAAATCTGATTTATAACAATGCCGACCTTATCAACACCGACCAGCCTATTAGCGGCCGTCGGATAAATGTCTTAAAAACCATCACCGCAGCGGGCGGTGGCACCATAAACCAAGCCCCGACCGTTGCTTTGACCGGACCGACCATTCTTGACGCCGGCGGAACTGGGATATTCAATGCTCTCGCCACTGACACGGATGATACCGCATTGACTTTCACCTGGACATCGAACTCAACGACTCCGCCACAGGCCACGGTCAGCAATCTGAAAGACAGCACGGCATCCTGGAAAGCTCCCGATATCAGCGGCACGTATTTAGTTTCCTGCAAAGCTGTGGATGGAAAGGGCGCTTTCAAGGAAGCCTCAGTGGAAGTTTTCGTTCGACCTCGGCCGGTGTCGATCAACTTCCTGAATCCGACATCCGGAAAAGCGGCAACTGAGGTGATTATCGCTGGCGCGAATTTCGGAGCGACAAAGGGCGGAAGCACTGTTCAGATTGCCTCGACCTCAGTCACGGACACTGACATCATATCCTGGTCTGATACCCAGATAAAAATCAGGATTCCTTCAGTGGCAGTACCGGGCCTGGTTGTAGTGACTGTAAATGGTGTGATCAGCAACGGGGCTCCATTCGATATTGACAATGCCGCCCCGGTGATATCGTCACTTGTTGCTACAAATCTCACGGAAACGTCGGCCACTATTGAATGGACAACCGACGAAGGAGCCACCACACAGGTTGAGTATGGCCCGACCACCACCTATGGAACCCTGACTTCGCTCGATTCGGGTATCACCAAGAGTCATTCGACGGCTCTGAATTCTCTTGGTTCGAACAAGACCTACCACTTTCGGGTGAAATCCAAGGATTCGACTGGCAACGAGGGAGTTTCGGCAGATCAGACCTTTAACACAATCAACACTCTTCCAACTGTCAGCTTGACCGCTCCGGTCAATAATGCCGCATTCCTCGCGGGAGCGAATATTCAAATTGCTGCGGATGCCGCCGATACGGATGGTGGAATTGCAAAGGTGGAATTTTGGCAAGGCACCACTAAGCTTTACGATGACGCTACCGCCCCGTATGCTTTCACGTGGGTTGCATCGGCAACTGGTCAGTATTCCATAACCGCGAAGGCAGTTGATAGCTCAGGTGGAGAGCGGGTTTCGGCGGCTGTAGCGGTATTCGTCAATTCCGAACCGACGGTGAACATCATCTCTCCAGCCAGCGGATCGGTCGTCACGCAGGGAAATTTGGTAACCTTCACTGCGGATGCTAGCGGTCTGGGCGCAGGAATTGCGAAAGTGGAATTCTATCAGGGTACAACCAAACTTGGCGAAGATTCCTCGGCTCCTTTCACATGCCCATGGACGCCAGGAACCGCCGGAACGTATTCAATTACAGCCAAAGCTATAGACACGAATAACAATGCGAAGACCTCAACTTCTTTTCAACTGGTCGTGAATGCCGAACCGACAGTCTCAATGACTTCGCCGGCCAACAATACTGTTGTCACCACAGGGGCCAATATAACCCTATCAGCTAATGCAAACGATTCGGACGGAACAATATCCAAGGTAGAGTTCTTTCGCGATGCAACCAAAATCGGGGAAGACACCAGTTCACCATTCAGTTTTTCCTGGATAGTCGACGTTCATCCCGGGAACTATTCTCTAACTGCCAAAGCCACTGATAACAACGGCGCCACAAAGACATGTGCATTGGTATCAATGATTGTGAATGCACTGCCAACAGTGAGTATTACCAGCCCCACGAATAATGCAGTAGTTAACGCTGGTTCAAATGTCACAATCACGGCAGATGCCGCCGATTCGGATGGAACTATCGCCAAGGTTGAATTCTACCAGGGCTCGACGCTGCTCGGGCAGTCTACGTCAGCCCCATACTCGTATCTGTGGTCGAGTCCAATTGCCGGCAATTACGTGCTTACCACCAAGGCAACCGACAACAATGGTGCCACAAAAACCTCAGCGGCGGTCTCAATGACGGTGAATACACTTCCGACAGTGAGTATTACCAGCCCGGCGAACAACTCAGTGTTTACCGCTGGTTCAAGCGTCACGATCACAGTCGATGCCGCCGATTCTGACGGAAGTATCGCCAAGGTCGAATTCTTCCAAGGCTCGACACTGCTCGGGCAAGCCACATCAGCTCCATATTCATACACGTGGCCGAGTCCAGTTGCAGGTAACTACACGATTATTACCAAGGCTACCGACAACAACGGTGCCACCAAGACTTCGGCTGCGATATCAATGACAGTTAATGGACTTCCGACGGTGACGATCACTTCTCCAGCAAACAACGCTATCATTGATGAGGGAACCAGTATCACGATTAGCGCAAACGCGACGGATAGCGACGGAACCGTTACAAAAGTGGAATTCTATCAGGGATCGGCACTACTTGGCCTAGCCACGTCGGCTCCGTTCATCTACACCTGGGCCGGTGCCACAGCTGGCAATTACATCCTTTCTGCTAAGACAACTGATAATCTGATGGCTCAAACTACATCAACTGGAATCTCTATCACTGTAAATACCAAGCCGACGGTCAGCATTACCGGACCGACAATCAACCAGGTATTTTTAGTCGGTCATGACGTAACTGTGACGGCATCTGCCAATGATTCAGACGGCTCGATTGCAAAGGTTGAGTTCTACCAGGGTTTAACCAAGGTTCAAACAAAATCATCGCCCCCGTTTACGTATGTGTTAGTAAATCCCACTGTTGGCTCTTACACATTTTTTGCGAGAGCATTTGATAACACGAACTCATATTCTGACTCGCAATCGATTCCTATTTCTGTCCGAAATCTTCCGCATATTTCAAAGGTTAGTTTGGGAAACAATCATTCATACGCATTAGCGAATGATGGTACAGTTTGGGGTTGGGGGGAGAATGCGAGTGGTTTGTTGGGATGCGGTGGGGCAAACACTGCTCGACTATCCCCGGTTCAAATAACTGGCTTGCCAGTAATAACCAGGCTCGCTGCCGGTGATTACCATTGTCTGGCATTGGATTTAAGCGGCAATATTTGGGCTTGGGGTCAGAACACTTATGGGCAAATTGGCGACGGATCGAACATTGATCGCAGTTCCCCTGTGAAAATATCAGGGATTAGCAATGCAACTGCGATCTGTGCAAATAATGCAAATTCATATGCATTAAAAAGTGATGGGACAGTTTGTTCGTGGGGTAGGAACGACTATGGAATGCTTGGGGATGGTAC
>JADFYG010000144.1 GCA_015233155.1 Candidatus Rifleibacteriota bacterium
CCCAGGAACCGCTTGGTTCACGGTATTGTCCACCTCCGCCACTGAAGCACCCGATCGGAATATCGAGACGGTCGGTCAGAAATTCCTTCAGATAGTCCATCGTATCTGTATATTGAGTGAAGACGATGGCAGCATCAAACCCGCTTTCCATCAAACTTCGAATTTCTTTTTCGAGTCGGAGAGCTTTGGTATCAGAACCTAACGTCGCGACTGATCGAAGCAATCCGAGGATACTCTCTCGCTTTTCGACGAGAGCTGCGGCAGCAAGAGCTTCATCCGGGGCGTCGGCAGCGGCATTTTCTTCGCAACCGTCGTCGGGCAGATCCTCCTCCTCGATCTGTTCCGTTCGGAGTTTATCCTGAAGAGCATCACCCTGGTTCAAACGTTCCAGGCTATTCAGCAGGGTTTTCTTCAAAGCGTGGAAACTACTTGCCATGCGTCTCCGATAAATCGTCATTATGAATCCGACAGCCGGTTTTTGCTTCTGAGAGGCCGCTTGATAGGTGGTACTGATGTATTCCTCAACGTCCTGGTATAATTGACGTTCAGCGGCGTTCATCTCGATGGGAAGGTCTTCTACGAGACGCTTCGGAACATTTTGGGTGAGCAGCCCTCGGCGATGGTATTCCCGCAAAAGGGTTCGCGTATGTCGTGACATGAGCGCCCGCACGGGGCTTCCTATCCGCAGGATTGCGAGAGCTCCGACGCGTTGCTTTGGGGTAAGCCGCTTGATCGGAATCATACTGCTCGACTCCCTGAGAGCATCGAGAATCTTTTTTCGATCGATTGCTGAAAGCAAAAGATGCTGTGCTACTCGCTCAACCTCCTGTTCAGGGAGAGCTCCAAATCGCATCTCACATACCTGAAAAAGCTTTGCCAGCCGCTGCAAACCTGCGTCGTCCGACTCGCGCTGAACTTCATCAAAGAATTTAACAAATACCTCGTCTGTCCATTCATCGGGCACACCCAGAAGATCGAGCAAATCCCAGACTTCGACCGGGGCAACCTGCATCGGGGTGGCGGTAAGCAATAGCAGTGACTCGGCCTTCTGCCGTAATGCCCGCATCAACCGCAGAAGCAGATTCGCTCCTCCCTCCTGGGTCGTTCCGGCACCTCGACGACGTGCGTGATGTGCTTCATCGAGAATGATCAAATCCCAATTCGAAACATCCATCAGTTCTTTTTGCCGCTCGCGACGCCTCGCCAATTGGCTTGAAACGAGGAGACATGGCTCTTGCTCCCAGACATCCGAAGAAACTACCGTCTCCAAAGGCCCCGCTGACGCGTGGTGCTGCGGATGAATCAGCGTTTGCCCCGTGTAAATGGGGATAAGCAGATTGAACTTTTCGTAAAGTTCTCCTTGCCATTGCTTGAGAACCGCTTTGGGAGCCAGAATAAGGAGACGCTTTACCCGCCCGCTGATTAGAAGGTGCCTGATAATCAGACCGGCTTCGATGGTCTTGCCCAGACCGACTTCATCGGCAATCAACAGGCGAATCGGCCACTGTTTCAGCATTCGTTGATACGCACGTATCTGATGCGGCCACGGAGTCACCGTGCTTGTAGTTATGGCGACAGATGGTCCATCCGGATCACGACCAGGAATTTTACGAAGAAAATGCCATAGTTCAGCTATTTTCTCCGGTGGTATGGGAGTGGTGTTTTCACGAGTTTCGACATCAGTGACATCAACAGGGGCAACGGGCAGATCGGGAACCCCTGGAATAATGGCTGCATCTGTGCTTTTCGCCGTCGTGTTTGCACCAACCAGTCGCGGGTCCTCGTTAGGTATGAACTGCAAAAGTTTCTCTTGAAGTGCTGTCGGTATATCGAAAACTTCGGCCGATTTGGCGGTATTGGTCCAGAGTGCGTGAAAATCAGCCTCGGTCTTGGCGATTCGCTTTCGATCCCACTCACCACGCCAGGAACAACTCACGGAAAATGATTCCCAATTATGTTTCCACCCGGCTTCGGTCTCATTCAATGACCCCGAGAAAGCCATGATGTTTCCGGACACATCCGTGATCAGTCCGGTTTTGGCGTGGACTAATCCCATGCCGGCAATAGGTTTGCCCGCTCCGGTCCTGGGGATGGCAACTTTTATCTGGAGATGGCCGTGTGCAACCATCCATGCCAGCCAGCCGAGACGTTCACGCTGCTCTTCCGGACTGCCTTCCAGGTCGGGGAATCCCTGAACGAGGCGTTCGGTCAGAACTTCCTGTAGTTTGAGACCCTGCTCGATCTTCAGGACATCTTCGGCGGTCAGTGTACAGCCCGTCACCAGTTCCATTCGCCCGCCATTCCGAAGGAGTTCCAACATCCCATTGGCGATAACGGTCAGAACCCCGCCGGAAAAATACCCGGTGACCCTGCGATACAGGATTCCACAACGTAACGCTGGTTCATAGAATGACGTAATCAGGTCTCCGTCTTCGTGACTGTATGATGCATGCCAATCGACATTCGGAAGCAAGAAACACGACTGATTCATAGTTTCTGCCTCTCAAAAATATTTTGAATTATCCCAGGTTCAGGAATTTTTTCACATAGATACAGTTGATCAGGGGCCTTTGGACGATCCGGAAATCGTCGATGGATTATCTTTGCGTCTATCAAAGGTTTGAGGTAGCGGTCACGAATATGAATAGGGTGCCTTTTCACCAGAGAAGCCAGCTCATCAAGCCTCAACTCACGGGTCAGGCAGAGTCGCACAATGATTTCAGCAAGATCGGCAGGGGAAAGTCTGAGCTTGTCTACTGCCGGTCGTGCAATGGCCAAAAGATTCTCTTCACCACCGTCTTTTATGCCGCTATGCTGGTAGATTACGTCTTTATGTGGGCATGTTGCGTCGTTATGTAAGCATGCTTCGTCTTTATGTTGGCATGTTGTGTCGTTATGTAAGCATGTTTCGTCTTTGTGTTGGCGTGCTCTCTCGCTATCCGGGAGTGTCTGCTCCTTATGCTGCGATTCAAGCCCGCCATTGGAGAAAATTTCCTGCCCGTTGCTTCCAATCGGCAAGTATTGCGCGCCACGCTTGGATCCAACCTGACGTAACAAGCCCCGCGTTACAAGACTCTGGAGAATTCGTGTTATGTCCGTCGGGTGATCCGCCACAATTTCCTGCAAGCGGACATTGGATACATGGCCCTCCACCTGGGCGGTGACAAGGGCCTGGATCTCGATCGGGCTCAGTTCAGAAAAGGTTTTTCCGAGTCGTTCCTTAAGGGCATCAAGAACGCCAGGCGGATAGAGGCTGACAAAAGGCATCCGGACATATACGCGCGGTGGTTCCACCATCTCCTCTATCGCCGGTCTCCGCCATTGCTGAGACGCCCATCCACGAAAGATTTTTGCCATTCCTGAACCGGCCTTTTCTCCGCCGCCAATGAGCTGAAACATCGTTTGAAGAGAACGATTCCGACATTCGCTGACATTTCCTCCGGCTGTGATGACTTGCAATGGAACCAACAGAGAACCGGGGTTGGCAAATTCCAGGCCGAGGCGAGTGTGGATGATAACCACGCCACCGGTTCCGCCGTAGTCGGTGTGGATAAGTGCGTTGACCAATGCTTCGCGAACTGCCTCATGAACCATCGTCTCGCCTTTCCGAAGCAGTTCACCGTCGAGCTGGAATGGAAGCGGGAGATGGGCATTCAGACGTTGGATCGCGGCAAAAAAGAAAGAAAACAGGTTGCCAGGCCAGGTTCCGTCCGGGGTGATCCGGTAGTCCCAACGTATATCAGGGTCGTCTGCCAGCTTTTCTCTGTAGTCGAGATGGAATTTGGGAAACGCCTCGGAGGCACGTATTGATGCCCATTTCCCGAACATGAGAAGACCTGCCGCAGTGAGGCCATCCTCTCCCGATCGCCGATCGCGTCGCCAACCACCGAGTGCTTCAAGAAATCGTCGGTCGTCATATTCGAGGAACGGATGGGTGGGAGTGCGGGATGACAACCGCTGTCGATACTGCTGAAGCCCGGTCTGGTCAATGTCGTCCAGACTGAAGCCATGTAGAATGCGCCCATCGACTGGCTCGTCACCTTGCTCGGCAAGCATGCGTCGAATAAGGTCGCGGTCGGCATGATGGTCCCCTTCCGAATGCCGCCGGAATGTCCCTTCAAATGGATTTTTGCCAACAAAAACTGGTCGCTGCTGACGATTGGCGCGTGGTATCGATATTACGAGAACGGTGCGCCCCTCAATGGATATGGAATGAACATCATTTGGTGAGAGTAAATTGCAGCTCACTGTGTTGCGATTGTGAAGACCGTCCCAGAGTTCTTTTTCTATTGCGGCAATCTTTTCCAGGCCGTCGATGCGAAACCGGTCGTTCTGCTGAGAAACACCTAAAACGATGGTTCCGCCGTCGGTGTTGGCAAAGGCACTATATGTTTCCCAAAAGCTCCGTGGAAAGCCGCCCTGCGCCGCTTTGACCTCGAAATCACGGCTTTCGCCGACTTCCAAGCGTCGGAGAAGTTCAAACTCGTCGAAGATCTCGTTCAATGGGGCGTGTCCAGCCGGGTTCATTCGGAATAATCCACCGTAGTCCACTGTTTTGGTTCGGGAATGTCTTTAGCGAAGCAGAAACGTCGAATCTTGTCCAGAGCATCGGCATCTGCGGCAGCCTGTGTGATGGCAGAATTCTTCGGCCCGGTAGCTAAGCGCGGTGCAGGCAGCACGTGCAATATCGTATCGAGGGCTTGATGGAAGTCTTGGTCTGACAGCCGGTTTGCACGTTCAAGATATGCCTTTGCCGCTTCGAGGGTCTGAGTGCGAACGAGGTGAGCTGCATGATGCAAGTCGTCGAGCAGCGTTTCGCCAGTTTTCCCAAGGATTCCGGCTTGTGCACGGGCGGAGCTGTCGAGTAGGGTGACCTCATTGCTTTTCAATGTCAGGATATGATTGCGAAGAGACGTATCGAAGTTTACTCCAACGACACGGGCGAGCTTCAACGCCTCATCAGCGGGGAACTGCACAGCACCGAAGCAGTCCCAGGCGAGGGCGAAGAATTCGGTAACCGGATCGAGGACAGCTTTGCGCTGGACTTCAACAAGCCGGCCCAAACGCCATTGTTTCACTTCGCGTCTTGCTGCCAGCAGGGCATCTTCCGGCCGGACTGCATAAGGATCGAAATCCTCATCTTCATCGAGCTGGAGTTGAGCACCTTTGACAGGTTCTGGCTTCTGAATAGCTCGTCCACGCTGCATCGGCCAGTGTTTGGAGAATACTTCGAGCGCCGGACCGAAACACGCCAAATACAAGTCCACTCCGCGAATGCCGTTGTCCTGGAAGCTTTGAACTCGCTCACGAACTGTACGAGCGACTTCGGGCTCGACGTCCTCCCAGTAGGTTGCTGCCTTGGCGGGATCATCAGTTCGTGGACGGCAGACGAGAAAAATGGTGCTTTTTGCAGCATTCTTGTCCTTGATGTGAAGCGAACCTTCTGCCTCAGTGTTGATTGGCCAGCTTGCAGTGATAACAAACCCTGCTTCGATCAGGCCCTTGGCAAGTGCATCCCATGCTCCGGTTGCTTTATGTGTGAACATCAGCACCATTATGCCATCCGGTTTGAGAACCCGACGGCATTCGGTGAAGATCGCCTGCATGCGCTCTTGATAATCCCGTTTGGCCCGCTTTTCAGAGCCACCGGACCCGCGCACCTGCTTGAATTCCTTGAAACGGGCTACGTTGGCTACGGCTTCAGAGTCCTTGTCGGTCAGATAGGATGTAAAAGGCTCCGGGAAAAGTAAACCGGCCGTGCGCTTGAGCCAGACGTAGAAGAAGTCGGACAATTCGGCATACATGACGTTCGCATAATACGGTGGGTCCATAACGACTGCATCGATCGAGGCAGCGGCGATATGATTCAGGCGATCTCCTGAACCACATGAAACGGTTATATTACGTGGTGTTATCGCTTTTTCTCCATCGGAAAAATCGAATTTAGGAGCAACCGGAGTACCGACAATGCTTCCATTACGGTCGAAACGTTTTTGATTGCGGCCACCATTTCGTAATGAACGTGACGAATCTGGATTCGAAACAAGTTTGTC
>JADFYG010000145.1 GCA_015233155.1 Candidatus Rifleibacteriota bacterium
GCCTGATGAATAGTGGTCACTCTCGCGATTCTGCCTTCGTTCTGCGTGTTGAAGAAATCGAGGGAAGGCATACGCCAGTCAAGTTCTCGACGTGGTGTCCGAAGGCATACGCCGGTATTCGGCTCGAGAAGAAGTTGCCTGAAACGATTCTGTCCAGAAGCGTGACGGTTAACATGCGGAAAAAGTTACCCGGGGAAAAGGCCGAAAAGGTCCGTCATGCCGACCCAGCACCATTTGTCGAACTGAAAAGAAAACTCAAACGGTGGGCTTCTGACAATGGCCACAAGTTTGGAAAAATGCGTCCCGATATGGCAGGTCTGACAAATCGCAACGAAGACAATTATGAACATCTTTTTGCAATTGCCGATCTTGCGGGTGGTTCGTGGCCAACACTGGTACGAAAATCGACAGAGGAAAAAGGGGCTGATCCTCTGACAATAGACGAGGAGCTGCTGCAAGATGTTTTGCTTGTGTTCGGCGATCTCAATGTTAAACGGGTCAAAACAGTCGATCTTATTCAAAAGCTGACCGCCGATCCAGAGGGACCATGGGCAGCATGGAACAAAGGCAATCCGTTACGACCGAGACAACTATCAGAAAAATTAGGTGCCTTCGGAATTCATCCGACTCAGGAACGTATGCCGGGAACAGATAATCCCGTTCGAGGATACAACCTTTCCAGTTTTCAAGATGCAAAAAATCGTTACCTCTCCCAGCCGACGGTAAAAAAGGGTGTTTTATCCGTTACACCGTTACAACCGCATAATGATCAACGTTATAGCGTTTCTTTATCTGTTACGGCCGAAAATATTGTAACAGACAAAGAAACTTCTAAACCATCATCAACAAACGATTGTAACGTTGTAACGGCAAAAAGGGGGGTTTCTGAGCTTTCGGGGGAAAGGGCTGTCGAAAGTGAGAATTTCGACCGAATATGAAAAACTTCCTGAACAAACTTTTGCAATCCGGCGTAACGATAGAACTCGAAAATGGATTTCTGAAAATATCGCCAAAACAAAGCCCGGATGTTTTGATAAAAGTTCGGGAACACAAAGCGGAAATAATTTCCCTTTTGGAGAGTCAGACGAAAACGGCCGTTCCTGATGAAAAAAACAATACCCTGGTAAGAATTGATGACCCGGCGAAAATCGAAGCCCCTACGGCCGCGCAATCGGAAGGTGTTCCCGCTCGTCTAGTTTTTGAGACGGCGATGACGCTAATCGGTTCGTTGCCGACTGGCTCGAAGGAATGGATGCAGCTTACCGAAGCTTGGAACAAGATCGATATTGCCGACAATTCATACCCTGATGAACTCGCACGTGTCCTGGCGGAAGTCTATCGGAAGCTGAACCCAGGTTACGCGGCATGGTTCAGGACATGGGAGAAGGCAAACCCGGTAACGTCATTGGCGACGGTGGCGGCATGAACAGAAAGGAACAGAAAATGAATCCTATGATTGCAGAATACCAGAAGCTTAACGCCGATCGTTCAGGCCGCTCTGATCGTATCGACTTTCCAACGGCCGTCAAAACGTTTCGAGCCGAACATGGAAGTAACCCGGAACAACTCCAACTCTTGAAGATGATCGAAAAAGCCGAATCATCAGATATCACCGGCATGAAGAATATCATCAACCAAATTCACGAAGCAAAGATAGCCGATGCTGAGGAAATGATTCGACAGGCTATTGAGGCTGCCGCTGATGCTGTAAGCCTTCCACCATCAGAAGAGAACGAAAAGAACATGCTCTTCCTGAAACACTTTATTGAGTTTCAGCGGTATCTGATCGTTGAAGCAACATCCGTCATTGCTGAATGTGAACGGCGTTTCGAGGGCGATACGGATGGCGATGGTGACATTATCTATCAAACAGTTTCCCTCGGAAATTGGCCTTCCTGACACTATGAACGCTATCCCGTTAGCGGCCGCCCTCCAGAATCTGAAATCTCCGGTGTTTTGAGACACCCGGCGCAAACTGAAAGGCGTAGCACATGGCTTATATTCGAGATGGTCGATTCGTTTATCGTTCAAGAAGGATCGGGAACAAGATCCGGTCGGAATATATCGGGGTCGTTGGCTCGCCTATGGTGGAAGCGATTGCTCGACTGGATGCTATCGAGAATGAGCGGCGAGAACTGGAAAGAAAGAACAAACAAGAAGCTATTGAAGCCGCATCTTTACAGCAAGATGAGATAGAACGGCTCTTTGAAGATGTCACGGAAGTCATGAAAAGATGCCTTGAAGAAGCTGGGTATCATCAGCATGATCGTGGCGAGTGGCGAAAAAGGATGGTGAAAAATGACTGAAGAAAACAAGGCACTGACGACTGAATCTGATATTGATAAGCTGTTCTACGCTTTTCGAGACGGGGATATTGAGGCCGGGAAACAGTTGAAGAAAATCTCTCCGATTAATTACAGGGCGGTCATTAAAAACTTTGAACCGTTCAACTATGCCATCCTCAGCATGACGACAGCATATATACACCAGTTCCCCGAGAAAACGAGACGCAAAGCTGAGTTGGCAATAGATCAGAAACTATCAGACCTTCGCCGCGATCTTGGCCCAAAGACACCATTGGAGCAATTACTTGTCGAGAGAATTCTTGTTACCTACATCGAAACAAACTATCTGGATAAGATAATTGCTATGTTAAATTGGACACAGAGGGAAAGCGATATTTATCTGAAGCGTCAAAATGCTGCTCATCGGCGCCACCTGACAGCGGTAAAGGCATTGGCGCAGGTCCGACGGCTTCAGCTTCCGGTAGTCCAGGTCAATATCGGAGAGAACCAAATCAATGCAGGAATGGTTGCTCTGCCGGAGAAATGACATGGAAATGACATGGAGATTGACTTCCGATTCGTTCAGCAGCATATTTGAAGTAGGGTTCAGCGGAAAGTCAGAAAGGCCGGCTTGCGCTTCGGGGGAATTCCCTCTTAGTATGAGGACTTGGCCGCCCTCTCGTTGAGCCCTTTTTTCTAGTGGCGAAAGCTGCGAGCGACCGGCTTCCTGCATTTCGGCGAAAATAGAGACGCCCACCAGGAAGTGCGCGGAAGATTCATCCCCCTCTGTGCCACAAGTGGGCGTCCAAAAGAAAGGCCGCGACGAGCACTGCCCCCAGGGCCAGCTCTTACACGCCCGAGGCGTTTCGCGGCACAGTAGAGTCCGACGGGAATGTCCTCCCGGGCCGCATCTCTGACGAGAAGTTGGGCAGCGGGCCTGCATTGAACTCTTATGAAAAGATAACCCTAAAGTCCGATTGGTGCAAAGCCTAAAATGGAACGAGGGGGAAATCTAGGCTCCCCCTCCGCGCCTCATAAGCTAGAGAATCCTGCCTCCAGCCCCAATCACGCTGCCGATATGCAGGCACTAAATCAGCGTGACCTAATCGTAATATGCCGTCGAACAGGGGCAATGTCAAATTCACCGCAATTGTCACGGCGTTATCGGAGCATAAAAAACGTGGGAGAGAGGCAATGGAAATGGACGATCTCCGGAGAACCCCATCCCGACGCCTGCGCCTGATACGATTCCGGACTCTCGAACGCAGGAATTCCCTCCTCTCTCCCACGATGTAAACATAACCCAGGAAGAGCCCGCAGTCAAAGAGCTAAAACGGATCAATGCCAGGAAAATCTGTTGATATGTAGCTCCGTCGCCGTCACCTTTTGTCTGGTTGTGGGAGAAATCAAGGCGAATCTCGTATTGAGCTTTTTTGACGAAATTATTGTATGTTGTCATGTGAGAAGGATTTTTCGGTAATCTTATTGAGATTAACTCTGAAATAATAAATTTTCGATTCTTCGGGAAAAAAATGCGAATTGAAGAAATAATTGTTCGTTGCCATAAGTGCGGCACTAAGAACAGATTAAAACCGCACACATCTGATTTGGTACCCATTTGCGGGAATTGCAAAACTTCCATTATTTCCGAGAACATTGAAACTACGAAAGATTTGGATGGCACCACTACAGTCATTACGATTCCGTCAGCGAAGGAGAAGAAGCCGTATAGAATACTTTGGGCAATAGGACTTATTTTGTTTATCGTTGCCATGGTTGGGTATATGAAAAATGAAGTATCCATCAATGTTTCTCAGGACGTTATTGCTCCGAAACCAAAAGTTACAGATGGCACTGCTTCTGAAAAAGCGAAGGCAACCCAAAAAATGATAGCCTTATTCGTTGCTGGGGTAAAAAAAATGAGAGAAGCAGCAGAGTATACAATTTTGAGTGAACAGGAAAAAGAATCGCTTTATGAGGATGTTCTTGAACAGTATAAAACGGATATTGCATCCGACGGGGACGGATTTTTCGAGTTGATCGGATATCAGATTCAGGAGGATTTTCAATTCCCAAAATCACCGGGGGTTTCCGAGTCTGAAGACAACGATTCCTGTCCCTTTTCCATTACCACAAGCGGCGATTCAGACTTATACGAGGCAAAATTGATTGATACTTCTACGGATGAAGAAATCTTTTTTCATTTTGTTGGGGGTGGCAAATTTGAGGGACGAGTCCCGCCTGGAAATTATGATTTTAGCTACGGTTTTGGCAAAAAATGGTATGGGGGGATTTTCAAATTTGGAGATGAAGACAATTTTTTCAAGGGTGAGACAATTTTGAGCTTCAGACGCGAAGGAAGAACCTTAAAAGGACACGAAATAGTTCTGGTAAAGCTCCCGGGCGGAAATTTCGAGACTCACAAGATATCAAAGAAAGAATTCTTGAATCATAAGAAGGGACGAAAATAATCATGCGCCCAGCGATTATTACTTTCCTGTTATGTCTATTTCCGATGTGTTTGCTGGCTGACGATCTTGATGATGGAGAGGCAGCACTCAATGCGAGGGATTATAAGGAGGCATTTAAGCACTTCCGTGTAGCCGCCGAGAACGACCTTGCTTCGCCTCAGAAGAAACTTGATGTGGTGGGTAAGAAAATCCAAGAGACCCCAAGTGAGGACAAGGAAGCATTGAAGCGACATATAAAAGCGGCCGAACTGGGCGATATTGAGGCCCAGCTATGGCTATTTCAAAGGTCAATGAGAAATTGTAACTACAAGGAAGCATCGCAATGGCTTCAAAATGGTGTTGAGCATGGCGACGCAAGGGCTCAAACCTGTCTCGGCATATTATATATGTATGGCTTCGGCGTTAATAAGGATCGCAAAGAGGGTTTTAAGTTGTATCTCAAAGCGGTAGCGCAGGATGCTGCGATTGCGAAATATTTCCTCGGTTTTTTGTATGAGAATGGCGAAGAAGGTATTCCACAGGACTACAAGGAAGCTGTAAAGTGGTATCGCGAAGCAGCTGAGCAAGGTTATGTTGATGCTCAAGAGAGACTCGGACTAATGTATGAATGCGGGCACGGTGTTTCCGAAGACCGCATTCAGGCGCACATGTGGTGCAATTTGGCCGGGCGAGATATTTCGCGCAATCGCATTTCCGCAACGATGACCAAGACGCAGATCGAACAAGCACAAGATATGGCGCGGGAGAAAGCTTCTGAGATTGAGAAGCGAAAAGCTGCTGGGGGGAAATGATCTGTCGTTCTCGCGAATCGAGCCAGTAGTGCGTGAGCAATGCTCATCGGAAGCTCATGGATACCTCAGGTATGTAGGACTTTTGTGAAGATACTGTGGTATCGCCTCGTGTGGAACTATTCCCTCGTGTCGGATGATGGTATGCGGCACCGGACAAATTGATAGTTGATTGATATTCTATGTTTTATCGGAATAATGGTGGATTTCAAACAGCCGTTTTCTGTGTTTATAGGTGTTGTAAGATAAACAAGGACACGGCTGTCCCAAGAAAAAATATTCAACCTTGTTTAAACATGCTCCAATAAAGAGTTAACGTGTGAAATTTTCTAAAAACGATTTGAATTTGGAATTGAGCCATAATCCCCGAATACTGGGGGTGG
>JADFYG010000146.1 GCA_015233155.1 Candidatus Rifleibacteriota bacterium
GCATTCGTTATAGAATGACTCCGCTGTTGGGGAGTCGTCTAATGGTAGGACAGCAGCCTCTGGAGCTGCCTATTGGGGTTCAAGTCCCTGCTCCCCAGCCATGGCCCCATGGTGTAACCGGCTAACACGCGGCCCTCTCAAGGCCGAGAGCGGGGGTTCGAGTCCCCCTGGGGCTACCGGAAGCAAGTTTTGGGAAGTCCAAAGAAGTGTGAAAACCCCGCTGAGAAGCGGGGTTTTCTGCTTTATGGTAGTCCGGTGTCATCCAGTGGGGTCTATTGAAATCCGGGGGTATCTGGGGGTATATTTGTGGGGTATCCGAGTTTCGCGTAAAGGGAGATACCCCCAATGCCATTAACAGATACTGCCGTAAGGCTCGCCAAACCAGGTGAAAAACCCAAGAAGATGTTCGATGGGCACGGCCTGTTCTTACTCGTCACCAAGGCAGGCGGCAAATGCTGGCGATTAAAATACAGGCATTTGGGGGTAGAAAAGTTGCTTGCTTTGGGCACATACCCCGAAATTACCCTTAAAGAGGCCAGGGATCGGCGTGACCAGGCTCGAAAGCTTCTTGCCAACGATGTTGACCCTGGTGATAACAAGAAAGCTGCTAAGGCCGCTACCACTGAAAGAACCACTAACAGTTTTGAAGTCATAGCCCGGGAATGGTTTGCCGGGAAAACCGACCACATGGTGCCGGGTCATCGAAAGAGAATCATTGACCGGCTCGAAAAAGATATTTTTCCGTGGATCGGATCGCGACCAATATCAGCGATTACCCCGCCGGAACTCTTGTCAGTGACACAGCGTATTGTCAATCGCACGGCAGTTGAAACTGCCCGAAGAGCTTTGGGGGATGTTTCCAGAGTATTTCGCTATGCGATCATTACCGGTCGGGCTACTTCTGATCCGGCAAGAGACCTACGTGGAGCGTTACCCACCACCAAAGAAGAACATTTCGCGGCCATAACTGAACCGGATAAATTGGCAGAACTCCTGCGTGCCATCGACTCATACAAAGGCGGCCTGGTTGTAAAATCTGCCCTTCAACTCGCACCCTTGCTCGTAGTTCGCCCAGGTGAACTGCGAAAAATGGAATGGGATTCTGTTAACTTCGAGACAAAGGAGTGGCGGTTTTTGGTAACGAAGACAAAAGTCTTGCATCTGGTGCCACTTAGCGAGCAGGCAATAGCCATCCTCCAGGATCTCAAGCCATTAACAGGGTCTGGTCGATACACATTTCCCAACCCTCGAACTCCAGACGGGAGTCGACCCATGTCTGAAAATGCAGTATTAGCAGCGCTCCACAACCTCGGATTCGGAAAGGGAGAAGTAACCGGTCACGGTTTTCGGGCGACCTTCCGGACAATTGGTGCCGAAAAATTGAAATTCCGTATCGACTTTATGGAACATCAGCTCGCCCATGCTGTCCGCGATCCGATGGGCAGAGCATATAATCGAACGGAGTTTTTGGATGAAAGGCGGGAGATGATGCAGCGGTGGGCTGACTATCTCGACATGCTTCGCACAGGCGACATGGGCGCAGTAGTTGCTGCAACGGGATCAACAACCATCTGATCAAAATACAGCTTGTCCACTCCGTTGCCTATTCAGCGAACTGGTCATATAATCGTCCCATGTTCTTGTCTGAGTGACATTATTGAGCTCAGGGAGATTATATGGGAACATCGAGAATGGGGGGAGTGATCAGTGACCGGAGTCAATTTATCAAAGGCTGAGAAGCCCTTGCCTCAGTGGTTTGATATTTCGAAGTATGAAGTGTCAAAGAAAATAGGTATGAAAGGTTGGTTCCTGCAATTATCACTCAGATTCAACGTCTTAAATAACTTTGCTCAATTGGCTGATAAATTTTTTGAGTTAATTACTAAAAACCCTCTTCCTCGACCAATGTATATTTACAGCAATAGCATACGCGCAATAAATGACCGAGGAACTGTATCAGATGGATATCTCGATCTTTGGGGTTCAGATTTCAAAAAAATAGATAGAGCAGAACTATGGAAAAAACTGGCAGTGAAACCTGTCTTTTTCAATGAACTACCCCCCCTCGCCGGAAAAGCTCAGGACTACAGCAATAACCGTGGAAGTGACCTTAATAGAGATGTTGAGTCAGGAAACATTGATCTTGCAGAGTTTATGAAGAGGTTTCGCTCATTAAATGAACCAGCGCGATGGTTACTCGCGGAATCTGAAGATACTATTTTTCGTGCCGACTTGAGATTATCCGACGAGCTTCTGAAAGAACACTTCGGAATTTTGCTTGCGAAGTTACGGAACGAGCATGCAGAGAAAAAATCGGTATGTTTCTCTATTTCGAATGCTCAAATTCAGGACTGGGCATTCTATGGGGTACTTCCATATTTTGATTTGAAGTTGTGGAAAAAAAGATACCCCGGAACTATACAATTGGAAAAGTTGGCTGATTTACTCTTCTCCGACTTTGAAAAGAAGCAAAACTTGCTCCGAACAACCAGACGATACTACAAGGATCTGCTCGATAAGAAGTTTCTAATGGCTATGGAAGCCGTTGTGGCCGGTGAATGGTGTGGTCCAGAAAAAAGAATAGCTGGTAAACCAAAGTCTTCGGGTATTTAAATTTATCTGGATGAGAAACTGAATCGATGTCTGTTGGGAAGACCAACACTCCTTGAGTTGTGGCTCCCAGACACATGCACAATGTTCAGATTGGCGCAAAACAGCAGCTCACAAATTTTCGGACAAATTTAGTGGCCATTTACTGTCCTGGACTATGAGGTTCCAGTAAATATCGTTGCCTTGTAAGTGGAATAAAACATCCACACAAGGAGGCAATAATAACCATGGACCTATCCGAAGTCGGATTCCTGAGAATCTGGCACATCATCGGAGACCCCGATGCAACTCCGCCAATCCAGCCACTGTATCCCGTAGGCAAATCCACACTCTGGTTATTAGTCAAATCCGGGCGCTTTCCGAAACCGGTCAAGCTCGGACCACGTACAACCGCATGGAAAACTGCTGACGTGCGCTCATTTCTAGAAGCTCAGAAATAAAACATTCTTTTGCACGCCGGCGATATCCGGCACGAGGGTGACCAGCGAAGCGCTTCGCTGTAACCCGCGCTAGCAGTAAATCTCAAAGGAAATACCACGGAAAGGTCATCAAATGGCTTCGACAATTCAAGGAACCGAATACGGGGAGAATATCAAATTCTTCACTTACTGAAGTGATTGACATACGGAAAGTCAGCGTTTAAGCGGACTTAAAATAATAAAGGGGAAAATGTATGGTTCAGGGTATTCCAAATATCGAAACTATGAAGATCAGTGAAATCGTTGTTGATTCGGAACTACGTCTCAGAGCCAATGATGGTAGTGGCACCCTACTCAAAGAAACCATCGAGGACTATGCCAAATCAATAGATAAGATGCCAGCTGTCGGAGTTGCCAGATCAAGCAATCCGAACCTGAATAACAGGCTCTTTGCAGGGTTCACACGGCTTGACGCCGCCGAGCTTGCCGGTAAAAAGACAATTCAGGTTGTTTACCGTGATATCAACACAGAAAAGGAACTTGTTGCTGCTGCTGCCACTTCCAATCTCACGCACGGTCTCCGTCTTCAGAGGGCTGACTGGCTGCTGATCGTGAAAAAAATGGAAGACGTCGGTTACGTGCGTGCAGAAATTGCCGAAGAACTCAAGTGCTCTCCATCGTGGATCAGTGAGCTTCTCGGACCCAAACAGAAGACTCACACCGAAGAAGAACGGGAGGCGATTCTCCGGAACACGCGCCTGAGCAATAAAGAGGCAGGGGCCGAACTCGGAATAGGCCATTCGGCGGTATCAAGAGCTCGGATAAAGCTGGCTGAAGCAGACGCAGCCATTATCGCTTCAGGTGCCTCCGCTCAAGGAAATACAGGAGGCAATTCTGATGAGGTTGATGAGCAGAATGCCGACGATGGCGTTACAACTCCGGATACTGACACTGGAACAGCCACCGTAGAAACACTGGAACAACTACTGCCAAAGAAGGAACGCAGTCATTCAACCAAAAAATCACTTCCCGTCGCTACCGGTAAATCCAGTGATCAAGATGCACCCGTTGCAGTTAGCGCGTTAGCAGGTCACACAGAAGACACGATAGAAGAAATGGTTACGGAGGCAATTCCTGAATTGTCGAGTTCGCAGCCAACTACTGATGACGATGATATCGGCGAAATCCTGTGTATGACAGCGGCGCTGCAACAAAAGATCGTCGCACTATCTGTGAAGCTCCTCCCGACAACCACCATGGATGTGCTCCGTGGAGCGCTGCTTGGGATGGATCGGTCCCTGGATAAGTCTATCGTATGGGTGAAAAAAGCAATTGAAGCCGCTGCGGCACCGAAGCCGGATTCTGAGGAGCCTGTTCAAATGTAATTCCTACCGTGGCTGGAGGGCTCTCCTCCAGCTATGGTACCCAGAAATATATGCAAACAATTAGCACAACTATCTTTTAAACCTCTTCCCGAGCCAATGCGCTCATAGTAACAGGAACCGAAATCCGGTTCCAATAAAGGAGATCAAAATGGAAACAATAATAACCATGATCAAGAACAAAGTAACGATTCTAGAGACTCTCAAGTCGTCACTGAATAAAGGAACTTCGAGGCCGCAATTCGCTGTCGAACTTGAAAATTGTTGCGAGTTAATTCAGGAACAGCAGAATGAGTTGAAGTCATTACTGGACCTGACTCCTTCGCATGACGCATTCATAAGGCATGTCCTTCATTTGCTCATGGAAGACAATGCTTACTTAATGGACAAGCTGAGTCTCCCCCTGACACCCAGCGCTGTGACGGAGATCAAAACAGGCATTCAAAATGAACTAAGTTATTGGGCGCAGAAGTTTGCAGCTGAAAAAGCTGAGACGTCGGATAGAGAGATTATGGATCTAGATCTCACGGGGATTAACTTCGATTATATCGGGGAGGAAGATTATTCTGACACGAATATTTCCGAGTTACTTAATACAACACAAAATCTGATGACACATTAATGTTGAAACGAGTAGAGGTAGCAGTTTTAGCTACCTCTACTCATAAATAACTATCTTGAAAAATATTTTTCGAACTTTTCTTGACTCTGTATTCGAATACCGTAATCCATTCATATGGAGGTGGAAATAATGAGATACGGAAACAACGTGATGACCATGACAGAAGTCGCGCAGCGGCTAGATTGTTCGACAATGACAGTATACAACCTGCGCAAACGCGGCTTACTCAGTCCGATCTTCCCATACGGACAGGGACCGGGCAAGCCAGTCCTATTCACACAGGAGGAGGTCGAAACACTATTGATGAAACTTTCCGGTAACACAATCACTTTCTGAAAAAAAGAAGGCCCGAGGCAATAACGCGCTCAGACCCAGAATCAAAATGTATTCACCTATGATATACGAGTATTAATGCCCGTTGTCAAATGCTGATTCTGGTCTGGACAATGAACAACAGGGGGGTTTTTAGATGTACGATGTTTCCAGACCCGGCTTGCAATGCAGGCAAATAGAACAAATCATCCCAATTACCCGTGAGGATTGCGCTAGGTATCACGCTTCCCAACACAAGTACAAAGTCTACTCAGGCAATGAGCGTCAGAACATCTGGCGAATCAACCAGTTAAAGACATCGTTCCGGAACACCAGGGCCACTACGAACGGCCGTGATTATATTCGGTTACGCTGTCCGACCGGTCACCTGGCACTGGGGGAATACGACCTATGAGCCAGAAGCG
>JADFYG010000147.1 GCA_015233155.1 Candidatus Rifleibacteriota bacterium
AACTGAGAAAGCACTATTCGTCCAGTGTTCATATCTCCACCCCCCACCCATTATCGGGGGAGGGGACAATCGCCGGCGAAACTTTTTCGTTTGAAATCGAAAAAAAACTTTTCCCTCGGAGACACTTTTATTCATGATGCTTTCCGCGATTTTTAAAAATTTAAACCGGACAGTAGTGGTAATAAAGATTAAAATTGCCATAGGGCAAAAAAAGGAGTCAATGTGATTAAAGAATCGACGGTAATTAAAGAAAAAGGTTTTTATTTAATTGAAAAAGGCGGCAATAAAGCAGAACCAGTCAACATAGATAAGTCGTGGGATGTTGAAATTGGAGAGGGCTTTTCTTTCAACACTGGCGAGTTGAAAATTATTACTGAGAAAAATCCTTTGCATCTTGATCATTATTATGGTGATAATTCTTCAGGATGCGATAGAGTGTGGTGCATGTTTTCCGCAGCTAGTTTGGGGTTTGGTCGCACAGTAACTTTGAAATACAGTGCCGAGTTACAAGCAAAATATGAACGAACCCCTCAGCAAGGTGGTTTCTTTCGAAATTATGGTGAGATTGAACTTCTAAACAGAGCCGGTTTGCCCCCGAAATGGGAAATTAAGAACATTGATCCTTTGGAGATAATATTGCCAACGGCAAAGCTGTCACCCGAACAAGTAAAGTTTAAACTACATACACCACAGATAAAAGAAATTGTATTTGTCTCGCAACCATCGGCTCCAGCACACGTCTTTGTTACTTCGTTGATCCTCAATTCTATTACAATCAATTTCAAATAGGATTTGACCGTTAGAGTCGCAGTGTTTAGCCCTCCCGTCATCCAAGCAACCAAATTTAGCCCCCACTACTTCCGATAAACACGTATACCCGAAACCGGCTTAACCGCCGGTTTCGGCTCATTTATGCACTCCATAGCGGTTTCAGTGTTCCACGGGCAACCGATCTGGGCTCATTCTTTCATTTACCGTAGCCACCTGGCCAACCACCGATTATCTTCAAACATCTTGGAGATCTGTTCCGCCATGGCCATCATCGCCGATTGTATTTCGCAGTTCCATTGCAATAGCTGCTCCGGTATCACCATTGACCGGAGCGTAAGCAAACGCTGACCAGATGTAGCTAAGAAGACTGTCTGCTCCGGTTTTATATAATACATATCCTTAATGGAAAATAATATTTTTATAAATATATTTCATACGGGGATACATATTTCGAAAACCGGAGCAGAGATTGGCCTGCTATCGTTGCCATCGGCGGCGGCGAGTGGCAATGTCCAGCCGCAGCCCCGTGATCTCTTCCGCCATGGCCATTGCTTTACGCGATCTCTGGTCTGCAATAGAGGCCAAATTCGATATCAAACTCAAAAACTTTCGCCAGAAATGGCCCTTGTTGACACGCAAATCGATCCACTGGAGGAAACATTCCTGGCTGTATGCCGCAAGGCGTGCTGGAGCCCTGGCCGGTGGTATTTATGAAAATTCATATTTTCGGTCGGACTCCGGCCGTGGCAGGTATAAGCAATTTCAGGAAATGCAGCAGTTGCGCCCGGCCGACTTTGTCATTTGATGCAGTCCCAGATGTCGGATGGGATGAACCGAGGGTGGGGTTGTGGCAACGCGGTTGCCGAAACTCCTTCCTGTGCAGGAGGTCGGGGGGTGATTATTACGTTTGAAACGCAGCATTTGCAGTCATGCCAACTGGGTGTATCAGCAGTCCATGCATTTGAAGTCACCTGTCTCTGTGCCAGATTGTGGTAGTCCGGCGACAGTAAGCTGCGGCCTGCTAGACCGTTATGGAAAGCGGTTTATGCCTTTCCTGGCCCGACCGACAATTACGGCAACGCCGTTGCTGAAACTCGGCCCAGCATCGGACGCCGGGAATGGAGTTTTTACATCTGAAATGCAATAACTGATCCCCATACCAGTGATCAGTCATCTGCCAGTGCTGCGCAGTTCCGGCGGACTTGGGATAATCTGATGTTTTTGGCTGCCCCAACCCTGATGTAATGGGGTTTCAGCCTTCTAAAGGCCATAACCTGCCCGGCCGACTTTTTGTCTTTTTTATAGCAGCCCCGGCGTCAGCCGGAGTGCTGCCAGATTAGTATTCTTAGAATACTTAGATGTGTGAACACCCCTTCAAAGTCTTTATGGGAGCTGCTTTCAAAAAAAGTTTGTTTCACTTCCGGGTGTTTTTGTCATCGATTCCGGGGATTTTGTTATCGATTCCGGGAAATTTGTGATCGGCATCAAAGCTGCTATGGGAGCTGAAAAGAAGGCAATTTTTGATGTTTTCAGGTGTTCACAAAGTTTTTCCGGGGCAGATGGCAGGTCGGACTGATTTGCTCTAACCTGAAGGATGCAACATTGAACTCCGGGATTAGTTCAGGCGTGGCAATACCTGGGACCCTTGAGTATGCGTGTCGGTTACTTAGCCCGCGTGGCATTTATTTCAAAAGTTTGGCCTGAACCCGTCTCAGTAGTTGATCCATCGGCTCAAGCGTAATTTCGACTTCATATGACTCAGCCAGACACTCAAAAGTGCTGTCGTGAAACCAAAATATGTAATGATTGAGCAATTTCCATCTCGCGGGGTCATTCCTGTGGTGGACGCTGTTGATTTTGGCGACTTCCTCAATCCACCGAGAGTTCTTCACAAACTGTGCCGTATAACCTTCAAGTCCATGTCCTGCCAATGGATGGCCGCGCAGCGCTTCATCGTTCGGATGACCAAGTTTCGCCGACACACAGTTTTTAAATGTCACCAAGCACAGCTTGGCTGCCTCCGAAGAGTCAGGATCAACCACCTTAACATATGTGCCATCCCATTTGGGATCAGGGTCATGGACGTAGAACGTCAAGAATGTTTTGTCGTCGTTACACAGCAAAAATGGAAGAGGTGCTCCAATGTCCCACTTTATGGGAAAGCCACAAGGCACCGCATACGGCTCCTTTCTGGACTTGGCCAATTCACGTTCCAACCGTAACACCTCTGATTGCGCCGAGTTAAACTCTTCCCATTCGCCACCTCTGTGCTTCGGTGCGAGAGCAGCAGAAGCAGTCGTCAGGCGACGATTTGCTTCTGCAAGCTGCATTTCGATGTCCGTCGGCAAATTGCACACACTGGCCAGCCATTTGATTATCGTCAATTTCTTTCCTTCGACATGCCAGTTGCACTTCCGTGGATGCAATCTTCATGTAGTCTCTTGAGGGCATGACTTTTATGAATATTCATAATTCATGTTACCGCTACCGGGAACCAATTTACGAGGCACCAACCACTTCAGGAAGTAAAGCGGTTGATGTTTTACGAACCAGGATATACGCCTATTTCTGCCATAACAGCGTCCCAGGCGCGCATTCCGGAATCGTCGAGTTCAGAACGGACTCTGCGATAATCATGCAGAACGACGCCAACACTGCAAAATATCTCACCTGATGTCGCTCCCGCACAGACTGCGTCGATAATCAGATCAGCCACAGCATCCCGATCGATGCGTCGCAGCTCGGAGACGAGGGCTCCGAGGTCGGGCCACCACTCTAGCAGTTCAGTATCTGTCATAATGACGCTCAGCAGTGAGTCACCGGAACCACTTGATCATCTGGTTTTTCAGACGGATCGGAGCTTCACAGACTACATATATCCGTATTCCTCAGCATCAGGAAGCATTATGTCTCTAACAAAATCCTCCAGGGTATTATGAATAGTCGTCGATGGAAAACCAGGATCTTGCTCTCTTTTGCCTGACCAAGTGAGATGAACAACGGCGCAAGAACCATCATCCAATCTGAACAAAACGTCGTCACAGTCACAGCGACAGGCAATGGCAACAGCATGACGGTTGAAAAGCACATGTTGCACAGAGACTTCTATCTTAAGTTCACTGACGAGGTCCATTCCTTCGTCTTTTATTGCACGCCAGGGTTCAATCCAGTTCATACTGCATCCATCCATTGCTTCTGACTCATGCTTCTTTCTGCCGACTGTTCCAACTCCAATACTTGCAATACTTGGCCTCGTGCCACAGTGCGTAAACCCTCCCGAATCAGAAACTCCAATCCAGGATGAATACGGCCAACATGCATATCGGGACTGAGAAAAGCAAGATATGCACGAATGGTCTGACCAGGATTTACTTCGTCCGTTCCGATGTAAGTATGTACTGCGTCCCAGTCGTGACCATTATAGTAAAACTGCGAACGATAACCACTCTGGACAGGTGTGCGACGACCTCCATCCTCTGTGGTCAGGAATGTCATCTCAACCTCAATATCCTTCGCGTATGTCATAAATGAAAGTCGTTCTCGAACGAGTCAAGTGTATCATCCCGCATAGAAAAACAAAACGACAATCGTAATCACGACAAAGTTGATATTTGACCGGTCTCTCTCAGGCATAAATGCCGGATTCACTATATCCGCCCGCCCCTGCTGTGCCAATATTATTGTGCAATTCTTTGACTATTGCTTTCGATATCGCTATGTGAAGTTGGCAAGCGTTTCTGCTGCCATACATCATCCAGGAGTATTCTTTATGGATTCGCTCAAGACTATTGAAACTACCACCACCACGATTCGCTTTGAGGTCACTGCCGAGAACCCGCAGTATTTGGGATTCAAGGCGGGCGACAAAGTGACTTTCGCATTCACAAACGGAAAGAAGCTCAAGATAGAGGGCGGTGAAATCTTATTGGCTCTCCTTCCCAACGATGACCAAGATTACCATTTCTTGTATGCTGATACATTTCCGCGTGGTAGTGGAAGATCTCTCTACCTGCTTGATGGAAATGAAAATGAATATAATTTTGAGAAAACTTTCGACATCATTGGATACATGATTCGACCAACATCAGAAGCATATCGCCTTCGATATCCTGTTCCCATCTCTAAAGCTCAGCGGATCGCGAGACAAGAAATGAAGGAAGAAATGGAAAAAGAGCGAATTGAGGCCATGGAAAAAGCAAAGCTGGACTACCAGTTGAGACACTTGGATGGAATCGGACGGATTTTATGGCATGTGGAACAAGCGGCCGCTGAGCGTGAGAAGAAGAGGCAGGAGACAGCATTTGCCGACCCCTCCAAGTTGTAACCCTTGCCAGCATTAACGATGAGCATGAACAGGCAAACTTTTTCTCACAATGCGGACACTCTGGACGGAGAAGTCGTTACTAATGACGATCTCCGGTCGGGGTTTACCAGGAACTTATTTCCAAGAGCCTGCAACTACGCGATCGCCTTGTTCATCTGCTTGAGTTGTATCGGGGTTGGACTCAGCTTTTACTCCAAATGGTCATATTATCCGGCTGCTCCGACATTTATGAGAATCCCCGAACACAGCGAAAGCCTTAACAGGAGTCAATAGCTGCCGGGGTTAATTGTCGCCATACGCGTAAGGCTACGATGCACTTAGTCCGATACGCTTATGCAGCCTAATGATGTCGGTAGGGTCACGTTAAGGGTGCTGGCATGATTAGCTATGCGATAGTTGCCATTAGTTACGTCATGCGAGTTCGCTTATGTCAGTCCGGCTTGGGAGGGGCACATGTGTTCAGCGGGGCAGAGATAAACGAGGGCCGGAGGCCGCTGATTCGCCTCACGGGTGAAACCATCAACTACTTCAGGAACTGAAGCATTTGATATCGGCAGAATCATGCCCATTGCTGTCATCATACACCATGCGACCTTTTTCACATTCAGCCGAGAAATAATTTGTATTTTCGACTCAAATGATTCTTGTGTTATTC
>JADFYG010000148.1 GCA_015233155.1 Candidatus Rifleibacteriota bacterium
CCGCCAACAAAAGCAATGCCGAGGCTCAGCACTTACTCGGCGAGATTTACGAGAGAGGTAGAGGGGTGCCACGGAACCGTGAAGTTGCTATGCAATGGTATCTGCAAGCAGCTGAACAAGGGAATGTGAAGGCTCTATTCGACATCGGCTCTATGTATTGCTATGGGAGTGGCGTGCCCACAGACTATACAAAGGCCATTGAATGGTATATGGAGGCCGCGAAACAAGGAGATATCAATGCTCAGTATAGAGTTGGAGAGATGTTTTCCGAAGGGCTAGGCATTCTCCAGGATAAAGAGAAGGCGCTAAAATGGTATATGAGTGCCGGTGAGCAAGGACACGTAATAGCTCAGTTGAACGTCGCCATTATTTATATCAATGGAGACGGCGTGCACAAAGACACTGTAGAAGCAATGAAATGGTTTCTGAAAGCTGCTGAGCAGGGGGAGCCGAATGCTCAATACCTCCTCGGCGATTTGTATAGCAAAGGGAGAGACATACCCACGAACTATCCTCTGGCTTATATGTGGCTAAGTCTGGCCGGCGGAATCAATGGAAAAAGCAAAGAGATAAAAAGTCTCGAAAAGAAAATGACCCCTGCTCAAATCAAACAAGCGAAGCTATTAATCAGTGAGTATTTGATGAATCATCAGGAGGAGTCGGGCTATTCGGTTCAGTCTAGAAGTTGTTCCAGAAAAAATTGAGTGGCAACGAATGTTGCTATTAACGACATACCTGAACTCGAACAACACTGCTCGGAAAATTGATCAACAAAAGGAGCCTTCCAGTGAATTCGGTAATTAACATTTTCAATTTCGTCACGCCTGATAATATCGATCTTATCAACGGCCTTCGCTCAGCAAAAGATAAAGCACCAGTTCCCCTCCTGGGAGTTCGCGCCAATGGCCAACTTCATGGTTTAATAATCGAGTGGCAAATTACCCAGAGATACCGTAACATAGAAAGAAAGCCGATCGAAGCCATTTATTCATTTCCGCTCCCGGAAGAAGCGGCGGTCTGTGGCCTTCAGGTAAGAATCGGCGACAAAGTTTTTAAGGGCGATATCGAAGGCCGGGAAGCAGCGTTCAAACGCTATGATAAGGCTATGGCCGATGGTAACGGCGCATACCTGCTCGATGCCGAGCGGCCGAATTTTTTCCAGATGAGTGTCGGCAACCTTCTTCCCGAGCAGGAAGTCGAGATAGAGATCCGATTCCTTGTGCTCGCGAAGAACGTCGAACGACGCATCCGCCTCGCGCTGCCGACGACTATTTCCCCGCGCTACACTACCGATAAACTTCCAACCGATGTCAGAGCAGAGATCGATCGAATCACCCCGCCTTACGCCGATGCCGTTCCTTATGGGCTTTCACTTTCCCTCGATGCGGAATTTGCCTCTTCGGTCAAGGTGATCGAATCGCCATCTCATCCGATTCGAAGCGAAATGGCAGGAAAACACGCAAAGATCAGTTTCAGTCAGATCGAAGTCGCTCTCGACCGCGATGTCGTATTGATCTTCGAGGTCGCTGAGCCGAATTTGGCAGGTGCCACAGTAGGCGCCTGGAAGGGGCGTGATCACGTCCTGGTTGAGTTGATTCCGGAGCTCGATGAAAAAGCATCGATGACACCGCGATCGGTAACCTTTCTGCTCGACTGTTCAGGTTCGATGAGAGGTGATTCGATTGATCAGTCCCGCCGCGCTGTCGAATTATGTCTTCGTTCACTTTCTGAAGGGGATACCTTCCAGATTATGTGTTTCGGTTCCAAAGTCTGCAAACGTTACAGGAAGCCACGCTCATACACTCAAGCCAATCTGGACGAAGCTGTAGAATGTGTGCGGAATATTCAGGCTGATTTGGGCGGCACAGAGATATTACCTGCGCTCGAATGTCTTTTTGCTGACAAGTCGCCTGCAAATACGTTTATCGACCTTGTCGTGCTAACGGATGGCCAAGTCAGCAACGAGGATCAGGTTCTTGAATGGGCAAAGAATAATCGTCATCGATGCCGCATATTCGCTTTCGGGATCGGCGCCGGTGCCAGTGATTTTCTGGTTAAAGGTCTTGCACGCGAGAGCAGCGGTGAGGCTGAGTTTATCTACCCGGGAGAGCGCGTTGAACCAAAAGTTCTGCGACAGTTTGCCCGACTTCACACTCCCGTCTTGAAAGATGTCTCGATCGACTGGGGAGGGTTGAAAGTCGAGGCCGCACCGGCTGAAATCCCGCCGGTTTTTGCCGGGGAACCACTTCAACTAGCAGCACGACTTCCGCCGGGGAAAGCCTTTGTGGAAGGGGCGGAAATCCGGCTGACTGGAACTGACAGTGTGCGAGACTATGCTTGGATAGCCAATGTCCGACATGTCGGGGAAAACGGCGCGTTTGCCAGGTGGTGGGCTCGATTGGCTATCAGGGATCTCGAAAGCGACTTCTGTGTGGCCAGAGTCGGGTCGAATCAAAGGCGCTATGGCAAATCAAATGCGAGAAAGAAAAAACTCATTGCGCTTTCAACGGAATACAGTATTCTGTCCGCGGAGACCAGTTTCGTCATCGATGAAGAGAGATCCGCGAAAAAACGCACTCAGAAACAAGCGGTGTTGCGGCGTATCCCGGTTGCGATTACAGTCGGCTGGCATGGCCGGCGCGGTATTCAGCCTGGAATTGCCTCACTGACTCCTGGTCGTCCTCGTATTCGTGCTTCCGTTTCCGGGTTCGATGATAGGACTACACCATGCTTCTGTATATCCCGGGAAAGCAAGTTCAACGTAGCTGCATCGAAGACTGTTATTCCCTGGTATATTGAACTTATCCAGGAAGCCCGCGCAAATGGCTCTTTCATTCTATCTCAAACGCTTGCCAAGACTCTCGGCATTTCGATGGCCGAGCTCAGGATTTGGGCGGCGTCCATTGTCGTTGATGCCAGTCATGAAGACGATCGGGAGACGATCATGGCAACGACGCTGGCGACGATCATTTTGACCCAACGTGCGTCCGCGGAACAATCCATGTGGAATCCGGTCCACAAAAAGGCTATGTGCTGGCTTAATGGTACCCGAGCCAGCGGTCCCGGCGGAATAAGTCTTCTGGAATGGGCGGAGGGCAAACTGATTCCTGGTGGCGCGAATACCAATGCAAAAGAAAGAGGAGAATGAAATGACTACCCAAGCTGGCGAATTCATCAATAGGCTGAGAACCATGTTGCATGATTCCTATACTCTTGAAAAAAATGGAAAATCTGTTACAGCAGAGCAAAAGGGTGAAATAAAAGGGTTCATGAAGGCTGGCAAAATGCTCGGAATTGTAACCTTTGACGAACTCCAGATCATCGTCACCGAGGAAAGCAAAAAGGTCTTTGGTGCTACATTTTCGGAGAGGACGAAGCAGGAGAGTGCCAGCTCAAAAGAAAATAATTCCAGTGAAGAGAAGTTTTCCATGATTCCGGCCTTTATGCGATTGAGGAATCGGGGAAAGAAATAAGCAGATTTTTGGCCTGATGATCTTAACAAGGCGTTGTAATCACGAGGTTGTGGTAACATGTAGCATCTGTACGGCAGTTTTGGAGCGACGACAGGATGACTATTAATCCAATAATGCCACCGCTGTTTTTTCTTGCGATGACTGAAGGAATAACCCCTGGGAGGGAAATTAATGAGACGGCCGAGTAATTCTAATCAACATTTCGCAAGGAATCCGGGAGGACGGAGAAAACACCAAAATGGGATCGTTCCAGAAAATACTAATCGAGTTGAATTACAAGGAACAAAGGTTGGACTCATCTCCTTTCATGAAATTCCGGACGATCATCCAGACTATAGCAAACTTTACAAGGCCCAGGCACGTTGCGTTTATGAAATGATCAATGCTCACGCGGAATTTGATCTCCTGGTTTTTCCTGGGTGGACGTTGGCAAATACTAAAACACTATTATCTATGCTTAAACACATATCCAATACGAACACGGTAGCGATATTGGAAGCCCTGGATACAGGCATTACACATGCTATTTCCCATGGCATGCTTGCAAGGTCGTTCGAGGAGCAGGTATTTGCGGAATCCTCGGAAATTGAAGGTGATGAAACGAAGATGGAAAAATTCTTGGACGTCTTTGAGAACCATCGTCAATTCAGCGTGTGTGGCGCTTCCGCTAGACTTCTGATTTGTGGAGAATTAAACGTCTTGAGAAATTATCAAAACAGGGATAACTGTGTTGACTTTCGATTTCCTGGACACCAAGCCTTTTCAAAAAAGTTTGCGGAGATTTTCGCGAGAACGCAGATAATCGTCAATCCTGGACACACACCCATGGGAAATCAATGCAAAATGATTAAACGCCGCGAGTATTTGTCGCAATCTGGCCGCCTGTATTGTTATACCGCTAATTATCGCAAACGTGGCAAAAAAAAGATGAGCAGCAAACAAAATCCACGATGGAACAGGTGTCCGGAGGTTTCGAAACAACTTCTACTCAAGGCATCGCTTCAGTACTGTTATTATGATGGTTGCCCAGTAACTGGACAGATTGCTTCTCACGATTGCAACCATATTTTGAGGATCTATAATATCTGATCGGTAGCATGGACGGAGAAAATATCTCCAATAAGATTGAAGGAGCTTGCAATGAGTCTCACTGAAAAGCAGATCGAGGATGTGTTTCAGGTTTTTTTTCGACAGTTAATCCAAAAGGATCTAACCTTCGTTGCCCGACAACACGTTTTTGATAATAAGCTGAGAGCGGATTTACTTTTTCAAGATAGCAAGGGAAGGCATGTCATACTTGAAATAAAGAAGGATGCAATAACAAGAGAAGATGTTGGTCAGGCTTTACAATATTCTGGGATGATTTCAAAGGCGCGTGTGATCCTTGCGGCACCGCATATTCCAAGCCCTTACAAAATTGCTTTCGATCACTATGGAATTGAATACCGTGAGTTCAAGCGCAGTGACATCGAAAAACTTATTCCGCGACTGAAGGATAGAAAGCCCAAACCAAAAACCGGTCCCAAGGACGAACCCATTATCAAAGGTCCGCTTTCGACTGGTATTCTGCCTCGTAAAATTCAAGATGGAAATGTTGCGTTCAAGGTGACTTTCTCTGACAGTAATTGGAACGGTGTTTGTTCTGACAATCTCTATCAACATAATACAGTTCATAGGGTGTGGTGTAAGCAGCAAAAGGACAATAGAGTAAACTGCCGAAGTCCAAGGTACAGAACTAAAACTGGACTCAGCCAAGATTGTCCGTGCTATGAATCAGTCGCCCTAAAAGAATTACGATACTGCGCAGGCTGGTTTCATGGCCCTAAAAAGGGTGGAACGCCAATGCCGTGCCTTCACGCCAAGGTAGGAAAGGTTGCGTTGTTTACTTCAAAAGAACCGGGCGCTCCTGAAAACGCTCGATTTATTTTTGCCATTGCGAAAATTTCCCATTTCGATCGGAAGAGTCAATTTGGAGAGTCAGAAGATTTTGTTTGCGA
>JADFYG010000149.1 GCA_015233155.1 Candidatus Rifleibacteriota bacterium
GTCGATGGCTGCTCAGGATGACTCCGGTGCGCTTGATTCACTTTCGGAAAGGAAGGTCAGCAGTAACGAAGAATCTGTTTTAAGAGCGAAAGGCCCTATGGGAAAAGGCGGAGCGTTTACGTCGGGCTCCATGAAACCCGGAGCTCCGATAATTGCTAAAAAGGAAAGCGAAGAGTTACGGCGCACTTCTGCCGGACGTGATCGCGGAGCGCTTCCGGTTGAAATGCAACTTCCGAAAAATGGAATCTCGATTCGAGTTTTCAAAAATGTGCTTACCCCTGAGGAAGTAGCCCAGTTCAATGGAATCGCATTATGGGGGCCTCTGGCCGGACTGATTTTTCCGGCATTCGCATTTCTCGGTCTGATTGTTTATCTCATCATGCAGTTTTTTGCTATGTGGAACTTTTCGATGCTTCCGTCCCTGCTTTTCGTTCTCTACAGCCTTTTTCTGATCGTTCTGGAAGAATGGATTCCGCAAAGTATCGAACCCGGCTTCCTGGTTATCCTTGCCGCACTGTTTATTGTGCTTATCATGAGGTTGAGCAGAGCTGCCGGACAATATAGCGGAACATCTTCCTCAGGTTCTCCGGACGGCAGTCCACCATCCGGACCTCCTTCGACCGGACGGCATGTAACGAAGCCTTCAGAAACTCCGAAACTCGTATCGACCCAGGCCGTTGTGAAAGAACCGTTAAAAGCGGAGCCCTCTTCGGTGAGCTCAACTTCTTCAGATGTTGCCGGCAAGACCGGCGTGTCATTGCCAGGAAGTGTTAATGTCGCGTCTCTTGTGATCGTAGTGTGTCTTGGATTAACCGCTTCATCTGCATTTGCCGAGAATTCACCGAATCTGCCGAACGACCCGCGCGATAAACAGATCATCGATGTATTTATTCCATATAGTCAACTTGGAGACCGTTTGCCGAAGGATTCTTCGCTTGTTTTTCTGAAATTTGAAGAATACAGGTTTTTACATGATCTGGGACTTCCGGAGCCTGATCCCAGGCGACTTGTATCGCCGGTTTCGTTTGCGGTTCAATCGGGTCTGATACAGGGCAATACTGTGCAGGACAGGGTGGAACTTTCAGCTCATTTCGAAATACAGCTTTTTGGCAAAGGATTCAAGAGTATTCCATTCCCGATCACCGGGCTGGGAATTCGTTCGCTGACTTTGAACGGTGAGCCTGTGGTCATGGCTCCAAATCAGCAGTTCGATCTGACGCAATCGGGAAATATGAACCAGCAGGCAGTACAGATGCAGCAGTTTCAACAGAACGAAATGCAGTCGCAGCAGGCAATGAATATCAATCGCCAGGTGAATGCTCCGCCTCAGTTTGATCGCGATCAGCATTCCTCGATCTGGACGGATCGCGAAGGTTTGGTTGTTCTTGACGCCGTACTGGTAAAAGATCTGTTTTCTAAAAATGAGCCACATGCCAAGGTCGAGGGCTTCCAGATGCCGATTCCGTCTTTTGCGGTCATGAAACTGGACCTGACTGTTAACAGGCCCGGCCAACGCGTTGAAGTTAATCCGTCGGTTGGTCTCGCGACGACTGAAACAGCTACCGCCACCCGTGTTACGGCTTCCCTGCAGCCGGGATCGGTGCTTTCCGTGGAATGGCGCGACCGGGTTGTCAAAAGCGGCGAAGACAAGAGTGAGCCGGATGCAGGAGGCGCGCAGAATGTTCAGGTATCTTCTCCGGCTCCGATTCAGACGCCTGCCGTACCTCGCATTGCGAAGGTGTTTCTTGAGCAGGAGCTACTGTTCTCGATCATGGAAGGTTCCATCGGATTCAGCGATCTAGTGCGTTTTCAAATAGAAGGTGCACCGGTTGGCGAGTTCTTTTTCAGGCTGCCGGCCGGTGTCGAAGTGCTCGAAGTTACCGGAGGCGATATTGCAAACTGGAATGTGCTTAATGCTTCCCAGGGCAAGGAACTTTGGGTTGCACTAAACGCCCGCCGCATGGATCGCATCGAATTTCGTATCGAAATGGAGCTGCAGACGCCCCAGATCAATGGCGAGTTTAAGCTGGAAATACCTCGTTTGAGGCGCATTGGTCAGGAAGGTACAATCGAACGGCAGAAGGGATGGTTTGCCATTGAGAGTCGCGAAGGTCTTGAAGTGCGTATTGATCACACTGATCCGGCGACGCGAATAGATCCGCAGGAACTTCCGGCCGGCATGCGAAGCCAGGCGCGGGGCTTTCTGGCGCATGCTTTCAAGTTCCTGGAAGCAGTTTCACCAGTCGTTCAGATCACGAAACATCAGGAAGTTGCAGTCAGCACCGTGCAGATAGATTCGATGACGGCCCGAACACTTGTCACGCGCGAAGGTGAAGTGCTTACGCGAATGCAGCTGACCATGCGCAACAACAACAATCAGTTTCTCATTCTGGGACAGCTGCCTGCTGGCATGAAAATAGCGACGGTCATGGTAAATGGAGAGCCGGTCAAGCCTGGACTGAGCAAAGCCGGTGAGATATACATTCCTCTCATTCGTTCACCTCGGCGGGGAAAGGCATTCGAACCGTTCGGTGTCGCCATTATTTTTGAACAGCGTCAGTCTTCGCTCAGGGATAGCGGCAAGATACATCTAATTCTTCCCTCTTTGTCTTTCGACGTATCTGTTATGGCCTGGGAAATCGATACCCCTGATGGTTACTTTGCCATGAAGAAAAAGGGAGATTTTTCGCCTGGAATGCCCGAGGACATTTCGCCTATGCCAGGTCGCGTCCAGGCGGGAGAGCTGAGTAACAAGATGAGCAATATCAGCAACTACGTTTCACAGGTCCGTGGTCGTGAAGACGGAAGCAGCGGCGGTTACGGCGGCAGTTCCGCAGGCGGCGCGGCATTGGCGGGTGGGGAAGGTGCTGGCCTGCTTCCCGTGACGCTCGAAATACCGAGTACTAATCACACTTTGGTTTTTCACCGCAACATTATGAACAAGCAGGCGAACACGGAACTCGTGCTGATTTATGCAAGGGAGAGCTGGCTGCGTCCTTTGTTCCTGGCTTTTTCTTTATTAACAAGCCTTTGGACGGCCTGGACCATAATGGGATTCTTGCGGCGGCGCTGGATCCGCGGCATTTTCGGCGCGGCTGGGCTTGGGATATTCACCCTTGTTCTGATCATTGTACGGGGAAATTTTTCGGAATATCTGACTTTTCTACCCAGGGTCATGGATAGCTTCGGTTCCGGAATTCAGTTCGGTTTTGTAATGCTGATCGCCTGGATTATCATGAGCGGTATCAACACACTCTCCTCCGGGAAAGGCAAATAGACGATAAGCTGGCATTTATAATAATACGTACACACCTCGGGCGGTCCACCGGACCGCCCGAGGTGTGTTATAAACCTTTATATTTTGTGGCCGGGATTAAGCGGGAATCGGGAGAGCCTGAATATCATTTTTTGTAGGCACCTCGCCTAAAGCCGACTCACAACGTGCATCGGCCTCAGCTTGCGCGAGGCGTTTTTCGACATAGTCGCGGTCGATATTGATCGACTCCTGTTTGTTGTCTGGCAGCGTGAACATATCCTGGCGAAGAATTCGTTCGAATACGTCGCGGAGTCCGCGTGCGCCAACTTTTCGCGCGAAGGCTATATCTACTATTCGTTCGAGTCCATCATCCTGAAAGACGAGTTCACAGCCATCCATGGCGCACAATTTCGAATACTGTCTTACTATTGAGTTCTTCGGTTCTTTGAGAATTCGGACGAAATCCCGGCGACTGAGACCATTCAGTGCGATCTTTATCGGCACGCGTCCAATTAGCTCCGGAATGAAACCGTATTGAATGAGATCTTCTGTTTCGGCCATGTGAAAAAGACGATAGTCTGCCTGATCTTTCGGCATGGGATTTGTGTTGAATCCGATTGCGGAATTACAATGCAGGCGTTTTTCGATTATTTTTTCGAGGCCATTGAATGCTCCGCCGCAGATAAAAAGAATGTGGCGTGTGTCGATTTTCACGACCTGCTGAGACATTGGATTTTTTCGGCCGGCCGTAAGGGGAACGTTGGCAACGGTGCCCTCGATCAGTTTCAGGAAAGCCTGCTGGACGCCTTCCCCGGACACGTCTCTGGAAATGGATACATTTCCGGAAGTTTTTGCTTTCTTGTCTATTTCATCGAGATAGATAATGCCGCGCTGGGCTTCTTCGACTTCATAATTGGCGTCAATCAGCAGAGACAGCAGAACGTTCTCAACGTCATCGCCGACATAACCGGCCTCAGTGAAGCTGGTACAATCGCCTATTGCGAATGGGACCTGCAGGAGTTTTGAAAGTGTTCGTGCTATAAGGGTTTTGCCGCTGCCGGTAGGGCCGAGGAGCAATATGTTCGATTTTTCGAACTCGACATCGGTTTCGTCAATTAAAGAAAGCATTTTGTAGTGATTGTATACCGCCAGAGAAATGACCTTTTTCGCGGCATCCTGGCCCACGACATACTCCGACAAATCAGAATACAGACGCTGAGGTGTGTACTTTTTTATAATGGTCTTGATATCCTGCTTTACAGGGCCTGCGCCTTTTTTTATCGGATCACGATCACTTGCGGTTTTCCGTTTGAAAATATCGCTTGCCGTGTCAACACAGGTCTTGCATAAAAGATGATTGTCACGATTCTGGACGAAATCGCCACCCCGACGAAGGTCTTTTCCACAAAAAATACAAATATTCATTACTTCTCCTGCAGCTCAATTATAGCTATATTATATCATTAGCTACGTTAAATGAATGTCCAAAAAGTGGCAAGGTAGAG
>JADFYG010000014.1:0-467 GCA_015233155.1 Candidatus Rifleibacteriota bacterium
CGTGAACAAGGTTTCTGCTAATCTCTTCAAAAAATATCATACTGCCGCTGATTTTGCAGCGGCTGATCCTGCCGTCTTATCAAGTGAAATTCACTCTGTTGGCTTCTTTCAAAACAAAACAAAAAGCATTCTGGGATGCGCAAGACAGCTTGTCGAAAATCATGGAGGCAAGGTTCCATGCGATTTTGAAGCTCTGATGGCCCTCCCCGGCGTTGGCCGCAAAACCGCGAATGTGGTTATGGGAAACGCCTTCGGAATTCCATCCGGAGTTGTTGTTGACACACATGTACGCAGACTTTCCGGACGGCTGGGTCTTACATTGCATAGAGATCCGGAAAAAATCGAGTTTGATCTTCAGCGCCTCGTGCCAAAAGACGACTGGATAATTTTTTCGCATCTTTTGATTCTGCATGGCCGCAATCGTTGCACAGCACGCAAACCAGATTGCACAGGTTGGGAAGTTGCCG
>JADFYG010000014.1:516-97138 GCA_015233155.1 Candidatus Rifleibacteriota bacterium
TTTCAGCTGTCGTCTTTTTTTCCTGCTTGAAACGCAGATCAAATCATGCTACCATACTGGGTACCGTTCCCTGCTCCTGTCGTTTCAATGTCGGGGGCTAAATATCCGAAGGGAGGTCTGTACTATCCGTGCGACCTTATGAAAGCCTGTTTTTTACGGAACCCAACATTTCTGATGAAGCTCTTGATTCCTTGATGACCAAGGTAGAGGGAGCCATTGCTCGTTACGGCGGCGAAGTCGAAAAGGTTAACCGCTGGGGCAAGCGCAATCTGGCCTACAATGTCGAAAAACATTCTGAAGGCTACTATGTTTTGGTTGATTTCAAGGGAGGCGCCGAAGTTCTCAAAGAACTCGAACGTTTCTATCTCATCAATCAGACTGTACTGCGCTTTATTACCACGTCCCGCGTCCAATAGGACCGAGACATTATGGCAGCCAATCTCAACAAGGTCTTCCTTATGGGAAACCTCACCCGGGATCCGGAGTTGAAGTTTACCCCACAGGGAACTGCGGTCGCCAAACTTGGTATTGCCGTCAATCGCCAGTTCAAAGGCAGTGATGGTGAACTGAAGAAGCAGACCGATTTTTTCAATATTGTTGTTTGGGGCAAGAGGGGTGAGAATTGCAGCAAATATCTTACAAAAGGTCGCCCGGTCTTTGTTGAAGGGCGTCTGCAGACTCGCACTTACGAGACCCAGGACAAACAAAAACGCACAGTCACGGAGATTGTTGCCGACAACGTTCAGTTCCTTGGCGGCAATACCCCTGGCGGAACCGCTCCCGGCACAGGAGGAGCACCCCGTTCAGGTGGTTTCGGTGACGATTCAGGTGTACCAGAAGAATTCCCGGCCGACACAGGATTTTCCGATGGACCCGACGGCGGGGTTCCGTTTTAGGACCCCTTGAAATTACGGAGGTTTTTATATCATGGCTGAAAATACTCACAGTGAAGTTCGCCGGCAGCGCCATCGCAAGGTCTGCCAGTTTTGCAAGGAAAAAGCAACGCGTATCGATTACAAGGACGTTTCCAAGCTTCGCCGCTTCGTCAATGATCGCGGCAAGATCATCAGTCGCCGCACCACCGGCACCTGCACCGGACACCAGAAGGTCTTGACGACAGCTATCAAGCGTGCCCGCAACATAGCTCTCCTCCCATTCACCGTAGTCTGATGACCTGCTGAAGGTCAAATGCGGGGCTGTTGCCATAGAAAACGAATTATCCCAAAACTAAGTCTTTATCGGAGAGAAAAGTGATCGAACAGACCCTGGCCGGACGCACACTCCGGACCGGCATGATGGCGGGAGTAACTCTGGCAGGAATTTTTCTTGCCGGGTACCTGCCTATGTTTGGAGGGCTGTTGTTAGCGATGGCAGGCATTCCTGCATTGCTGGTACTGCTTGGACAAGGCGCGATATGGTTTTTGCTTTTCGGCGTGCTCACGCTTGTTACGGCAACAGTCTGGAATGGCTGGCCTTCGGCCGTTCTGCTGATACCGATCGTCCTTGCTCCGGCCGCAACCCTTGCCTGGACAATAAAAAATGGCCTGGAAGGCTTTCGCGCTATCTCCGTAACGTTGGTTTTGACATTCACGTTATCCATTACCCTCTGGATGGTTGCACCCGTACTCGGCGAATTGGGCGTCTCCCTATGGTCCGTAAAAGATGCATTCGTCCAGCAGGGGCGGGCAATGGAATCCCAGATAGCTCAGCTCACGAAAAGCAAAGATATAGATCAGGCTGCCTTGAACATTGTGCGTGAACAGTTTCACAACTGGATAGACTTCGTCGCCATGTTGATTCCATGGACATTCGTTTTTCTATGGCACCTGCTCTCCACAGGAGTCCTATACCTTGGAGGCGTCTATATCGGCCCCCGGTATGGAGTATTCATTCCATCTCTACCGCGGTTCTCGACCTGGCGTTTCGAGTGGCACCTCATCTGGCTCTTCATTGCAGGCTGGGCTTTGTTTTACGGAGATGAATACTTCGTGAGCACTGGCTTTGCGGCAACCGCACGGGCCATTGGCGCAAACTGCCTGGTAATCAGTAAAACCTTGTATTTCATTCTTGGCCTTTCTCTTCTGGCCTCGTTCTTCGAAATACATCAGGTCAGCCGCCCTAACCGTATTGGCCTGTCGTTTCTGGCTCTAATCTTCAATCAACTGCTCGTCTGGCTTGGCATCATGGATGTCTGGCTGGACTTTCGAGCCCCTAAAGATCCATCCACCCCCAAGCGTGATGAATCTGATGATGAAGGCTCATTTTTCGACTGATCAGGAGGAAAATATCCATGGAAGTTCTGTTGATTCGTAATGTTGATCGTGTCGGGACCAAGGGAGAAACTAAGCGCGTAACCGAAGGCTACGCAAGAAATTTCCTTTTCCCCCGTTCTCTCGCCGTTCCTCTTACTCCTGGCGCCATTTCACACCTCAATCTGGTGAAGGTGTCCTGGGAGCGCAAGGCTGCCAAGGAAAAAAATGCTATCGAGGTTCTGGCTCAAAAAATCAATGGCCTGACCGTGAGGATTACAAAAAAGGCCGGAGACAAGGGACGTCTGTTCGGCTCAGTTACCAGTTCTGAATTATCAGATATGATCAAAAAAGAATCCGGTATCGAGATCGACAAGCACCAGATCATCGCCGACCACATCAAAGAACTCGGTCAGCATGAAGTGAATGTTCGTTTCCCACACCAGGCAAAGGCGATTCTTAAAGTAGTCGTCGTTCCTGAAGAAGCCAAGGCCTGAACGGTAGTCTAAAAAACCACAGATCTATCAAACGGTTGCCCTGTTCTCGCCTTTGTCGAGTTGGGCAGCCGTTTTTTCCATTCATATAGCTTCTTTCAGGAGGCATTCCCCGTGACTGAACTGATTTCCCGGATTCCACCGAACAACCTTGAAGCTGAGCAGAGCTTGCTGGGTTCGATGATGATGAGCGAAGAAGCTATAATCAAAGGCCTCGAAATGCTCGACGCCGACGATTTCTATCAGGCTTCGCACCGGGCAATCTTTTCATCCCTCCTTGATTTATATAAATCACAACGTCCATGCGACCTGATTACTCTTACCGAAGCCCTGCGATCCAGAAATCAGCTTGCCGACATTGGTGGAGCAAGCTACCTGTCAACACTGTTGAATTCTCCCCCAACAGCAGCCAATGCCGCGCATTATGCTGAAATAGTCAAACAAAAATCCCTGTTGCGGAAATTGATTTCCGTTTCAGGAGAAATCAATCGTGAAGCTTTCGAGCCACAAGCCGAGGCTGAGTTGATGCTCGATCAGGCAGAACAAAAGATTCTGTCTTTAAGCCAGTTCCGAGTCACACAGCCCTACGTAAAAATAAAAACGCTTGTTAAAGAGACATTTGATCGTCTGGAAAGACTTTCCGAAAACAAGCAGTCAGTTACCGGCATCGCCACCGGATTTAATAGACTCGATGAATACACCTCCGGTTTTCAAAACTCGGATTTGATAATTGTGGCCGCCCGCCCATCAATGGGTAAAACGGCATTCTGTCTGAACATTGGCATGCATGTGGCCAGTACAAGACAACTTCCGGTGTTGATTTTTTCCCTGGAAATGTCGCGAAGCGCTTTGGTTTCCCGTCTTATGTGCTCGGAAGCCCGCATAGACGGACAAAAGTTGCGGCGCGGTTTTTTGAGTGGGGAAGACTGGGCCAAATTAACTCTGACTGCCGGAACGCTTTCAAACTCGCCGATTCTGATTGATGATACGCCGGGAATAAGTTTGCTGGAGCTTCGAAGCAAAGCGCGCCGAGCCCACGCGGAAGAAAAAATCGGGATGATCGTCATCGATTACCTGCAACTGGTTACCGGACCAAGCTCAGGCAACAATGATAATCGTCAGCAGGAAGTTTCCGCGATTTCCCGTGGTTTGAAGGGCATTGCCAGGGAACTCAATATTCCGGTTATCTGCCTATCCCAACTTTCACGCGCAGTAGAGAGTCGCACGGATAAAAGACCGATGCTTTCAGATCTTCGCGAATCCGGTGCCATCGAGCAGGATGCCGACGTCGTAATATTTCTGTATCGCGATAGTTATTACAATCCCAAAAAAGAAGAGAGTCGCAATAAGGCCGAAGTCATAATAGCCAAACAGCGAAACGGCCCCGTCGGCGGAATGGATATGGCCTTCTTCTCGGAGTTCGCGCGTTTCGACAATCTCGAAACAGTCTATACGGACGACGTTTACCGCTGATTTCACATCCATCATCTTTGCAACAGTATGCCCGGATTTATGTCCCAGAGAGTTGCAACTGATTCATATTTGCCAGGAATATGACATTGCCTAAAAGATCAAAATTAAGTTTGTCTTTACTTAGTTAAATCACTTATCCTGACCAAGTTGCCAAACATGCCAATACAAGAAACGTCTTCCCTGAAACTGATTCACGCCAAATGTCCGCGTAACGTGGCTCTTGACGATAATCATCATCTGTTCATAGAAACTCAGACGCTGTCCGGTAAAACCACCGGCGGGGACCATTTCTCCGGCTGTGTTTTTCAGGAAAGCTTGTCCTCCAGCGGATTGACTATCCTAAGTCTGAGTAATTGTTCAGACAATGAAACTGAATGTCGGCTGCACGGCATCATCACTGATTTGATTAATGGCAGTCCGTCGTTCGCCCATCTGGGTTCCGGAATCGTAGATATTATTACCCGTTTGAACAAACTTATCACTCGTTTGAATGAAAGGATAAATGAGTCTAGAACGTCTGGTTTTGAGACCATCTTCACGAACCTGACATTAGAGATAGATCATGCAACAAGGCTGTTACACGTCGTGGCCGTTGGGCATCCGGCCTTCCTGTTGATTCGGGGAAATGAGGTATTCAGGGTTCCTAAGCAATGCGGCAAGATCAATGACTTGCACCCCGTGGCAAAGCCCGACACAGCTTTAGTGGTACAAGACCTGCAGCTGCGGCTACAACCGCGTGATCGCATCCTGTTGTTTACTGATGCTTTTCTAGAGCGATTTAGCGATAGTGAAGATCAGTCTTCCGATACGGAATCTCTGCAACAACTGATTGCAAACATCATCACTGCTCAACCGGAAATGAGAGTTTCCGAACTGATTCACCGGCTGATAACTGTTGCCGGCGAATCCGAGTATAAGAACGCAGAACAGGCTCCGAACTACGCAATTTCCGGCAATGTCAACATGATCGGCCTTGAACTGGAAACATGGACACAACCACTAGTCGAACGAATCATCCCAAGAGATCTTGACCATTTCGAACTCGCACTCAATGCACTGACCAGCCGTATAAGCGCGGAATGGGGAAAATGCGGTCTGACGGATGCCGTCAGAAGGGTTCGTTTTACCATCGAGGAAACAGCCATGAACGCATGGAAACATGGCCATAAATACAATTCGCAGCTGCCGATCGAGTTTCGGTGGTGGCAGGGAAATGATTTTCATTTTCAGGTTTCAGATCAGGGGCTTGGCTTCCGGCTCGACGAAATACTTAATCCCACGACTCCGCCAAATCTCCTTTTAGAACACGGTCGTGGAATTTTCCTGATGCACCTCATGGCCGATAGCATCACCTGGAACCAGAGCGGCAATCAAATTCTGGTTTCATTTCGTCGAAATTTTTCATAACGGCATGATTCAATGCCCCTGCTATTCATGAAATAGATGATGACTTTTCCATTACAAAAATGGTATTTTCCCAAAAGCCTAACGATGATTTATCTTACGGAGAGGTTAAATGAAAATAGAAAAGTCCGGTTCTTCAGATTCTATCAGATTGGTTATTGACGGTTCGATTGATGAACGTGGCGCACAGGAAATGAAAGATGTTTTCGAAGGATTGAATTTTTCCGGAATCAAGTCAATCGTTCTGGACTTCAAAAAAGTCGATCACATCGGCAGTTCCGGACTTGGAAAACTTTTATTGCTGTACAAGCGGACCGCCACAGCCGGCGTCGAAGTCAGGATAGAGCATATATCATCTGAAATTCACCAGCTCCTTAAAGGAGTCAAAATAGACGGTCTATTCAAGTTGTCCTGATTCCGACCTTTCAACAATCACATTGCCGAAGGGAAGCAAATATGTGGAAATCCTTGAGTCTTAGCCGCAAGATATGGTTCGGGTTCCTTGTCATATTGTTCTTTCTCGCTTTTGTTGTCATGGATTCACGATTCGGTGTAGAGGATATAGTCGGCAAGGCGAAGGAGGTTATCAGCGGCAATCAGCTTCGCGCAATCATGACCGAGCGCGAGCTCGATCACTTGCGCTGGGTGAACAAGGTTAATGCGTTGTTAGTCGATCAGAATGTCAAAGAATTGCAGGTCGAACTCGATGACCACAAATGCGCCTTCGGAACCTGGCTGTACGGCCCGGATCGATTGGAAACGGAAAGACTCATTCCCGCATTAAAAGATCTCCTGAAATCCATAGAAGAACCGCATCAGCTGCTTCACGCTTCGGCGGGAGAGATCAAGAAAGTCTTTCGCAAACCACACTTCGGCCTTGATCTTGTGCTCGCAAACAGGCTGTCTGACCATTTTGTCTGGGTAGGAAAAATGGCCGCAGCGCTGGCGATAGAATCGGCAGGCCTTTCATCCTATCAGGATCGCGTTCAGGCGTTTTCAGACCAGGCCTTGTCGATCGTCAAAACGTGTGCCGCCGATGAAAGCCTCGGAGATGTGGCTTCGCGACAGGCACGCGCTATTTCGATCATCGGCTCAATGCGCGGAGGAAGCGAAAACAAGGATTACATCTGGATCCATACTAAGGCCTTGAAGATGGTCATGCATCAGGTTAACCCCGAATTAAACAATACGGATGTAGCCTCTTTTACCGATTCCGAAGGTCATAATATGTTCGCCGAGATGAACAAAAGCTGCTCGAGCGGTGACGGTGGCGGCGGCGGGTTCGTAATCAACAAGTTGCCGCTTCCCGGCACTAAAACAATCGTTCCCAATGTTTCTTTCGTCAGGTTTTACGAACCCTGGGACTGGATCATCGGAACCGGAATCTTCCTCGATCATGCCAATACCCAGCTCATTGCCCGCACGGAAGCTTTCTCCCGTAAAGAACCCTTCAAATTAGGATTGGTAAGCGATCCGACTAAATGCAAATTCGGTGAGTTCCTGCAAGCCTCAACGACAAAAGAGCTCCGCGAAACATTCAAGGAGTTTGATGAGGCTCTTACGGCAGTCGAAGAGCCTCATCGTAAGCTCCATGCCTGTGCTCTGACCGTCGAAAAGCTCGTCAATGAAAGAAAGACAGGACAGGCAATGCGCATTTACACCGAAGAGGTGCTTCCCATTCAGGAAGAGGTCAAGAAGCATTTTCACGCAGCCATCGAAGCAGAACAGAAATTGCACGAAGGCAATGCGGCAGCCATGGAGATATTCGCAAAACAGACTGTGCCCAATTTACAGAAAATCCAACAAATGCTTGCCCAGATACGAACTGTCGCCAAAGAAAAAATGTTGTCCGATGAAAGCTTGATGAAATCGGCCCAGGACCTGAAATATAGCGTCACCGTGTCCGGGTTATGCGCTACGTTGCTTGGAATCTTTTTGGCATTCTTCATTGCCCGGTCTATCGCGGCTGTTCTTGAAAGTGCTATCGCCAGATTGTCAGCCGGCGCTGGCGAAGTGGCTACAGCAGCATCCCAGATCGCCACTGCCATGCAGAGCATGACGCAGGGTTCGGAAAAACTGGTTACCGCATCGGGACAAACCAGCACTTCTCTTTCAGAAATCCGGAACCAGACCACTCATGCCGAGAAACTTTCCAAAGGGGCGGGTGAACTCATGAAAGAGAACATCCGCAAATCAGGCGATTCACTGCAATCGATCGTAGAGATGACCCGACAAATGGCCAAGATCGAGACCGACGGCAATGAAATGATCAAGATTATCAAGACGATCGACGAGATCGCTTTCCAGACAAATCTGCTGGCATTGAACGCCGCTGTCGAAGCCGCACGAGCCGGTGAACAAGGCAAGGGCTTCGCCGTGGTCGCGGAAGAAGTGCGGTCTTTGGCGCTCCGATCCGCTCAGGCTTCTTCTGAAACGCAAAGACTTCTTGAAGGCACATCGAAACGCGTAAAGACCTCCTCCGGAACAATCAAAGACATCAATAGCAATTTCGATGGCATCGTCGAATCGGCTTCGACAATGGGCGAAAGACTGGATCAGCTTGCGGAGGTGAATTCCACGATCGTGACCGGCATCGACAATATTGCAGCGGCGGCGGATCAGTCCACCAGTGCCATGGAAGGGTTCGCGGCCAGCACGGAAGAAGTCGCGGCATCCGCCGAGGAACTATCCGCTGAAGCCCGGAACATAGAAGGCCTTGCAAATGAACTTAGTGCACTTGTACATGGGGCAGACGCTGCTACAATAAAATGAAACTTTAAACTAAGGAGCGAAAACATGAGTAAAAGCACTGAAGCCAAGAAAGAAGTCAAGAAAAAACCGGCTAAAACCATGCAGGAAAAGAAACTTGAGAAGAAGGCCAAGAAGGAAAACAAAAAAGTGTGAAATCTCATACCTGATTTTTTTTACACAAGGGCGCGTTGATTATCAGTCCATTAACAATGGCATTTGCCTGCCCGTGTCATTGAAAATTATCTGCTGATCGCTATCCGCTTTTGTAATAACAATCCCCGGGAAATCCCGGGGATGATTTTTTTCCAGGAGCCCCACAAAGTATGACCGAGATCATTCTGACAATTGGACCGGCTTCCTCGAGCACCGAACTTATTCGCCGCATGAACGGTATTGCCACGAGATTTCGTCTCAATACGGGGCATCTCCGGCCAGACCAGCTGAGAGAGGTTCTCGATCGTCTTGCTGAAGAGTTTACACGTTCAGGAAAAGTATTGCCTGTTACACTTGATCTTCAGGGAGCCAAATTGCGCATCGGTTCATATCCGTCCGTTGAAACAATGCCACCGTCGGTGGAATTGAGATTCGGTGCAGCTTCAGATGACCCGGGGATTATTGCAGTGCCGCATGAACGGTTTTTGCGCGAAACGCAGCCCGGAGACCTGCTATGTCTTAATGATCGACGCGTCATTTTGCGCGTTATCAGACGCAGCGGGGAAACTGCATTGCATGCCGAGTGTCTGCAGACCGGACCGCTGAGTGCGCGCAAAGGACTGAATTGTCCCAGTCGCGGATATACGCTGGACGCCATCCCTGAAGGCGATCGCGACTCCATAGGGATTGGCAACCGGTACCCGTTTGTCGAATATGCGCTTTCCTTCGTTCGTGACGGATCAGAGGCGGCCTTGTTTCGCCCCCTGACAGGTACAAGACGTTTGATTGCAAAAATAGAACAACCTGCGGCGCTTTCCGCGCTGAAAGCTCTCGATGATGCGTTCGACGAGCACTGGCTCTGTCGCGGAGATCTCGGTGCGGAAGCAGACATTCGCGACCTCGGACGCCTGCAGAGAAGTTTCATCGACGCGTTTCCAACATTGCGCAAACCGAAAATCCTGGCAGGCGAGGTACTTGGCTCAACCGTGAAATTGCCATTTCCTACGCGGAGCGAAATCGTACACCTTTACGATTGTCTGTGTACTGGATTTAATGGTTTCGTGTTATCGGATGAAACCGCGCAGGGCGGACATGTTCCGGAGGTGCTGAGCTTTCTGGAACATTTTTTCTCCACTAATTCCGCTGATTCACAAACGAAGAACTGGTAGAAATTAAAAACCACGTCCCCGGTGGAAAGGACGCGGTTTTCTGAACTATTTCAGTGTCAGCCGAATCGGCTCTGTTTACTTTGAATTGATAGCTTCGACGGATTTTTTAGCTGCCTTAATGATAGCCTCGGGAGAAATGTCCGAGCCGACGGCGTTTTCCATCCATTGTTTGGGGGTAAGATAGCCGGCTTTGCACATGCGTTCCATCTCTACGCTCAGATTTTTGCCCTTCAGGAAGTCCTCGATCTGATAGCAGATAATGAAGCCAAGCGGATAATCAGATAAATACAGCGGATAAGCGATCATGTGCGAGTAAATCGCAAGAACCGGACTGTCCTTAATCTTGAAAACCGGCGCGTAATACTGGTTCCAGATGTCCTTTGCGATTTTAATGGTAGCATCCTTCAGCTGCGCCGGAGTTGCATCTTTATGCTCGTATAGCCAGTTCCAGGCATGCATGTCAACGAGAGCGACCCCGGCGATTTCATACGCTGACCAGAACGTGTCGATCGTGTTGTAATACTCAACCTTGGGGTCCTTCATCGGCATACCGATGACATCCATGTCGCGGGCCTGAAACACAAATGCAAAACACTCGGTGCATGCCGAGTTCGGAACTTGTGCGAGCAGGATATGGTCTGAATCGAACAGGGTGAAAGTCTGCTCGACACAGTGCCCAAGTTCGTGCATGGCCGTATTGAAGCCCTGATAATCCATGCTGCCCTTTGGAACGCGGGTTCGCAGATGGGCCTTGTCAGTATGCATCAGCGCACCTGTGGCATGACCGGCTCCGCGTGCGGGCTCCATGACAATACGATCCAACAGATACTGGGCTTTCTCAGGGGTGAAACCCAGATTTTTAAGAATCTGCGGGGCATCCTTTATGACTGCATCGAGATTCGCATATTTCTGTCGAATCTTCTCGTTAAGTTCTTTTTCCGGGATCATACCGGAGACCTTGAAACCCGAATACCAGAGATCAAAAGGACGCAAGGGACGATTGATGCGCTTGGAAATCAATTCCCCTACAGATGGGAGAACATCCGCCGATATCAGTGAGGTCAGCAGGCGTTCCACCTCTTTCTCCGGAATCTGACGTTCCAGATCGAAGCGCCGATCAATATAGCGGGGATATTTCGGATACAACGGATCGGCCAGTTGCTGCGCATGGAAAATATTCAGGATCTGCGCATAACGGGTATCTGGCTCCGGATCAGCCGGAAGCGGCTTCCATGTGTCTGAAGCCTTCTCGAAAACCGTGTTTGCATACGGATCCCAATATGTTTTTTTGTTAATGACGCTCTTCGGAATAGACTGGTCGATGATTCGCTCCATTACTTTGTAAATCATTTCCTGTTTTGGCAATCCATCGGCCTGGGCATACAGTGACGAAAGGTGATCGCGCAACCCCCAGTGACTGATCAGACTCAGGTCTTCCGCAAATGGGCTTTTCTTGTCGGCCGTAAGCAGATATCCGACAAAAATGTTGTAATCATTGACATAGGATTCGCCGGCTATTTCCGCTTCACTGATTTTTTGCTGAATATCCGAGGAAACCCGAGCCGGGAAATAATCGGCAAGCCGTGTCTGAGCCCATTGATCTCGAGACCATTTCGGACCATCCCGGAGTTTGTCCGCAAGCGAAGTCTGCGGGAAATTCAGCAAAACGTAAAATGCTATTTTTGTTTTGAACAGATCCTCCTGAAGATGACTGGACGGATCTATTTTCGCGAACGGTTCATCAATAGGAAGTTTATCGCCTATATCGAGGTCGATAGGTTCCTTGACGTCGCGGGTAAGACAATGAAAATATCCCTGGATCGACTCGATGTTTTTCTCGAAACGAGCGAAGACATCCTTAAGCAATACCGGATCCGAGGCAAAGTTATCCAGACAATACTGCTCGAACTCCTGTGCCGTGCCATCTTCGGCCCGCCAGAATGGAGTGGCCTGCGCCACACCACGCTCTATGCGAGATCTGGACGCCTCGCCGAATTTCGCGACCAGTTTGTCAATTGTCTGTTTCGCGGCTCCCGCAGCAATACCAGCATCAAGAGCAACCGCGCCAGTTCCTACGACTGGTTCCGCCGCTCCGGCAATGCCGGTAATCGCTGTAAACGCACAGAGGGTAAGTATAATTGTCCAACGTTGCATTTTATTGCCTCCTGCCATGGCAGAATGGAATTCAACAGCTTTCACATATTATCAGACTTTGTCTCATTGTTCCCGACCTTTGGAAACACGCAAATCATACGCAAACCAGAAGGCTCGAGGTTTTGAATCCTGACTTCTCCACCCATGGCCATGATGATTTTCGCTGCGACCGGAATGGCCAGTCCCAGCTCTTCCGCGAATGACGATGTGCGTGCGGTTGAAAATGTGGCAAAAAAACTACTCAGGGAGGCTTCAGGAAGGGTGCGGCCATTTGAAGATATGGCCAGTTCCAGATGAGCATTACAAGCCAGGAATGTAATCCGGACCTCATTGCCCGATGCTGACATTTTGACCATAGTGTGAATCATTGTTTCCATCGCTTGTTTTAAAAGCGTTTCATCGCCAATAATTGAAGCGTCATTAAAATCCGGCAGAGATAGCGTAATTCCTGCCTTGGCCGCTATCGGACCAATATTATCAATGGCTGCGACAATAAGCGTTTTCAGCTTGATTGCATCCACCTTCAGTGATGCATCGCCAGCCTGGAGTTGTGCCAGTCGCAATGCATTGTTCACAGTAGACATCAATCGCTTACTGCTTGATTCAAAGCATTCGGTCAACTCCTCGCGCTCCTTATTATTCTGTATTGAATTCAACGCAAGCTTCCCGATTCCAAGAATGCCGCTGATTGGAGTCCGAAGTTCATGAGAAATCGCTCGAAGAAAATCTCCTTTTGCATCGTCCAGGACTTTTAATCGCTCATGGGCGGTAGCCAACTCTCGTGAACGCTCACGAATGAGATCCTCCAGATGTTCGTTGTGTTTTTGAAGTTCGAGTTTAGCTGAACACAAAGCCAGGTGATTTCGAACTCTCAGCTTGACCAAATCTGAGTTGAAAGGCTTTGTTATGAAATCCATGGCTCCCAACTCCAGACCCATGGTTTTATCGCTATCCTCAGACAGGGCGGAAAGAAAAATCACAGGGATGTCTCTTGTGGCCTGATTTGCTTTTAATCTTCTGCAGACTTCATACCCATCGATTCCCGGCATCATAATGTCCAGGAGAATTAAATCCGGATGGTCAGCGGATTCAGCGACCTTCAGCGCTTCGATTCCATTTTTGGCCACTTTGATCTTGTATTCCGACGAAAGGGCTCGACCAAGGATCTCGATGTTCTCCAGAACGTCATCGACAATCAGAACGATCATTTTGGGACTGTTTTGTTCCATATTGTTGCCTTCACCTTTTTGTCGAAGGAATGCTCACGCGTATTTTATTCAATTTGCTTCAGTTTAGCCATAAGTAATTCAAAGGATTCAAGTGCTTCGTCAAATGAATACTGACCGACACTCTTACCGAGTGATCCAAAATCTGAATGGCTTTCGAGCAGTTTTCCCCATTGTTGCTGAATTTTCTCGTATATATCAGCAGAATCGAAATCATGCTTTTCGAGGCTGCTCCTGAGGTGCTGAAACATCTCGAAAGAATCCGATAACTTTCCTGATTCATGACGTTCAGCGGGCAAATCGGCAGCCTTCTCCGAACTCCAGTGCTGACGCTCAACATGCGCAATCTCACTGCAAATTTGTTCCATGCTTTCCCGAAGTTTGTTCCAATTAGTTATGACCGCGCTTTCGTCATTCCCTGAGGCTGTTTTTTCGAGAAGACCCGCATTCATGAAGACGTCATCCATCCCAAGATTTCCCGCAATTCCCTTAGTGGAATGCGCCAGAAATTTTATCTGATTATAATCCTTCGCATCTATACAGCATTGCAAATCATGAATGGAAGATTCCTTTGCTCCAAGAAACTTGAGCAGAATTTTTTTATAGCTTCCTGTATTCCCATTCATTCGATTCAGTCCGGCTTGAATGTTAATTCCAGTAATTGCCGGAAAGAATACTGATTCAGGCTTTGTCACAATCTGTTTTTTCGCTGAAATATGGAAAAAACCCTTGAGATACTCCTGAAGTTTACTTCTTAATCCCACCGGATCTATTGGTTTGGCAACGTGATCATTCATTCCGGCTGCAAGCGCTTTCGCCTTGTCTTCGGCAAAAGCATTAGCGGTCATCGCAAGAATGGGAAGCCCGGCAAAGCGACCATCGCTTCTTATTGCCGTGGCGGCTTCATATCCATCCATTTCAGGCATTTGTATATCCATCAAAACAATGTCAAAACTCTTTGATGAATTTTTAACAACCTTTTCAACGGCTTCACGCCCGTTTTTTGCGCAATCAACACTGAAGCCCCAGGTTTTGAGCAACTCCTGCGCAATTTGACGGTTATCATCATTGTCTTCAACCAACAATACGTAACAATCTTTTGACAGACTCATTTCACCCCATTCGGAAAGTATCGCCCGATAGGAATTGCTCTCTTCTGGAGAAAATATCCTGACAATAGAATCTAAAACCGTTGAACTGGTCACCGGTTTTTCCAAAACATCGTCAATTCCGACTGCGAACAACTGCCTTTTTTCATGCTCCGTCAGGGCAGATGCGAGAATAATGACTGCCGGAACATTCTTCAAAGCCAGCTTTTTCTTGATCTGATCAATCAGAATCAAATTAGCTTCTGATATTTTCTTTTCCTCGAACAGAATAAGTCTGTATGGGGATTCCAGATCATACTTTTGAATTTCATCGATAGTTTCGCCCGGTGAAGAAACCGCTGCTATTTGAAATGGAAACCGCGCGAGCATTCTCATGACTGTTCGACGCATTACGGAATCAGTATTGACCACGAGCACACGAAGGCCCTCAAGAACCTGCGGAATAGCTCTCTTACATTTATTACTTCTGTGATTTATTTTTAAACATACTGAAAATTGGAATAAACTCCCTTTGCCATATTCACTTTCAACACTAATTTCTCCACCCATCATTTCAACCAGATGCTTCGAAATGCTCAAACCCAAACCTGTTCCGCCAAATTTTCTAGTCGTGGAACCATCCGCCTGCGTAAATGGCGTGAAGAGTCTGGACTTTTCTTCCGGAGTCATCCCGATTCCGGTATCATGAATGCAGAAACGAAGCTTGATCGAGTCATCAAACTGCTCGGCAAGTTCGACATCCAATCTGATTTCACCTGATTCGGTGAACTTCGCGGCATTTCCCAGAAGATTCACAAGTATTTGCCCGATACGAAGAGGGTCCCCTACAAAGTCTGACGGAATATCAGGAGAAAGGTCGACCACGAATTCAAGACCCTTATCGCGAACTTTATGGCTAATAATATTTACGGCGTTGCTGATGACGTCATCAAGATCAAAATCGAGTTTATCAATGTCGAGTTTTCCCGCTTCTATCTTAGAAAAATCAAGAATGTCATTGATGATTCTCAAGAGAGAAGTACCGGCAGTTTGAATTTTGCTGACATAATCAAATTGCTTGTTAGAGAGATTGGTTTGCAAAGCGAAGTTCGAAAACCCGATAATCGCATTCAATGGCGTCCTGATTTCATGGCTCATATTGGCCAGAAACCTTTTCTCAAACTGAAGCGATTTGGAAAGATTATCGGAAGCCATTGCCAGCTCATCGGTTTTTTTTCGCAACTCCTCCTCTGTCCTTCGTCGCTCCTCCAGTTCTGTTCTTAATTTCCGAACCGCTTCCTGCCATTGATAGGTGCGCGTATCCACAAGTTTTTCAAGGTTTTCGCGATGAGCGACAATTTCCTCGCTCCATATCTGGGTAGTTTGCAGCATATCGTTGAATCTGTCAGCCAGAGTGGCTATTTCCTGGGGGCCGACAATCGGCACCCTTCGTGAATAATCCTTGTCCAGTGATATTTCCTCCATGGTTTCAACAACTTTCAGGACCGGATCAGAAATCGAACTCATCTGGCGGGAAAATAAATACGATGCGGCAAAAATGGTCGCGATTCCAAATACAAGTAAGATAACAACGGACTGGATAAAACTGATAAGGATTGGCGAAGTGTCATAAATAATATGTACGTGGCCGATCGTCGAACCCTTGAAAGTGATGGGTTCTATGATGGAAACGGTCCGAATGCCTATGATAACGTTTTGCTTGAACAGAATCGGCGAATTTTCGGAGACTGTATCGATCGCGGTTTCATCGCGATTGTATCGGGCGAATAACACACCGTGGCCGTCATGAATATCGCCTGAAATGACATATGGCACACTTTTCAAAGAGGTCAAAATATCTTCAGCAGCTTTTGCGTCGCCAAATGTCAAAGCTGCCGTGCTGTTAGTTCCAACTATTTTCGCCTGGGAGGTCAGGTCATATACAACCATGTTTCGGACGGTTGCTATATCTCTGGCGATGATAAAAATGGAGGCCAGGATTACGACAAAACCTATGGACAAACGATTCATTCGCGAAAGCAGATTGCGAATGTTTTCTCTCGGTTGTCTGGCCTCTGACCTATCGGCAATGCCGGTCAAATGCGAATCTGTCATCGTAATACGAAACTAGCCAGACTCAGCAATTGAGAACTTATTTTCAGATGAGCCTTCACGGCCCCCTTTAAGCTGACCATGAATCTTACACGCTGATTCTCGATTGTGAAGGCGATAATACCACCCTGTTTGAGAAAATCTTCACCTTCACCAATGGTCAAAACAGGTTTTTCCTTGATACTTCTTACAATTGATGAAACAGCGTCCGGATCTGAATTAGAAATAAACATGATGTGAACTTTGGAAAAGTCCTCATCATGAATCGAGGCTCGGGCAACTTTGAAAGAAATGCCGTCCGGACCATCAGCGGGAATTTCCTGGGGAAGAAGGTCGCCGAACGGATCATCACCGACCACACAGATTTTAAAAGGAGATGTTCCGGGGTTTAAAACGTCGGCAGGCCACTCTACAAAAGCCGCAAATTTCAAAATGAAGGCTGCTTTTACCTTATACTCCGCCAGCGTTGCTCCATGTACAGAGAAAGGCAGCATCATGCAAAGATAAAGCATGAAACCAATAGAGAAAAAAGCGGAAAGCCTCGATCTCTTTTTTATACTGAATTTCATTAGAAATTCAACAACATATTACAGAAATTTTGCAAGTTACTCTCAGTTCAAATGTTTTGAATCAGTGGTGTGCAATGAAAGATATCACTAGATGTCAATTATCGCAAACTTCCTGCAAGCCATTTCTACATGGAGGTATTGAATCGCAAGAAAAGGTGTATCAATATGCATGCAAAATGTGGTTTACTAAAACGTCAATAATTTCAGGAGACTGTTCAATGAAGCGTATAAGAGCATCTATGCCGTCATTTACATCTTTTTCCCTCGTTATTTCCACATTTTTTCTGATTGCATCGACTCTCTGCGCTGAATTTCCCGTCGCTAAAACGCGGGATGCCGCTGTTGAGCGATTTCTGCGGTATGTCGTCATCGATACACAATCCCATGAAGACATAGCAACCGTTCCGAGCAGCATCGGACAAATACAGCTGGCACAGCTCCTGAAAAAAGAAGTAACGAGCCTGGGCCTTTCTGATGTCCGCATCGATGATCACGGATATGTATACGCAGTTCTTCCTGCAAGCGGAGTCAGAAATCCGGAAACCATACCTACGATCGGATTCATCTCCCATATAGACACTTCCAATGCGGTCACGGAAAAACAAATTCATCCTAAACTTCATGAAAACTACCAGGGTGGAGACATTAAACTTCCCGGAAATGAATATCAGGTAATAACGTCAGCCAAAAATCCATTGTTGAAAAAGGCTATAGGCGCAACAATAATAACCGCAAATGGTAACTCGCTTCTTGGTGCAGATGACAAAGCGGGTATCGCGGAAATTATGACGGCCATGGAGTACTTGATCCAACATCCGGAGATTCCTCACGGCGCAATCAGAATCGCTTTCACGCCGGATGAAGAAGTAGATAAAGGTCCGGCCGGCTTCGATCTGAAAACTTTTTGTGCGAGTTTCGCCTACACTGTTGACGGAAGCGAGGAAGGCGAACTCAACGATGAAACTTTCAACGCTGCTTCCGCCATTGTTTCATTTCACGGGAAAAACAGTCATCCGGGAAGCGCTAAAGACAATATGATCAACAGTCTGTATGCTGCTTCGCATTTCATTTCCGCCATTCCTTCAGACCAACGTGCGGAGCATACGGATGAACGAATGGGATTCATTCATCCGTATGAAATCAAAGGGTCAGAAGAAGAATCGAGCGTAAAAATCCTGTTACGGGATTTCGAGAACAGCGGAATAGAGTCGAAGAAAAGTCTGATACGGGATTTGGAAAAACAGACCAAAAACAAATTTCCTCAGGTGAATATCGATGTTGCGATTGAGGATACCTACAAAAATATGAAGGTCATACTGGCCTCGTATCCATTTGTCGTTGACTGCGCACTGGAAGCAATGAAGCGCGCCGGAGTGACTCCGGTCAGGAAACCCATTCGCGGAGGAACTGACGGGGCCGATTTTTCTTTTATGGGTCTACCGTGCGCGAACATCTTTTCCGGAGCGATGAATGAACACAGCATGGAGGAATGGGTTTCCGCGAATACCATGGAAAAAGCCGTTGAAACCATAATCAATATCGCCATAGTCAGTGGTGAAAGCCACTCATCCGCAAAACGCAGTGACTGACGACTGAAGTTACTTTGATATACCGTCAGCCGTGATTATTTGGCCTTCTCACAATTAACAAAGAAGCCAAATACTCAAGGCTTTATGCCAAACAAGATTCCTCACATTCGTTCTGAATGACAAACAATGCTGTCATTTCGAACGGAGGGAGAAATCTCAACGATCCGGTCAGCATCATTTGTAATCATGGGCCTTCTATAATCATGCTGACGGCAAATCTGAATCAGAAGAAATAGGTTCCCTTTACACGAAAGGTTCTGCCGTTCTGTTCAATTTTGTCCTGGATATGTTCTTCCGCTCCGGGATCAAAATAAGTTTTTCCAAAAAGATTGTAGCAGCTCAGCGCAAACTCAACATTTTTTGGACGGTTGCGATGGGCAATGGTGAAATTGGTTAAAAATACATCTCCTGACTCATTTCCTGCTAGTGTCTTTCTGGTGCTCATATACTGAGTCTCCAGGCCACAATTGAACTTACTTTGCATCATGGGAACACTTATCAGCAATTTAGCCATACGATTCGGCGAATTTGATAACATCTCACCCGACCGTTGATCTTTGTTGGTTTGCCATGAACAGTTGAACCGGCACTCCTTCCCGTCTTCCCATTGTTTTTTCAACGAAACTTCCGAGCCCCTGGCTTCTACGGAGTCGAGATTCTGAAAAAACATAAGATTATCAACTGGATCGCGAACGAGAGAGATAAGATTCTTTATCTTATATTTATATAAAGAAACAGATCCGAAAAGGCCGTCAGAAAACGTCTTTTCATAGACTCCTTCAAGAGTGTCATTTGTTTCAGGCTGTAAATTAGGATTTACCTTCTGAGTCAATCCACCGTCCTGATAATATCGCTCATATCCGTTTGGAGCCCGAAAAGCCTGGCCGGAAAGCAGCTTTATTACCGAGCTTTTCGCCGGATTGAACACAAGAGCAAAACGGGGATTAGTTCTTTCACCGAACTGGTTAAGACGATCGTCCCTTATGCCGGCGCTTAAAGACAGTTTTGAACAAATTTTGTATTCATCCTGAATGAATAAAGCCGATTCGAGAAAACTTCGATTATCATCGAGTTTCTGGGTCAGATCATAGTTTGACTGATTCATATATACAGTGTCTTTAAATTCAGTGCCTATGATGAAAAGATGTCGTTCCCAGCACTTCTTTGTCCACTGACAGTCAAGCACGCGACGCATGCCGGCTCCCACATCAAAATTGAAGGCATAGCTTGGAGGATCTCCAGCCGCGGCAAAATCGTAATTATACTTCCCTTGATACTGCGACTTGAATTGATTCAATCGTATGGTCAGATCGCCATTAGTTTTTGAACTTTTCAGATACTGCAAACTCAACAGAGAGTATTCATCCGTGGTACTGTTTCCGTCAGAATTAAAGACAGTCCCATAAGACCCAGTAGGAATTCCCTTTGTTCGACGCCCGAATGCACCTTCAACGGTGAAATGGCCGCTCTTGTATTTCAAAAAAGCTTGCGAATTGCCATCATAATCACGATTTTCAGCCACGCCATTATTCGTCGCCGGACTGTTGAACTCAGGGTAAAACAGTCTGGTCTGACCGGCAGAATCCATGAAAGACGTTGAAAAGATCAGATCCCGACCGGATTCCTGCTTGGGAGCATGGGTGAAACGACACTTGAATGTATTGAAAGAGCCTGCTTCCCCCGAAATCTCATTGCCCTTTATATCAGAACCTTTTCGGGTAATCACGTTGATGACTCCGAAAAAGGCGTTGTTTCCATACATGGAAGAACTGGGACCGCGGATGATTTCTATGCGATCGATCAAGTCGATATCCAGTAAAAATTCTGTACCTATGGTACCGGTTTCATAAACGGGATCATTAACCCTGAAGCCATCAACAAGCAAAAGAGCACGCGCATTGAAATCTCCGGGCCGGCTGAAGCCTCTGATGCCCAGATAGCTGTAGTTTCTATCATATGAAGAATAAAACCCACTTAAACTCTGTAACGCTTCGCCAAGGGTTCTGTACCCGAATTTCCTGAAGTCTTCCGAGGTGATGACGGAAACTGATGAAGGAGCCTGCGATGCTTTCTGTGAATATTTCGAGGCAGTGGTTACCGTTTCCACTTTGATGTTCATGAGCTCTTCAAGGCTCAGACTCGCGAGACTGGATGTGCTTGTCGCCTGTTTTACATTGGCGCAGACTGCCACCGCAAAGGAACAAAAAATATAAACAATCATGGCATTGAGAAAGATCTTCCCGTCATGAAAACGCTTATTTCTATTCATGCCTGCCTCATTGTAATAATCTATAATGCCCAACTTCTAAACATACACTTGGCGCGTTATTTTATCATTAAGTATATGAAAATAACAGCAATTATCCATTTGGGCGCTGGTGATGGTCTCCGAGGGATTTCCATAGATTACCTGGTGAAATAAAACGAAATTAAACAATTCCCTAAAAAGCCAGTCGCGTAACCCGTTGCGGGGTTACGCGGCTGCATTTGTTTATCTTTACAGATCTGCGTCAGCCGGTCTACGATTCCAACTCTTTCCGGGGAGTGATGCGCATACTGTAGAAAGAGCGGTATACGAATACGACGGACACAAGGTAGAAAACCCCAGCCAGTACATGCGTCAGACCGGCCTGATGACTCTCCACCAGACCCACCGCCATCTCAACGGCCAGCAGGCCGAAGAGCGTCGTGAACTTGATGATAGGGTTCATGGCCACCGAACTGGTATCTTTGAACGGATCGCCAACCGTGTCGCCCACAACGCACGCATCATGCAGGTCGGTGCCTTTGGCGTGGAGCTCAGTCTCGACGATTTTCTTGGCGTTGTCCCAGGCGCCGCCGGCGTTGGCCATGAATATGGCCTGGTAGAGTCCAAACAGCGCAATTGAGATCAGGTAGCCAATGAAAAAGAACGGATCGACACAGGCGAAGGAAAGCGTGGTGAAGAAGACAGCCAGGAAGATGTTCCACATTCCCTTCTGCGCATAGAGCGTGCAAATTTCCACTACGCGCTTACTGTCCTCTGTCGAGGCTTTCTCTGAGGAGCCTAGTTTGATATTCGCCTTGATGAATTCGACCGCAGCATAAGCGCCCGCGACAACTGCTTGCGTAGAGGCGCCACTGAACCAGTAAATGACAGCGCCGCCCGCGATGAGACCGAGCAGGAAGGGCGGGTGCATCAGCGAGAGACTGGCCATGTTCTCGGTCAAACCTTTTGTGAGTGTCATGATGATGGAAAAGATCATCGTGGTGGAGCCCACTACCGCAGTGCCGATAAGGACCGGCTTCGCGGTGGCCTTGAAGGTGTTCCCCGCGCCGTCATTCTCTTCAAGGAGTTCCTTGGCGAGCGTAAAATCAGGCGTGAAACCGAAATCTTTCTTGATTTCCTCCGCAACGTTCGGAAGCGTTTCGATCATGGACAGTTCGTATACCGACTGTGCGTTATCGGTCACCGGGCCATAAGAGTCAACCGCAATAGTTACCGGCCCCATGCCCAGAAAACCAAACGCGACAAGGCCAAACGCGAACACCGCAGGAGCCTGCATGATTTCTGGTGCAACTCCGAGGCTGACGAGATATGCCAGGGACATCAGACCTACAATCGTCATGCCGAGCCAGTAGGCGCTGAAATTGCCAGCGGTGAGCCCCGACAGGATATTGAGGGATGCACCACCTTCACGCGACGAATTGACCACCTCACGCACGTGCCGGGAGTTCACCGATGTAAAGACCTTGACAACTTCAGGAATGACCGCCCCGGCCAGCGTGCCGCAGGAGATGATAGTTGCGAGCTTCCACCATAGCGTGCCATCCCCAAGGTGCAGTATCAGGATCGCGCTGCAGAGATATGTGACGACAACCGAGGTGAGCGAGGTGATCCAGACGAGCGAGGTGAGAGGATGTTCAAAATCGAATTTGCGAGCCTCACCGTATTTTGCCGTCATGAAGTGTTCGTTGATGAAATAGCTTCCCACAGACGTCACAACCATCATGACACGCATCGCGAAAATCCACACGAGCAACTGCACCTGTACCGCCGCCGAAGGCACCGCCAGTATGATGAACGTGATAAGCGCTACGCCGGTAACGCCATAGGTTTCAAAACCGTCTGCCGTCGGGCCAACCGAATCGCCCGCGTTATCACCCGTGCAATCGGCAATAACGCCAGGGTTGCGCGCGTCGTCTTCCTTGATCTTGAAAACGATCTTCATCAAATCGCTGCCGATGTCAGCTATCTTCGTGAAAATGCCGCCGGCAATTCGAAGCGCGGAGGCGCCCAGAGATTCGCCGATCGCAAAACCGATAAAACACGAACCGGCCAGGTCACCGGGAACGAACAGCAGAATGGCGAGCATCATGAACAATTCAACCGAGATGAGAAGCGTTCCGATGGATATCCCTGCCTGCAGCGGGATCGCATAGCACGGATATCCCTTGCCCGCAAGCGAAGCGAACGCCGTGCGCGAATTGGCAAATGTGTTCATGCGAATGCCAAACCACGCCACACCATACGAACCAAGAATGCCAAGTACGCTGAAGGCCAGAATTATCCCTACCCGGTTGTTATCCATATGTTGAATGAATCCGAAGTAAGCGACAATGATAACGCCGATCAATAACCAAAGAATCGCGAGAAACTTCCCCTGGGTAAAGAGGTAGGTCTTGCAAGTCTCGTATATCAGCTCGGAAATCTCCAGCATCGCCCGATGTACGGGCCGTTTCCGCATTTGGTCAAACAAGTAGAGCCCGAAGCCCAGCCCGAGCAAACAAATCACCAGTCCCATGAAGAGGAGAGCATGTCCCGATATGCCGCCAAAACTAGCAAGCGACGTATCGTCCAAGCGCGGGAGCACCAGATTGGCCTCACCGCCGTGATGGGCGACCGGAGCGGCGTCAGCAGCCACAACCGGCAGGGCCGTAACGAGGCCCAGGAAAATCAGCCCGAAAATGAAAACAAAACGTCGCCCGAAGGTCACAAGGTGGTTTCTCATCGATGTCTCCAATTAGTTGGCGCGGTCCCACGCGTGGGGAATTTCCTTGGGGAAACGCCATAGATAGGCACCGTCACGATCTCCTGTGTACAGCCCCCCCGCGATATCTTCCCGATAACCTTTCCACCACGCATACGGTACCCGGGCAAAGCACTCACCCTGGGTGATGGTCTTGGTCTTTTTCATCGGTGTCTCGGACAATGCCTTGATCGCCGTCTCAAAAATCTCCCGTGCTGCGAGGTCGCTGGCCTGCTGGCTCAACTCGGCAAACATCATCTGCCGGAAGACTTTTCCGGCGCGATGCGTCGCATACCAGACATACTCCGCTGGGGTCAGATTCGAAAGTACAAGCATTTCGACCGGTCCGATCACAAGGTAAAATCGGGGACGGCGACCTTCTATTTCAGGCAGACCGGCCACGGCAGCAACCTGATTAGGTGCGAGGTTCTCAGCCGAAGCATGTCCCTTGAACTGAATAAGACGCTCGCCAGGCTGCATTTCGAGGAGGTGCCCACTCGACTTCGCCAGGTAAACATGTCCGTAGGCGGTCAGGGGAGTACAATTGAACGCGCCATTGGAAAGTGCCGTCTTCGTGCGCTTGCCGGTGCGAATGGCATCAAGGGCGGAGCGTGCATCAGCTCCGGCATCCCGCCAGCCGCCTTCATCCATGAACTGGAAGGCCGGACTGCCCTCCTTCAGCGCGAGATCAACTAAAACGGATTGCCCGTGGAACTTGCCGCTAGTCCCAGGACTGCGGTGCCAGGCCAATCCCGACATACCCAGACTTGTGGCCGTGACAGCACCATTCGGCAGGCTCATTACCAGATTAACGTTTGACATCGAGACTTCCCTCTGTGAATTTTTTTTATAGGAAATTGCTTTTCCGACCCTAGAGGATAATCCCATCGATTTCGCAAGTCAAGAGTGGTTATTTCTTCTGTTATTTCTTCTTCTATTTATTTGAATTTATCAGAGATGGCCCTGAAAACTCGCGTTTTTTCGCCTGAGACTAACCCCCTGGCATGAATTCTGAAACCTTTAATTCCTATCAACGCCAGAAATTATGATAGACTAGTACACACCGTCTATCAGATGACGGGACTTTTTCATCCATGGAGGGAAGAAATTGAAACGGTTTACTAATGCGTTGGGCGTATTTCTACTGGTTCTTCCATTGATTTCGATGATGCCGTCTGTTGCGACGTGCGCAGTAACAGCGACTGCCAATCACTATTTCGCCGATTTGCAGGGCAGATATGCTTCGGTACAGGATGCCAACATTCTGATCGAAGCCCTTCGGGAAAAGAACAAGAGGCCACCGGCAGTGGACGCAAGACCCATATGGTCTGTGTTATGGGCTTCGGCTACTCCGATGATTCCTTCCGGCCCTGGAATGACAAGCGATGAGGTATACCCTGACCCCGAAAAAGAATCGGAGACAGACACTCACAAGACAGTCAAAAAGCATGGCAAACATTCAACAAAACGGCACAAACATCATAAAGCCGCCAGTTCATCCCGACATAGCGGCAAACATGAGAAAAAAACGGCAAACGGAAACAGCTCCCTGACAGACAGCGGGTCCCCCGGAACCGCCAAACCCGTGACTCCTTCGCCATCGGTCAAGGCTAAAAAGGAAGCGAAACCACCCATGGCACCGAAGGCATCAAAAGCAGTAAAACAAACAGGGCCATCAAATCTTCCGAAAGTACCAAAAACAGTTAAACCAACAAAACCCATTAAATAATCAGACAACGCCGACCACTAAGTTAACGCCTAAATCAGTTTTCCTGGACACGGCACGCCCCAGGAAAGTGTAACTCATAATTTATTCGGCTTATCTGCATTCTGTGGTGAATTTTCCGTTCCGGTCTTTATCCGTGTGCATCTGTGTTAATTGTGGTTAACCTCTTTTCCGGTCTTTCTTTTTATCTGTATTCAAGCTTTATCCGTGTTCATCTGTGGTTAAATAGAGGCATTCAATACAGCGCCCTTTAAAACCGGGCGCTGTATTGAATATAAATCGTAGTCTCAAGAAGCCCTGATCAGATCAATGTAGTCTTTGGTGACCGGTTCATTCGAAGCTGAACCGAACAATTCAAGCAACTCAGTCATGAGATTCGTTTTCGTTATCGAGTCTGAGCGGTTCCAGGTGCGGCTTTTGATCTCAAGAAATGTGCCGATATCGGGTTTGATAATGCGATCGATGTGAACAAAAAACTCTGTTTCCTTATATCGAATCAGATAGCGCAAACGGTCTTTCTCTATCTCGACTTCACCAACCGGTTTGAAGTATTCACGATAGAAACGAAGACTGTTGACTGCCGGAGCAAAATATCGGCTGCGTGAAAGCAGAATTTCGTGGGAAACGTGCTCTTCCCGGACCTCGCCTATCAATGTAAGACGAGCACGGGCTTGGGTTACATTGCCGGTTTCATCTATAAACTCGTCTTCCCGATATCGTATACGCCCCTGAGACGGATCTTCAAACAGGAAATACGTGTCAAACTCACGATAATGACGAGTGCGATCAATGGTGACGGCAGGCATTGCAAGTCCTTTGAGAATACTGGCGGAATCATTGATGCGCACTTTAACCTGGATCTCGTAACTTTCCTCTTCCATGGCGCCGCCTATTGCAACCAGCTTGGACAGTATTGACTGTTCGCGCTTGGCCAGAAAAGCATCTATGCGTACAGCGAAACTCTGGCATTTTTCGAGCAGATCAGCTTCGTTAAGCGTTTTCAGCTTTCTGTCCCGCATGAGAAAAGCCCCCTCGACCATGACATCCGTAACATCGCTGGATTTCGATGCATAAACGAGCTGCGAATACGGGCTGTTCGTGTCACGCCGAAATCGTGGTGCATTATGAACAAGATCTATGTCGACCAGAATCAGATCAGCGCGCTTGCCAGGCTCGATCGAACCGATTTTATCCGACATATGGATGGCACGCGCGCCTCCGCGAGTGGCCATCATGATCACTGTGCGGGCCGGAAGAGATGTCGGATCGCCAGTGGTCAGTTTGCCCAAAAGGCTCGTCAGGCGCATTTCTTCAAACATGTCGAGATCGTTGTTCGAGGCCGGACCATCGGTACCGATACCCACATTTACATGAAAATCCAGCATCTTGGAAACCGGTGCACCACCAGAGGCAAGCTTCAAATTCGAAGACGGGTTGTGAGCCACACCGGCTCCGGCATGTGCCATGGCTCGAATTTCACCCTCGTCAATGTGAACGCAATGCGCGGCGATTACCTTCGAATCGAACAAATTCAGCTTTTTCATGTATGGAATTACCGGCATTCCATGAACTGCGCGTATTCCCTCAACTTCCTGACTGGTTTCAGAAAGATGAATCTGAAGAGGGACATCGAATTCGACCGCCATCGCAACGCAAGCCTTGATAATTTCAGGAGTTGTCGTGTATGGTGCGTGTGGAGCTATGCTGGGCACGATCAGCGGGTGGTTTTTCCATTTCTGAATGAATTTGCGAGCCAGGCTAAACGCTTCTTCATAATCGCGCGAATCCGGGGTGGGAAATTTGAGTATCGAGGATCCGCACACAGCACGCATACCTGCTGCCGCTGTTCCTTCGGCGACGGAATCCTCATAATAAAACATGTCCGCAAAACAGGTGGTTCCACCGCGAATCATCTCGGCACATGCAAGCTGTGTTCCGAGACGAACGAACTCAGGGGATACGAACTCCCGTTCCACCGGCATCATATATCCCATCAGCCAGACATCAAGCCGTAAATCATCTGCAAGACCACGCATCAGGGTCATTGGAACATGCGTGTGCGTGTTCACAAGGCCGGGCATGAGTATTTTGCCTTTGCAATCTACGGTTTGGCTTCCCATGAAGGCTGCGCGAATTTCGGCATCCGGGCCTACGGCGACGATACTGTTGCCGGAAACGGCTACAGCGCCTGGATCAAATTGCCGGAACGAATCGTCGATCGTAAGAACCAGAGCATTCGTAAAAAGGATATCAACCTGCTTCATCTTTGATTTTCCACCTGTTCTTCGAGTTCTTCACCTAATTTGGGAAACCAGAATCAAAATGCACCATCAAGGCCGAACCACTGCGATTCATCGCGGCGCGTCCAGCGGTCGCGCCCTACCTGCCGATATGCAACAGTAATTTCCAGTGGATGTTGTTTTCGCGGACATTTTGTCAGGACATCAGTTTGGGCGCGGCGCCGCCGCGCCCAAATGAACAAATGCCAATTACGTATTTATATCCTTACTTGATGGCTTTTTTCCACGTGTCGAGACATGTATCCGGAGAATTTGTCACATCGCCACGCCCGTCCTGGCTGATCGTTTCGCCCTTAGGGGACAGAATTATGAGCGTTGGGATGCCTTCTACGTTGTATTTAGTCTTGAGTGCCTCAGCCGCAGGGGATTGATATTTCATGGTCAGCCATTCCATTTTGAGATCAGACATGTATCCAAACTGCTCTTTTTCGCCCTTGTCAGAACTGACGAATACGATTTCAAAATCATCTTTATGCGCGTTGCGAAACTCGACGAGCTTGGGGGAAAACGCACGGCATGGAGGACACCAGTGAGCGGAATAGTAGATTCCAACGATCTTGTTTCCGAGTTGTTCGATACCAACCGGTTCCCCCTTGGCATTTAGCAGGCCGTCCGGGAAAAAGGTCTTCCATGTGCCGCTCGCGGCCGGATCGGCTGCAAAAGCGAAACTGCCGCAGAACGCCACGAAAAGGACAGCTAACAGGACAGTACGAGTATTGATCATGTTTTCCTCCTGATACAATGTCGGTCGGCTATTAAATGCATTCGAATAATTTCGACGCCCGACCGTCGGAAAAGAATGATACCATACTCGACAAACCAGTTGTCAAAAGGAGCCATCATGACATTTTCATGTAATTTTGAATATGCATCGAGGCAATTCGGCAAGCCCTCAATGCATTGTCGTTTATTGATCTCGTCTTCGATGATAAAATTCATTCGGACATCAGTATTCGCGCTTTTTTCTATTCTCTCGACATCCGTTGTAATGGCTGATTCAGCTGCCATAGCGTTATCGGCAGCCCCCCGATCAACGGTTTCTCCGGCATTATCGTCTTCTTCAGCCGACTCCCCCTATGATGGTCTTGCGGCAAAAGCAGTATGGCGTAAGTTTCTCGAAATCAGCCTGATCCCGAGAGAATCGAAGCATGAGAAGGAATTAGCCGACCATATATGTGAGCGAGCTTGTGGTGCCGACCTCCAATTCAATCGTGATCGCGCCGGAAATGTGGTCGTCTTTCTTCCGGCAACGCCCGGTCATGAAAAATCACCAACGGTTGTACTGCAAGCTCATCTCGATATGGTTTGCGTAAAAGCCGCCGGGAGTAAACATGATTTTGCACGGGATCCCATTGAAATAGTTTTCGAGAGCGGGCGTGTCAGAGCAAAAGATACGACCCTCGGTGCTGACGACGGGATCGGGGTATCCACGTTGCTGGCTATTCTTGACGGGGCAATTTCCGAACATGGCTCGCTGGAGTTGTTGTTTACCGTTGACGAAGAAGGCGACTATACCGGGGTATCAGCTTTGACTCCGGTTTTTTTCAAAGGACGAATTCTGATAAACCTGGACGCTGAAGAAGCCCACCTTGCGGACATCGGTTGCGCCGGCGGTCAGGCGGATACATTCACTTTTCCTCTTCGGAAGATAGCCGTAGAAATGCCATGTCGCTCATATAACTTGCGTATCGGAGGACTTCGTGGTGGTCATTCCGGAGTAGACATTCATCGCGGGCGCGGAAATGCAATCCGACTTCTCGGTCGTCTGCTGCGTGCTCTTTCTGAATCTTTCGGTGCCAGAGTGGTATCTGTTAATGGCGGGACGGTCGATACCGCTATTCCGGCTGCGGCCGAAGCCCTCATTTTCGTTCCCGGTATCCCGGATGTTGAAATCAAGCGCCTGGTTGATATTTATCGAAGAAGTTTCGCCCGCGAACTCGCGTCTTCTGACCCGGATATTACAATCGATCTGCGCAGGAATCTTTCCGATATGGCGCATGAGCGTTATGCCGCTTCGAGTGAAGACACAAGACGTCTGGTTGGATTTCTTACAGCGTTGCCACAGGGAGTATTACGTATGAGCGCAGTATTTCCGGGAACTGTTGAGCAATCTACAAACCCCGGAATCCTGCGGACATCGACTGATTCAGTCACTCTGATTTCTCACTTGCAGAGCCTGTATCCCGAGGCCAAGACACGATTATCGGCACGGATGGCACGACTGGCCGGCATATATGGTTTTAGCGCAAATGCGGGCGATCCATACCCATCCTGGGAGCCCAGTCCATCTTCTCCACTATTGAAGCTTGCTGCATCAGTTCATAAGGATTTGTTCGGAGTCAGTCTCGCGACACGTGTAGTTCATGCCGGCCTGGAATGCGGCGTATTAGCCGGATCGATTCCCGGAATAGATATGATCGCGCTCGGACCAACCATTCGAAACGCTCATTCGCCCTCTGAATATGTCGATGTCGCCTCGGTCGAGTATCTATGGACCTTTTTAAAGGCATTATTGAGGCGTATTTCCTGACGGAGAAGCATCGTCAAAATCCACTTCCGATTCCAGATCGTCAAACCCTTTCCCCAGGATTCGCCGGGCGTCGGTCACGATGAGAAATGCCATTGGATCAAGGCGATAGACCAGCTCTTCAAGCAGTGGCACTTCGCGCCTTCGAACGGCTGTCAACAGTATTTCTATCGATTTGTTGGAATATGCGCCGCGCCCATTCAATACTGTCACTCCGCGATGCAACTCCTCGATGATGCTCCAGGTGATAACCTCCGACTGATTAGAGATGATCATGATCTGACGGTGAATCGAGGAGCCTTCCATGAAATTATCGACGGTTTGACCAAGAATGAATGATTTTATCAGCGCATACAGGGCCAGGTTCGGGCCATAGACCATGCCGGCCACGGCCAACACTACTACATCACTCCAGAAAAATGTAGTTCCGATCGGAATACGTTTGAACTTGAGCAGAAGCTGTGCAAGAATGTCAGTTCCACCGAGCGTCGCACCTCCCTTGAATATGCATGCAATGCCCATTCCGGTGAGCACTCCGCCATAAACACTTGCCAGAATAGGATCTTCGGCCAGGCGCGGGACTTTGAACACTGATGTACAAAGATCGAGAAATGTGCCCTGGATCAGAATCGCGATGATTGTCTTCCAGCTCGAACCAAAGCCAATCAGCTTGCCTTGAAGCAGTATGAGAAGTGTATTATTGGCAATGATAAACAAACCTATCGGAACGTGTGCGTAGTGATACAGGATCGTTCCCAGGCCGACCAGGCCACTCGGGACGATCTTGTTCGGAATAAGAAAACATGCTTGTGAAAAGGTCGAAAGAAGTATTCCTGCAATGATATACAGAACACTTTCCATGGAAACTTTTTTATTGATTTTACTCATGAACAGCGAGGACTCCTCAGTGAAATGCCCAAACGCGAGGCTTGTCTGCCTCTAGATTGAATCGGCCGTTTGAGGGAGTTTTTTGACTCGCCGCGAAAATTCTTTACTCGTCGTCGCTTCCGAACTTCACGACATCTCTTATCAGGCGCAAGCCGAGTATCGCTGCGGCGACGTAGCCAGCCCCGCCCAGCAGCAATGTTACCGGGATTCCCAGAAAATGGTAGTCTATGTGCGAAAAAGTTATGAACAGGGCTGAACTCAGAATCAGAGACGAAATGATTAATGCAGCCGTGAGCTTCCCGCTGATGCGCTCCAAATTGCGCAGCATCTGTGGCTGATTAGTCTGTTCGACATTCACTTTAAGATGACCGCCTTGCAGATCATCGAGAATGGTCATGACGTGCGCAGGCAGTTCGTGAGACCAATGGTAGAAATCAGCGGCGCGCTTAATAAGTGAACGCGTAATGCGTTTTGGTGAATACTGTTCGATCAGCAGCTCGCGAATGAAGGGGGCGACTTCGCCTTCTATATCTAGGTCCGGGTCCAGTGCTTTGCCTACTCCTTCAACCGTAAGTAACGCTTTGCCCATCAGCGTATATTCGTTTGGAATCTTGATCTGATGGATTCTGGCAATGTCCATAAGATCTTTTATAATCTCACTGAAATTTATTTCACTTATTGGTAAGCCCAGAACCTTGTCCATGACCCCACCAACGTCGTGCCGGAATCGCGGCAGATTGACCTTTGCCTCTCTAAGACCCATTTTCAGTAATATTCGGGAGACTTCTTCCGAATCGCGATCAAGCAAACGTACTATCAGTGCCGCAAGTCGGAAACGCATCGATTCATCAAGACGCCCGACCATACCCAGATCAAGGAAGGCAATCCGATTTCCGGCAAGTGCGAAGATGTTTCCAGGATGTGGATCAGCGTGGAAAAAACCGCTTCGGAAAACCATCTTCAATACTGCCTGAAGTGCGATACGCGCAAGCTTTTTGGGGTCGGAACCCAGTTCGGCAGCGTGTGTGATTTTTACCCCGTGAATGCGTTCCATGGTAAGGATTTTTTTTGCGGAGTGGCTTTTATATATCTTCGGAATTGTAACCTCAGGATCATCACGAAACGCTTCGCCGAATTTTACCGCACTGCGCAGTTCATGAGTATAATCGAGCTCTTTTCTAATGGCCTTATCGAATTCGCTGACTATCCCGACAGGATCAAAAAATCGAATTTGCGGAATTTGTCTTGCAAGCGCGCGTGAAAGCAGATACATTAGATCTAGATCGCTTTCGATAATCGTTTTGATTCCAGGTCTCTGAATTTGTACAACAACATCCTCACCTGCATGAAGACTTGCCGCATAAACCTGGCCGATCGAGGCAGTTCCGAGGGGAGTTTCCCCGAATGAAGAAAATGCATCATCAAGACTTCGCCCCAACTCGCTCTCAATCTGGATACGGGCATCGGAAAAACTGAAAGGCGGCACATTATCCTGAAGTTTTTTGAGCTCTTCGATGAGTTCTTCCGGGATAAGATCAGGACGCATACTCAGGATCTGACCCAGCTTGATGAATGTCGGTCCGAGGTCCTGAAAGACCAGACGGCCGCGCACGGCAAGTGTCGTAGACTCCTCGACAAAGCCGGAAGGCTCTACTCTGAAAGAACCAAGCGCTTTTGCTATAGCATTTTCACCGCGAACCAGTTCGGTAACAAGTTGGCCAAACCCGTGTCTGGCAAGGACTGTAATTATCTCCCGAAACCGGTTGAGATCCTTTACGGCTGATAACGGATTATAGGAGAAGGGTGTGACACTGGACATGTAATTAGCCTGACATACGTATTTGTTACCGCAAATTTGTGAATCATAATTTTTTTTAAAGACGCATTTATGATAAGCCTGGAAATTCTTCGAAGCAAGCACTAGAATTCAACAGGATAACAGATATGATTACAAGAAGTACGCTTGCACTACGAGATTTACCTATGCTATTATATTTTTAAATAAAATCATGTGATTATGCTTATTTTCAACAACAAAATATTTCAGAGGTGAGCATGCTTGTAAATCATGCCCGGCGCATCGCGAATGAGCTTGGCATTTCAATTGAACAGGTCGAGGCGACCGCAGCCCTGCTTGATGATGGAGGCACAGTTCCTTTCATTGCCCGTTATCGCAAGGAACGAACCGGCTCGCTTGATGAATTGGCAATACAGGGAATTCGCGATTGGAAAGCTCGATTGATCGAGTTTGATGCTCGTCGTGAATCTATTCGCGCATCACTGATCGAACGAAACCTTCTCTCTGATGAACTATCAGAGAAGATTTCCGCTGTCGATTCAATTGCCGCTCTCGAAGATATATATCTTCCATTTCGACCAAAGCGACGCACGCGAGCGATGATCGCCCGCGAAAAAGGCCTGGAACCTCTTGCTGATATAATTCTTCTTCAAGCGACGGATTGTGATCCGCGGCATGCAGCAGGAGCCTATATTTCCCCTGACAAAGGTGTCGAAAACATTGATGATGCGATAGCAGGCGCCCGCGACATCATTGCTGAATCAATCTCAGAAAATGCTGACGTTCGAAATGAAATGCGTAGTATTTTCATGAATGAAAGTTTTTGGGTTTCAGCTGTCGCCAAGGGGCGCGAAGAAGATGGAGCAAAATTTCGTGACTATTTCGCCTGGACGGAATCCGTCGCGAAATCTCCTGGACATCGCGTGCTTGCAATGCTTCGTGGTGAAAGCGAAGGTGTTTTGAAACTGACTGTTCGCCTTCCCGAAAATCGAGGACCGGAATTATTGCGTCGCCGTTTTATAAAGGGGCGCGGCCCGTCATCCGATGAGGTTGCAACCGCGATTGAAGACGGCTTCAAAAGATTGCTTGCCCCATCCATGGAGACCGAGATTCGCCATCAGATCAAGATCCGGGCGGATGAAGAGGCTGTTCGCGTCTTTGTTTCAAATCTACGGGAACTGCTGATGGCTGCACCACTTGGACGAAAAGCGGTACTTGCGATTGACCCCGGAATTCGTACCGGCTGCAAGATCGCATGCCTGGATGCACAGGGCAAACTTCTCGACCACACCGTGATATTTACATCCGGTTCGGAACGGCAGACAGCCGAAGCGGCAAAGACCCTGCTGGCACTTGCAGACCGATATTCGATCGAAGCAATCGCGGTTGGGAACGGTACGGCGGGACGCGAGACAGAGATGTTCGTTCGAAGTCTTCCCTGGCCACGGGCGATCCCTGTCGTCCCGGTAAATGAAAGCGGAGCGTCCATTTACTCAGCCTCCGAGGTTGCACGCGAGGAGTTTCCAAACGAAGATCTTACAGTACGCGGCGCGGTTTCCATAGGCCGCCGCCTCATGGACCCACTTGCCGAACTGGTTAAAATCGATCCGAAGTCGATCGGAGTGGGACAGTATCAGCATGATGTAGATCAGAAACTATTAAAGGCGGGACTCGACGATCTTGTGTCGAGTTGTGTAAATGCTGTCGGGGTAGAAGTGAATACGGCCAGCAAACAACTCCTCCAGTATGTTTCAGGGCTTGGTCCCCAGCAGGCAAAGAATATAATCGCATGGCGTGACGAGAATGGGCCATTCACCTCGCGTTCAGATCTGCGAAAGGTGCCGCGTCTTGGCCCCAAGGCATTCGAACAGGCCGCCGGATTTTTGCGCGTGGGCGTCGGCACCCACCCCCTGGATTCAAGCGCGGTTCACCCGGAAAGTTATGCGATCGTCGAAAGCATGGCAAAGGACCTTGGTTGCGTCGTGCGCGATTTGTTGGCGGATGAGACGCTTCGAGCTCGTGTCAATCCAGAGCGATATATCAATGATCGGGTTGGACTTCCCACGCTAAACGACATTCTCGATGAACTTGCCAGGCCAGGTCGCGACCCGCGTGCAGCATTCGAGATATTTTCTTTCGCTGATGGGGTTCATGCTGTTTCCGATTTACACCCCGGACAAAAATTACCGGGAATAGTGACCAACGTGACACGTTTTGGGGCATTTGTCGATGTAGGCGTTCACCAGGACGGCCTGGTACATGTAAGCGAGCTTGCCGACAGATTTGTTAAAGAGCCGTCCGAAGTTGTAAAAGTTGGGCAACACGTATCTGTAAGCGTAATCGATATCGATGCACCTCGAAATCGTATATCATTATCCATGCGGTCGATGCCGGGTGCAGGGCGAGCAAGGAAAGCATTATCATCGGGTTGGAGGGAAGAATAGATGGCGATGACCAATAAAGAACGGAATAAAATTTGCAGGGATAAGGGCATTTGCGATCGCTGCCATGTCCGACCTGTGAAGCCAGGGTTAACGAAATGCCACCAGTGCGAAGGGTGGCTGATCAGATACAATCGCAAGTGGCATTTCGCAGTTCGAAAAAAGCGCAAACAGGAAGCTGCTCAAAAGATTGCAGCGGAGCGCGAGGCTGCCCAAAAAGCTGCCTCTGAAGCCGCTGCCCGCGGAGCACCGCCAGAAGTCGTCGCCGCGATGATGCCGTCTCCAAAGCGGGGACCAGGACGTCCGCAAAAAAAACGGATAACAGAGACTGTTTCCGCAACCGCTCCGAAAAAACGGGGGCGTCCGCGCAAGGTTCTTTCGACCCATGAAGCTCCATTGAAAGCAGAAAAAGCGAAATCCGCAGCTAAAAAAATTGTGGATGCGCCAAAGCGTCGCGGTCGCCCACCAAAGGCTTCTGTTGCAGCTGTTTCCAAACGTCGCGGCCGCCCACCCAAGGTTGCCGTGACTCCAGTTGCAGCAGCAGCTCCCAAACGTCGTGGTCGCCCACCCAAGAATCCAGTGATCATCAAGCAGAAAGCAAGCTCCAAGCCTGTGTCAGCTCCGGTTAAACGCGGTCCCGGGAGGCCCAGGAAGAATCTCAAATAATAAGTTTCCCGGTAAATTCCTGGAATAAACTGTAGGGGCACGATGCGTCGTGCCCCTTATTTTCGCTCTTTTTTTAGACTCCGGCCTGTGAGATTGAGCGAACCATCCGCTTCAGCTTGCCAAAGTGCATCAAAATTCTGTTCAATGCGACTTTTTAATTCTACGGCCCGTTTATAATCCTCTGACAAAGCACATTCTTCAATATTGCGGCAGAGGTTGAACAAATCGAGCGCATTGATGTTGCCGCAAGCCCCCTTCAGACCATATGCAGCCATTTTCAGTTCTTTCGCATTTCGTTTTTCGATAGCATTTCTGATATCGTTAAGATAGTGCGGAACTGCTTCCAGAAATAAATTCCATATCTCTCGCGTTCCTTCCTCATCGAGCGCGGAAAACAGTTCGTCAATCTTTGTCTGTACATTCGCGAGTTCATCTGAACCTGGTTTCCCGGGAGTTTGCGAAGAAGGCATCGAAACATGTGGTAAAAAGCCTTCAACTCTCTTTTTTAACACATGTGCGAGCATAATTGGGTCGGCGGGCTTCGACAGAAAGTCATCCATTCCTGATTCCATACACTGGCGACGAATTTCTTCCTCGGTATGTTCGGTAAGCGCTATGATAGGAATTCGGTTATCTGCCGTCTCTTTTCTTCGAATGTTACGAGTTGTTTCAAAACCATCCATGACAGGCATTTGGCAATCCATTATGATGACATCATATGTGCAGCGATCAAGAACAGCCAGGGCTTCATGACCATTCGACGCAACATCCACTCTCAAGCCGAGACGTTCCAGCACTTTTACTGTGGCTTTTCTGTTTAGGATCTCGTCTTCGACCACAAGAACCCTGAGACGCTGTTTAGAAACCTTTTCAGCGATGCTGTGACGAGTCACCAGTTCGTCAGACCGGGTCGGGCGCAGAATTTCCAGGAGGCAATCACGCAGAAGACTCTGCTTGAATGGTTTCGTCAGATAAGCTGAAAAACCTGCCGAACGCGCCTGTGATGCTTCTCCTCGCTGACTGTGAGAACTGGCTAGAATGAGCGGTAGACCGGACCAGACGGGCGACTGCTTGATCGAATGGGCGAGCTCCATACCGCTCATTCCCTGAGTATGGAAGTCGATCAATGCCATGTCGAATCGACGTCCTGAGGCGGCTGCTTCATGCAATATCTGGAGAACTGCCGCCCCATCCTCAGCCATCTCCACTTTGAGCCCCAGGGTCTCCAGCTGTCTTGAAAGGATTAGTCGACCAGTTGGGTTTCCTTCTACGGCGATAATGCTTTTTCCGAGAAGTTTATTGTCGGTGGGGGCAATCTTATCATTTTCCATAGCCATCCGAAGGGGCAATTCGAGGCTGAACCAGAAAAATGAGCCTGAATGTTCCCGGCTCTCCATGCCCATTTCTCCGCCCATAACTGCAATCAGTCTCTTGCATATTGAAAGTCCAAGCCCGCTTCCACCAAATTTGCGCGACGAAGAGGAGTCCGCCTGAATGAACGGCTCGAATATCCGCGCCTGATCACTCAATGGTATACCGATTCCGGTGTCGCTGACTTCGAAGCGGATAACTGCCGTCGCCTCGGTTGTTCTTACCAGTCGCAATCCGACCAAAACCTCGCCCTTCTGCGTAAACTTCACTGCATTCGTCAACAAATGCAACATGACTTGCCGAATACGGGCAGGGTCTCCGGAAACTCGCTCCGGCAGGCCAGCCTGAGCCAGAAGACCGATTTCAAGTCCTTTGTCTGAAGCATCCCAGGCAACCAGTTCGATTGCTTCCTCGATGGTCGTTCTGGGATTGAAATCTATCGAAACGAGTGAAAGTGAGTTTGATTCCAGCTGAGAAAAGTCCAAAACGTCGTTGAAAGCGTGAAGAAGCATGTCCCCGGAAGTATGGATTGTTTTCAAATAGTCTCGTTGCTCCGGACTCAGTTTTGTATCCAGAAGCAAGCTTGTCATTCCCATGACGGCGTTGAGCGGAGTCCGCAGTTCATGGCTCATATTAGCCAGAAACACGGATTTCGCTTTGTTTGCCTTCAATGCTTCATCGCGGGCAAAACGCAACTCTTCGGCCTGCTGAACAAGATCACGTTCAGCGTTTCTGTGTGCCGTAACGTCATGAACGATTGCCAGGACACACTCCTTATTGTCAAACACTATACGGATACCGGTTTCTTCAATTTCGACAACAATTCCATCACTCTTGCGAAATCGACGCCCTGTTTGTCTGGCCGTCCCATGGTTATGCACAAGCTCAACAAAATCATGGATCAGCGCTTCATTGGTAGACATTTCGAACAATTCAAAGTAGTGCATGGAAAGCAATCGCTCCCGGGTGAAACCCAGCCATTTCACCATGTACTGATTGACCATAAATATCTGCTTTGTGTCAGCGTTGAATATGAATACTGCCTCGGGAACATTTTCTAAAAAAGTGCTGAATCTGACTTCGGAGTCCTGAAGTCTGTGAGAAAATTCATCAGAGCGGACTCGCTCATGGTCTATCTTATCCAGCATACTGTTCAATGCGGATGAAACTTCAGATATTTCGCTGGTCCCGCGAAGATGTATTCTTCGCGCAGTATTGCCGGTCGCACCGATATCGTGAATTGCATTCATGACAAGGCTGATCTTTGATAGAACGTGCCGGTCCAAAAACCATAACATAAACAGACAAAGCCAGATGCCACTCGCAAGGACAAGCCTAAAAAAGGCTGCAAAGGCTTGCGTTTCTCTATCATGGATAACGGTATTTCCGGCCGCCTTCAGAAGAAATATCGGGGTCCCAAAAATATCCTTTACGACTCGGTAGACAAAAGTCGACTCACCTTCGCTCTGAACAATTTCGACGCTCGATGATGACGCCAGACAGTCCATGGCATACTTGTCCGACAGAGTTTTCGCGGAGGTGTCAAACCTGACAATGGAAAATGGGAAATGAGCTATCTCACAAATTTTCCGGATTTCTGAGTCGTCGAAAAATCGTCCCGTTAGGAGGCTTCCCCGGGAAGTTTCGGCATTTTTGCCTGTAAGTACAGGATGTGCTCCGATCATCATCAGGCCTTCCGAAAGCCTCATAAAACCTGAACATCCATCTTTTGCACTGGCGGCATCAAGTAACCGCGAAGGAGACCCCAATAAACTGTTTAAAGATGCGGGAAGTGCCGTGGATGCACCATTTTTCAGGTCCATGGCGACTCCATGAACGAGATTTCCCTGGACGTCGATATATGCAATAAGATTGAGACGTTTGAGTATAAATTCGGAAGAAGTAAAGTTTGTTTCAATGAATTTATGAGATTGTGTAGCCATAAAATCAGAACTATCGCCAAACGAAGATAGGCTAACGTTATCACGATTTATTTTGTCTATGTTTTCTTCTATTATCGAGACCACCTGTACAAGATTGTGTTGCATATCACTTTCATACAGATTGTGGAAAGAATCGGAAAACAGTCTGTAAGAAGCGATACATAACAAGCTCACGAAAAAAATGATCGTTGCGCAGACAATTATGACGGTCTGTCTGATAAGAGTCATTTACTGAGCTTTCCGGGATTCAGTCGACCGTCAGCATTAGCTTTGACAAGACACTCGAAGGTTTTTCGAAGTAAGTCGAGTGTTTCTGAAGCCTGGGTGAGAGTATTGTTCTTGCCCATCTCCTCGAGGGATTTGCAGAGGCCCTGAATGGCGCTCGCACCTATATTGCCACAAGCTCCCTTGAATCCGTGAGCTTCCTTCCTAAGACATGTAGCGTCAGCCTTGGCAATTGCATTCGCCATTCTCTCGATATAAACAGGGCCGGATTCCAGATATAACCCCCAAATTTCTACGGCAGATTCGTAATCGAGACTTTTTACCAATTGGGTTAACTTTTCCCCGACAAGCCTGACGTCGTCTGTTTCGTCATCACTACCTTCCGGGAGTGTTGGTGAAACTGGTTCCGCGGATACTTGCGAAACAGGAGATACGGGCGAAACAGATGGAGACGGTATTTCATGTGCCTGAACCGGAGACTGCTTTTGTTCCCCACCTTTTAGCCACTTTTCGAGCATATTGGCAAGAGTTTCTGGCTGAGCTGGCTTCGTCATAAAATCGTCCATTCCTGCATCAAGGCATCGTTGTCTTTCCCCTTCAATAGCGTGGGCGGTCAACGCGATGATCGGGATTCGCTTCCCCTTCATTGCGGCTTCCCTTTCACGAACCTTTCTGGAAGCGTCATAACCATCAAGCTCGGGCATCTGACAATCGGTAAGAATGGCGTCATATGACTGACGTTCGAGGGCGGCAAGAACTTCGAGGCCATTAGCTGCAACATCTGTGCGATAGCCAAGTTTTTCAAGCGTCAGGACCGCAACTTTCTGATTCATTATATTGTCTTCAGCAACCAGAATGCGATATTTCGAACGAGCATCCTTTTCCCGGATAGTATGACGGGTAATGAGTTTTTTCTCATCACGGGGAACCTGGTCAAGAACTTCCAGAATGCATTCACGCAGCAGCGTCTGTTTTATTGGTCTGGTTATATAAGCCGCAAAACCCGCTTCGCGTGCTCCGGCAGCTTCTCCCTGGAGAGTGAGGGACGTAAGCAAAACCAGAGGAAGATTTGCTCCGGCCGAGGCCTGTTTCAATGTTTTCCCGAGTTCAAGCCAATCGGCACCCGGAAGCTGATGATCCTGAATGATCAGAGAGAACGGACGGCCCTGAGATGCTGTTTGTTCCATCAGATGGATTGCCTGAAGAACGTCTGCTGCCATTTCAGAGACCATTCCAAGATTGTCCAGTTCTCTGGCCAGCACTTCCTGGGCAGCCGGGTGATCAGTTATTACGAGAACACGTTTTCCGAAAAGAGATCTCGGAGGGCGAACCTGAGGTATTGTATCGGGACGTACTGCAAAACGAACAGTGAACCAAAAACAGGAACCTTGCCCGAGACTGCTTTCAACACCTATTTCCCCCTGCATCATCTCAGCGAGACGCTTGCAGATGGAAAGTCCCAGGCCCGTTCCACCATACTTGCGCGTTGTCGATGTGTCGGCTTGTGTGAATGGTGTGAATAGCCTGGATTGCTGCTCTTGTGATAACCCAATGCCCGTGTCCTTTACCTCAAACCGGACCAAAGCGGTTCCGTCTCGTTCTCCCTGAGGTCTTACAATTACGATTATCTCGCCTTGCGAAGTGAATTTCAATGCATTGCTCAAAAGATTAAGCAGAATCTGCCGCAATCTCCCGGGATCGCCACGAACGCTGGACGGAAGACCGGGTTGTACCAATAACGCCAATTCCACATTCTTTGACGACGCCTTTGAGGCTATCATATCGACGGTTTCTTCAAGCGTGGTCCTGAGATCGAAATCGATATGTTCCAGTTCGAGTCTGCCAGCCTCTATTTTCGAGAAGTCCAGAATATCATTCACAACCTGCAGCAGAGTTTCGCCTGCGATCATTATGGAATCAAGAAACTCCTGCTGATGCCTTGTAAGGGGGGTATCACCCAATAGACCTGACATGCCTATGACTGCGTTCAGAGGAGTGCGGATTTCATGACTCATGCTTGCCAGAAATTCCGATTTGGCACGAGTGGCCGCAAGAGCCTGATCTCTCGCCAAAGCAAGTTCCATTGCCTGCAGTGCAAGAGCATCTTCAGCGTGTTTTCGATTCTCTTCGACACTGATGGCAAGAGAGACTATGTTCAGGAAATTAAGTTCTTCCGGGGAAGGCTCCATATCTTTCTTGAACAGGATGCACAGAGAACCGACATAATCCTGTCGGCATTTCACTGCCCGCCCCAGATAGGTTTCGAACTGGAGCCCTCCGATGTTCGGATCGGTTTGAACATATCGGCTGATTTGAAGATTACGTATTACCAATGGGACTTCTTCGCCCCGTCGGATAACGTCATAGCAAATATGTCCCTCCGGGCGATCGAGCATCTTGAAGTCAGGTGGGGTGTTCCATCTATGCATTGCAGTAAGAAGTTGTCCCTGCAAGCGGTTGTACAGACTACATGTGCCGCCAAGAACCTGACCACAGAGCTCGACGAGTCGCTGGATGTTCTCATCAGGGTTTGTCGTGAAGTTCAGAAAGGTTTCATTAAGACGATCCAGCCGCTCTTTTGCAAATTTCTGTTCAGTTATATCCTGGAAAACAGTCAGAAAATACTGTGGGCGTCCATCGGGAAATCTCACACAGTGAGAGTCAAGACGAACGTAAATAATTTTTTTGTCTTTGCGGATATAGCGCTTTTCGAGCGTATAACTGTTGATTTTTCCTTCCAGGGCGTCCTGGAAGAAATCGAGATTTTTTTTAACATCCTCCGGGTGCGTGAATTCACTCCATGTTGCTTTTAGAATCTCATCCCGCGAATATCCGAGAATATCGCAAAGACGGGTATTAACTTCGAGCCAGTTTTGATCAGGAGTTGAAATCGCCATCCCGGTCAGTCCAAGGTCGAAATACCCGCGAAATCGCATTTCACTTGCGCGAATAGCTTCTTCTGCATGTTTTTGCTCAGTGATATCCTTCAAAAACATCAGGATGGCATCTCGATCGTCATGAATTATTTTAGCTGCCGAGATTTCGACGTAAATTATGCGCCCATCATTATGCCTGCACTGCAGATTGGTGATATTGATGACTCCGTCACGTTGCACTTGAATGACATTCTTTTTGATACTGTCATGGTCATCATCAATCAGTTGAAACAGATTGGATTTGAGTAAAAAATCTGATGAATATCCAAAAAGCTGCGTAGCATAAGCATTTGCCATTAGAATGCCAAGAGTATTGCTGTCAAAAACAAAAACAGCTTGAGGTGCACAATCAAACATTTTTTTGAATCTATTTTGACTGACTTGAATTTTTTCAAAAGCCTTCAGAAGCCGAAGCCGGTTTTGTCCAAGGGAATTCAGCATAGCGTTGATTGCCGACGCCATCGCCGTAACTTCATCGCTACCCGAAATATTTATCGATCCGGCATCTTCTCCTAATTCACTGATACGCTTGATCGCAACTGTAAGAGCACTAATTCGCGATAAAAATTGTGTTTGCAACAGTATAAATGTAATAAAAAACAGGATCGAGCCTGCTCCAACAAGGAGCATGGTAAATCCGGATATAATTTTTCGTCCCTGAGAGATTATGACGCGATCACTCGTGTTTTTCAGGATAATACCCGGATGGCCAAAAATATCGGACATCAGGTTATATTCCGTAATTTCGTTCTCCGTCTGTGACCGTATCGACAGTTTATTCTCAGTATCCATGGCCGCTTTAGCCCGCAGGAAATCAACCGGAAGATCAGGGGAATTGTATGCATACGCGGCAAGACTATATTGATTTTCCGCGGCGAGTCGTTCAATCATGGTTTTATCAAGATATTTTCCAAACATCACGGTGCCTTTGGAGTTTTCCGGTTTATTGGACAACACAATCGGACACAGACTGATCATTAAAATCTTTTTCGGAAGTAACAGGATACCGGCACAGCCGCTCGTTTCGACACGCAGCTTTTCAGTCAGTGGCGAATTAGGCCCTAGTTCGGACAACAGAGCCGCCGGAACAGAAGCATTGCTTGCTTTTTGCAAATCAAACTCCTGCTGAAAAATGACACTTCCGGAAGAATTCATAATGACCAGAACATCAAATTGATAATTCTTGAATAAAGACGGCCCAATGTTCCCTTTTACCAACTGCGCATTCTGATCCTGAAAGAATGCGTAACAATCGTCACTGCTCGACCAGTCTCGTGCATTCTCCTGAAGTACAGCGAGCGTTTTCTGAATAAGCGCGCACGCGCGAATACTCTCCATGGTGGTTTTTTTGTCTTCAAGATCATGAAGCACAGACAAAACTAACCGCGTGGAAAACCCATGCAGAAGTATTAACAGACAAACAACGGCTGCGGCAATAGTTAGTAATGTTTTCTTGAGATGGCTCATATCATCTTTTCAAGCCTATATCTTGCCCTAACTTTCTCAAAAATGCAATGTTCGAGTACAATGCGTCCAGATGTGCAGCCGTTTGCATTTTTTATTGAAAAGGTATAATTTTCACGTCGTTTACGGGTATCATAAGCAATCATTGCAAATGATGATTTCACACTTTCAGGGGGTTGCATGGCCGAACAGTATATTTTTACCATGATGGGCTTGAGCAAATTCTATGGTACGAAACAGATTCTGAAAGATATAAACCTGTGTTTCTTTCCCGGCGCCAAGATAGGTATAGTTGGAGAAAATGGTTCCGGAAAGTCAACCATACTCAGGATAATGGCTGGACTTGACCGCGAATTCGTCGGACATGCCGAGCCCGCTAAGGGCATCAGAATCGGATTTGTACCGCAGGAACCGCGACTAGAAGCCGGGAAGACAGTCCGGGAGCATCTGGAATCCGCAGTGGCCGATGTCATGGCGTTATTGCGTGAGTATGAAGAGCTTTCAGGAAGCATGGGTGATCTCGATGGCGATGCCATGGATAAAGCCATGAATCGCATGGGCGTTTTGCAGGACAAAATAGAAGCGGCGGGTGGATGGGAAATAGATACCAGGTTAAACGTTGCCGCCAACGCACTTGTTCTTCCCCCGGACGATATGCTGGTCGACAATCTGTCTGGTGGAGAATTGCGACGCGTTGCTCTCTGCCGCACTCTTCTGGAACAACCCGACATGCTTCTCCTGGACGAACCGACCAACCATCTTGATGCCGAAACAATTGACTGGCTTGAAAACCATCTGAAGAATTACCCGGGCACGGTTATCATATCGACGCATGATCGATATTTTCTGGACAACATCACGAAATGGATCCTGGAACTGGAAGACTCACGCGGCATTCCTTTTGAAGGAAATTATACATCATGGCTGGGGCAAAAACTGGAGATTCTCGCCCAACAGGAAAAAAAGGAATCCTCACGTCGACGCTCTTTGGATCGTGAATTGAAATGGATAAAAATGAGCGCCGGAGATAAACATGAGCTAAATCGCGCTCGCATTTCCCAATATGAACAACTTGTCGCGAGAGAAAAAGCCGCAAGCCAACCGGACCCGACGGTGATTCAGATTGCCCCCGGCGAGCCGCTCGGAGACCAGGTAATTGAATTCGATAGTCTTTCCAAAGGATTCGGAGGCAGGAAACTCATTGAAGATCTCACATTGAAACTTCCTAAAGGAGCCATTGTAGGCGTTGTCGGACCCAACGGCATTGGAAAAACCACGCTGTTTCGCCTTATCGCTGGATTGGAAAAAGCGGATTCCGGCAGTATAAAAGTCGGATCAACCGTGCGTTTGGCATGGGTGGAACAGACGCGCGACTGCCTTGATGGCGATAAAATCGTGTTCGACGAGATAAGTGAGGGAAAAGCTGATATATCCTTCGGCAAGGGAAGCATGTCGGCTCGCGCATACTGCGGTCGATTCGGTTTTCGTGGAAGTGATCAGCAGAAATTAGTGAAAAACCTGTCTGGCGGTGAGCGCAATCGAGTCCATCTCGCAAAGATCCTGAAGTCCGGCGGCAATATGATTATGCTTGATGAGCCGACGAATGATCTTGATGTCGGCACTCTGCGCATGCTCGAAGATGCTATTGGCGACTTTGCCGGCTGCGCAATGATAATCAGTCACGATCGTTTTTTCCTTAATCGTGTCTGTACTCATCTACTTGTATTTGAGGGTGGATCAAAGGTGCGATGGTTCGATGGAAACTGGGAAGACTACGAAAATATGCGCAGAAAAACTCTTGGAGCAGCAGCGGTGGAGAACCGCCGCGCCAGATACAGAAAGTTCTCGCTGACCTGACTTTGAATATCTTCATCAATATAAAACAAACATCGGCATCTGAATTTCGGATGCCGATGTTTGTTCAATGTACTATATTACAGCGTCTCGCAGAAACTGGGCGGCGTCTTCCGGGGGAAGAGGATTGATGTAAAAGCCGGAACCCCATTCAAAACCCGCTACCTGTGTCAGTTTCGGGATGAGTTCAAGATGCCAGTGAAAAAAATCACGGTAAGAATCTGAACATGGTGACGTATGAATTATGAAATTATAAGGAAGATTAGCAAGCAGAGCCTGCATTTTTTTTAATGTAATTTGCAGTATTTGAGCAAACCCATGAACGTGGTCGTTATCAATAGCTTCGAAAAATGGTTGGTGCGTTTTCGGTATTATCATCACTTCAAATGGAAATCGTGAAGCAAACGGACAAAATGCAACGAAATACGCATCCTGATAAATTATACGACCGGGCTGATCCAGTTCCTGTTTTATTATGTCACAGAAAATACACCGGTCGTGGTAATGGTAATACTCGCGGGCACCATCGATTTCTTCTTCTATGCGTTTGGGAATAATCGGGGTGGCAACGATGTGAGAGTGCGAATGGCTGAAATTGGAAACACTGCGACCGCTGTTTTTGACAATCATGAGATGCTTGAATCTGGGATTTTTCTTGATATCCAGCATTCGCTGTTTATATGTCCAGATAACTTCGCGTACCTGATCAAGGGGAACTGTCTGCAGTGTTTGCGTATGACTTGGAGTCTCGACGACAACTTCATGGATGCCTATAGCATTCATAGCATCGAACATGCCGATGCCCTCGCGACCTGTATCTCCCGTGGGGACAAGTATCGGATCGCGATCAGGAATGACGCGAACCCACCATCCAGGCTGGTTTAAGGCCGTCCCTGCTTTTCGGAAAGCCATTGTTTCAAGGGGGGTAAGCCCTTCGTGACCCTCACAAAAGGGGCAGGTTTCGGGATCATCTATTTGCTCAGTTTCGAGACGAAAATCGTGAGGACGTTTTCCTCTCTCAGGAGAAATAATCACCCACTGCTTGAGAATCGGATCCTTGCGAAGTTGAGGCATGAAAACCCTCGTCCGGAAAGTTGATCGGGCGCGGCGCACCCGGAGCTATAAGAAATTACTCTTGAGAAGAAAGGCAGCAGCCTGTTCTGGAGGAGTTGGATTTACGTAAAAACCAGAACCCCATTCGAATCCAGCCACTTTGGTGAGGCGTGGCATGATTTCGATATGCCAGTGATAATACTCAGCGCATAATTCATCACATGGGGATGTGTGAATAATATAGTTGAATGGCGGGTGATTAAGGGTTTTGATTAATCGTCCCAGGGTTTCGCGGAGCGTGTCAGCCAGCCCTTCGATTTCACTTTCTTCGATGTCGCCGAAAGATGCTTTGTGATCTTTTGGAGCAATCCATGTTTCAAAGGGAAAACGTGAGGCAAATGGTGCGAAGGCCACGAAGTGTTCAGTCTCATGAATAATGCGCGTCCCTGAACTGAGTTCCTGGCGAATGATGTCGCAGAAAACGCATCGTTCTTTGTAATAATAATACTGACGAGCCCCCTCCACTTCTTCCATGACACGCTTTGGAATGATGGGCGTTGCTATGAGTTGTGAATGCGGATGGTCGAGGCTCGCCCCCGCAGCGGCGCCTTTGTTCTTGAACAGAAGGATGTATCTAAAACGCCTGTCACGCTTAAGATCACGATACCGGTCAACATATGCGTTGACAATTTTTAACATCTGCTGCCGATCATATATTTCACCTATTATTTCATGATCAGGCGTTTCAATAATAACCTCATGAGCACCAATGCCATTCATCATGTCATATAATCCAAGACCGGTACGATCCAGATCGCCCTCTATCTGCAAAGCCGGATATCGGTTGGGAACGACTCTGACCCGCCATCCGGATTGATTCGGTGTCGTGTTCGGTTCCCGGTATGACATTACCTCAGCCGGAGTCAACGCCTCGTTGCCAGGGCAAAAAGGACATGTTCCCGATTTTACAATCTCAGGAACCATACGAAAATCACCCGGGCCGCGAATGTTTTCATGTACAATAATCACCCAGCGTTTGGTGACCGGGTCTTTCCGAAGTTGCGGCATCAATTCCTCCAAGGTGGGAAACGGCTGAAAATGCGATGTATTATACTATGATGCAATAAGAAAGGCAATTGCGCTTTTTGCCATATAAAACAGGCATAAACACAAGGGCGACGCAGTAATTCTCCATTTGGTTCGGGATCAGTGTTTCCTCAATATTTCGTTTTATTTTGAGGTTCACAAAACCGTTTTTATATGGAGGTCCTGTACCGATGTTTTGCAGGCGTATCCCGGTCGTGAGAATTCTCTCCAGGACACCGCTACGCTGTCTCGAAATGGTTGCCGAACACCTCTCCTCGAAGGCAGGCCAGAACCCCTTAGAATCGCCATCCTGGCGATCTGCGGGGTGCCGGCCCCTCGTGGGCCGGCATGGCCAGCCTTTGGGCTCGGGTTCAGACCATTTCGGACAGCTCCACTAGTGTCCTTACGAGAAATCTCACGACCTTGAACGAGGAAAAAACAGGAGACACCCCTTGTACCACCGGTGAAAATGTGATTTTATGGGTTATGACCAGAGCAATAGAGACGTTGAGACTTTCCCAGCTTCTTCCGGCCATTCGAGATGAGTTCGATCTCGTTCCTGATATTCGGAATGTTGATGCGAGCGGACATGTGCATCCAATGTCTGACGTTCTCATGGCAGGCCTAGCAATGATGCTTGTTCAAGATCCGTCGCTGCTTGAATTCCAAAATAGACTTGAGGAACGACGGCGGGGGAACAATCTTCGCACGATTTTTGGAGTGAGCAAGATTCCGAAAGAATCCCAGTTTCGTCGGGTCCTGGATCCAGCTGATCCGAGTATCATCCAAAATGCATTCAGCGCGTGCGTGCAACGTTTACAGAAGACAAGACTTTGGTCTGAATATCGAGTATTAAATGGACGGTATCCGGTGTTATTCGATGGTTTCGAGTTCTTTCGCAGCAATAAGCAGGGATGTGATCACTGTCTTGAGTTCCATCACCGCGACGGTCGCGTGGACTACGCTCATCAAGTTCTTGCAGCCACATTGGCACATCCAACGGCCAAGCGACCGATTCCCCTGATGCTTGAAGAAATTCGACGTGAAGATGGAACGCAAAAGCAGGACTGCGAGTTCAATGCCGCTCGTCGTTTAATTCCTAATCTTGTGAAGCAGCATTGTCATTTGGATCTCATCTTTGTCGGGGATGGACTTTATTCAAAAGTCCCAATGGTAAATCTCATAATTGACACGGGCTCAAGCTATATTCTTGTCGCAAAACCCACTGACCATGTTGCTCTTGAGGAAAATCTTGCGAGTTTGCGTCTCTGTGACGGCGTCAAGCGTTTGGAATTCACCACTGATAAAGGAAAGCGTCGCGTTTATGAATGGGTGTATGATGTTGAACTGAATGGCTCGAGCAGTTTGGTCACGAATTGGTTCTCAATCGCGGAATTTGCCCCGAGCGGCAAAATAATCTATCGCAACAGCTGGATTACCGATCTAAAGCCATGCAAAAGTAATATCGAGGAGCTTGTTGAAGTAGGAAGACATCGATGGCAGATCGAAGATCAGGTGTTCGATATCTTAAAAAATCACGGCTACCATTTGGAGCATCGCTTCGGACACGGAAAACAGCATCTGGCGTTCATCTTCATAATATTGAATTTCCTGGCGTATATGCTTCACCAGTTGATCGCTCTTTCAGATAGACTTTTTCAAGCAGCCATGGAAAAAATCGGAACCAAGCACAAGCTCTGGGATGACATCCGAGTGCTTCTGAATCATTTCGTCTGGGGAAGTTGGGATGCCCTGCTGGAACACATTCTAGACTATCGCGACGACACTGGCTTCGAAAGCGGATAACAGAGTTAATGGCAACGAATTCCCGTGGAAACCCGTACCGACTCACAAATGGAGAATTACTGAGGGCGACGAAAAAAATTGACAAGAAATCGCCCCTCGGTTAAACTATTCGCACTCTCGAACATGCTGCATTTTCGGGGGGCACGGTTCCAAAGTGCGATTTCACTGTATCAGAGGTTATTAATGGGACGAAAACGATACTGCGAGCTCCCCTTCTGCAAAGGCGTTGTCGAAGGCACGCGAAATAAAAGACGTTGCGATAATGACCGAAATATTCATCTGCACCAGGTAATTTCCCGAAATGTCCGCAAAATCATGAGATTTATTCAGGGGCACGAAGAATTTACGGCCAATGATGTTACCCAGGATCTGTTTAAAGACAAGTTGGACAAAAATGAAAAAGGATCGATGTATCGGCTTTTTCAGGCCATGGTTCGTGAACACTATCTTCTCGAACGCGGCAAACGCGAAGGGCTGAAAGTTTACGCCTTCAGTGGAACAGTGCGCTTTAAGTCAGAAGACGACACCGGAGATGCTTCCGAATCTGACCAGGACGTTCCTGTTGCGCCTCCGCCCACACACGAGACCCATCACGATTCAACCGCAGATCAACTGTCCGCAGACAATATCGAGCATCCTTCTCAGGTACGACCTACCCCCGTCCAGAAACCGCACCCCATCCAGGAACCCCTATCGCCGCTTTCCCGCCAGGAACTTCTTCTTGGAAAACTCAGAGAATTCGTCTATCTGAAAAACGGCAACTGGAATCACGAGGACTGGATGTGGCTGATAAATCGCTCCGATATCCGGGAGTTCGGAGAATCCGAGTCTGAAATTGGCCGGATTCTGGAAGAAGAAAAAAATCGCTTCTGGGCACGCCGATCCTGACGGAATAAATCGCTCTTCCCTATGCACAAACCCGGCTGAGTCAAATGATCAGCCGGGTTTGTGCATAGAAGATGATTGATTACCAGACTTTACAAACAAGAAAAAAATAACCACCGCTCAATCACTCAATACAGAGCGTTCAAACGGTGGTATTTGGAATATTTATTCACCAAGGGAGAAAAAAAAGCTATTCCTCTTCCTCGTCATCTTCCTCGTCATCGTCCAGGTCTTCTTCTTCATCGTCGACAAGATCGTCTTCTTCGTCGTCATCGAAGTCCTCTTCTTCGTCATCTAAATCGTCTTCTTCGTCGTCATCGAAGTCTTCTTCATCTTCCTCGTAATCATCGAGGTCATCATCGTCCTCTTCGAGGTCGTCATCTTCCTCGTCAAGAAGGTCGTCGCCCTCCTCGCCAAGATCGTCGTCATCATCTACAAGATCGTCATCGTCATCTTCTTCTTCCTCGTCTTCCCATTTTTTTTTGGGAGTAAGAGAAAAAATGTCATATTTGTCTTCGTTTTTCAACCAGTCGGTCTTTGGCATGGCTGTACACCCCTTTAAAGAGATTTCGAGTGCAAAAGTCGAACGTGATTTTTGCACAATTCACGAGACGTGTCAAGATTTTTTTTGCTTTTTATTAGGATCACCTACTCAGGAATGGAAGATTGCGCCACCGCAGGACAAACGCATTAAAAACCGGGAATAGGCCTATAGCGCGGTTCTCGACACAAGAACTATGACTATGGTAGAACGTGACCGTCTGGCACGCCGAAGCGGAAAGCGGCGCGCCCGGCGGTCGCGCCCTACCACAGAACTTTTAATGCGTTTGCACTGTGCGCTACCGCCGTTATTCTTGACTTGGCTTCGAGAATGCGCTATACTGACCCACTGTTCGTACATTGCCATACACCTTTGAGGTGGTTTTAATCTTATGTTTGGAAATCTCTCCACTAAGCTGTTTTCGATTTTCGACAAGCTTCGAAAGTCAGGAAAGCTTACGGAAAAAGATATTGATGCTGCACTCTCAGAAGTTAAGCATGCGCTCCTTGAAGCGGATGTCAATTTTCGGGTTGTTAAGAATTTTATCTCCCGTGTTCGCGAAAAAGCCGTAGGTATCGAGGTTCTGAAAAGCTTTACACCCTCGCAGCAGGTCATAAAGATCGTCATGGATGAACTGACGACGTTGCTGGGTGGAACTCAGGCAAAACTGACATATTCTCCGAAGAAACCCACAGTGATTCTGATGGCCGGCCTCCAGGGCTCCGGCAAAACGACTACAGCCGGCAAGCTCGCTCTTCTCCTTCGAAAAGCAGACCAAAAGAATCCTCTGCTTGTTGCATGTGACGTGTATCGTCCAGCCGCCGTGAAACAACTCCAGGTACTTGGCGCGCAACTTGATATTCCGGTATTTTCCATGCCGGCTGGCTCCCGGCCAGCCGATATTGCCCGTGCAGCCTTGGAACATGCTCGTAACGTTGATCATGACGTGGTTATCATCGACACCGCCGGTCGACTTCATATCGATGAAGAGATGATGGCGGAAGTTCGCGAGTTAAAAGAAGTCGCCGGACCACATGAGATTCTTTTGGTTGTTGATTCGATGACCGGCCAGGATGCCGTAAATATCGCCAAATCTTTTAATGATCTTCTTGAACTGACAGGAATCATCCTGACAAAACTTGATGGTGATGCTCGCGGCGGCGCCGCACTTTCCATTCGCGAAGTCACGGGCAAACCGATTAAATTCGTCGGTCTGGGTGAAAAGATGGCCGCCCTGGAATCCTTCCACCCTGATCGAATGGCCCAGCGAATCCTCGGTATGGGCGATGTGTTGACGCTGATAGAAAAAGCGCAAGCCAACATGGACGAGGAAAAGATGAAGGCTCTCGAGGCAAAGACTCGTGAGGGGGATTTCAACTTCAATGATTTCCTTGATCAGCTTAGTGCAATAAAAAAAATGGGTCCTCTTGATCAACTTCTTTCAATGATTCCTGGGTTTTCTAATGCTATCCCCCAGATGTCCGAATTGTCTTTTGAAAATAAAAAGTTTAAACAATTCGAGGCTATTGTCCTGTCCATGACCACCCAGGAACGTGAAAATCCCGATCTGATCGATGGCAGTCGACGAAAACGTATTGCGGCTGGAAGCGCCAACACCATCCAGGATGTAAATGCTCTTCTGAAACAGTTCAATCAGATGCGTCAAATGATGAAAAACCTCGGCGGCCTTGCGAAGCGCTCACGACAAATGAGCAAGATGGTCGGCATGGGGCGAAGGAAATAACAGGAAACAAACCCGAACCCAGGGAATCAGTCCTTGTGTTCAGTTAAAGTAATGAACAGGAGTCGAAATTATGTCAGTAGCAATCCGTCTTAAACAAATGGGCACCAAAAACCGCGCTTTTTTCCGTATCGTTGCCGTCGATAGTCGCAAGACTCGCGATGGTAAAATGCTCGCCAATCTCGGTCACTATAATCCTTTGACCGATCCCGCCACAGTAGTGATAGACGAAGAGCGTGTTCTTTCCTACCTCAAAGTTGGAGCCACTCCTTCTGAAACCGTCGCCAGTCTTTTGAAGCAGCACGGCATCGTTCAAGGCGTCAAGGGCTGGGCAAAGAACGTCTGAAACGACGTTTGCCTACGAAAGAGAGATACGGGTTATGCCGGAGACATTGAGGGCTTTGATCAGTACTGTCGTGAAAGCTATTGTTGAGCATCCTGACGAAGTCATGGTCAAACCCATCGAGGGTGAAGGGACCATCGTCTTCGAGGTTCAGGTCAATCCAGATGATGCCGGCAAAGTGATCGGAAAAAAGGGACGCACAATAAATGCCCTTCGAACTGTCATTCGTGCCAATACGGCTCTCGGTAACAAGAAAGTGATGATGGAGCTGGTCTGAAATGGCATCCGATTCAGTGGTCGAGCGTCAGTCCCCCACGACTCCCCGGAGCGTGGGACCTTTCGTGCGCAGAAAAGCCAGGAAAGCTGATGAACGTAAAAAACGTCTGGCGGCATTGCCAGTCGTTTCTCCGGCAGCCGAAAACATCGAACCATCCCCCTGGATTATCATCGGGCGGGTTTTGAAAGCCTTTGGACTGAAGGGCTGGGTGCGAATCGCATGTATGAGCGATAATCCAGGGCGGTTTGCTCCTGAAGTTGTTCTTCGACGCTGTCTGAGTGACGGCAGTCAGGTCACAATGCGCATTCTAGATAGCAGATGCTCTGCTGATGGTCGTTTTGCCGATCTTCTCCTCGAAGATATAACGAATGATGAGCAAGCTCGTGGTCTTGTCGGAGAGGCTTTTGTAATCCCCCGGGAAGAACGACTTCCACCTCCGAAGGGTGCTTATTACGCCGACGAACTTGTCGGCATGGATGTTTTATCACCGGCTGCCGAACACGAGGGACGCATTTCCTCCCTGGAAATGGATGTTCCATCCCCATACCTCGTCATCGAAAGTACTCGACTGGGTGAAGTTCTGGTACCTTTCAGAAAGGTATTCATTAAAAAGATAGATCGCAAGAGTCGCGCTCTGACCCTTAATGAGCCCCTGGAATTCCACTATTTCGCAGATAAAAAACCATGAAAATAGATATCCTCACATTGATTCCGGGTATGTTCAAGAATGTTTTCGATGAAAGCATTCTTGGAGCCGCCGTAAAGAACGATATTCTTTCGATCGAAACTCATTCGTTTCGCGAATTCGGCGATGGCCGCCACAAAACCGTAGACGACACGGCATTTGGCGGAGGCCCAGGCATGATTCTTAAACCAGGACCACTTGTCGAAGCCATCCGGGATCTACGCCGTCAGGGAAACCCCGGGCCCGTCATCGGACTCACACCGCAGGGCGTTCCCTTCACCCAATCCGTGGTTCGTCAGCTCGCCGGTTTTTCGCGCATCATCCTCGTTTGTGGCCGCTATGAAGGTTTTGATGAACGCATCCGACCTGAGTTTGATCTTGAGATGTCGATTGGAGATTACGTGTTGACCGGTGGGGAATTCCCGGCAATGATCGTAATTGATGCGGTTGCCCGCATGCTCCCCGGAGCCGTCGGCTGCAGAGAATCGGTTGAGCATGATTCTTTTTTTACCGGCCCGCTTGATCATCCACAGTTTACTCGTCCGCCAGTCTGGGAAGGTGCTTCAGTTCCCGAAATCCTTACCAGGGGCCATCACCGCATGATCGAAGATTGGCGTCGCGGTAAAAGCCTTGTCAGGACTGCGATTCGCAGACCGGACGTCTTTAGCAGACTCGACCTGACGACTGCTGATGGTGCGATTTTTCAGGAGTGTCTGAACACCGCCCCCGGAGTCGAAGTCTGATTCGAAATACGTAAATTTTCGTTTTTTTTGCAAGAGATTTCTAAAAGGAGTTATTTTATGGACCAGATCATTGAAGGTATCGAACGTGGTTATCAGAAGAATGCTGGTATTCCGGCATTCAGGCCAGGCGACACTTTGCGTGTGAACATAAAGGTTCGCGAAGGTGAAAAGGAACGCCTTCAGGCGTTTGAAGGTGTCGTGATTTCCCGTCGCTATGCTGGATTGCGCGAGAATTTCACGGTACGGAAGATCAGCTACGGTGTTGGAGTTGAACGCACCTTTCTGCTCCATTCGCCCAACATCTCTGAGATAGCAGTAGTTCGACAGGGTAAGGTTGCTCGCGCGAAGCTCTTCTATCTCCGTGATCGCGTTGGCAAGAGGACTCGCGTCAAGGACAAGATCATCCAGAGAGCCTGAAGGTTTTGTCGAATCACTTCCCCGCAAGCGTAAACTCCGGACAAACAACTCAGGTCGGCAAAGTTACCGTCGCAGCGTATGTTTGTTCGGAGTAAGCGTGTCTGTTGGACAAGGTGCAATATCTTGTGTGGACACGATGTTTTGTCATGCGTATCGTGTCGACGCGGGATTAAAATATGACCGTCGTGACAGAATCCGAAAGTTTGAATGGTATCTCACCAGATACGTCGGAACGAAGGGAGTTGCCTTCCCTTCGCTTCCGTGATTTGTCTATTCGCCACGGGAAAGGTCCGGTGGTTCTTGTCGAACAGGTTCCACCCGACGAGGTATTCAGCGAAGCGACGCTTTGGCTTTCGGGCCATCTTTCCGGGCGTTTGCCTGACGGAGCGAGGCTCGAAATGGTACATATTCCGCGCGGTCGGCAAAAATTTTCATGTGATCTGCCCGCCGAGCGTGGCCGATTTGCATCGGCATTGACACTTTGCAACGGAGCAAACGACATCTCATTGCAGGTGTTCGACGTTGAAAATACGGTTTTGTGCCGACGCACGTTCACTCTTTTTTACAAGTCAGCGTTCCGCGAATGGAATGAAACCGTTTTTATCGCTTTCGTGCTGGCCATTATCATTCGAAGCCTTGTTTTGCAGGCCTTTTGGATTCCGACCGGCAGCATGGAAAACACTCTTCTGGGTGAAGGACATAATGTAAGAACCGGAGCGCTTGAACGTGCCGGCGATCGCATTCTTGTCAATAAATTCGCATATGTGGCAGATCTGACGCTGGATGGCAGGCTTCCTTTCTTGCCGAAAATATGGTTCAGTCTGCCCAAACGTGGTGATATAGTGGTATTCAAATATCCTGACAAGATTCTGACAAACCCTCCCAGAGATTTTATAAAGCGTGTTGTAGGATTGCCTGGCGAACACATTAACATTACCGATGGTGTTGTCCACGTTGACGGGGCCGCTCTGACAGAGCCGTATATTAAAGAGCCGCCATATAGTGATTTCGAAACGACAGTTCCCCCGGACTCACTGTTTGTCATGGGTGATAATCGCAACAATAGTGCTGACAGCCGATTCTGGGGGCCCATGCCTCTTGGCAATCTAAAAGGACAAGCAGTTTTCCTGTATTGGCCTTTCCGCCGCATAGGACCAATTCACAGTTATGAGCATTTGCCCGTGACTGCCGAAGCCGTGCCTTCGGCATCCCACTAACCTTGGCCCAGGATCTCCCCGGACACATTCGACGAGCATTTCGTTCGATCGAGCGTTTTGTTCCTGTAACCGATCTGATCGTCGAACTACTCGATGCCCGTATGCCGCGATCCTCTCAACTACACGGATTGGTCAAACGCCTCGGCAAGGCCTCACTCATCATTCTGGGAAAATGCGACCTTGCCAATCCCGCGGAGACGCGACGCTGGGTCGAGTTTTTTTCCAGAGATGGCCAGCACTGCATTCCCCTGGATGCCCGCGACCCCTCTTCAGTAAAAGCAGTTAGAGAACGAGTTCGACGTGTCGCTACAGAAGCCGGAATTCGTGCAACTCCGGGAATGACACGAACAATGCGCCGACTCATGGTCATCGGAATTCCGAATGTCGGAAAATCAACGCTTATAAATGCTATTGCCGGCCGCCGCGCCACCAAAGTTGCCAACCTACCCGGCGTAACCCGCCATATACAATGGGTAAAGCTGCCCGGCAACCTGGAGTTGCTCGATCTCCCGGGAGTGCTTGATTTTGGATTGTTACGACGTGGCGAAATACTGCGTCTTATCAACACGCTTCCAGGTCCCAATGAAGACCCCATCGGAGCAGCTCGCGTGTTAGTCGACATGTTGATAGCCATTTCACATGCTGATATGCTGCCCGGCTGGAAAGAGTCCGGCGAAGTCTGGTCAGCCTTTCTGCCGCATTACGCCTCGGATCGCCATTTTCTCGGACGCGGGGGAGAACCTGATGAGCGCCGGGCGGCCATCGATCTCTTAAAACGTTTTCAAGACGCTTCCTTCGGGCGTTTAACGCTGGAAAAATACGACGATCCCCCCTCTATCAGAACCGTCATTGAGGACTCCAATTTTCATGGAGAGTCAAACATAGGTTTGGTCGAATGAGCGAAAACGAAGAATTGATAGACCTGAGCGATGATGTCTCCCGCCATGTTCTTGCTGCGGGAAACGGTGGTTGGTCAGGACTGGAGCTTATAAAAGGCCTGTCAGGTATTCGCGTGCGCGCCCGGGGAAATCAGTTGATACTCACAGGCCTGGATGACCGGGTCGACCTTGTGAAGCGATTTTTACGAATTCTTCAGCGGCGCCTCGATACCGGAGAACAGATCGGGAAAGACGAACTGAAGCGTATGTTCGAAGAGTCAACGGAGTGTGGCACAAAACCCGAAACGAGTGTTTCAGTTCGTGAGAAACCTTACGATGAGCTTCTGACAACGCATTCCGGGCATGTGGTTCGTGCAAAAACGGCGAATCAGCAAGCCTATATTGATGCCATTCGTCATCATGACGTAACGATTTCGATCGGTCCGGCCGGAACCGGAAAGACATATCTGGCCATTGCCATGGCCGTACACGCGTTGCGGGAGCGACATGTCAGCCGTATAATTCTTTCACGCCCCACTATAGAAGCTGGTGAAAAATTGGGTTTTTTACCGGGCGACCTGATGGAAAAGGTTGATCCCCATTTCCGTCCCCTATACGACGCCCTCCAGGAATTCCTCGGAGTCTCCAGATTTCAGCAGCTTCTGCGACAAGGTATCATTGAAATTACACCGCTGGCTTACATGCGCGGACGTACCTTCAATGAAGCGTTCATCGTACTCGATGAAGCCCAGAACACGACGATTAAGCAGATGCGAATGTTTCTGACCCGCATGGGACACGGATCAAAAGTCATTGTGACAGGTGATCGCACACAGGTCGATCTTCCGGATAGTCGCGACTCCTCTCTATTTACACTCCCGGAAGTCCTGAACAAAGTCGAGGGTGTGTCGTTCATTCAGCTTCGAGACCGCGATGTCATTCGGCATGAACTCGTGAAAGAGATAATTCGGGCGTATGAATCTTATTATCACGAAAATGACGAGTCGCCGCAATGACCGGAATTCCTGCCTCTGCAGCATCTTCGTCTTCTTTTATTTCCAGATTCCCTTTGTCGAGTTTCCTTGCCTGGCTGGAGATCCCCGTCAAGCGACAACGTACTTTTTTGTTGCAGCTTGGCATGTTTCTCGGTGCGGTGGTTCTGATTCTTTTTCTCGATCCCACCGGATTCAGTCCCGAAGTCGTCGAAGGAATGGTATGTCCAAAGACTATTCGTAGTCCAAAGAACATCAGCTTCGTCGATGAGCGTAAGACTGACGAGCTACGTCGCCTGGAAGAAGAAAAAATTGAACCTGTTATAGCTCACATCGAAAATGCGGAAAATGAAATGACCAATCGGTGCAATCGGTTTTTCACTGCTGCCGACAATTATTTTCGAGACTTAAAAGACAAGGAACCGTCTGAGTTATCCAATGATTTGATAGCATCGTACTTTCCCACAGCCGATCGACTTCTCGATCTCGACTCACTAAAAGAACTGACGACTTTGCAAAAAGGTGAGTTTGATCGTTTGAAAAACGAAGCCCGCCAGATTATTCAGAATCTTGGGCAGGGAGTGATAACGAGTCGCAACCTTGAAAGCATGCGTGTGCAGGCAAAACGGCATGTGCTTGATCTGCCCGGCGGAAACCTTCTGCGACGCCTCATGACGGATATAGTAAAAAATTGTCTGTCCGTAAACGCCATTGAGGACGAAAAGCAGACGCGCCAGCGGAAGGATCTTGCGTCACATGCGGTTGCAGCCGTAAAGCGTACATTTCAGAAGGGCCAGAAAATCATAGATGAAGGTGTAATCGTAACGGCTGATGATGTCTATGTTTTACGCACCATGGAAAAACAGATTCACAAGAACCAGGCCTTGTCATTTCTGGGGAATTCACTCCTTGCAATCCTTCTCATTCTTACATCCCTGACACATTTGCGCTTAACACGCCATATGATTTTAAAAGATGTAGATCTGTTCCGACTCATGGGGGGTCTTTGGATTGCAGCCCTTTTAATGGGAAAAATAGTCTACGCCTTTGGAACCGCATACGAAGAACATGCACTGGCTATTCTTTTTACACCATTGCCTGCCGTCGGACTGCTTATGGCTACCCTTCTCGATGTGCAGGTGGCTATCTTCCACCAGATGCTTCTGGGAGTATTGATGTTCGTCGTTGCCGAATCGAATGCACGCTTTGCAATAGTGGGGTTGATAGGCGGAGTGATCGGAGTTTTGGCCTGGCAGTCATCTTCACGAGACGTAAACATTCGCGGCACTATCGGCTGGAGCGGTGTCCGCATCGGAGTTGGAAACGCAGTGGCGCTGTTATCTCTCATGATGCTCGATGCGGAAACTTTTGCTCTGATGAATGTCAATTCGGTCCTGGTAATGCTCGCTTGTGGATTTGGAAACGGCGTATTCGCAGGCATTCTTGCAAACGGAGTGTTGCCATATCTGGAAAACGCCTTTTCACTGGCAACCGGCTCACGATTACTTGAACTTACCGATCTCTCACAACCTCTCCTGAAACGCCTTGCTGAAGAAGCTCCAGGTACGTATCAGCACAGTTTGCTGGTTGCTAACCTGTCCGAGGCGGCAGCAATCGAAATTAATGGCGATGCTTTGTTATCGAAGATCGGTGGCTATTTTCATGACATCGGAAAGATCAAACGACCATTGTATTTCGCCGAAAATCAGTCCAATAACAATCAACACGATAATCTGACACCTTACATGTCGAGTCTGATTCTGGTCGGGCATATTCGTGACGGCATCGATCTGGGACGAGAACATGGCCTCCCGGACCGCGTGATCTCATTTGTTCGCGAACACCACGGAACTACTCTCATCAGCTACTTTTACGAACAGGCAAAGACCGACACCACTGGCCAGGAAGTAAATGAGGAGCGATTCCGATATCCTGGACCGAAGCCACAAACCAAGGAAACCGCCATAGTAATGTTGGCCGATTCGGTCGAGGCAGCTTCGCGGACTTTGCCACAACGCACCCACAGCCGGATTGAAGGATTGGTCAAAAAAATCATCGAAAACAAACTTAATGACGAAAACCAGCTTGATGAGAGCGATTTGACGCTGAAGGACATCGAAAAAATAGAGAGCTCCTTTGTCAGAGTACTGACTTCGATGTATCATGGCCGGGTTGATTATCCCGGAAAGCTTTCTAATCAACCCAAGGGAGGCGCGGATGGAAGTTCTCATCAACAATCGGCAAAAGAAGATTAAGATCAATACTCGCCGCATCCGGACCATTGCCCAGGAAATAATGAAATTCGAAGGGCTTCCCGATCATGTCGAGTTGTCTGTGGTGTTTTGTGATGACGATTTTGTCCAGAAGCTGAACAATCAGTATCTTGGACATAACCGACCTACTGACGTTCTATCTTTTCCGATCGAGGAAGAAGAATTTGAGAGTGAAATTCGCATGATCGGCGATGTGGTAATCAGTGTGGAAGCCGCTTGTCGGCAGGCTGAAGAGCTGAAACACCCGGTTGAACTCGAAATAGTGTTTCTGTTAACCCACGGACTTCTGCATCTCATCGGCTACGATCATTCCGTTAAATCAGCACTGGCCCGGATGAAACAGCGCGAAGAAACCATATGCAGCCTGCTGAGTGAAAAAAAACTTCTCAAGGATCTCGAAACGCACAAGACCGCTGCTCCTTTGATCAAAAGGGCGGTGACACCTTCTGACGCTCAGAATGATTCCGATGACAAGGGGACTGGGAGAACTGAAAATTAGTTATTCGAAAAGGTTGTGCATCTGTTCTTCATGCACATTAGAGCGACTTGCAAAATTATGTGGCAATCATGAGTGAATACGCATCGTCCATTTGTAGGGGCGGGTTTCAAACCCGCCCCTGTGTGGTGTTTCGTGGATATTGCAAGCACCTCATTAGTTTCGTGATAATAAACGTATTCCGACTCTTCCCTCATCTTTCTTGTTTTTGTATGTTGAGAAATTGCCGAGTATCATAATGGAAATCTTTGTTTTCATTGCCTTGCTGTGCATGTCGGCGTTTTTTTCAGCGACCGAGACAGCATTCTTTTCTCTTTCTCCTCTGCGCCTGAAAAAAGTCGAGGATGAAGGAGACCCCCGGGCATCCGAAATACTCGCCATAATAGCCGATAAACAACGCCTTCTGATCTCACTTCTCCTTGGAAATACTCTTGTGAACGTCGTATCGACAGCGTTGGCGACGCGATTCATTCTTAGATTCGTCGAGAGCTCTGATTTTTTCAGAAATTCGATCTTCGGTAATTCAGCTTCAATCGGCGTGGCAATAGCATCGGTATTCATGACAATAATGATTCTCATTTGTGGGGAAATCACCCCAAAGACAGTTGCAATCTTCAATGCCTTCAACTTCGCCTGTATCGCCGTGTTTCCACTGAAGATCCTGCTGGCGATTACCAATCCTGTCAATCGAGTGGTGCGATGGATTCTGCAAAAAACATTCCCGGATTACTCCGACTGGAACCGTAATCTCGGTTCGGCGACCACACTCGATGAAATCGATAGTTATTTTTCACTTGGCGAGGAGGTCGGAATCATCGAGCGAGATGAAAAGAAGATGATTTCATCTGTATTTGAATTTGGGGACACATTGGTTCGTGAAGTAATGGTTCCTCGCCCTGACATCGTGGCAATCCCTCAGAATATTGCACTCGAATCATTGTTAAAGCTGATTCGTGATGACGGACATTCCAGATTTCCAGTATATGAAGGAACACTTGATCGGGTCACAGGTGCATTGTATGTGAAAGACATTCTGGTTCGTTATGAAGAACTCAGGAATGCCGGTACGTTTGAAATTGCGAAACTGCTTCGGCCTGCCTATATTGTTCCCGAGACAAAGAAGCTCGACGAATTATTGAAAGAATTTCAAAAACGGAAGCTCCACATGGCAGTCGTCGTCGATGAATACGGTGGAATTTCCGGCCTTGTCACTATCGAAGACCTGCTCGAGGAAATCGTGGGCGAAATAGTCGATGAATACGACCAGGATGAACAGGCACCGATCGTGCAAATTGAACCCGGAATATATAGCGTAGATGCGCGGGCATCTATTGAAGATCTTGAAGCCGAACTAGGTGCCACGTTCGATCATGAAGATTCTGAAACCGTCGGCGGGTTTGTTCTCGAAAAACTTGGACGCATCCCACGACGCGATGAAAAAGTCGATGACCCGGCAGGACTGTTCGTCGTTTCCGAAATCAAGGGGAACCGAATTCTTCGCCTGCGCGTGACAAAAAAGACGACATCCAATACGACCACTCCGGAGCGGGAAGTCAACTGAATTCATGCCGGTATTCATTTCCGTTCTTCTGATCGTTTTTTTTCTGTTTCTCTGTTACGTTTTTTCCGGTGTGGAAACAGGTGTCGTTTCGCTCGACGTCCACCTTTTGAGACATCGCGCCTCCACCCCGGAAGGAGTCGGCGAACGCGTATTATTACGCTATTCGCGATCTCCAGAACGTTTTCTGGCGATGACTCTCATCTGTATCAATATGAGCAATGTTGCCGTAGCATCTCTGTCGACGGAACTGTTCGAACGATTTGCGCCATGGGCGCTCTCCATAGGTACTGCCGGAGTCGCTTTTTTTCTGTTTGTGTTTTGCGAATTGATGCCTAAGACCATGTTTGCCGCTCATCCTCTTGAGCGATCTCTGCAATTTTTGAAGATCATCATGTTCTTCGACCGCCTGCTGACTGTACCTGTCAGTGTGATGACTTTTGTGACTCGCACCCTGATCGACGCGCTCGGCCTTCGAGGTGATCGACGCAAGGGCAATATCTCACGCGACGAATTACTGGTCCTGCTCTCGCTGGGAGCATCATCAGGCACTCTTCGGGAACGCCCGCACAGAATGGCACGTGGAATCATCAGCTTGAAAGATACCCGGGTTTGTGAGATCATGATTCCACGGGTAAAAGTGACGGCGTTCGACGTTAATCTTCCGCTGATTCGTGCCCGGGAAATCATCCGGGAGAGTGGTTTTTCCCGAATTCCGGTGTATGAAGGAAGCATAGATCAGGTGATGGGTGTGGTCTATTTCAAAGATCTTTTCCTGAAAGAAGGAAGTATTGTTTCCTTACGAGAACTTGCCTCACCTCCGCTGGTTGTTCCTGAGACAAGCAGTGCCTATGACCTTTTGCGGCTGATGCAGAAAAAAAATATTCAGGTCGCGATAGCTGTCGATGAGTATGGCGCAACCGCCGGAATGGTCACTCTCGAAGATGTGCTTGAAGAGGTTGTTGGCGAGATACACGACGAGCACGATGACGGAACGCTTCCATGGAGATTCAATGACGATGGGTCGGTAACCCTGAAGGCCGAAATCGGTCTCAATACTCTTTTTCACGAAACAGGGATAGATTTTGTCGATGAAGAACAGGTCGCAACCCTCAACGGAATAATCCTCCTGCGATTAGGCCATATTCCCGCTGCTGGCGAGTCTCTGATTATTCGTGGACGGCGAATCGAAATTCTGGCAGCCGAAGGAAAACGGGTTATTTCCGTTCGTATTTTACCATCCGCGGAGTCCCTCCATTCATGAGCATGGATCGAGAGCGCCTCCGAAATATCGCCAATCCGATGCTTGACAGTCTCGTAGCTTTGTATGGCTTCCTGCGAAGCTATTTTTTCACCGGACTTATTCTCGTTGTTCCCATGGTCGTGACCATCTACGTCATGCTCTGGATATTCACTTACGCCGACGGCATTCTGGGAAATGCTCTTCGTGAAGCTCTCGGATACTCCATTCCTGGCGTCGGGCTCATTTCGACCGGCCTGGTACTGGTATTCGCCGGAATGCTGGCACAAAACATCATCGGAAGCCGACTTCTTAAATGGATCGACTTTTCTCTCGAAAGCCTTCCGGTCGTTCGCTCGCTTTACATAGGGGTAAAACAGGTTTCTGACGTGTTATTTCAGAAACAGCAGGGCGAGTTTCAACGAGTGGTCATGGTCGAATATCCGAAAGAAGACAGTTGGGTCCTGGGCTTCGTAACCGGAGATTTCTCAGGCTCTACGGCCTCTCCGCCCCTACCCTCACTTATGGTCTGCGTCTTCGTTCCAACGACTCCCAACCCGACATCCGGTTTTCTGCTCATTCTCGAAAAACGAAAAATCAGGGACACCAATCTCGGTATCGAGGAAGCAATGAAAATGATTATCTCCGGCGGACTGGTCCGCCCCGGAAACCTTTCCGGAACCGCGGTTGCCCTTCCCGCGGCGGAGGATTTCACAATTCCGCACTGATGCGTTCCACCGGAAGACAAACAGCCATGAACCTTAGATTTTCGCTTGTGTTTTGTATAGTTTTTTTGTGTTCACTTTCTTTGTGTTCTGGGTTTCAAACACCAGTTACCGCTCAGGACAACAATCCCATGCGCAATTATCTTGAGATGCGCGACTCCATGAACGTAATGAAGGCAGAAATAGAGAATCGCCTTTTCGCTTCGCCCCTGGTTATGCCGCCTGCCAGTGCATCCGATAAACTCGATCCGGTTCAACTGAAGCAGAAACTGAACGCCATCGAAAAAGGCATCAACAGCATTGAGCAGTCCCAGGACCCCTTGGCTATCTACTATCGCGAACGCTTGACGGTATTGTTAAACGCTACACGTTCTCTTCTGCCGGCTTTGGAAAAACGCCTTGCCATGACTAAGGAATCGATCTCATCCGCTCCAACTCGCCCTGTCAGCATCTCCACGAAAAATCCGGTTTCTCCACCGAAATATATGAACGGGAGCGCTTCCCCTGTTATTCACACAGCTATTCCTATGCCTTTGCCTACTTCTGTGCGAAAAGTGAAACGCAAGGTTTATTTTCAAACGTTGGGTTTACGAAGCATGACTTCACGAGCGTTCGGGAAAAAAACTCCCATGGCGCTTTCAATTGCCTCTCATTCCATCAATGTTCCCACAGCTTCTGATTCCACTACTGTTAATGTTCTTCCGGCTTCTATTTCCGTTACCGTCAATGTTCCTACGGCTTCTGATTCCGTTACCGTTAGTGTTCCTACGGCTTCTGATTCCGTTACCGTTAATGTTCATCCGGCTTCTAATTCCGTTACCTTGAGCGCATTGCCCGTATCCACCGAAACCCCACCTGTAAAAATGTCACCCATCGGGCCCTCTAACGGAGAAAATCCCCAAATACACAATTCTCCCGGAATGCGACCGATCGCGATCATGATAGAGAATCATAATCAGGCACGTCCACAAACAGGCCTCGAAGAAGCAGAAGTTGTTTATGAAATTCCTGTCGAGGGCGGAATCACACGCTTTATGGCTTTGTTCTACCATGTAGCGGGAATCATCGGACCAGTACGCAGCTGTAGAGACTACTTCATCGACCGGGCACTTGAAGTTAATGCACTTTATGTTCATTGCGGCGGAAGCCCACAGGGATATCAGCATATTGAAGACGCCAAGGTGCTTTCAATAGATGAGATCAGCAATGGAGAACCGTTTTTCCGGGATATGTCACGCAAGCCTCCGCATAATCTGTATGCAAAAATGAAAAACATCATCGATTACGAGGCGCAAAAATTCCCCATGGAGTTGCCATATCAGAAGGTTCCATTACTATACGGACTCAAGCCGACCGCTTCGCATCGCGTTAATAACGGAGTGACCATTCAGTATCACTCAAACTATTCTGTCGCCTATAGGTTCAATTCCAGAAGAAATTCGTATGATCGATATATGAATGGCCTTCAACACCTGGACAGGGTCTCCATGAGACCCCTCACCCCCGGAACCATAATCATCCAGGAAGCAGCCATGAAAGTCATTGACGAAAAAGGGCGCCAGGATATTTCATTCATAGGCCAAGGACGTGCGTTTATAATGTTCGGAGGAACAATTATTCCTGCAATCTGGAAAAAATCAGCTATTAGGGAGTTTTCTCGTTTTTTTGACGAACAGGGAAACCCTATTGTTTTTTCCAATACTCAACCCATCTGGATACAAGTGGTTTCACCGACAAACCAGGTTACATTCGATCCGCCGTTAGAACTCAACACAGCCGCGATTGTGGCGCCGGCAAAGGAAACACAATGAAGTCATCAGCAATCGAAACTCGTTTCGGCGCAATCGGCGTTTTCGGACGGGCAAATGCCGGAAAATCAACTCTCGTGAATACCCTTGTCGGGGAACACGTGTCGATTGTTTCGGCGAAGCCACAGACCACACGGCGTCGCATTCTCGGCATCCTGACTCGAGGCTCGGACCAGATCGTTTTTTGTGACACTCCGGGAATGCACCCGATAAGGAACAAGCTTGATGCCTTCATGGCAACCGAGATATCAGAGACGCTTCGCGGGCTTCAGGCGGCAATGTTCCTGGTCGATGCATCTGACCCGCGCCCCGAAGAAGACGCAGTCTATCTTTCCAATGTGGTTAAGTTACTCGATGGGCCACTGATGCTGGTATTCACAAAAATGGATATCCTGGAAAAACGAGTCTGTAAAGCGGATGCAACTGCCAAAATTCGGGAACTCGAAGAACAATATCGTTCCAAGACAAAATTCAGCGGTGTGTTTGCCGTTTCCTCAACCCGCAATGCCGGACTCGCAGACCTGCTTGAGAAGCTTAAAACGTTGCTTGTGCCAGGAGCGCATGCATATAGTGCTGATGATTACACTACGCAAAGTGAACGCGAGATTGTCGAAGAGGTTATCCGGGAAGAGATTCTGAAAAAATATCGTGATGAGGTTCCGCATTCCGTGGCAGTTATTGTCCAGGATTTTCAGGAACGTGAAAATGGAAAGACTGTTGTAACGGTTGATCTGATCCTGGAAAAGAGTAGTCATAAGAAGATTATTATCGGCAGCGGGGGCGAGGGAATAAAAGCACTTGGGATTTCAGCCCGCGAACACCTGAATCAGTTGCTCGGGCGCGATCTGTATCTTGAATTATGGGTAAGGATAAGAGCAAATTGGCGAAAAGATGACGTTTGGGTTCGCCGTATGGGATATCATCGTTGAAAGAATTAGATACCCGATCGATTATCGCGCATATCGATTACCATCCATTATCGCAACTCCGTCGAATACCTGAATACATTTGTTATCATGTGCGAACACTACTGTGAAGAGGGTTAAAGCATGATGAATGCAATTTTAATGGTTATTGCCGCTCTCATTGTCATTCTTCTGGTCTTCGTCATTTTTTCACAGGACGATTTCGATGACTCTGATGAGCGTCTTTCCGGTGAATCGTTCACGGGGTCTGGCTCGAATACCGCATCTCTTAAAGAATTTGCCGGAAACAGCCCGACAATCCTCTCCCCTTCCACGCTCGGGTCATCCGCGGATGCCAGTCCCGGGACAGCTGCACGCACTTTCACTGGAGTTGTCAGCGGAAACAGCCAGGTATCCGCTGATGCGTCTTCCCTGCCGCCACTGAAACCTTTTGTCATGCCCACCGCCGAACCATCTGTAAAAGTGGGAAGCGAAGAGGATCTGAGGTTTCGACGACTACTCGACGATCAGTTGGCACCCATCAGCGATCTGAAGACTACATCCGCAGTCGCGGCAGTAGTTCAGTTGCGATTTCCGGAAGACGTTCTCGCGAGCCAGACCGGATTCATTCCCCTGTTTCAAGCCGCGGAATCTCTATTGTCCCCGGAAGCGGTCGATTTTCCTTTCAGTGTCTATCTGGGCAATCAGATGGATCGCCTCTGGCTCTTCGGTTTTGACGAAGAGCGTGATGATGCTGTATTCGAGGCCCTGGTGTGCGCAAAGGATGTCATTTCGCGTTTCAAAAAAGGGCTTGAAAACAATGCATCGCTGGCCCAGGCGCGTGCCCGCATTTCTATCGGAATGGCTTTTGGAGATGTGACACGCACCATGCGTGGCCCACTGGGAGCCGTGAATCATGTCGGCAAAGCCGTCTATCTTGCCGAGATTCTGGCGGAGGCCGCCGGCGATTTCATGATATACGTCGACTCAGATATTCATCGACTTTCTTTGCCGTTGTTTGATTATCGCGAGTGGAGGCCTACGAAACTTCGTGATTCCCTGCCTCCGATAGCATTTTTCGAAGTAATGGGCTGGAACAAGAAGGAAGAGATATTCGCATTCGCAGCACATCAGGAAGCATATGCAAGACGTTCAGTAGCAGTAGCCTACCGCTATCTTGATTTCGAGGAACTCGGTCCGTTGTTGCAACTGCTGGCGGACGGCGATGAAAAAGTCGTCATGGAGGCTCTTGCCACCGTTGCAGTTATAGGAGACGAGCGCGCAATCGGCATTCTCAAAAAAATTCTTCCAGAGGCACAGAAACCATCTATTCGTGCCGCAATTATTGAAGCGATGGGCCGAATCGGAAAAGAGGACATAATGCCCGTTCTGCTTGCATCAAGCAAGGATGTGAATTGGCAAGTACGTTTCCAGGCGGCTCGCGGACTTTACCGGGTGGCTGGCAATGAAGCTATACGGCATCTTGAAGAGTTACGCAACGATGAAGACGGTGCAGTCAGGGCCGCTATTTTTCGAATTTTCTACGCGCACTCTCTGGCTGAAAAAGATCTGATTGCACTTGGAGAACTTCTCACCGATTTATCTGTGCGGGCACGCAAGGCAGCAATGGAAGCCCTTGTAGATATCGGCACCCCGCTTTCATTACGAATACTTGCCAGGAGTTTCAGAGACCAGGAACCGGATGGACGCCGGCATTTGTTAAGACTTCTCATGAGCTCAACCGAATCATCTCTTTATCAGTGTTTCCTGAATATTTTTTATGAAGCCGATGAACGACAGCGCGCCGATATCGTTTTAGCGATGCGTCGGGCTAAGTTGGTGAAATGATTCATGGCTATAGAAATATTGATTGTTGATGATGAGGACATGATTAGATGGACACTTCGGGAATCTCTCGAAAGTGAAGGTTACAGCGTTCACGATTTTTCGCGTGGTGAACAGTTTTTGGAATTTTTTAAAGAAAAGGGTGGCGATATCGTAATGCTCGATATTCGCCTTCCCGGAATGGGCGGCCTGGAAGTACTTCCGCACATTATACAAATTGATCCAACGGTTCCCGTTATAGTAATGACCGCTTATGCAGACGTAGATACTGCCGTCAACGCCATGAAACTCGGCGCATATGATTATCTGACAAAACCGTATCATCTTGCGGAAGTCAGCCTTCTGATCAGGAAGATTGTTGAAACTTCGCTGATCAAGCGACAACTTATTCTTTATCAGACGAAGGATGAGCAGGATTACAACCAGATTCTCGGAGAAAATGTAAAAATGAAGGTGCTTCGAGATCACATTGCGATGGCCGCACAGAGCGAAAGAACGACAGTATTGATCCGAGGCGAATCCGGGACAGGGAAAGAGCTCGTCGCTCGCCAGATTCATCAGCAGAGCAGTCGTCGAAACAAGCCATTCATTGATGTGAATGCAGCAGCCGTTACAGGAACCTTGCTGGAATCAGAACTTTTCGGGCATGAAAAAGGCGCATTCACCGATGCACAAAGGCAGAAAAAAGGTGTATTCGAACTCGCGGATAGTGGTACCTTATTTTTTGATGAAATCGGCGATTTGAGCCCGAGTCTGCAAGTAAAACTGTTGCGTGTGCTTCAGGAAAAACGTTTTCGGCGTGTCGGCGGTTCGACAGACATATGCGTGGATGTGCGCATAATTGCCGCCACTAATGCAGATCTTGAAAAGTCCATGGAGGAGGGCACCTGGCGGAAAGACCTGTTTTATCGCCTGAATGTATTTACAATTTTTCTGCCCTCACTGCGTGAGCGCAAAGACGACATAATGCTCCTGGCTAGGTATTTCCTCGATCACTTCCGGAAGGAATTTTCAAAGAACATTACCGGTCTGACCCATGAAACCGGAGATATTTTGATCAACTACGCATTTCCCGGGAATGTAAGGGAGCTGAAGAACCTCATTGAGCGTGCCACTTTGCTTGAAAATACCAGCAAAATTCGCCCCAGCAGTCTACCGGAAGAGCTGAGAGTTTTACGTAAAATTCCTGAACGAGGATATCCCGAGCCACTCCATTCGGTTCCGGGAGCAGCGAAGGAAATTTCAACCGACGACAAACCTTGGACAATCCCCGGCTTTTCTTTGAAAGAATATATTGACGCAATGGAAAAGAAAGTCGTTACGGCGGCCATTGAAGAATCCGGGGGGAAAAAGAACGTTGCAGCACGACTGCTCGGCCTTTCCCGCTTCGCTTTGCGGCATCAGATAAAGAAACATGATTTGAATGACGACGGTGACGATTAAAACATTTTTTTCCAGAGAGCAGCCTGCAATATTCGCTTGATATATTGCGAATCTTCATGGGCAAACATGATTAACTAAGGATGTAAGCAGTTAGTTGAGATTTCTCCCTTCATTCGAAATGACAGCATTGTTTGTAATTCCGAACGAATGTGAGGAATCTCGCTTGGCGTAAAGAGCCGGGATTTCGGCTCTCACTCGGGGCTGGCTGAACCCCCTCGACTTCTGTCGAAGGTCGTTCATTCTTCTTTGGTAAGAGTGTGGGCAAATGGCCTATTGCCCGGTTTCGGACAATTCATGAATCGCTAATGTTAAGAAGTGTAAAAAGCACACATTTTTTGATGGTGTAAAAAGCACACGCATTATTGAAACCCAAGAAGGTCGCTGTACACCCACTTTTTTCATTTGGCACGCTTCATGCATACACTGTTATCGTGCAAAGGTTGCAAACCTGTGAGCTGGAAGGAGCACCAAATGATTTCTGAGTTATTGCAGGAAAGTTTTATCGATCTGAACCTGGGTGATGTAACTAAATTCGAGGCCATTGACCGTCTTTCCGTAATGCTTCATACATCCGGAAAAGTCACTGACCAGGTGAATTTCGTTAAAGCTGTCCTTGAGCGGGAAAAGCTCGGCAGTACGGCCATAGGTGCTGGAATTGCAATTCCCCACGCTCGTGCCAATACCGTGAATGAGGTATCGATTGCTTTTGCCCGTTCCGGTGGTGGAATCGATTTCAATTCTGTTGACGGGGATCCGGTTCACCTGATTTTTCTACTGGCCGCTCCCATAGAATCCGGAAGTCTGTATCTCAAACTTTTGGCTCGAATTTCCCGCTTGTTACGTTATCAGGATCTGATCGAAGATTTGCGCAAGGCCACCACCAAAGAAGAGGTTATCAAAATCATCGCTTCCAAGGAATAATTGTGTGTTTTGCTTTTTTCCACAGACTGGAGAAACTTCATGAGCTTGGTGGATGTCGTGTCACCTGTTGAGGAATGCGGTGTCAGCCTTTCGGCTGAAAGAATCGCCGTTCATATGCGTATTCCGGCTGAGAGACTTTACGTCGGAAATGCATTGATAACGTTACGCGAAATCTGTGAACATCTTGATGTCGGAGCTTTAAAAACTAACCGCATTGTCCTCGCTCTTGAAGAGGCTCTTCTTAATGCCATGGAGCACGCATATCTCGGAGGCAGTGGTGTAGTTGATCTCCAGTTCTCTGTCGAAGGAACTGAGTTCACCGTCATTGTCGAAGATTATGGAGCCGGCATGGATACTCAAAAAAAGCTTATGGACGACAAACCAACTTATGATGAAATTTTATGTGATCGCGGCCGTGGATTGCTGATTCTGCATGGTGTTTCCGATAAAGCATGTTTGAATTCCGACAATGGACGCGGGACACGAGCTACGATGCTGTTTTATCTATCAGATTCTGATAGATAAAACGCGATACCATACCACTCCAGGAGGCCTTTCGTGGAACGTTCTTTTATCATCATCAAACCTGATGCTGTGCAACGCGGGTTGATAGGTGAGATCATTCGTAGGTTCGAGCAGAAAGGTTTGAAGCTTGTTGGTTTAAAAATGCTTCAAGTCACCCGGGAGCAAGCCGGACGACAATATTCATGTCATCTTGGCCGGCCCTTTTACGACTCACTGGTGCAATTCATGACCTCGGGACCCGTTTGCGCTATGACCGTTGAAGGAAAAAATGCCATTAATCTTGTAAGAAAAATGGTAGGTGCTACTGCCCCAGAAAACGCCGAACCCGGAACCATTCGCGGAGACTTTGCGATTAATGTTCAAAACAATTTGGTACATGCCTCGGATTCCGCGGAAAGTGTCGCACATGAACTCCCCATCTATTTTTCTGAACAAGATTTGATGAAATACGACTCGGCCCTTAAAGACTGGTTTTGTAAGGGCTAGTTATTTTCTCAAGCATCCTCTCAAAGATCCTCTCATCTTTGTCCCCCGATAATTCGGGGGATTTTTTTTGCTTTTTAAATATCAATCTCGCTCACCTTTTGCCCAGGGCCATTTAATTCTGCCCCGAAGCATGGCTCGAATTGCCCAAACTCAACAACCAGGGCTGGACCGCCGGGCCAGCCGAGATAATATGCATATATAGGACTCGGCGCGCCCGACGGTCGCGCCCTGTGAGAATTAATTGCCCCTGCCTTTTGCCTTTATTGGTGATGAAAGGTATAATAGCGGACCATGTCGATTCAAACTCCGGGACGACTAAACAAGCTGCTGAAGTGGGCCTTCTGGCTGAGCGGACCTGCCGTGCTTCTGATAGTCGGAGCCTTTTTTTTTACCACAACCTGGGGAACCTCTTTCGTCGTCGAACGCTTCACTGACGTTATCGCAGCCCAACAGGGAATGGATCTCCGGATCGAAGGTCTGAGCGGCTCTTTTTATGATGGAATTCAAGTCAGACAGATAGTCGGATTCATCCGGCGAGCGCGACTGAATTTTGTCTTGAACGCCCTTGAAATCGGGATATCATGGAGATCATTGATTTCAGGAAACGCAAGAATCGCTTCGATTGTTTGCGAAAAAGCGCACATCCAGGGTCCGCCTTCGCCTGCATGGATGGAAACTTTGCCGCCATTACCAGGTGCAAAATTTGGCTGTCTCGCCTTTCCGCCGCTTCGTTTTCAGATTGATCGTTTGCGAGTGATGAATATTGAATGGCAGACGAATGCATCCGGCCCTTCTTTATTGGTTCATGGGCTCGAACTGGACCCTGCTCCGGCTACCGGAAAACGAGGCATGCAGCCCTTTCGAATGGCTCTATCCGGAAACTGGTATGGAGAACCTGTAATTACCACCGAGGCTGTCGGCTCTTTTTCGATGTCAGAACTTTCTCTGGAAGGCATTCTCGATGGTTGTTCGTTCGGCACGACATTTCGCAATGAATTCCACGCACATTTTGATCACGAAAAATGCACAATCGACGGATATCTGGATATTCCGATGATTGATATTGCATCTTTGTCACATCGCTTCGAAGGGCTCTGGATTGATAAATGGCCTCTGAAAGCTACCGGCACCTTGTCTTTGGCCGGTTCATGGCTTGTCAATTCAGGTTCGGGATTTACCGGCAACATCCGTGGAAAAGCTTCCCGTCTTGGAATCATCATCACTGGATTGAATATGTCGCTCATGGAGATTTCCGCCGAAGCGATGATTCATCAGGATCACCTGCAGTTCACAGATAGCGGAAGCCTGTTCTTCGGCAGGCCCGCAAGAATTGAGGGCGGTATTGAATTCTCAAAAATTTCCCAAATCAAATCAGACCTGCATTTCTTAGTGGACGACTTTTCGGTTGAAGATTTCGTAGCAAGTCTTCCGTGGGCACTCCGTTATGGCTTGGGTCTGCCTGAACTATCAGGAACCGCTGGTTTGAAAATTCATCTCACTGGCGTGGAACCGATGATGCATGCAGCATTGTCTGGTGATGCTCTTGAAATACACAAAGGAACGGTCAAGGCGAACCTTAACGGAAAATGTGAAATTAGGAGTGAGGGAACCTCCCTCTCCAATATTCACATATCGTTTCAGTGGTTATGCAATGAAGGAATACCGACGCTTCTTGCACGCCTGACCGGGGAAAAGGGTTCGGTTGTTTCCCATCCGCCAGTAAGTTTCCAGGCGGTTCTGACCGGCTCTTCAACACAGCTTTTGAATTTAATCGGAACGTTTACCATTAACGGCAAAACAATTCCGATATCAGGTCGCCAGATTGACGGCAAGTTGGAAAATCTGCGTTTTTTACCATCCGAAAACACTGCGTTCATTGTAACGGGTGGCACAATATCCAAAGTGGCGCCACATTCACCCGTTGGTTCGCGAGCTATTGCCATTGGTTCTCAGAGTCAGTTTTTTGCCCCGGAAGGGTTCTTGCCAAGCGGGGTAACACTTGGAGATTTAGCTCTTTTGTCCGGTTGGTAAGAGCGAAATTCGATTGTCTCTTCGGGCATTTTGCGATAATACGTCGTAGCCTTCGTCTCGCGGTCTATAATCTGTTTCGTGTTTATCAACTGAATGACAGTACCTGGAAAGAAAAGCGTCGACGAAACACTGACCTTGTTTTCATCAAGCAATGTCACCGCAAGATCAGATTTTTTCAGTTCGAGTTTTTGAATCTGCTCGCGCAGACTATCAAATCTTTTTTTCAGGGCCGAGATGATTTTCTCGCGGGTTACAGCATTTTCACTCTGATTTCGCCGAGTGACGAATACCAGATTTTTTTCGACCTCTGCAAGCTTTTTTCTCATATCTGTCAGAACTACAGCTATGAGATTTATACGATTTATGGTTGTGTGTGAAACACCGCAGTGAATAAGAGTTCTTGCACTTACGACATTGCCGATTTCCCCGGCTTCAACCGATCCTAATACCGTCACGGTTCCACCGACAAGAGCTCGTTCTACGAAAAGCGATCCGTTGGCACAGAGGCGACAATTCATTACCGAGCGGAACAACATATCGCCTTCCGCAGTGATGCGAGCGTTTTCCGCATAGAGAGCCTGAACATTTCCAAAAGATTTTACTTCGCTGGTGTCGTTACTGCGTCCGGTACCTCTAATACCCTTTTTGACAAGGATATCTCCACCTGAGGTGACCTTTGCTTCAGGTTCGATCAAACCGTTGACAATAATGTTTCCGGTGGCCACGACTGAAAATCCTGATAACACGGAACCCTTGATTTCCACCGAACCCTTGAAATTGATGTTCCCGGTCGAATAATCAACATCCTGCGGGACTACCAGTACAGATACGACCTTAACGACAATGCTGCTGCCGCGATCTTCAATCACAGTCTGACCGGCACAAGTAGCTCGAATTATTTCACGACCTTCTTCAATGGAGGAAGAGGCATTTTTAAGAATAACGATTCTGAAATCACGGGCGGGCGCAGGTGGAATGGATGCTCCAAAAACATCTTTCCCGGGAATCCCCTCGACAGGAGGAGTGCGAATTAAGATCGTTTCCCCTTCGAGTGCGCTTTTGAATAAATCGCGATTCTTGAAGTCGCAGGTTCCGTCGGGACGAATCAGGAACTCTTTTGTCGGGCGGGGAATCTTGTATTCAACCACCGCATGAATGCCCGGAGTGGCCGGAGTAGCCTGCGCAATTTTCCGTTCGAAAAATATCTTCCTGCGTCTAATGCACTCATCAAGCTCGACATCCCAGAACTTTGAAACCAATCCCTCAGTGACGACTGAACATATGCCCTTTTTTATCTGATCAAGAAACTCGAAGGGATCAAGTTCTTCCGGATATGCTTCAACTGAAAGATATGCTTCCGTTTTGTCCTGGTTCAGGGTTACATGATAGACGAGACCTGTGGCAATGTTCCCAAGTTTGAGCGGTTGGCGCACAGAATTAGCCGAAGGCGCGCCGGAGGGTGGAACATTGCCCTTCATCTGTTATAAAACTTATCCGGCCTGAGTACGGTCGAGATCAGCAACCTTACGCTTGATTTCATCAAGCTGGACTCCTTGTTCCTGCAGGAAGTGTTCAAGCCACGACGGGTCAGTCCCATAGGAGCGAAGCTCCGCGTTGAAGCTGACTACCAGTTGTTCCAGCTCTACGAGATCGCCGATGCGCAGATTCGGTTTATTTTGCATTTTTTGAAGACTCTTAAGATTGTTCAAAGCGGAGTTAACTACCATGGCCATTTCATATCTGGAAACGCGTGATTCGGTTCCGAACGGATAGTTCGGCAAAATACCTTTCTGAGCGATCTTTTGGACTGATTTGAAAGACCAGTGCTTCGAAGAAAGATAACCGAATTTGTTTCCATTGGAGTTGCCTGCACCATTCAATCCATGACTCTGCCCCGCATTCTTACGATCGACCAGGGGAATGGAAAATGCCGCATCAGCTTCAGCTGATCCAGTAGCGCGGGGATGATACATCGGTCTTCGCTCAGATGAAGTTGTAAATTCCCAGGAATAGCGCGCCAATAGCGGCTCTCCGTTGCGACTTTTTATCTTATCACTCAGACGGACCTTGTAAAGAGTTTCAGCATCCAGCGGCTCGGCCGGGGTGAAAATGGCACGTCGTCGACCGGCGTCGTATGACACGCGGCCTTCAATGCGTTTCTGGTCGCCAAATATTGAGATATTTATAGAGTTGACTGTAGAAGGATGAACATCCTCATTAAACTGAATCATTATCTTAGTCCCGCGACCAACATTGTCAGCGCCGGCAGCAGGAGTTATTCCGGTCACCTTGAATGTAGAAAGATTTTCGCGATGTCGCGGAACACTGCGCACGGGAGCGGCTGAGCGTGATTCGCTCACGGCTGCCTCAACCTCGGCCGGATAAGCACCCTGTTCCTGCATGGCACTCGTTTCGTCATCGATCACGTTGAGTTCATGGGACTCGCGACGTGGATCGGGAGCCGGATATCTTGTTTGTGGAATTACTCGGCGGGGTGCCGCGACAGCTCTGCCAGATGGGCGAACGACTTCATTTGAAGATGCGTCATCGGATGGAGCTGCTGCATATTCCGGGATGGCAGGCGAAGATATCGGTGATCTGGTGCTGAATGACGATGTAAGGGCATTGCTGATAGCGCGTCCGGACATATCTGTAACGCCCTTAGTCAGAACAACCCGGTAGGTATGCTGCAGGTCGAGAACGCCAACCGGAGTCAGCACGGCCTGACGACGCTCCGGAACATACCGGATCCTGGCGGGAACCGGCCCGAAGTCATCTTCCAGACGGAACGTGAACTCGTTGAGTGTTTCAGGTCGCAGATCGCCACTGAAGGCGAGTGTGACTGCCTGGCTGAGATTGGAAACCGCGTCCCCGTTGCGAGGTGACATGGCAATAATCTTAAGTGGAGCGGCCGCAGCGGCCGGCGCCTGGGCAACGACAGGCATAAGGCCTGCACGATCCTGACCACCACTTCCATAAGCCGCAGATCGACGTGGGGCCGGATTTCCATAATTGAATGCCGCGTCCGCACTTCCGGAATCATTCTGTTCAAATGGATTTGCGATGCGGGCACCTGAATTACGAGCGGGTGCGGCCGGTGCTTCTTCAAGTACATTCGATGGGACTTCTACCCCCCCTTTGGATGCAGCTTCAGAGCCAGATACCGAAAATGGTATCAGCGTGTTCTTCGAAAGACGCGAGCCGGAAGTGCTTGCAAGGCCCTGTGCCAAAGCAATGCGATACTCGGCACCAGTTCTAAGACCACTTCTGGGAACCAGACTCAGAGTCTTCATATCCCGGGAAAGACGGTAGTCAATGCCGACCATTTCCTTACCCGCCAGAAGTTTTATTGGAGATTCCCGAAGTGATGAGAGATCAAGAGGCTCAGAAAAGGTTATTTCAAGAGGAGTATTGGGCGAAACAGCTCCCTGAGCCATATTAGCATTAACGATCGTGAGTGACTGACCGGAAACCACTGCTGCTCCCGCAGCTGCACCAATACCTGCGACAAGATTAGTCGCAGGTGCGGTAACGGCTGCCTTATCGCTTGTGGTCGATACGCCGGATGCTCCGCCACGTACACGGAAACTCCAGGCTTTTTCACTTGTTCCACCGGAGCCGTCAGCCCAGCTTAGCTGGACAGTGTAGGTCTGCCCTGTGGAAAGACTCGCGCGAGGCTTGAACATGACCTGACGCGAAGCCTGGTTATAAAACATCTCGCCGTCTATACTCCTGGTTCCCTGAAGTAGAGCGAGATTGATAGACTGATAGAAAGAAGGGCCGATGCTCCCGGCGAATTCGACCGTGACTGGAGAATTCGGAGCTACATCCCCGGAAAGATCACCGGGAGTCAGCCCGGAAATAGCTACTCCGCCACGCATTGCCGCACCAGAGCCGCCATAATTCGCCCAAGCCGGAATTTCGGAACCGCCAGTTAGCAGTCCTGCCAAAAGGAGGATCGCACCTAAATTTCGCCGCATAAATTGCCTCCCAGGGTCTTCATGATTCAAAAGAATCATCGACAATACCTGAGAGAAACGTTAGCTCGAATAGAGTTTGAATCCTGGGATGATGTAGCAGTCAGGACTTAAATGTCATGCAGGAGCATGGTGTGCCCGTGCCCGCCGAATCACGAAATTGGAGGTTGACCAGGCAGCCATTTCGCCAGAATCTCCTGAATTTGCTCAATGGTGAAAGGCTTTGAAAGGTAGTCGTCCATGCCGGCCTTAAGACATTTGTCACGATCGTCTTCGAGAGCGTTAGCCGTAAGGGCGATGATCTTAACGCGTGGAAGCGACTTTTCAGCGGCAGTCTTGCGTATCAAGGCAACTGACTCATACCCGTCCATCTCAGGCATCTGACAATCCATCAAAATAAGATCGTAGGGCTTGCTGAAAACAGCATCAAAGGCTTCTTTCCCGTTAGAAACAAGATCTACGCGGTATCCGGACTTTTCCAGCATTCGCACGGTGATCATCTGATTTACCAGGTTATCTTCGGCAACCAGAATACCGAATTTAGATCTGACGCGGCCTTCCAGGATGGTATGATTCGTGACGAATTCTTCGGTATTCTTGTCAGTCGCCAGACTCTCAGTTGCAGAAGTATCTTTCAATGCAGTTTCTGCGCCCCCTTTGCCCGGGGTTGCCTGAGACAGAAGTTTCCGAATACAATCCAGAAGAATCGCCTGTTTAACAGGTTTGGTCAGATATGCATCGAGACCTGCTTCGCGTGCCTTTTGCATTGCACCCGCGTATGAGATTGAAGTCAAAAGCAGAAGCGGAAGTTTTTTCCAGTGAGGGTGCTTCTTTATTGTCGTGGCAAGAGTCATGCCGTCTATGACCGGCATTTGGTGATCTAATATGGCCAGATCGAGCTGACCACCTTCGTTTTGAATACGCTCGAGGGTGGCGAGAGCATCGGTCGCAGATTCGACCGAAATGGCTTCGATATCAAGGGTTTCGAACTCTTTTTCAAGAATGAGGCGATTAACCTGGAGATCATCGACGATCAGGATCCGCTTTCCCTTAAGTGATGGTGCCGGAATAGCGATTGGTTTGACTGGAGTACGAGGCACCAAAGAGATCGTAAACCAGAAGATAGAACCTTGCCCAGGCGTACTTTCTATGCCGATATCACCACCCATGAGATTAGTGAGTTTACGACAAATCGCCAGGCCGAGACCTGTTCCACCGTAGCGACGTGTCGTGGATGAGTCGGCCTGCGTGAATGCCTGAAAGAGTTTTGCTGACTGCTCTTTGGTCATCCCTATGCCGGTATCATGCACTTCGAAACGCACAAGAAGATCTTTTTCCCGTTTTTCCTGGAGCTGTATTATTACGGTTACCTGACCCTGGTGAGTGAACTTTAGCGCATTGCTCAGAAGATTGAGCAGAACCTGCCGCATTCGTGCCGGATCTCCATTAACCCGCTCCGGGATGTCAGCCTTTATAAGGAGTGCCAATTCGATATTCTTTTCCGCAGCCTTTCCTGTCACCATGTCGAGGGCTTCTTCAGCGGCGGAACGCAGATCAAAGTCGATGTGCTCGACTTCAACTTTCAGTGCCTCTATTTTTGAAAAGTCAAGAATATTATTGATGATCTGCAGAAGGGCTTCACCAGACAAACGAAGGGTCTGAAGATAATCGCGTTGTTCCGTATTCAGGTTTGACCGCATCAATAAACTTGTCAAACCGATAACCGCATTCATCGGAGTACGAATTTCATGCGACATATTTGCCAGAAATTCGCTCTTGGCCTTGTTCGCTATTTCCGCTAGCTCCCGTGTTGCCTCAACTTCTATGAGTATACGATGAAATTTGCGTGTTCCCCAGGCAATAAGCGTGGAAGCAAGTATCCATAGGGCAAAATGACCGACCCAGAGAGCGGCAAGACGTGAACGACCGGCTGTTTGAATCGGAGCCATAGGAACGCTGACACTAAGTCCGCCAATTATATCCCCGAGTTTGACACCGTCATGACACGAGAGACATTCCGGATCGGCACGAAGAGGATGTATCATTCGCATGAATGCCGTCATTCCGTCAAAGTCGTATGAAGCTGCCTCTTCGGTTTCGGAAGAGATGGATTTAAGAGCTTTTGATTCCCATAGATCGGCCATATTCTGCGGCCGAATCGGACGAAGACTCGTGAGACGACTCGACACCCCAGGTTGTCCCTTGGAATTATCCTGAATCATACGCGCCATATAATACGGATTGATCAGCGTCAGCCGTCGACCTTCAGATGTTATAACATCTCTGTCTGGTGTGTAGAGATATGGGTCTGGCTGCATTTTAGCCGTGACCTGCGCGTAAACGCCTCCAAGTTCCCGATTCCAGTGGCGATAAGCCAGATCTTTGGCGAAGACCGTTCGCCCCTGCATTTTTGCGATTTCTTCGATCTTCAAAAGCTCTTCGTGATGACTCCAGCCCAGGGAAATAACGACAAAGAAAGTCCATCCGATAAATAGCGGAAGAAACAGGGACATATAAGTGGGTAAAACACGCCCATTTTTTTGTGCTACGACAAGAGGAGGACTCATATGAGACCTCTCAACTGCAATGGCATTACGCAGCTCCGTAAGTGATGTAACCCACTATCGTCTCTAATGGCTGGTCTTAACCCTTCTGAGTCTAGCGAAATTCAAGCGATAGCGCAAGACAAAAAGAACATCTACAGCTGAATAGCTGACCGCTCCTTGTATCTGTGCAGCTATTTTTCAGGATGGAGCTGCTTCCGAAGACTGCGCTGCCAACTTAGAAAAGGCTCACAATGCTGACCGATTACTTCAGTCAAAATGACCGACTCGCGATCCTGATAATTTTTCAGAACGAAATCGCAGAGGACCGTGAGACATCCGGGATCGCCAAACAACTCGACAAGTCGATCATAGAAGTGCATATAGCGCTTGACGGCCTTTTCACGTTCGCCCGGAGATATACGGTGGCGCCACCGATCCCATAAACTCTGTTGCTGAAGGAGAAGTTTGCGAAGACACGTCGAGCCGCGTGGCTGGCGTGCCCAGATATACAAAATATCAAGCATGGCGGTGAGACGAATATCGCGATCGGCCGAATCAAGCCGGGGCAGGAGTTCCGTAAGATCGCGGAGCCGGATGCGAAATCGTTGGCGATATTTTCCACTGCCTTCAATGAGACCTCCGATGACATCTGACCAGAATTTTGTCTGAACCGGGCTTGGAACCTGCATGAAGTTGCCTATCGGAGAGAATATGACAGCAAATGGCCATGCAAGTATGCTTCTGAAGAAATTCGCCTGAATTACACGCCTGTCGAAATTACGAAGTCGATTATGAGTGGTAATATACAAACCGTTTGCGAGACACAAAAAGAAGAATTTTGCACTTTCGAAGATAAAACCCGAGGTAGGTCCTCCCCAGAAAAGGTCAAATTTGCTTTTCACTGTGTTGAGTATTGGAACACTGAAGCCGGTCCAAAAGAGGGATTGTGAGATATTGTCGAAATTGATATTGTGATGAGTCCAGGCTCTGTAATTAATACCTGATGCAGCAATGAGATCTACCATGACATTGCGGATAAAGGTAATTGTTAACCATATAGCCGCGAATTCAACACACTGAAATTGGAATTCCGGAGCTGCTCCGAAACCGAGTTGCATCCCAAAAAAAGCTGCGCTGAATCCGACTAAGATGCGCAATATATTTTTCAGAAAAGGGTTGAGATATGTCATGAAACGTTCCAGGCCGATCAGTTCAACGTGTTCCTCGTCACCAATAGTGTTCCGAACCGGCTTGACGATCTTTCCCATGCAGATGATCTCTGAGTTCTCATGGCCAGAGTCGCCACCCGGGTGCTTGATACCTTTGTGAGTGATAAGATCGGCGATGGGACGTGGAATTGTAAAGTGCGTTTTGCAGAAGCTGGACGCGATGCTTTGCGGAATTCTATTGATGCGTATGAATCCCATGCCGGGGATGGTAGGATCACGACCTGTCGAGTCACTTCCACAGATTGGAATGAGTCCGCGCCCTCGCACGCTATCCTGTGCCTTGCGCACTTCTTCCGATTTCAGGCCTGTCAGACCCTGTTGTTCCAGGAAAGAAAGAAGTTCTTCAGTAGTACTGTTATTGAAGTTGTATACGAATTTATTGAAAATTATCAGATCATTCGCATTACGAATCATACTGTCTCGAAGATTAAAAGACTCAATGTGGGTTATCAGATGCGCGTAGCGCATGATATAAAGCATGGCTTCCCGCAGCCCCATTTCCAGCGGGTGAATGAAAATAATTTTGCCACCCTCTCCAATGAGCAGCTTCATAAGACTTTCTTCGTCCTGGAAAACACTGTCATAATCGACAACGTCACGCGAGTCCATATACTGAGCGCGAAGCGAGTCCGGAGTCATGGTTTCGAAAAATTCACGCACATTATCATATTGTGTGGTGATGTTTTTCAGTTCCCACTCGCTGTATATGCCTCGTCGAAACCGATCCTTTGCAGCGAGTAGCTGAGCCTTGAGATGCAGAACCCGACGATGAAATATTTCACGAAACTTTTGAAATAAAAGCTCGCCGACGTGAACGCGTGAAGGCTGGCCGGTGGCAACGATTCGATCAAGTTCTCCGATAGTGAGCGACTGCATCCAGCACGGACTATCCGGTTCATAACCTGTGTTGAGCTTGGCTCGCTGAGTTGTATTGAAACGAGCGAGTGCATTCTCCATGGTCTTTCGGCGATTTACCGCATTGGTCAGAAGTCCTTCGCGAAACAGAGCAAATATTTGCTGGCGATTGTCAAAAAATGCGAAGAAGCTGGCACTGTCTTCGAAATTGCCTGGAACATACATAAAATGCCGCCGAAATCCACTCTCACCAATCGAGAATTCAACGCCGATGTTGACCTTGATGCCGAGAAGGTGACCCGCCGTCATCGCTTCATGAATCATGCGTCGCTGTTCAAGATGCGAATAAACAATCGTCAACTCGGAAATGCCTTTGATGAATGCGTCAAGCAATACCTGAGTCGGAGTTTTGCGACCCTCTGACAACGTGTCATGAACGTGATCATCCCAGCCCATACCCAGCTCGCGCAGCGGCTTTTCTTCTTCGGGAACCTCTATCATCTGAAGGCGATTGAGAAAACGTCGTATTACTGCTTCCTGGCCGAAAGAAGCAAGACCGAAATCCGCAAGTGCTTCCATCTGGCGCCGTTTGTCGTTCTGGGCTTTTACCGCCTCTTTCATGAGCTGAACCTGAACGCGTGCCGTGTTGAGCGGCATTGTAAGCGTCTTTGCGTGCAGGGACTGCTCTACGAGCATTCTGAGTGCTGCAAGACGATCATCGACATCGTCCGGGGAAAGATCGCGGGCAATCTTGATATACGAGGCAGCGATACTCAGTCTGCGCTTACCTAGTTCGCGCACGAAACCGCCGGGATGAGAGAAATGCCGAACGTTCAGTTTAGACGGAGGCTCTTCTATTTTGTGATTCAAGGCATCAGCCATCGCTTCAATATCATTACTGAAGCTCAGCACGTGAACGAGCCAGGTGAAGATTGCAACGAAAGCATCCATCATGGATTCAAGAAGCCATTTCACGACAGAAAGAAAGCCTCCGAGGGTGGGAATCAACCCGCGACGGTGAACCGGAAATCGGGTATCCCGTCAGTGTATTCCCAAAGAACCCAAAATTCAACGATAAAAAGACACAATGCCAGGAAATGGTGCGACCGGGTCATGCAAACATGGTATACTTGAGTTAACAGAATTCAGCCGGTGGCACAACTGGAGGCAATACAACATGACACGAATGTTCGGGACCGACGGGGTTCGGGGCGTAGCCAATACCATGATGCTTACCGGAGAGAACGCTTTTCGTATCGCTCAGCTTGCAACACGGCATCTTTTGCTTAACCACAAAAAACATGAACGGCCGATCTATATAGGCAAAGACACCCGAAGATCGGGCGATATGCTCGAACATGCTGTGGCGGCAGGGATTGCCTCGATGGGTGCCGAAGTTCGACTGTTGGGTGTAGTTCCGACACCTGCCGTTGCCTACGTTACCCGGGAACGCCAGGGCCTGGGTGGAATAGTTATCAGCGCATCCCATAATCCTTTTCAAGACAACGGGATTAAGGTTTTTGGCGCCGATGGCTACAAGATTTCCGATGCCATAGAAAATGCCATCGAACAGGACATGATCACCGGAGCCAAACATGAATTACCGACCGGCGCAGGTGTCGGAGTTATTTTGCCCGATGATCAGTCGATCAAGAGCTGGCTCGAAAATCTGAAACGCCTTCTGAAGGAAGGCGGATCGACTCGTCGCCTCAAAGTCGCTCTTGACTGCGCGAACGGGGCGTTATCCCAATGGGCACCGAAATTTTTTGCGGAAATGGGATTCAGCGTCGACACGATCGGCGCTTCTCCTGACGGGGTGAATATCAATAACGGTGTCGGGTCAACTCACATCGGCGCTTTGTCGAAAATGATGTCGCGCGAGCATTTCGACGTCGGATTCGCTTTTGACGGCGACGCCGATCGTGTCATAGCAATGACCAGTGATGGTGATGTCATCGACGGCGATTTTATTCTGGCAATCGTCGCCCGATATCTGAAAGGCCAGGATCGCCTCCCCGGCCACTCCCTTGTAACGACTGTCATGAGCAATCTTGGTCTTGATCTGGCCATGAAAGGCCTTGACATAAAAGTCTACAAAACACGTGTTGGTGATCGCTTCGTCCTGGAAGAAATGCAAAAGACATCGGCCGTCGTTGGCGGTGAACAATCCGGTCACATTATCCTGTCCGACTATGCCAGCACTGGCGACGGACTTTTGACCGCATGTTTTCTTATGAAGATCATTCGTGAAACGGGCGCCTCCCTGAAAGATCTGAGTCTTGTCATGAGTAAGCTTCCTCAGGTGTTGCTCAATATCCGGGTCAAGCATAAGAATTTCGAAAGTATTCCGCAGATTCAGAACGAAATAAAGCAGGTGGAAGAGAAGTTGACCGGCCGCGGCCGCGTGTTGGTACGCCCCTCCGGAACCGAAAACCTCGTGCGCGTCATGGCGGAAGGGCCGGATGAACGTGAAATCAGACACATAGTCGACTCTCTCGCGAAGGTCATTTCTCATCATCTATGCTGACGCAGGCGCGGCTTTGCCCGTCTATGTGCGAACGCGGAATTTTTCTCGCGGTCGTTTTATGCTGGCTTTTGCCGTTTGTTTTGGGCTGCGGAAATAAAGAAAAGGTTCCCACAGCTGGCCCGGATAGTGATGTCTTATCCTCAGTTGCCCGCAACAGCAAACATCCGGGGCGGACACCCAGTGATGTATCGCTTGCACATACGGCCTTTCCATGGCAGCTCGAAGGCAAGGATGGACCCGGCGGAACCCCACTCGGAAAGGCCGGCGCGACAACCGGAAAACGTCTTGCTCAGGCCCCTGGAGAAGAGTTCAACCGGCGTTACGAAACCGGACTCAAATATATGGAAAACGAAAAATTTGGTGATGCGATGCAGGTTTTCGATGATATAGTTAAGTCGTTTCCCGGGTCAGATGAAGCAAGCATGGCCGAATACAGAATGGCGCAGATCCACTTTAGGAACAAGTCGAACAATCTTGCGATCGAAACTTACAAGCGTATAGTCGAACAATATCCATCTTCTCCGATAGCTGAAAACGCGCGCGCGGCACTGACCTACATGGAAACATTCGAGATGCATGAAAAAAACTACATATCTCCGGATGTCGAAGACCGCAAGAGACGTGGTCGCTGATTCCGGAAGAATGTGACCGAATGGAGCTGGTAAGCCAAATGAATCGAACGAATCGGGTTAACCAACGTGAACGAAATGTACGCGAGGGCTTTACCCTGGTCGAAGTGATGATAGCGGTTCTGATAATCGGTGCAGGTGTCATTCCCGTCATGGCAATGTTCATGCAGAGTTCGCGCACCGTAGAAAAAGGCGGAGCTATCCTTGAAGCAACCATCGCGGCCCAGAATATTCTCGATCGGGCCAAGAGCGATGCATTTTTGTGGAGCAATATTCCTCTCGAAATATCGATTCCCGATGACAAATTCCCTCAGTTCAAACTGCCAAATTTTTTTGCCGAAAAATACAAAGCCTCCGGGACGCTCAAAATCGAGTTGGCTCCCGGGCATACTGTTCTTGGCACCGGCGAGATAGAACAGAATCTTATACAACTGACTGTCACAGTCAACTGGATAGAATACCAATCCTTGCGCACAAGTCGCCTGATCACATATCAGGCCAACACCAACAGCTTTGATCTTAAAACCTCTGCGCGGTTTTGACGTATGTACATGCGCAACGGATTCACCCTCATAGAAGTCATTATATCGACTCTGATAATAAGCCTAATTTCTCTCGTGTTGGTAATGGTTTATCGCGGCAATCTCTCCGCCATGAAGTGGGGGCAAAAGCATATAGAGTTTAACCAGAAAATACAGCTCGCTATGAAGCAGATTTTCACTGACATCAAGCGTATAAATCCGATTGTCGTGACTGACGCACAGGAAAACCTGTGGTTCAAAGGCGAAAAGATCGGCGATTTATTTCCGAATATGGTCGAGATCATAGACCTCGATAAAAATTTACAAAACGGCGGTGAACAGATTCGTTTTACACATACAAGTTATCTGAAACCCGGCGAGCGAACCTTCATCAGACTGTTTCTTGAAGGCGAGGGTCCTGATGCCGGAAAGGAAGACGTGACAAGCGGTTCGTTAATGCGTGAAGTCACCGATGCTAATGGCACGAAAAAGCGTTCCGTAATATCAAACAAGGTTTCAAATCTGCATTTTATGGCGAATACCGAAGATATTCGCGAAGTGCTGGTCAGAATGACCATAACCGATGACCGGAATCCCGGAATGAAAGAAGATCTTGCATTCGCGGTATCCCTTGACACAGATCTGGTATGCGTCAAGGTGATAGCAGGAAAACCAGGTAACTGAAATGATCGAACGATTGAAGACTAATGACAGGCGCGGATTTATAGCGGTTCTGGCACTTATTCTACTTATCGTGCTCGGGATTTTCGGCCTGTCCTACTGGACATACTCACGCTTCTCCACGGACCAGATCGTGAAAGAAGCCCATCGCATAAAAGCTCGCGCGCTTGCTCAGGCTGGTCTTGAGAAGGTCATGATTAACATAATGAACCAGTACCGGATGGGAAACTACGATCTGAGTTATTCGCCGGGTATTACTAAAGATCGTATCGATGAAGAATACAGGAAGGATTTCGGAGATGGCTTTTACCGTGTAGATGACGTCAGACCCTACACTGCAAATAATCATGATTATGTGAATCAGCCCTACCTGAAGAATAATATTCCCATAGGCAAATACGACATATGGAAAATAACCGTGATCGGTGAGATTCCTCAAACCAGTGTGCGGGCAACTGTCGAGAGCCTGGTCAAAGTAATTCGATTGAATGTTAACTATTGAGAACCATGCAAGCATGATTAACAAAGGATGCTAACTGAATTTGTGGAGATTTCTCCCTTCGGTCGAAATGACAGCATTGTTTGTCATTCCGAACGAATGTGAGGAAACTCGCTTGGCGTAGAGCCGTGAATATTTAGGCTTCTGTGGTAATCGTGCATGCAAGTATAAAGAATCAAGGGACAATAAACGTGTGTCAACAATATTCCGGAGGTGGCACATCATGCAACAATCAATAAAAGGTATTGTATTTATAGCATGCTTCATTTTTTTCGTATTTACCGGAATACCCGCTTTATATTCTCAGAGCGCTGACGGCCCGACGTTTCCAGAAGTATCAGGCAAGGTTACAGGAGATATCTACGGTCAGATTCAGGTCTTTGATGATATCGACGGTGACGGCAAAAAAGACCTGGTTTTCGGCGCGACCGATGGCCAGGTGCATGTCTTTTCATCAGCCACAGGCAAGGAAATCATGTCCGGACTTTGGCCAAAACATACGGGTGGACCGATTCTTTCCTCAGTCACCGTCGCTGATCTCCAGGGAGATGGCCACAAGGATGTCATAGTTGGCTCATATGATGGCAAAGTCTACGGACTCAACACATGGGGAAAGGAACTCTGGACGGTAGACACACACGGAACTATTTCTCAATCATCCCCGGAAGTGGCAGATGTAGAAGGCGATGGTGTGCTCAATATATTCGTAGGCTCCAAATCCGGAAGCGTATTTCGAATCGACAATAATGGCCGCATGGTATGGGCAGTCCCAATGACAACGAAAGTTTCTGCTGGCGTTGTTACGGCAGATATCGACGGAGATGGAAAAAAAGAAATCATTTGCAAGGATGACAGCGGAAAAGTGACTGTGTTGAATCTCTCCGGAACCCCACGCAATGGATGGCCGCAGACAACCACAGAGAATCAGGAATGGCCATTCGAAGTCGGTACAGCGGATTTGGGTGGTGACGGCCCCAAAGAAATATTCACGACAACTCCGAACAAACAATTGGTTACATGGAATAATGCCGGCCAGTTGATATCGCGTTTTCCACTGACGGATGGCGCGCACGGTGCGCCACGTGTCGCGGATCTTATGGGTGATGGAAAACTCGAGTATGTAATTGCACAGGCTGACGGTTCGGTCAGCGTCCTGGACAGGAACGGGAAGTCACTTCCGGGTTTTCCTTTCAAGACAGGACATTCGATTTACTCCAGCCCCCAGATCATCGATATAGATGGCGATGGACGCCTAGACATTGTTTTTACGGCGTGGAATCCTGAAGGATCAGGGAAAGAGTCTGGATATATTATGGCCGTAGGACGCGACGGACGCCAGCTGCCCGGGTTTCCGAAATATATCGGAAAGTGCATTGCTCCACTGACGTTTGCTGATCTCGATGGCGATGGCTGTCTCGAAATGATCGCGGCCGGAGGCATCAATTACACCGACAGTCAGCTGCACATTTTCCCGACAAAGGCGCACGTTCAGATAAAAATGGCTTTGTTGGGCACTGAAGTCAGTTTCTGAGTCTACATACACAAGACGGCAATGCAAGATGAATAAAATACAGACATTGAAATTATGCACTTTTTCCATTTCGAACAGCCTTCACCATGGCTGCCACATAATTTACAGAAATAAACGTTACTTATTTCTTCTCGTATTTTTTTGCGTTGTATTCATTTCGTCATGTTACGCGCAGGAAAGCGACGAAGCCACCGAATTCCTGAAGCGCGGAGCCGATTTATACAAGTCCCTGGATTTGAAAAATGCTGTAATAGAATTCGAGAACGTTCTATTGATCGAACCTTCCAATATTGATGCGCAAGCATGGCTGGTACGAATATACGCCGATCTCAAACAGGTGAAAAGGGCACAGGATCTTCTTGCAACACTCAAAAAGCAGGCCCCTGATCATCCGAAGGTTAAAGAACTTGAGGCGCTTTTTGGTGATGGCTCCAACAACTCTGTCATATCAGGTAAATCCGAGACATTACCCAATACCGGGAAACCTGGAAAATCTGATAAGTCTGGGAAGTCTGGAAAATCAGGAAAACCTGACAAAACAGGAAAAAAGTCAGCAAAAGCGGGAAAAACAGAAAACACGAGTAAATCTGACATATTGAAGCTGCCCGCAAAAGGACCGCAACAGGCAGATAATATCGATTTTGTCGTACATGAAACACTCACCCTACTCGGATCCGGAACACAGTTGCGACAATTCGGCCTGGTTATTCCTGAAGCGAAGGTCAAGGCACCTTTGGCGACCGATGTTATCCTGGCTGAAGATAATGGTGGCACTCCCGGCTCTGCCGAAGGGCCGGCACTGGAAAAATTTGACGCGAATGAAGGCCCTCTTGCCGAGGCATTCGACGTATGGGCATCTGATGGAATATCGGCCGGGCTGGACAAATATTTCGAACTTGTACTTGCCGATAAAGCGCTCGCGGCAATGAATGATCGCAAAATCCTGGAAGAGGGAATAGCTTACTTCACTCCTCGTCTGACAGCTAATCCCAAAGATGAGGATGCGTGTTTTTATCTCGGAATGATCGCTTTCTTTAACGGTAATATGGACAAGGCCCGAGAGCTGCTCGAGCCTCTTCGTGACACAGAGAGGCCTTTCAAGCGTTTGTTGAAACCGGTATTCGCCGAGTTCGACCGGATAAAAGCCGAGGAAAATGCCCGGAAGCTCGCATTGAAGCGGGATGACGATCTTCGCGAGGAAGCACGTAGAAAAGCCGAAGAGGCCGCCGCCCAGGCATCAGCATCTTCAGCTATCGCGGCGAATCTGGCATCAGTAACGGCGAACGGCGGAATAGCATCCGCACCGTCGGCCAATGCTAACGAATCAGTGGATGGCGAAGGCTACGACTTGTACAAAAAAGGTCAGCTCGACGCGGCGATAGAAAAATTCCAGATAGCGATCAAGGGGAGCCCCAACGACCCCAAATATCAGTATCATCTTGGTTTGGCGTTAACAGACAAAGGCCTGGCTGGCAGCAACGAATGTTTCGACAGAGCCATCGAGGCATTCAACAAAGTTGTTCAACTGGATCCAGGCGGGAAGCTTGCCAAAGACGCCGAAGTCATGATTCGTGATCTGGTCGCCGCGAAAAACTCCGTCAGAAACTGATCCGCTGATCACGTTCCATACTATGTTATACAAAATAGAAATTAAATTTGTTGCGTAAGGCGGATTAGCGCTGGCATAAACCGCCAAACTCGGGGCGGAAACGAACAAAATTCAATGCTTCTTTATATACAAATACTGGACATATCTCGTTTTGGATAACTGGAGGCGCAATGCATTTTATTTATCAGGAATTATTCCGGAGAAGCGCATGAAACCGCTTCGTATAATTGTCCCCATCAAACAGGTTCCCGAAACCGGCGCAGTGAAAATGGACGAAGCGACAGGCGTAATGATACGCGACGGCGTTGAAGCGATAATCAATCCGCTTGATCTTTATGCAATCGAAGCCGCGTTGCGTCTTCGCGAGCGGCATGGCGGATGCGTAACAACTCTGACCATGGGACCTCCGAAGGCAATAACAGCTCTCAGAGAGGCGATTGCCATGGGCGTTGATGACGCGGTTCTGATCAGCGATAAATTTTTTGCCGGAGCCGACACGTGGGCGACGAGCAATGTTCTGGCTTCCGCCATACGTAAACTGGGCGACTACGATCTCATCATTTGCGGCGAACGCGCAACTGACGGCGATACCGGGCAGGTTGGACCAGGCATTGCCGCCTGGCTGAATCTTCCCGTGGCCTGCTACGTTGGAAAAGTTGAACTGATCGAAGAATCGCGCTCTAATTCTGAAATGCCGCGTGATAGCATTAATAGACAAAAAGGCTCCACTGATGTAAATGAGGTTAATCGAACCTGCCGCGTGCGCAGACTCGTCGAAGATGGTGCTGAAATTCTCGACGTGTGTCTTCCGGGGCTTATTACAGTAGTAAAAGAAGTGGCCGACCCCCGACTGCCGACTTTACGTGGTAAGCAGCGTGCAAAATCCGCCACAATACCCGTGTGGGGCGCTGCCGACCTTGGTTTGTCGCGTGAAAACACAGGACTGGAAGGCTCGCCGACACGCGTCGTAACCATAACCCGACCGAAAGTATCCCGTATTTGTGAAAAGCTCATAGCCGGAGATCCCGCATCAGTTCATACAGCCGCAATGCATATCTTTAAGCACATTTCCGCCGATATCGGAGGCCTGCGACATGACTGAAAAAATCGGACGTGAAATTCAGAATCACGGCAAAAAAATCGAATGCCGGAATGTGGTTGAGACAAGTGCCCGGGATATCTGGATACTTGGCGAACAGTCGGATGGTCGCATTCTACCCATCACTTACGAGCTCATGACACGCGGTCGCACTCTTGCTGACAAACGTGAGGCAAAGCTGACGGTTGTCATGCTCGGCAATGCACTGAAGGATGCCGATCTGAACGAGCTCATCGAACGCGGTGCCGATCGGGTTCTGGCGGTCGAATCCGAGGGTCTGGCGCATTTCTTACCCGAACCGTATACCGAATGTCTGACGCGACTCATAGATGAGCGCCGCCCCGAGATTCTATTGGCGGGAGCGACATCGACGGGACGCACCCTCATGCCATGTATTGCAATAAAAGCGAACACAGGCCTCACTGCCGACTGCACCTTGCTCGATATCGAGACGACAACCGGAAATCTCCTTCAGACCCGCCCCGCCATAGGAGGAAATATCCTTGCGACTATAAAGACGCCGCGACATCGCCCGCAGATGGCAACGGTTCGCCCGCGCTCGACACCTCAGGCACCGCGTTACGTGAACCGTACCGGCGAAATCATCAGATTGCCGGCCCCGCCTGATTTACCATCCGGACGCATTAAACATGTTGGTTTTGAAGCAAGTTCCGAAGATCAGGGACTTGCGGATGCGGATGTTGTAGTTTGCGTCGGGCGTGGCATCAAACGTGCGGAGCATATTTCCCTTGCACGCAAACTTGCTGATACGCTTGGTGCCGCTTTGGGGGCAACGCGAGATGTTGTGGATCGCGGATGGCTCGATTATCCTCATCAGGTAGGACTTTCCGGAAAAACCATCGCTCCGCGCCTTTATATAGGTCTTGGCATCTCCGGCACAATTCAGCATATTGCTGGTATGCAGACTGCCGGAACCATCATTGCCGTGAATCGCGATCCTGATGCACAGATATTCCGTGTAGCCGACATAGGCATCGTGGGGGATCTGTTCGAAGTCGTTCCTGTATTGATAGATATCTTCAAAAAGGGGAAAGCTGCGTCATGAATCAGTATCAAAGCGTTACCCCTTCAATGATCGAAGAGTTGAAGACCATTGTTGGTGCCGCAAATGTCGTATTCGGCGATATCGAAAAGCTCGAACCGCTCTCGCATGACGAAATTGCGGAGAGATCTTACGCACACATGCCTGAATGCGTTGTTCGAGCAGGAACCGCAGCGGAAATTGCCGCGATTTTGAAGTTCGCGAATCGCGAACGGGTTCCCGTCACTCCACGCGGGGCTGGCAGTGGTCTGTCCGGTGGCGCCGTACCGCTTTATGGCGGCATCGTGCTTTTGTGCGACCGCATGAACCGGGTGATCGAGTTTGACCGGGACAATATGACCATCACGGTCGAACCTGGACTTGTCACGAACGAGATCAACCCGATCGTTCGCGAAGCGGGGTTGTTCTTTGCCGGTTATCCGATGAGCCTGGAAACCTGTTTCGTAGGCGGCAACGTCGCCGAAAACGCTGGCGGCGGAAAAGCCGTAAAATATGGCGTTACCGGACGTTATGTTATAGGTCTTGAAGTCGTTACACCGACTGGCGAAATCGTGCGGCTCGGCGGCAAACTCATGAAGGATGTCACCGGATATAATCTGCTTCAGCTCATGGTTGGATCAGAAGGCACTCTCGGCATATTTACCGAAATCACCCTGAAGCTGATGCCCTTGCCGCGTGCAAGTGTCGATCTGCTTGTGCTGTTTGAAACGGCGGAGGCGGCTATCGCGGTCGTGCCCCGAATAATGACTTTGGGCGGGATCATTCCAACCGCCATCGAATTCATGGACAAGACCAGTATAGATGCCTCGTGTCAGTATCTCAATGAGACGATCAACAGTCGTGGAGCCGGCGCAATGCTGTTGATCACAGTGGACGGTCAGGATGCGGCGCAGGTGGAACGCGAATATGACGTTGTGGGCGAGTCATGCTTCGCATGCGGTGCTCTTGAGGTCTTCGTAGCCGACAATCACACGACAAGCGAGAGGGTCTGGAAAGTCCGGCGCAATATCGCGGAAGCATTCAAGGTGCAGAGCCCCCACCAGAGCCTCGAAGACATCGTCGTACCTATTGCGGCAATTCCAAAGATGGTTTCCGGCGCAGCGGAAATCGCAAAAAAGTGGGACATTGCTATTCCGTGTTACGGTCACGCCGGTGATGGAAATCTGCACGCTACGCCGGTAATGAACCCTGCCTGGACAGATGATGAATGGCATGGCAAACTGCCGCTCATACTTACAGACTTGTATAGACTTACCGTAAGCCTTGGCGGAACATTATCGGGCGAACACGGCATCGGACATAAGCGCAAGGAATACATGCCAATGGTGTGTTCGCCTGCGCATATGGAGATGATGCGCGCGATCAAACGAGCGCTTGATCCCGGCCTGATTCTGAACCCAGGCAAGATTTTCGACTCCTGATGCGGGAGCGCAGATTATGGCACTTAGCGATGCGGAGCGGTTTCCGTTACTGAACGAGGAAGGGCTGAAGATGCTCGATCGTTTGAGAGGGCATCCTTGTGCACCCAGGTTCAATCATCCATGTGGAGATATGTTGACACAGGCTGGTTTCGAGGCGGTGCATACATACGAGACAAATCTCGCCGATGCTCCGCGCGGATGGGCGGAAGGCTCGGTTCCGCCGTGGGTTTCTGAGTTCGTCGAACATTGCCGCCGAGAGGTTCCGTTTTATCGGAGGCATTTCGCTGACTCAGGAACTGACTTCTTTCGATTGCCGTGTTGTGATCGTCGCGATCTGAAGCGCAAACCGGAAGCCTTTGTCACTGACGGAAGCAGACTAGACGAGATGATCGTCTACTGGACAACCGGAACGACAGGCCAGGCTCTGGACATCTATTCGCATCCGATAATTTCATCGATGTATCTGGCTGCATTGCGGCACATGCTCGGCCAGGCCGGCATTACGCTTGATGGTGGAGCGGGCCGGGTTTCCATCGCGAATGTATCTGATCAGAATACGACATTCACTTACGCAACGATCATGACGTATTTGCGCCAGGCTGGACACGTTAAGGTCAACCTGAACACCGGCGATTGGAATCGCCAGGAGGATCGTGCGGCGTTTCTCGATGATTGTGACCCTGAAATTTATACCGGAGATCCGATCGCTTTCGCCGCGCTGGCCCGCCTGCCCCTCAGGACACGCCCAAAAGCGCTTGTTTCGTCTGCCATGACTTTGCTGCCGGCCTGGAAAAATGCTCTCGAAGAGCGGTTTGAGTGTCCGGTGCTGGACGTGTATTCGATGAACGAGTCGCGTTTTATTGCTGTCGCGTCTGCTGACGTCAAAGATGCCAGCACCGTACCGGTCCACGAGATAGTTCCACATGATGTATTTGTCGAGATCATCGATGCCGCCGGTGATCCGGTGCCTTCAGGGGCTCGCGGGGAAATTGCCGTGACCTGCGGGCGAAATCCTTATTTGCCCTTGATTCGATATCGAACAGGAGATTTTGCTTCAATGCGGTTTTCACCAGTCGAAGCTGAAGGGGTTGCTTCAGAAACGGTGCAATCGACTGGTTTTAAGACTGTTGCCGTCAAGACAAAAGTGGAAATTGTCGGTTTGGAAGGCCGCGCTGCGACGCTATTTTTTGCGACGGATGGTCGTGTTATCAATTCTATTAACGTGACTCACAGCCTTGGAAATTTCGCATTCGCGCAGTTTGCGCTTCGTCAGACAGCTGATGGTTCGTTATCGTTCAAGGCACGCGGAGGAGAGTATGACGCAGAAGCTGTGCGGAAAGCAATTCTCGATCAGTTCGGAACCTCGCAAATGCTGACGATTGGTGACCTGACGGATGCCGAAACGACTGGGGGCAAGATCATTTCTTATGAGTGCGAGATCTCCGACCGACCGTTTCAATTAAAGTTATGATTATTTTTATCCACATTGGAATACACATCCGGGGCCTGTATCGGGAAAAGCCAAGGTCACAAATTAGTACACATTCGTGTGAAATTCCGATGTTCTGAAAACAGAAAAACCGCTCGATGAGCGGCTTTTCAAATGCGGAGCGGGAGACGGGACTCGGACCCGCGACCTCCTGCTTGGAAGGCAGGAGCTCTACCAACTGAGCTACTCCCGCATAAAGAAGCCCATGACCTTCTGAATCAGTACTCAAATTAGTACACATTCAGGGAAAATCAGATGAGTCGTTATCTTCATCACGTCACAGGGTGTTACTATTTTCGGCGAAGAGTGCCCAAAGACCTTCACTCCATTTTTCCGGTGGATTATTTCAAGGTTTCGCTACGAACACAGGACCGTCGATCTGCCGAAAGTCTTGCGGACAGCCTATCTACCTGGTGCCTCCGCACATTCACGTTACTTCGCGCTGGC
>JADFYG010000150.1 GCA_015233155.1 Candidatus Rifleibacteriota bacterium
GGTCCTTCGCCAAGATCGGAATTGCCGCTGGACTTCATCAGATAGAGATTTCACCACTGATCCACACGGGGAACTTGAGCTCTTGATCATTATCCGCCTCCTTCGCGTGATGCGAGGAAGGCTATCAGGTTTCTGCCGGGACTTTTAGCGTTCTTGCCGAAAGGACACAACCGAGCCGGGCTTTCGCCCGGCAGTCCTAGACCGAAAGGAGGTGTCCCATGGACACCCAAAAATTCGTCCTAAATATGTCTGAGGAGGAGCGTAAGCTCCTCCTCTCCCCCCACGGAGACGCTATAGTCTCCAGTGAGGACGACCAATTGGACGTCCTCACCGAAGAGCCGGGGAGACTCGTGAACGAGTTCTTCCCGAACTCCGAGCCCGTTAAGAGATACCAACGGGCTCGGCACCTCCGAGAAGACCTAGTGTGGGAGATTCTCGCACCCGATAGCTGCACCCGGCTAAACGGCAGGAACACCGGGTCTCTGGTGTTCCTGAAAAAATCGCCAGTTCCTGGGGATGTGGTGACGGTCGACCGTCACCACGGAGCTGACTCGTGGTGTGAAGAGCTACGGGTCGAGTGGCCCGTAGTGGTCGAGGAAGCGTGCGGGGAAAACTCCCGCACCGGCCGCTGGACCAGCGTGAGAATCCGCCGGTCAGAATAGCTACGAGCCCCGCCTAATCGCGGGGCTTTTTTATTCTCATAAAATCTTGTATTTATCGCTATAGTCAGGAAAGACGCATCATGTAGGCTCGCTGTTGATGCTATTTTCGCCTGTTGTGCGTCCATTTTTGCATCCATCGAAAATAAAAGAGGCTTCAGAATCGCTTCCGAAGCCTCTTTTAACGCACTGCATCTCTTGAATTATGGCATGTAAAATGGCGTCACAACAGCGTTATTGTCGAATAACTTTTTTAACATACCCCCAAATATACCCCCACATCTAACTCGCCGGACACGTCACCGGTTCAATGGTTTTCTCAGTCATTTAACTCAATTATAAACCATAACGCAAAATCATCGGCAGCATTCTGTTGAGAATTTATTTATACTCCGCCAGCCCGAACTCCAATCGCCCCCCGCCCACCGCCATCCTCCGCCAACCGCCAAAAGCCACAGCATAAAATCGAAGCCGCATATAACAATCCGGCAACGTCGCCGGCATCGAGGCACTGGATTCCGATCCGGAATATGAACGCCAGATTATGAAAAACAGCATTCAAAAGAATGAAAAAGCACCTCGTATAATGCAATAGTAAATCTATTTTGAGGTGATAATTCTATGCCTATCCAGCTCGATGTAATGCAGTTCAATACTCATGGTCTGACGGTTCTCATGGATGACTATCTGACCGCCCGGTCCGTGTGTGCTCCAGGAGAAGGGACCACTTCTGACAATCTCGCCGCTCGTTTCTCCACTCCCGAGGAACTTTTTGCAGACATCCGCCGATATTGCGACGAGTTTAACTCGCAACAGATCGCATCATTCAATCCGGATAATTACAACGTCATTATTCCACGTTATACCGATGCCGAGCTTATTGCTGAATTGGCGGAAGATATTGAGATTGTCGTTGATCCGATAACCGGCAAACGGCGTTTGGCATAGCCATGGTTCATGGCCGCCCTGGTGACGGGGGCGGCTTCCCATCAGGAGGCAATATATGAGCGCCATAATTGAGGGTTTCATAAGAGATTTTCGTTTGTATCGAAACGGTTTTTTCTCGGAACAGCAATCATCGGACGATTCTGACATTCCGGTCGATAGTGATAGATTTTTCGGTGAAATGGCGGAATATGGAATAACCGGTATTGATTTCATGATCGGGACTCGGCATTTGGCGCGTTGATCGCTGGCGGGGCGGCGTAGTTCTATCATATGTATATCTCACTCGCCCATTTGGTATGCTCTCTGGCTTATTGTCAGTCTAATTGACGCGATATTCACATTATTCATTGCTTTTTGATGCCTGGCGGCATATATTCAGAACAACACACCTGCCACGCTTCCTACTCGACCTTGAGCACAGCGCAACCCTGGCGGGTTTTCTTTTTTAGTGATGACACGCCAATTTAACAAACCGCCTCTGACTTATGCCGATCAAATTCGACAGCTCGCTGATCGCGGTCTTGTCATTCCCGACCATATTTCGGCGGAAGCCTTCATAACTCGCGTTAACTACTATCGATTCAGCGGCTACTGCCTACCTTTTGAAGTCTCGCGGCACGTCTTCAGACAGGAAACCCAGTTCGATCACATCAGGGCGCTGCATGACTTCGATCATCGTTTGCGCCTTGTGCTCCAGGAGGCGCTGAGCTGGGTTGAAGTGGGGCTCAAGACGCATGTTGCATATATCCTCGCCCACAGGGGCGGAGCCTTTGCTCATGTCGATCTGAAGAATTTTCAGACGTCATTTCAGCATTCAGGCTGGCGAGCCAACGTTCGCGAAGAAGTAGAGCGATCCCGGGAAACATTCGTCGAGCACTTCAGAAAAACGTATACCGAGTTTCCTGATCTTCCGATTTGGGCTGAGGTTGAGATTCATTCGTTCGGTTCGTTCTCGCGAATGTTCAAGGGACTCAATATGTCGCTCCAAACGGATATTGCACGTCACCTTGGTATCGCAGGCCCCGTTCTCGCATCATGGCTGCACACGTTGGTCTACATCCGGAATCTCTGTGCTCACAATGCCCGTTGCTGGAATCGCGAATTGGCAATCAAGCCCGCTATTCCCAAAAAAGATACGTCCTGGCAAATGACAGCGATAAATCAAAGCAGGATGTATGTGATATTTCGTATCCTGATGCATTTCTTCAGCCAGTCGCTTTTCCGTTCACTCGACCTTACTGAATGGCATCAGGCAATCAGACAGCTTCAGGACACGAAGATGATCGGCGATCTGGAGTTATGGCCACGTATGGGATTCTCTTCGACAGATGCCTTGTTTATGGCTGCTTCCGAGCCTCCGAATGATACTAATCTAATCAAAGCAGATACGAAATTACGCGGATTGTCATGACGCAGAGTGAAGTGGAAAATCGATACATTCGGGGCCACAACCAGTTGCTGACTTTTCACCATGATTACCACTGATCCACCGAAGGACCAGCTGAGCGAGCTCCGGCTGATTGACCCACCCGGTTTCCGTTTTTGGTGGACAGATGCCTTGGTTTTGGCTGTTGTTGTCATCCTGACATCGGTAATCTGGCCGATCATCGGGGAGTGGGCGCTGCTGGCACCGATGGTGGTCGGGCACTTTTTCCTGTTCTGCAACGTCTTCCGGGTGGGAACAAGGCGCGAGCTTGCATGGATGGCGACCTTCATCCTGAACTTCCTGATCCTGGGGAGCGTCGATTGGCTTTCCCCCGGCTGGTTGCTGGCCGTTCAAGCACCGGTTACCTTGATCGTGATCGGGCTTGCGGTAAAAGACCCGTGCTACCACGGGCTGAGATGTCGGTGGTTGTCGCTTCGGGGAAGGTGAGCAGGGACGGTTTATGCCGTCCGGCCGATCTTGTAATTGAGGCAAGTGCGAAAAATGTCGTGTATCCAAGAGCGGCCTCAAAAATGTTAAAATCGTCTGAATGTCGAACAAATTTTACCCACAACACACTGCCTTCGGCAAAGGCAGGAGAGAATGACTTCTATCTCTGACAACGAAATCCCCCCCGAATATCACGGCTGGTGGCGCATAATCGACACTTCCGCATGGGGCAACAACAGGCTTGACCTTGTTGGAAAAGCCGTCATTTCACTGACCGGGTATGACGACCGACTTCGGATGTTCGCTCTGATTGCAGATGTCAATTGCAGGCCAACCAAGACAGGTGTTTCATTCGCATGGGAGGGCGCATGGGAATTCGATCCCGTATCTGGGACGGGCAATGTAAAGCTTCGCAAGGATGGACGTCTTTCCGGCAGAATCAGAATAAAAGACGGTGATGATAGCACTTTCATTGCTGAGCGAACTACTGAGCCAGACAAACCGATACCCGAGCTGCCGCAGTACCGTGACAAGTGGAGGCGGAGGTGGTAAGGATGACCGAACTTTTCAAACTATTTCTCGTATGCCTTCCAGTCCCGGTCGCCGTTATCTGGTCGCTTGTTCTTATGCCGTTTGAATTCGGCGCGAACGCATTTTCGATGCCGGCAGCCATCGGTTCGGCCATGTGCCTGTCGCTGTGCCTCTGGATGTCGCGCGGCACACAAGACCGGAAATGGCTCATACTGCCGACGATATGCTTCCTATATGAAATGTTGCCGGTAAACATCCCCGGGCCGTTCGACGATTACTTTGCGTTCGGCGGTACTTTTGTGACGACTGTGATGATGAAATTCATGGCGCGGGCGAGGGAGACGGAGAAGATGACGGATGTTATTGCGGAGGATACATGAAGATCGTCAATCATGCAGAGCTCGCATGTTTTCTTCATGCGGCGAAATCTGCTACTTATGCCGGTCAGGGCGGTATGGTCCATGAGCTATGCCGGTGTTATGAGTGACGGGATTTATGTGAGGCTACTGTAGATTTCAGTCGAAAGATCGATCTGGACGCAGCCCGGTTCATCCCCGCAGGCGCGGGGAACAGGGTTTATAGACCTCTCCCCACACCTCGCATACCGGTTCATCCGTAAGCGTCTAAAGAACCCCGTATTGGGCGCTGCGAAATAATGTGACATGATGTGCCTTCAAACTTTTCAGGAGGCACATCAAATGAGGAAACACAGCGATTTGTTCGAAGCGAGGCGTGCACTGTG
>JADFYG010000151.1 GCA_015233155.1 Candidatus Rifleibacteriota bacterium
TTACGCCCAGAACCGTGCCATCAGCGGTTTTTATGGGTGCACAGAGAATGCTCGCGATTTTTTCACTGCGCGATGGAAATTCGGAAAATGTTTTGAATCTTGGATCCTTGAATCCTTTATTTGCGATGATCGGGACTCCGGCTTTGATTACGAGTCCTGCAAGGCCCTCTGTCGGCTTGAGTTTTATGGAAGGATATTGATCTTCGGCCAGATCGTCAAGCAGGGATTGTTCGACTCCGCGCACGCATGCAACCGTCATTTCGAGAGTTTCGCGATTGATGAGCAGAATCGAGGCCCACTGAACATTAAGTGTTTTTACGCCTTCGTCCAGAATCGTTTTCAGGTTCGATTGAAAATCGAAAGATATGTTGAGAAGCTGTGCGACGTGAAGGCATGAGCGAGTGAGCATTAACTGGGCTTCGATCTGGGATTGCGCGGCGGCAATTTTCACAGTTTCTTCACTGCGTGCACGTTGTTTTTTGACGATCGTGCCCAGTTCGTTGTTCCAGGAGTTAAAGAGGCGATTGAAGTCTTGTGAAAGCTCCGATAATTCGTCTTCGCCGGACTCTTTTATTGTTTGCGGAATGCGTTTTTCAATGAAAACGGTGAGTTTTGAGCGTATTCGATCTATTGGACCGGTTATAGAGAGCGATATGAACCAGGATGAAACGAGTCCGATCAGTAGAAAAATATTACTCAGGAAGAACAGGACCTTGAAATTAACTTCAATGGCAGCAATTTTTATGTACAGGAAGACAGCGAGAGGCAGCGCTATCACCAGCAGCGTCGAGATGACTATGCGCTTTGTTATACCGGCATTGCGAAAGAATTCCATTGGTTTTATTTTCTTCCCTTTGAGCGGCTATTGTAGGGGGAGATAGCAGTCATTGTCAATCCGGCGAAGAAGAAAAGTAAGAGCCGCCCGGAGTTTTCCGGACGGCTCTTACTTTAAGGCGTCTAGTTATCGTCGAACGCTGAGAAGATCATCGGGGGATCCTTGTGCGTGCAGCCGATGCTTCCCCTTCAGAATGCGCGAGGCGGCAGACTCCGGCTTCTTTGCGGTGCGCCGGCGTTTTCAGAACGTCGATTGCTGTCGTTTCGCTGCGATGTGTGCGAAGAGTGCTGCGAAGTGGAAGAGTGTGAAGCGTTCGCATTCTGCGAAGGGTGCGAAGGTTTGGGCAGATTTGCCTGATTTTGTGAATTTGAAGAGGTCGATGACTGTGAAGAATTTGCAGCCTGTGTGGGTCTGGAATTTTGTGACGTGTGGGAAGCATGCGAAGTGTGTCCCGCGTCATTGCGTGTGACTCCATGATTACTGCCATGTGCGCTTACGTGTGAGCTGCCATGCGAACTGCGGGATGAATTCCCGGATTGAGGTCTGTTGCGTGATGGCATTTTCTGATCGTGTTCTCTGGTTTCCGGTGAGGCATGCATTGATATCCGGCCACCGGGTTTGCGATCGGATTTAGCTCTTGATCTGGCACGTTCTTCCGATTTTCTGGCGCGAATCGCTGCAATACGATCGGCGAGAGGCACTTCGAACCGTTCAGCTTTCTGGCGATAATCAAAGCCGGGCAGCGTAAGACGCGGCAAGCTTTTGTTGATATGCCGTTCTATCTGGCGCAGATCGCTTTCCTCGGCGGGAGCTACGAATGTCAGTGCATCGCCGACCATTTCAGCGCGGGCAGTGCGACCGACGCGGTGAATATAATCTTCGACGATATGAGGAACATCGAAGTTAATAACGTGCGACAGGGCTTCGATATCAATTCCGCGAGCCGCTATATCGGTGGCTACGAGCACTTTGAAGCGTCCGCTTTTGAATCCTGCCAGAGCGTCTGTGCGTTGTCCCTGGCTACGATTGCCGTGGATGCGATCGCAGGGTATGCGATTACGAATAAGGAAGTCTGCCAGACGATTCGCGCGATGTTTTGTGCGAGTGAAGGCGAGAACATTCTTGATTTTCGGATCTTTAAGAAGTTCAAGAAACAATTGAGATTTGAGTTCTTCGGAAACAGGATACAGGCTCTGGGATACTCCGGTTGCGGGTGCGGCGCGGCGCTCAATATTTATAGCAATCGGATCGCGGAGCATTTCCCGGGACAATTCCACGATGGGAGCCGGCATTGTCGCGGAGAAAAACAGGGTCTGGCGACGTGTCGCCGGGAGATGGCGCAGGACGCGACGAATATCGGGCAGGAAGCCCATGTCGAGCATGCGATCGGCTTCGTCCAATACGAGGTAATCGAGATTCGGGAGTTTCGAATACGGGTATTGGAAATGGTCGAGAAGCCGTCCGGGGGTAGCTATTATGATTTCGACGCCGCGCTGGAATGCAGTTTGCTGTGGACCCATGCCGACTCCACCGAAGATGGCTATGCCACGGATAGGAGTGTGGCGAGCCAGATCTTTCAGATGATCAGCGATTTGGGCTGCGAGTTCGCGAGTTGGAGTCATGACGAGCACACGAGTGGTTTTGAGTTCGGATTCGAGCAGGCGATTCATGATAGGCAGCAGGAATGCAGCGGTTTTGCCGCTTCCGGTCATGGCGCAGGCGAGGAGATCGCGACCTTGAAGTGCGATTGGAATCGATTGAGCCTGGATGGGCGTTGGAACCTCGAAGCCGAGTTCTGATATCGCGCGAGTCAGGCTGTGGTGAAGTCCGAACTCGGCAAATGTTTTGGCGAGTGGAGTATTGTCAGGTGCCGTTGAGGCGAATGTGTTCAGCGGAGCTTGGGTGGCAGCGGCACTGGATTGGCCGCGACCTGCTGAATTTGGGGAGAAACGGGAAGAAGAACGTGAATCATTTGAGGAACGAGAAAACATCTGGTATGAAAGACCTTTCCCGGAAACGGCAACATGCGTTTCCAGAGTTCTTCCGGCTGGGGGGGTAACGGTGGATTCGCCGGTGTGGCCGCCGTACTGGTCTATAAGACTATAAACACTTTTCGGAAGAAGCGCGTATTTTTTGCTTCTCTTGATCCGTATTCGTTACCGAAAACCCAAACACGCCTTAAAACGGCTTTTTATTGGAATCAGCAAACGATGATACAAGATCATAACATACATCGGTGAGAAATACAATTTTACTGATTTTATTTTATTGATTATCGAATGAGCAACTTGCAATATTATCCATTATTTGTGCATCTGGATTGGAAAATAGTTTTCAGGAACCTCGTATATACTTGTTTTTTCCGAGTTCCCCACTCTCTGCGTGCAAAAAATATGTCCTTTTTTTGTCCTTCTTTTGGGATCAATTTCATAATATTGAGGTTCTTGCAATATTATTGAATGGGTCACATACATAAAATTGGTTTCCTGACACAGTGCGGGTTTGAAACCCGCACCTACGAGGGCGAAGTGATGTTTTCGTTAATATTGCAAGTTGCATATTGTTAGAGATACTTGCAATATTTATGATATATCATGTTGAGCGAGTTTGAAAGCGGCCCCTACAAAAGAATCATGTATGCTTGCTTCCAGTATTCCAGATAAGTTTGCAAGTTGCTCTTAATGGTGAAATTTATCGAAGACCATGTTCCAGGATGGAATTGACTATGAGACTGCTTTTTGGATTGACATATTATCGGCCACATATATCCGGCTTGACCATTGCCACTCAGCGTCTTGCAGAGGGGCTGGCAGCTCGCGGTCATGAGGTCACGGTCTTGACCTCTCAAAATATGGCGGTCAGTAACGATGATGAATGGCTTGGCGGAGTGCGAATTGTAAGAGTTCCAACGCCCTTTCGTATCAGCAAAGGAGTAATCATGCCGGGTTATGCCCGGTTTCTCCGGCCGCTCGTCAGCAGTTGCGATGCAGCAGTGCTGAATCTGCCATGCACTCCGATTGAATCCGTGCTGTTTCCGCTAATGTGTATGTGGTTCCGCCGTCCGGCTATTGCCAGCCTGCATTGCGATGTTCGCCTCCCTAAGGGGTGGTTCAATCGACTTGTGGACGGCGTCGTTTTTACGAGCGATCTGATCTCGGGAACCATGGTAGAGGCGATAGTGGCAAACAGCCGTGACTATGCACGATTTAGCCCTTTGATGCGGTGTTTTCCCAAGAAGGCCAGAGCGATTTCCCCGCCTATTGATATTACTCCGCCAACTCCTGACGAGGTAACCGAATTTCGCAGTATTCACGCGCCTGACGGAGAAATACTCATCGGAATGCCTTGCCGCTTCTCTTCTGAAAAAGGCGTGGAAGTCCTGTTAGAGGCGCTTCCTGAGATATGTAGATGTATTCCAAATGCGAAAGTGGTTTTCGTTGGAGAATACAAAAACGTCGTTGGCGAGGAGGAATATATCGCGCGTCTCATGCCTGTTATTAAAGCTCTTGGTTTTTCCCGTTGGGAGTTTCTCGGCGTCGTCGAACCTCCAAAAATGTCGGCATTTTACACGGCCTGCTCTGTGATAGTTCTGCCAAGCCTTAACAGAACTGAAAGTTTCGGCCTGGTACAAGTCGAAAGCATGTTGTGCGGAACTCCGGTTGTGGCGGCGGATTTACCTGGTGTTCGCGTTCCAGTCGGAGTTACGGGAATGGGGAAGATTGTTCCGCCCGGCGATTCCAAAGAGCTTGCCAAGGCGATAATCGATATCATCGAACGTCCCGGCGAATTTGAGCGACCGTTTTG
>JADFYG010000152.1 GCA_015233155.1 Candidatus Rifleibacteriota bacterium
TCACTACTGCTGATTGTCTTGTCATAACCCGGAATATGGAAGCGCAATCTGGTGCTGCATGACTGAGGAGACGAACCATCTTCAAAATGAAGCAACAGCCAATATTCGAATTTCGGATTGCTTACCGCAAGTCCACGCTTAATGGTGTGCTGACCTTGCATCTGTTGCATCTGCGACCATTGCCATAGTTCGTTTAACTGCTCATCAGACCAATGGTCTTTATCAACTACTAACCAGGCTTCATCACCGGCACGCATAGACATACGATCAATCATAGCATTCATGCGCTTCAACACATGCACAGGAGCACTTTTCCCACTTTCAGAGAGACACTCCACGCGGACAACTTTTCCGTCAAACAGACTGAAGTAGCCGGGTTCCGTTTCCGAACCCTCGGCTGCAATCAGGAAGAGCCTGTTGTAGCGTCTCTGACCATAAGGACGACAGAATGTCCTCACGCGCAGTCAGCTCCGGCTGCGCTGTCAACCGCAGGTCCTGAGGCTGACCATAGGACGAATGCGCGGCACCCCGCCCAGTCGCCCTTGCAGATAACTCTTGCGGACATCTTTATCGTAGCGGATATCCTGATTATATTCGCTGAAGGAGACCAGACTCGAAGCGCCATGTCTGTCTCTTTCAACAACCCACATTTCATCGCGTCGCAACAGATCCTGATCCATCAATAACACATCGTGTGTTGTCAGCAGTACCTGTGAGCGGCTTGCAGGAGAACAGCCGGAAAGATACGATTGGATCAACTGCCGTGTCAGCAGCGTGTGCAGGCTGCGGTCAACCTCATCAATAACATAGACTTTTTTTGACGTAAGCGATGCTGCCTCCAGAAATGCCGGCAATAGGTCGATCACACGTTGTGAGCCATCCGACTCCTGGTTCATCTCGAACTTGATCTCGTCCCCGCCCTGGTTCATGTGGTAGGTGACCAGCTTGTGTGCTTTCAGCTCCCCGTTGCTGCGCGTCACAACAAATCGCTCGTTGAGCGGCTCGAGTCTGATCCGATGGGTGACGCCTTCTGGCAATTCTTTTTGGATCTTCTCCTTCATTTCGTCCGGAATCGGCAAATTGGCAAAAGGCAGCTCGTCTCCGCCGAGGTGACAGATTCCCGTATCCAGAGCCGACAGCAGTTTATTCATGGTTCCATAAAGCGGCGACTTTTCTTCCAAAAACAACTCGAAAGGATTAAAACGTGAATCTGGCGCTACCAGCTCAAGATTGTTCTTGAACCAGAGATAGACAGGTCGGAACTGATCGCCTTTCTGAAGCACCGAATTCGTCAGAAAAAGCTGATTGTCCTGAGTGCCATTGAAAGCGAATTCAAGAAAGGCATTATGTGCGAGAGACCTATGGAAATTGGGCTTTCCATCATGCCGATGATAAAGTACCTTGTCAGCTGTCAGACCGATCTTCACAAGCTTCTCTTCCACAACCATCTTAGATGTTACGGAAAAACTGAATTCGTAGATGGTCTCATCCACCAGTATTTCGAAGGCAAGACGTGACGGACGCTCTCCGGCATTATCATCCAGCCGATAAGGCTGAACAGGAATGAAAGCATCTGGGCGCGTGCCATTTACCACCAGTTCCTTGGCAAAGTGGATTGCCTTGAAGAAGTTCGACTTTCCTGACGCATTGCCACCATAAATCGCAGCAATCGGCAAGACCTTCGCCGGATACTTGGACAGGCTGGAAACCCGTTCCCCGTGCTGGCGTTCTTTACTGGTCAACATTGTAAATGTCGCTGCGTCCCGGAAAGACTTCCAGTTCTCAATCGTAACTTTCAATATCATAAAATCCACCCGCTATAGAGATAATTCACTCTTTCGAACTATATCTTATAGCAGGAATGCAATAATTTGCAATTTTAATGTGATAATTTCTCGCAATGGCGAAGATTGTTTGGCGCGGGTTGACATATCCGTTCATTTTCGATGTATTCAATGTGGGTGTCGCCCCAAGATGGTTATGTTTATGCACTGACGTAACTAATGACAACTATCGCATAGCTAATCATGTCGGCACTCTTAACTAATCATGCCGACATACATAGGCTGCATAAGCGTATAGCACCAATCACATCATTAAGCGTGTAATGGCAGCTATGGATGGCTGATAACCTGGCATCATTGTCGGACGGTCTTTTACCTGATATCGACGAGCCGCTCGGTGCCACAGTTACGATTATTAATTTTCATAAAAGTCAGATCACCTGTCATCGGAATACGCTTCTATGCTGCTGCCCACACTTCAGATATCACCTCTGCCTGTTCAATAACCGTCTGCGTCGCCTTCTCCTGCATATCAGGAGGATATCCGAACTTCCGCAGAATCCGTTTAACAATGACCCGGAGCTGCGCTCTTACGGTCTCCCGGACTGTCCAGTCGATAGTTACATTCTTCCGGACAGCAGCAACCAATTCCCGAGCAATCTTGATCAACGTCGGCTCACCAAGCACTTTTACCGCACTGTCATTGACTTCCAGTGCATCGTAAAATGCAAGTTCATCATCGTTCAGGTGCAATTCTTCCCCGCGTGCCTGTGCCACCTTCATAGTCTTTGCCAATTCAATCAATTCTTCGATAACCTGTGCTGTCTCAATTGCCCGGTTCTGATACCGGCGCACAGTTTGTTCCAGCAGTTCAGCGAATGACCGTGCCTGAACTACGTTTCGTTTTGAACGTGCTTTTATTTCTCCGGACAATAGTTTCCGGAGTAGCTCCACTGCCAGATTTCGTTGTGGCATTTTCTGGACATCAGCGAGGAACTCATCGGACAGAATAGAAATGTCCGGCTTCTTTAATCCGGCGGCAGTGAAGATATCGACGACTTCATCCGATGTAATCGCCTTGGAAATTATCTGACGGATGGCATGTTCGATTTCTTCGTCCGTCTTTTTATCACCAGGAGTGTTTTTTGCCAGCACTGCACGAACAGCCTGGAAGAACCCTACGTCATCGCGAACACGCATAGCCTCTTCATGCGGCACTGCAAGTGCAAATGCCTGGGATAATTGCGTGACAGCACGAACACACCGCGACTTACCATCGGCCTGAGCGAGTATGACTTCCTGTGCAGCTGGAAGTAACGCCAGCCGGTCCTGTGCTGCCCCCGTAGTCCACACCGACCAGTCGAACTCATGGAACAATCCGCAGCAAATCTCATATTTTTCGAGCATGACCGCTACAGCTTCTTCCTGATCATGGGCATTCTTACCGGTTCCGCCACTCTCCGTGTATGTTGCCAGCGCCTGCTTCAGTTCGTCGGCCAGGCCCAAGCAGTCAACAACCAGCCCACCCGGCTTATCCTTGAACACGCGATTAACTCTTGCGATGGCCTGCATAAGTCCGTGGCCGCGCATAGGTTTGTCCACATACATAGTGTGCAGCGATGGTGCATCGAATCCGGTCAGCCACATATCACGGACAATGACTATCTGGAAAGGATCTTTCGGGTCACGGAACCTGTTCGCCAGCGACTCCCGCCGCTGTTTACTGCGAATATGTGTCTGCCAGTCCAGCGGATCTGTTGCAGATCCGGTCATAATAACTTTCATCGCCCCATGCTCATCATCTGAGCTCGCCCAGTCCGGTCTTAATAAGGAAATCTCTCGATACATTTCAACGCAGATACGGCGGCTCATGCATACAATCATGGCTTTGCCGTCAATTACAGATAGACGATTCTCGAAATGCTCGACCAGATCACGAGCGACGATCTTGAGACGATGCTCTGATCCAACTATCGCCTCGATTTGCGCCCATTTACTCTTGAGTTTCTCTTTACGCTCGACCTCTTCGCCCTCTGTTGCTTCCTCAAACTCCGGGTCGATCTTCGGACGTTCTGACTCTTTCAGTTTCAGCTTGGAAAGTCTGCTCTCATAGTAGATGGGAACAGTGGCACCGTCGATAACTGCCCGTTGAATATCGTAAACACTGATATATTCACCGAATACGGCGCGGGTATTGGCGTCGGTCTTTTCTATAGGTGTGCCAGTAAACCCTATGAAGGATGCATGCGGAAGCGCGTCGCGCATGTGCCTGGCAAAACCGTCAATAAAGTCATATTGGCTCCGGTGGGCTTCATCAGCGATAACAACTATGTTCCGCCGGTCTGACAGTATCGGGTGCCGATCTCCCTTATCTTCGGGAAAGAACTTCTGGATCGTCGTGAATACCACACCACCCGCTGCAACTTTCAGCTTGTTACGTAGGTCAGCGCGATCTGTCGCCTGTATAGGTGGCTGACGTAGAAGATCCCGGCAGCGTGCAAATGTTCCGAATAATTGGTCGTCCAGGTCGTTACGATCGGTGAGCATAACAATAGTCGGGTTTTCCATGTCTGGGTGCAGAATGACACGGCCTGCGTAAAATGCCATGGTCAGACTTTTTCCGGACCCCTGTGTGTGCCAGACTACTCCGACTCGGCGATCACCCTGATCACCGCCGGGCTGATTCCCTGCTTCAAATCGACCAGCGATATCAGCTAACGCATACTTAGCTGCTTTAGCTGCACGCAGCGTCTGTTCAATAGCTACGTTAACAGCGTGGAACTGATGATACCCGGCCATTTTCTTTGTGATCTTCCCGCCTCCGGAATCT
>JADFYG010000153.1 GCA_015233155.1 Candidatus Rifleibacteriota bacterium
ACATATCGCCTCACTGTAAGTAACCACCAATTATGAATCGCCATATCGAATGTTCCGAGCACCTGTATTTTATCACTTAAATTACTTTTCACGAAGCGGGCCATATCGAAAAAATCGTTTCTGTATGTGGGGATTCCGGGGTCGTAGTATCCGCTTCTATGTTGTCTACGATGATAATCGTAATCGTTTACGCACCATGAGAAAACGGGTACTGATACTAACGCCAATAATGTAATTAATATTCTTATTTTTGCCGGCGGAAACCACTTTTTAAGCTTATTGAAAAGCGCTGTCATGCACAAACCAAAAAACAGAAGCCAATTAAGAGTTATTGTGTGTTCAAATGACTGAAAAAAATGATAAGTCTGCGATGTTTTGCCAAGGATAATGCATGAGATCGGTAACGTAGCCCATGCTGATAAGGATGCTGCGTTGAGGAAGGCCATTCCTGGAGTATCCGATTGCTCTGACTCTGTTTCCCGGAACCAAGCAAATCTTTTAAAGAGTTGATAGACTCCTAAAAATAACAAGAGCATCCATCCTTGAGGAATGAACAGAGGATGTGCTCGTGAAATCGGGAAAAAACCATATCGACGGCTGGTATCCGGGGACATTCCAACGGTGGATACTATAAATGGAACTATGAGTATGCCTGCAAGCATGCAGACAAGAGCAATTTCTCCCCATATTTTTTCGGTCGAACCGAACTTAATTAATCTTCTTGCCCATATGATTCCCACTAATAATGCAATAATATCGAAGTCGAATGGTTGCGCATAAAGCAAAAACATCCCTAAAAATGAGATAGCTATCCAATCCCATTTTTGTTCTCCGGGTTTCCCGATCCAGACGCGTGAGGCAAGTATCAAGACAATGAGATAAACGAATTCGCCACTACATTCGTTTGGAATTCGAAGAGTCCAGAAATTAAGTGGAGAAAAGGAAAAGTGCAGTACCTGGTCAAAAAACTTGGCCATTACAGCTTCTATAGTAACGACAGTCAGGCCAATTGTTCGGGAGGCAAGCACGGATACGCCGTTCCAACGTAAGAATGAAGCAATGGCGGTGTAATAGCCCATTGTGAAGAATATATCGAGCAGGACGAACCCGAAAATTCCGAATATGGCATATGCTAAACCGAAGGGTTGCCCCTTGAGAGAGTGAGCAAAAAAGCCGATCCCGACTTTATCTATCTCCTGAAACTCGGAAAAAATAAACCTCGAAGCAGCCCCAAATAATTGAAATAGACCGATATCAGCCCGCCGATACATAATTAACTCGGACAGTGCTTCACCCGGATGGTGCCACCAGAGAACCAACCACAGGCTGACACCCTTAAAGGCCGCAAGGGCAAGAAATATTACTCCCTGCCAACCGAAGACTATGTTGCGAATTGCCAATGAAAAAGAGTCAATTTTTGAACCGGAACTCGCCTGGGGCAAAAATTCCTTCGACTGTATACATTGATGGGCTTCCATTACACGTCACCTTATCTACAAAATATAGCGCCGGCTGAAATTTACTCCTTAACATACCCCTTCCCATTTTGCCTCACAAGGAATATATTATGTAACATTTTCATACTAACTGTGGAAAAAAATGTCGTCATTATTCTGTTGCAGATTACTGGTTCATGGAAATCGACGTTCATGAGGATAACGCTTCTTCATGGCGGCTGTTTTCCTGTTCCACCTCATCTGGGCGGCGCAGTGGAAAAAGTCTGGTTCACTCTTGGTCAGGAATTCGCCAGGACTGGCAACCATGTCGTCCAAATTTCCCGCTTTTTTAAAGACTTGCCTCGTCGTGAATTCTTGAAAGGCGTTGAACATCGCCGGGTGAAGGGTTATGATAGACCTTCGAGTTTTACCAGTCTTTTGGTGAATGAATTTTTTTATTGTCTGCGTGCAATGACTGCTCTTCCGTCCGCCGACATACTGGTGACTAATTCGATATGGGCCCCGGTCCTGGCAAGAAAGTCCCGATGGGGGGCTCTTTACGTCCATGTCGCGCGATTTCCCAAAGGACAGATGCATTTATATAGACATGTTGCGCGCTTGCACAGCGTTTCCCATGCTGTTGCAAAGGCAATTGCCCGGGAGTGCCGGGAAGTCGCAGACAAGGTATGTGTTATTCCCTATCCTCATGGGCAAGATGGCTTGGTAAAGGACATTCCCACCTGGGAATCCCGTGAAAACCGCATTCTTTACGTCGGAAGAGTTCATCCAGAAAAGGGACTGGAACTGTTAATCAATGGGTTTCGACATTTTATAGATCTGAGAGAAAAGTCGAAGTTATCGACACCCGCTGGAAATCAGCCTCAGACACCATGGAACCTCGTAATTGTCGGTCCTGTGGCCGACTCCGGCGGTGGCGGCGGCGAGCCTTTTCTTTGCAGATTGCAGCAACTTGCTCAAGGTTTGGAAACAAGAATTTTATTTTTACCACCTATTTTCGATCCAGGCAGTCTAGCCAGACTTTATCAGCAATCGAAGCTGTTTATTTATCCATCCATCGCTGAAACGGGCGAGGCTTTTGGCCTTGCCCCACTGGAGGCCATGGCGCATGCGTGCCCTCCGGTGGTTTCAAACCTTGACTGTTTCAAGGACTTCATAACTCCGGAGGAAAACGGATTTTGCTTCGATCATAGATGTCAGCGGCCGGAGCGGGTACTGGGTGAATTGTTGCACCGGATATGTTCTGAACAGGGAGTTTGTCTCTCAGAAATATCGAAAAAGTCGTTTTCTACTGCTCAAAGATACTCCATTAAACAAATTTCTCAGGAATATCTGCAAGATTTTGATCGAGTTTTATCGTTCAGATATGTGAAATCGTGAATAACTTCTGTCGAAGTTGTGAAAAACTTCTCGTCGATTCTGTTCGTGATCGGCTTCTGGATTTTTACAGTTCGTATCGTGAATATCCCGCATTTCAAAATGAGGCAAACAAAGGTGATCTTTGGAATCCGATTCTTCATGAACTAAACACCCGGATCAAGACTGCATCAAATACAATCAGCATTCTGGAACTCGGCGCGGGTTGCAGTGGATTATACAAATATCTGCAGAGCCATAGAAATCGTTTAATCTATCATTCGCATGACGTAACCCCAGTCAATCGAGCATTTCTTGAGAAAGTTTCAGATGCAGTGTTCATCGGAGATCCGCAGTTTATTTCCGGAAAGTATGATATTATTTGTTCGACCTTTGTCTGGGAACATGTTTCGTCTCCGCATATGTTGCTTGACCATCTCTATAAACTCCTGACCCCTGGCGGATGTCTGTTGATCATTTCTCCTCGTTACGACTTTCCATTCTATCTGAGTCCTTCATGTCGAAATCGTTCGTGGATTCAGCGATTCTTATTATCGATACTTCTTTGCGTGAGACGGCTGCGCGTCCATATTTCCGGAAATGCGGATTTTCTTATAGATCTGAGGCCGGCGGTTTTGGAATTGCCATTTTATCGAGACGCGGATGCTATACACTGGGTCTCATGGTTTGATCTTCGCGCTTCTCTCCCGCAAGGATATAAGCTTTCCAGACTTTCCTTTCCCGCATCAGGTTTTCGGGAGAGATTCTGGAAGCGCTTTCTCCTTCTTGGCGCTAAGATCAGGAACGAAAAAGTATGAGGGTTTTACACGTAATTCCCGGCATAGCAAGAGGATTCGGTGGGCCGGCGCAGGTGTGCCGGGAAATGTGCCGCGAACTCGCGCAACTTGGTCTGTATGTAGAAATATTCACGACTGATGCGGATATCAACGGCGCATGGCTTTCTGTTCCAAAAAATCGGCCGATTGCAGAAGATGGTTATAGAATTTCTTTTTTTCATTTGCATATCTGGCGCTATGGACTTTCTCTTCCGATGGCTCGAATGATGAGTCATCGTATTCGTGAGTTTGATGTGGTTCACATTCACTCTCTCTATACTTTTTCGACGGCTTTTGCCGCATATGTTTGCCGTCGGGACAGAGTTCCGTATATATTACGGCCGCACGGAACGCTGGATCCCTTCATGAGGGGGCGAAACTCTTTTCTGAAGGGCATATATACGAAACTAATCGAACGGAAAAATCTTGATTCCGCTGCCGCCATTCATTACACGACGGCCGAAGAAATGCGACTGACTGCTGACATGCGGCTTCATCCCATCGGAATTGTCATCCCCAATGGAATTATGGCCTCGGAGTATCGGAACCTGCCTTCCCCGACTGCGCTCGTTAACGCACATCCTGCCCTTGCCGGAAAGAGAATAATTCTCTATTTGGGCCGAATCAACTTCAAGAAAGGGTTTGACATACTTGCAAAGGCTTTCGGAATTATTTCCAGGGAAGTGCCGAATGTTCATCTTGTGATTGTGGGTCCGGATGACGGTTTTGGAACACAGGTCCGCGAATGGCTTGCTTGTGAAGGGGTGCTTGATCGAACGACCTTTACCGGTATGCTTGAAGGACAAGATAAGTTGACCGCATTCGCTGCAGCGGAATGTTTCGTTCTTCCTTCATACACCGAAAACTTC
>JADFYG010000154.1 GCA_015233155.1 Candidatus Rifleibacteriota bacterium
TTTCTAGCCGGGAATTTCTTCATATCCATGACATATCGCCGGGATCCCATAAGCCCGTTCTCCTCGCCGGTAAAAGCAGCGAAGATGATTGTTCGCGCGGGTTTGAAACCGCCACTGAGAATGCGTGCCAATTCGAGCATGACCGCTACTCCGGAGCCGTTGTCATCCGCTCCAGGATGGATCTTTCCCTGATTTCCGGCCCGGACGTCAGGCCAGCCAAGACCAAGATGATCATAGTGGGCGCAGATGATCACTGATTGATCGCGAAGTTTTTCATCGGTTCCCGGAAGACAGCCGATTACATTTCTCAGCATGGCGTGCCGACCGGTGGCATCCGCCACATCTTCCCAGGACTGGAAGAACGTGCCATCGTCGCTTCCAGGGGTCAAACCGGCTTTTTTGAAACCTTCCTCGATATATCGGCCAGCCTCTTCAAGACCGGGGGTTCCAAGACCTCGTCCAGCCCGCTTTTCACTCGCAAGGAACCGGACGGCAGACATCATGCGTTCTTCTGAAAAAAGAGGTGGCAGAGTGGCCAGAGGCTGTCGAACAGGCAGGATTGCCGATGTTGTTGCTGATGCTGGCATGTCCGTGGGCAGTCTCGCGTTTAAAGGGGAATCCAAGGTCTCCCATTGCCCCTTGGCTATAATGGAGGGCTCACTGCCTTCGAACACGAGATAACTGTATTTCCCATAATGCGGAAGCTTTCTGGCCAATCCCTGTATGGCAGACGGCTGATCAGTGCAAAGAAGAGCAATGACAGACGCCGGATCGCCAGGGTGGCGGCTGACCACGACAACACTTTTGTCCTGGCAGGAAATCGAATCGTGCCCCAGGCGAAGGGACGCTGTTCCGATTTCGGCGCCATAGACACGGATTCCATCGGACACAGCCGTCAGATGTGTATTTTCCCGGCCAAACAGCCAGACGGGACGGCCCGCGGGCAGCTCGACCACATCCCGGTCGAGCTTGACCTCGATTTTAGCTGTCGGATCCTTCTTCCAAATTTCCCCCAGTTCGCCTTAAGCCGCACTTCGTGTCTCATCAGCCATCGAGGGCAAGAGGATCAACGGGCTCTGATCTCCGAAAATCTTTGATAATGCGGGAGACGTCTCGAGGTAATGGAGCCGGCGGAATACGTTGAATCGCGGATCGACCCGCAGAGCAACCGGTTTATCTGAGAATACCAGATCGTATGATTGCTCCCTGCCACCCAGATGTACCTTGCTTTCTATGACATCCTTTTCAAGGAAAACTTCCACCGGGATATCCAGATCAAAAGGCTCTTCTTTCTGCGCCTGGGAAATGGTAAACGCCAGATGTGTACCGTCATTCGTGGTCTTCAGTGTCACCCCGGATAACCGCAGGTCAGGCGCTCCCACCCGATCCACCCATTGTCGAAAAAAGGCCCCGAGGTCTTTTCCCGTGACCTCGCTGAATGAGTTCCGGATGTCATCAAAGGTGGCCGTTTGAAACCTGTTCTTCCTGAAAAACGATTGCCAACTTTTGATGAAGTCGTCGTCTCCGACCTGTTCACGCAGCATTTCCCACATCATGGCCGCTTTGCCATAGCCGATGGCTTCTGACGCAGCATCGAAGCGAGATCGAAACGACTTCAAAGGAAAATCTCCGGAAGGTTTCACGTAATCGCTGTATTTCTGCAGGAGGGTCTGACGATACTCCTGCCCTTGCCCCTGTTGTTCCTTGATAAGGTGATCAGCAAGGTAGGCGGTGATTCCCTCAGACCAATTGCCTGACCCGGATTTCACATATACGCCGTTTCCCCACCAGTTGTGGAGTAATTCATGGGGATAAGACGAATGAAGAATAAAAGGAAAGCGAATGATCTTCTCGCCGAGGAGGGTGAAGGAAGGCATCCCGTAGCCGGTTTCCCAGAAATTCTCAACCAGAGCGAACTTGGAAAAGGGGAACGGGCCGATGAGTTTCTTGTACATTTCCAGATACTGGCCGGTGGTTTCCAGATACGTTGTGGCAAGAGTTTCTTCGGGCTTTCGCAGAAACGCCATCATGTCGACATCGCCGCATTTCCGGGAATATTCCGTAAAAGGGGCTGCGATGAGATAGATCTGTTCCATTGGATCCGTGGCTTCCCATCTCGTGACCCATCGACCTTGTTCCAACCGGTGATCGGTTCTTGTCCCCTGGCTGACCGAGTCCCATGTTGCAGGGAGCGAAGTCGTCAGAGAAAAGGTTATCAGTCCATCGTTGAACCAGGGAATCCAGCGGGATGATCCGGCCAGGTAAACTCCGGCAGACGAGATGATGCCTGAAGTCTCACTGAAACCCCGGGCATACTCTTTTTCCTGCTGGAGGATTCCGTGGTTGATCCTGCCATTCCATTCCAGGGTGAATGTTGCCAGCGCTTCCGGAATGTGCAGGATATGTTTGCGAAGGGATACTCCTGATGCAAGAGCGGCGAAATCCTCGTCGACCATGCCGAACTGTCTGGCTTCTATTGATCCCGAGGCGATTTCGAGTGATACGCCCGGTGTCGGAGACGTCGCCGTCAGGTCGCTGGACAGAAGGAAATAAAGATCACGATGGCGAAGACTCTCTGGAACGGAGATCACATCGGAAACACTCAGAGTATTTTTTTCCGGATCAATCTTCGCCATCAGATCATGATGAACAAGTCCGGTGTCCGCAAAAACCGTCTGGGCCAAGAGGACCAGACAAAATGAAACCGTAAGAAGCCTGCGCATGAAGATCTCCTAATGAGTGGTCAAAATGAACGTTGTCCTTCGCAAACGCGACTATTGCTTAAAAGTCCGGGTTAACCAGTCGTTCCATGGCCGGGACCGGTTCGGTAATCGAACTCGGACCAGAAAATACTGGGTGGAATGAAATAAACGAGAAGTGTAACGATCCCGGCAAGATACACAGCGCATTTGTTTCGTTTCGCGCCGCGGTTAAGAATGAGAGCGGCGTCCCAGAAGATCAGCTCCACCAGGACCTTGTTATCGGTCCAGTCGTGTCCATATGGTATGCCGGACCACCAGACGCCGAATGCATACTTCTGTACGAGCGGACCGAACACGAAACCTCCGAGTAGAAGGGCTATTACGTTTGCTCCCAGCAGCCATTTGAAATTGCCATCGATCATGGCTTCCAGTACGGTCCGGACAGATAAAATCAGAGCGGCGAAGATTAGAAAAACATGGATGGCGATTGCCCAGGCCGGAACTTCAGCCTTGTATCGCGCCAGAACAGCTTTGTCGCCTGTAACTGACAGAGGTTCGGTCATGGCGTCACCGAGGTAAACGAAATACTCGTATTTACCTGCCCGTTCCTGCAGGCTGGGAAGTCTGATGCCTCTTCCCGTGGCGACTTCAGCACGGCCATGGCGAACGAACGTGAACTCCTCGGAGATGGCTGAAAAGCTGGCGATTCGCCAATCGTCGTCGGATTTGTATCGTCTGTATTTGACAAATCCCCTGAATCCGTCCGGAATAGGATCCAGGATCATGATATTAAGACTGCTGCCGATTGTCTCGCTGCGGGAAAAATTGAATCGTACCTGACCCGTGACTATTTTGAACTCACCTTTAAGCGGATGAGTCGGGCCTGTACTCTCCTGAAACAGAACAGCACGTAATGTGAGGGCACCCGCAAGAATCCAGAGGGTCAGGCTGGTAAGCCATGGCTTCTTTCCGGCCAGCTCTTTTAGTGAAATCATGGTAAATGAGGGCCCCTTTTATTCCTCTGATCCGACGGGAAATGGATTCCGTTCTTTGAAGCTTTCCTGGTGCCAGTATGGATATGACTTGGGAACATCGCTTGCCCTGTCGAGTTTCGCTACCTGCTCAGGTGTCAGTTTCCAGCCGACTGCACCAAGGTTTTCGCGAAGCTGGTCTTCATTTCGAGCCCCGATGATTACGTTCGATACGGATGGCCGTTGAAGCAGCCAATTGATGGCGATTTGAGGCACGGACTTTCCCGTTTCCCGTGATATATTCTGAAGGGCATCGACAACCTTGAAAAGATATTCGTCGCTGACCTGTGGCCCCGCTTCTACAACAACTTTGCTATTCAGACGGCTGGTTCGAGGCAGAGGTTTTCCGCGACCGATTTTTCCGGTTAGGCGGCCCCAGCCCAACGGGCTCCAGACAACGCAACCAACTTTCTGATCAAGGGCAAGAGGCATCAGCTCCCATTCATAGGCACGCCCGATCAGGGAATAGTGTGCCTGATGTGCGACATATCGTGCCCAACCATGTTTTTCTGAGGCGGCTAAAGATTTCATGAGTTGCCATCCCGAGAAGTTCGAGCAGCCGATGTAGCGAATCTTCCCTGCCGTGATGAGGTCATCTAAGGCGCGAATGGTTTCCTCTACCGGAGTTGCCGCATCAAAAGCGTGTAGCTGATAAAGGTCGATATAGTCTGTTGAAAGTCGACGGAGGCTGGCCTCGACAGCCATAATGAGGTGAAACCGGGATGATCCTACATCGTTCGGCCCCTCGCCGAGCCGGAAGGTTCCTTTC
>JADFYG010000155.1 GCA_015233155.1 Candidatus Rifleibacteriota bacterium
GCTGTTTCCCTGGGCTGTACGGGGCCAGTACTGCGTGCAAGCGGCATTCCCTATGATCTGCGGAAATCCGATCCTTATGGCATGTATGGGAAGGTCGAGTTCAATGTCCCGGTCGGAACGACAGGCGACTGTTGGGATCGCTATTACGTGCGTATACTCGAAATGCATGAGTCGGTCCGAATCATCGAGCAGTTGATAGACTCCATTCCCGAGGGACCACATATGGTCATGAAATTTGGAGTCCCGATCAAAATTCCTGAAGGTATCCATTACGGGCAAGTGGAAACCTCCCGTGGTGTTCTTGGTGTAATGATCGTTTCCGACGGGAAAGGAAAAAACCCGTATCGTGTTCATTTCCGTTCCCCCAGTTTCAACAATCTGTGGGCTGTGACCGTGCTCGCACCCGGCTGGCGCATAGCAGATCTCATTGCGATCCAGTCCTCCCTGGACCTGGTCATTCCCGACATCGACCGCTGAGGAAAGTTTTGTGAACACCGTTCCATTAATTGAAAAAACAGTCCATACCGTTAGCTCGGTGATGACAACAACGCTCGCCGACCGGGCGTCCTCAGCCATGCCGAACGAGTGGTGGTGGGTCGTCGTCTGGCTCGCCGTAGGTCTCGCTGCAATCGGTGCCTTGATTACCGCACTTGGTCTAGTACTTATATATGTCGAGCGGAAAATCGCCGGACATTTTCAATGCCGGCTCGGCCCGACGCGAGTCGGACCGTTTGGTCTTCTGCAAACCCTTGCCGACACAATCAAGCTTATGGTCAAGGAAGACATCACCCCGACCGAAGCGGATCAGGCTATGCACCTGTTTGCTCCTTTCCTTGCGCTGGTCGCGACCGTCCTTGTCCTGGTTGTCATTCCATACAGTCCGATTCTGCAGATCGTCGACTTGAATATCGGCGTGTTGTTTGTGACCGCCGTCAGCGGTTACGGTGTCATGGGAATCCTGATCGGTGGATGGAGTTCAAATAACAAGTGGTCGATGATAGGTGCAATGCGCGTAGGCGCTCAGATTATCTCCTATGAAGTTTCAGCGACCCTGGCATTACTGGTTGTAGTGTTGTTTTCCCAGACGATGTCACTGGCCGGAATTGTCGAGAGCCAGGCACCAGGCTGGTGGGTGTGGCGAGCACACGGCGTCGGCTTTCTCGCGTTTGTGATCTATGTCATTGCAGCAACCGCAGAAATTAACCGGACTCCATTCGACATCGCCGAAGGTGAATCTGAATTGACCGGGGGATTCCACACCGAGTATTCGGGATTGCGGTTCTCCTTTTTCTTTCTGTCGGAATTCGTCAATATGTTTGCCGTATCCGCGCTGGCTGCGACACTTTTTCTCGGCGGGTGGATGCCATTCCATATCGGCCTGTCCAATTCGTTCAATTCGATCATGGATATGATTCCCACGGTCGTATGGTTCCTCGGGAAAACCTCCTTCATTCTTTTCCTGATCATGTGGTTCCGATGGACCTTTCCGCGATTGCGCGTCGATCAGCTCATGCGTCTCGAATGGAAAATTCTTCTTCCAATCGGATTGGTGAATCTATTCGCAGCGGCAATCGTCGTTCTGACGAGACTGTTCTTTTTCCCGGGGGTCTCATAACAATGGGAGTAGAAAATGGGACTTATTGATTTTTCCAAACTCAAAAGTGAAACCCGGACATTTGCGGGAAAGCCCGTTAACGTCACAATAGGTCCTCGCTTCAACAAAATGGGAGTTCCGGCGAAGGTCGTGTTTTCCTTGAAAAGCCTCATGGAAGGCATGTGGTTGACCCTCAGTTATTTACTTAGTCCCTCCACGGTAGTTACTAAGGAGTATCCGGAAAATCGCTTAACGTTAAAATTCCCGGAACGTTATCGGGCAACACTCCGGCTGACAAACGATGAGAACGGGTTCTTCAAATGTACCGGCTGTAAGATGTGCGAACGCGCCTGTCCGAACTTATCGATCAAAGTCATTACCAGAAAAGGACCTGTTTCCGACAAAATGGAACTGGATCGATATATCTGGAGACAGGATTCATGCACGTTTTGTAATTCCTGCGTTCAGGTGTGTCCATTCAAGGCTCTTAACATGACCCACGACTTCGAAAATGCCGTCTATGACAGGCGTTTGTTGATCTACTGTCTGAACAGATATGCCGGACCGGCAGCCGGCATTCTTGCCGCTCAGGATGAAGAAACCCGAAAGAAGATGATGGAACCACGGCAACCATATGGCGGAAATGTGCCTATGAACGGCTATCAGTTGCCATATTTGAAAGCATTGCCAGGAAAACCAGCGGACCCCGCGCAAGGAAGTAACAAATGACCGGGCAAGCAGTATTCGCGATCACGTTTTATGCCCTCTCGGTCGCAGCATTATCACTGGCTTTCGCCGTCGTAACTGCCCGAAAGCTGTTGCGCGCTGCAATCGCTCTGATGGGCGTGCTTTCCATGAGTGCCGGTTTCTACGTCATGCTCGAAGCTGAGTTCCTCGCCGGTATTCAAGTGCTGGTCTATGTCGGCGGAATCGTTATTCTGATGATATTCGCCGTAATGTTGACCCGATCCGCTGATCTGATGGAGAAAGATCCCACTTTTTTGCGTAAACTTCTCGGCGCGGCCTCATCTCTGTCTTTCTTTTGCAGCACTGTTGTGGTGCTTCGCACTTCGCCTTTTCTTCAATCGGCCGAGCCCGTGACCGCGACTACCGAGAATGCCCGAGTCATCGGCCGGGCCCTCATGGATTACGGTCCGACCGGATATGTTCTCCCATTTGAGCTTGTTTCTCTGTTGCTGTTGGCGGCACTTATCGGAGGAATCGTGATCTCCAGAAAAACCCTTCCCTTCGAGCAACCGTTCACAAGCGGAGGTGATCTTCCCGGCGAGGCTGATTTCGTAGTTCCCCTCACGCAAAGTGATAAAGCCGTTGAAGGAGGCGACCGGTGATCCAGAGTTTTTTGTCTGCCTTCAATAACATCTGCGCGGTCGTGGCGCAGTCCACTCCCTCCATGAATTCCTGGTTGATCGTTTCCTCCGCTATTTTCTCCATCGGTCTCTATGGATTGCTCACTCGTAGAAACGCAGTCGCTGTACTCATGGCAGTCGAGCTGATGCTGAACTCGGCCGCTTTTAATTTTGTTATCTTCAATCATTACTGCAAACCTTCTACCGTCGACGGCCAGATAATGGCGATTTTCATCATCGCGGTGGCGGCTGCTGAAGTTGTTGTTGGAATGGCCATCTTTGTCGCGTTGTTCCGTTATAAAAAGACGGTTGACGTGAATGAGATGAACCTCTTGAAGGGTTGAATATGGAGCACCTGGGCTTCGCATTACGCAATGTTTGGTTAATTCCAGCGCTTCCGCTGATTTCATTCGCGGTCGTCGGACTGTTTCTCCGAAATAAGTTCCCGAAACTTTCGGGCGTGGTTGCTACGGCATCCGTTTTCGGGGCAGCGATTCTCGCATATCTCGTCGCATGGGAGTATTTCACGCTGTTCCCGCCCGGGAAGGAACATCCGTCGATTATTCCATGGGCATTCGAGTGGTTAAGATATCAGGCCGGAATGACCGTTAATGTTGGCGCCCTGATTGACCCGATTTCCGTCATGTTGCTGATCGTAGTGACGACCGTCAGTTCTCTTGTACACTTATACAGTATCGGCTATATGCATGACGACGAAGGATTCGGCAGGTTTTTCACATATCTGAATCTGTTCACGTTCAGCATGCTCGGCCTTGTTTTGTCTCCGAACATCGTCCAGATGTATGCCTTCTGGGAACTGGTCGGCGTCAGCAGTTTTCTGTTGATCGGGTTCTATTATACGAAACCTTCCGCAGTCTCGGCATCCAAGAAGGCATTCATCGTGACCCGATTTGCGGATCTCGGTTTCATGGTAGGTGTGCTGATCCTCGGTTACGTCGGATTTCACTCTTTTGATGCATTGAAGGCGATAGTAACTCCTGATCTTTCGGCTCTTCGCGCAGTAGAGTTGCAACCGTTCGATTTTCTGTTCCTGAATCATCCCGCGGTGACCGCTCAGCTTCATCTCAAAGCCGGTCTCTTCGGATTCAGTTTTTTGTCTGTTGCTATGCTTCTGGTATATTCTGGCGCCGCCGGAAAAAGTGCAATGTTCCCGCTGCATATCTGGTTACCCGATGCAATGGAAGGTCCCACGCCGGTTTCCGCACTGATTCACGCCGCGACGATGGTAGTCGCCGGCGTATATCTGACAGCGCGCCTGTTCCCGGCTTTCGCCGCAAGCGGAGATGCTCTTCTTTTCGTAGCGTATATCGGAGCATTCACGAGTCTGTTTGCTGCCCTGATCGGCATGACACAGGACGATATCAAGCGCGTGCTCGCCTTTTCGACTCTCAGTCAGCTCGGATATATGATGATGGCCCTCGGAGTGGCCACCATGGCGAATTCCCTTGGATACACAGCCTCAATG
>JADFYG010000156.1:0-1494 GCA_015233155.1 Candidatus Rifleibacteriota bacterium
CTGTTCATCTGATAGAACATCAGCTGGGTCATGCCGTCCGCGATCCACTGGGCCGGGCTTATAATAGAACCACATTTTTGGCTGAGCGGCGGGCGATGATGCAGACGTGGGCTGACTATCTCGACGCGCTTCGCACAGGCGCGGCTGGCGCCGATGTCACCACCCCCCAGGCCGCAACAGTCGCCACGGGTATAACATAAATCCTCTCGCTCACTCAGCCAGCCGCTTCCCTGACAATTGATTTGTTTAAGATTTATGAGGCTCAGCATTCACGGATCTCAGGGTTTCCTCAACATACGATTCGTGAAGCTTGGTCAGTCTTGCCCCATAGAAGAACTTGACAGAGCTCTTCACAAATTGTGGCGGGATTTTTCTGTTATGAATTTTCTGACAACTCTCAGGAAAATAGATCTGATTGACCCGGTTCTCCTTGTAAAATAGGATTCCACAGTATTTACATATACCAATATAACGCGTCCCGTCTGACGTGACGGCGCTCTTATTGTGCCTGCGAGCTTGATCAGAAGATTTGAACTCACTGCAATCAAACGCCCGAGCAATGGCATTTACGAGGCGCGCCCGATGAGCCTGAAATAAGGTGCCAGTCTGCGATAGGCCTTTAGGCACTCCTCCAATGTAAATGCAAGTTTTACGATCAGGCTCCCATTCCACGACCACCGGACTATGGCCCTCCAGACCATCGTTTATGAAGTTCCTCAACTCAGAACCCTGCTCATGCAACATCGGCAGTTCATCGCCGTAGTCCTCGGAGGATGCCAACGCAATCTTAATCATTTCAAGGCAGCCCCAGATGGTCTCGGCGACGTAGGCGTAGTCTCTTTTACAATCATACAAGAACTCAAGTGCGCCAAGGAAAGAAGGATACAGGCTCAGGATGTCGGAAAGGCAATCTTGAGGGTTCACAGCATATTCTCTTTTCTGCTGTGCCTTTAAGAAGGCGTTACACAGAGGCATGAATTCATCAATAATAATTTGCGTATATTGGTTCGGCCGCGGTTTTCTTTTTGATGATATGCGGCGAGCCCTTTGGGCATAAGAGAGCTGTCGATCCAATTCGGCACTCAACGAAGACGCATCGCCGGTTTTAACGGCACTTCTGAGCCAGCTATAAAGACTCGACTTGATTGTTACAGATATCTTCTGTCTTTTTTTCTCGGCAGGCTTTCGCCCAGCACCCACTCGCCTCCCCCCTCTAGCCAAATCCGTGCCTCCGATTCTCACTTTTCCGACATGGAGAAGTGAGCGTGATGTTTGAATAAAGTAGGATAGAATCATATTGCATTTCCCTTATTTAAACAATAATACAAGAGCAGAGGTGGCCCTTACACATGAATAATACGTTGTGAAAGTCAGCAAAACCCGCTTATTAAGCCTTTCTTGGTGACATATTTCTTCGTATAATTGCTATATAAGTCGAAAGGCAAGGAGTTTGAAATGCACAAAATACCCGAACTCGGAATTCTGCGGTTGAAA
>JADFYG010000156.1:1515-4403 GCA_015233155.1 Candidatus Rifleibacteriota bacterium
TCTCGAAATATTTCCCATCAGCAAATCCAGTTGGTGGGCTGGTGTCAAGAGCGGTCGGTTTCCAAAACCGGTAAAGTGCGGCAGATGCACATTTTGGCACCGCGCTGACATTATGGCCCTACTTAACTCCCTTTAATTAGTAACGTTTTTTGCACGCCGGAGACGTCCGACGCGTGGGTAGTTAGATAAATACAGCGCTGTAAGCAGCACCGGTAGCGAACCCCCGAAAGGTCACCTCGGATATTTTATCCGACCTATTCTGTCACGCAAATTTTAAGGAGGCATTCTATGCCGCAAACTCAAACTACATCAGTATCATCGAACGTTTCTCACCCAGAGGCACTTGCCTCTGCGTCAATTGACCGTACAGAAAAATCCGCTTCAGGCTCCAGGTCTAAAGAACGACAGAAACAGGTGAAAAAAGTTGTTGATGAAGTTCGGAAGCTATATAAGAAGCCGGCGCCGGTCTCAAAATCAGCGCAGACCCCTGCGGAGTTACCGACCTCAGCACAGCAACAAGAAAAAATTCAATCGCCAGCACTGGAACAGGAATTGAAGACAGAGCCAACACCGATCGCGGCACCTGTTACAGCAAAAGTTCAAGAGCAGGTTCAACTGCCAGAGACAACGCAAGCACCGATATCGGAGCCTGCCCCCGCACAAGCAGAAGCAGCGCAGACAATAGTCGATATCGAACAGGTCAAAATCAATAATGCGATTTATCCCCGGAAACGTAAACAAGGCGACAAAGAATGGATCGAAAAATATAAAAAGATCCAGCTGGGCAATCACGCTCCGTTACTCCTGAGCCGCTCCTCCAACCCGGATAACGACAATGTTCTCATTGACGGACACATGACTCTTGAAGCCCTCAAGGAACTGGGAATAAAACAGGTTCGGGTAATCTATCAGGATGTTACTTCTCTCGAAGATATATTCCAGATCGCAGTTGAGCGGAACTGCTTTCACGGGAAACATCTGACTCGCGAAGAAAAGATCCAGGCAACTCGCAGGTTTTACGATGCCGGGAGGACACAGGCTCAGATCGCAGCCATCTTATATGTGGATCAGAGCACGGTCTCCCTCTGGCTGAAGCGGACAGACCAAACTCCTGAACCAGCTGTCCGGGAGCCGTCCGAAAATATGAAAATTCATATTGATAATGTCACGCCAGTTTGCGAAGCCGCGAAAGTACTTACCAGCACCCTCCGGAAATCCATGAGTCCGAAGTCTGAGGTAACACCAGAGTCGCTCGATGCCGTGCTGGCACAGCTGGTCGAGTTCCAGTCTCAGATCAATGAGTTCTCTGGCAAGGTAATCAGTCTGCGGGCAGCTGTTGCAGCCAAGCTGGCAGATGCTGCCACAACTACCGGCGTAATCGCGGATACAGCCTATGAAGGTGCCACAATAGATGTAGCTGCCGATGCGAACACACCCAGTGCGGATCAAACGACTGACGTAGGCCATCCTGATAGCAATGCGGATAATGCAGTCGATGCAGTTGCACCCGTTGTTATCGCGAATATCGCAGCTGTCACTGACACAATTCCCTCTGACGATGCTGACATACCTACTACTGATACAGCTGGCGCGCCCACTTCGTCTACGCCTACTGTTAATGAGGGTAGCAAAGCTAATAAGGCCCTTCCGCTTGCTGCCGCAACCGCCACAGTTATGGCTGTAGGCTCCGTCCCTCCCGTTGCTTTTGCAGCTGCCTCGGCCAGCGAGGGAATGCCTGGAATGAGCGCCATCCCGGTTGCTGTCCTCATCAACGGCACGGCTGTAAATACTGTTGCCACTGCCGAAGCATTTACACCTGCCGCCTGCAATTCACCAACCGCAGTTGCCCCTCGCGGGCGTCGGAAGGTCATCAAACACGAATAGGTCATCCTGGGGGTGCGTCAGTGGCTTTGTGCGCACATCGACACTGATGCACTCCCTTACTTAACCGTTCCGCGTGGAAGCATTCACGTTTTCACATAATAAAAGAAGGAGTCATTTAATGACTAATAGACAAACAGACTCAGGTTCACCGGTTCAAACAGACACAGCATTATCGCTGCCCATTAAGTTCACGGCAGGACCTACCAGCAACGCCGATCTTCCATTGTTCACTCTCGCAACAATTCAAGTCCACATCCTGCTAATGTTCCATGACGTCCTTGCTAAACATCTGAATTGCGGTCCTTCCAGCAAGAAATTCGCTGCCACACTCGACTTTCTCTGCCTCTCCCTTTGCCATCAACATAGCGCACTGGACGCTGTAATAGTTGCAGGCGAAATCTACGGCGGGCGCGACGAGCATCTCTTCCCAATTTCATTCATGGAACGGAACGACAATATCATCGCCATGCTGAAAGAGCCCCTCACTCCGGCATCAGTTGCTGTGCTCAAGGCTGAAATCGAAGAGGCGCGTAAGAGCTGGGAAGCCTGGATTGCTGCAAGTGAGCAATGTATGAGCCGCAATACCATCGTTGCGGAGCAGTAACCACAAAATCGGGTAGAGGTCTCGATATCGGGGCCTCTACCGCACACAAAAAGGATGCAAGCATGAATATACGACCAGAATTAAAACTGGACATGTTTTACCGGTCACTCGCAGTCGTTGTGCGCGTTTACAAATACGGTTATCGAAATAGATCACCTGAAAGTATCACGTTGTTCAGGGATAACCTCGAAGCAAAGTGCGACATAGAGAAGAAGATGCTCGAAAGAGCAATCCCAGAGTCGATGGTCAAAGAAGCACTCGACCAAATCAGGATCTCAACAGACCCGCTAAACCCGATAGCGGAGATATATGCAGCAGCCTGGAAATTCTATAAAAAGTATCGCGACCAAATACGAGAGATCTTCTCAGTTTCTGCGATATCAGAGTCAGATTGCGTCAA
>JADFYG010000157.1 GCA_015233155.1 Candidatus Rifleibacteriota bacterium
GTATGGCTGGTTCATCTGACCGGTGAGGAGTTCCCTGCTGATTGCCTCGGCGCGCGGGCTCTCGCCTCGTCTCTGTTGAGACGCGACCTCTGCCTGAAAAGCCCCGACGATTCAGTTGTCGACCTCTCGAAGACGGTTGTAACCGGAGTTTACGTGCTCGATATGATCGCACATAACAAAGATAGTGATCGCAATGTCTTCCAGATAGCCCCCGGTGAAGGCCAAGGCTCGGCGCATCTCGCCTGGCTGGCTCATCAGGCCAATCGCGCATGGAACGCCGGAACGACACGCTGGAATGAAGATCCGGGAAGGCGCGCCGGCAAGCCCCCGCTCCGTGGAGGAAGTATGCCGGGACCATTCCCGCATCTGCCCCTTCGCGGCGAAATCCGGACGGAATGGGAGCCGCGCAGCGCCCTGTACAACACTGACGGACAGATCTTTTCAGATCACGGCATTCCAGTCGTTCTGTTCATGGAAAATTATGACATCAACCGTTGTGGGTATCACGATCTCAATGACGTCATGGCTGAGATCGATCTTGATTACGGAGCGGCGGTTGCCGCAATCGCCATCGAAGCGGTTGCCCGAGCAGCAGTGGAAACAAAGCGCTGATCGAGAATCTCTTATCGTTGAATCAGTTGCTATTTCATCCGGAGTGAGCGACTATTGCTGTGATTTAAACACAACGCCACAACTGCTGTGAAGGGAAAAATGAAACTATGAATTTTGACCAAAAGGCCCGGGACTGGGACTTGAATCCGATGACCATCGAGCGTACTAACGCTGTTGCTCAGGCCATACGGGCAAAGGTTCCCCTCGCTCCGGGGGATTCCGCTTTCGAATATGGCTGTGGAACCGGTTCGTTGAGTTTTCACCTTCAGCCATTTCTGGGTAGAATCTGCCTAGCAGACAGTTCAGATGGCATGCTTGAGGTTCTTAAAGAAAAAATCTCAAAGGGCGCTATAAAAAATATGACGCCAATGAAGCTGGATCTGATGTCCGAGCCTCATCCTGAAATAAAATTTGATCTTATTTATATGCTCATGGCATTACATCATGTTGAAGATACTGAAAAAATATTGAGCCTGTTTCACGGCATGATGAAGAGATCCGGTTACCTGTGCATCGCAGATTTAGACAAGGAAGACGGTTCTTTTCACGAGGACGAGTTTCACGGCCATCTTGGCTTTGATCGCGAGGAGTTAAAGGAAAAACTGACCAGGCAAAAATTTGAAAACATTCAATTTTCAACGGTGTATGAGATGAAAAAAGAGATCAGTGGCAAAAAAAAGGTGTTTCCGATTTTCCTGATGATCGCTCAAAAAACCTGAATGAGTTTAATCAGGGTCTCAAGATTCACAATCTTATTGGTTCGGTTGGCGATCTTCCGCGGTAAGGAACGATCGACATCTGAACAAACCAGTAAGCAGTCGGCATCGGGATATTTTCTCAAGAACGCTTCGAAATTCGGGGTCTCGAACTCCGCAAAACGCCACCTGCACTCTATCGCCACAGGCGGTTTGCCGCGTCGGGCCAGAACGAAATCGATTTCATGTCCCGCCTTACTGCGCCAGTAATGTATGCTGCGGCTTTGCAACCGCGCATGAAGTTCATTGAGAACGTAATGTTCCCAACAAATGCCGTAATCAGCAGGACGCAATGAGTTCCACCCCCTCAGATATGCCACAAAGCCGGTATCGAATCCATATACCTTAGGTTGGGAAATGATTTCCGAGGTCTTTCCCGAGGAAAATAGCCGCAGAACGTGAACTGCGTACGTTGATTCCAATACCGCAAGATGGTAAGACAGCAGAACAGCGTCGCCTTCCCAGTGGGCGAGAATCAAATCCGTCCCATGTAAATGCAGTTGACAATACCAGGTTGACTGATAGATGGTGAGTAAGAAGCCTTTTTCGAACTGCCTGGAGTTTCATCGGCGCGGAGTGAAATCTGACTGGATGCAACGCTCCGAACGGCTCTCCTGGAGTGCCTTAATGCGGTGCCCGATTTAAAATGAAGCAGAGTCCTTCAGGCTCTGGTTTTTTGGAGGGATGCTTTTTATGCGAAACTGGAAATTATTCATGTTACTGGGTCTGGTTCTTTGGTCTCTCGTTCCCGTCTGGGCCGAAACTTTCACGGCCCCCGGACATCTGATTCTATCCACAACGAGGGAAGGAGATAATGTCCGATTTACTTTGAAGAGTCTGGCTACATTTGATCTGACGGTAACCATCGAATTCACCAGACTGGAAAATATGAAGGCGAATTGCCGTCTCCCCTGTACATTTACATTGCCCGGGGGTGAGACGATTTGTCCGCTGGTCATTTCTCCCGGCAATCCCCGCAAAAGTTACTACTACAACTTCAAATACCACTTTATCAGCGGTACAATGAATGCCAGTCATGACGACAACTATGTGTATACTTTGCCTTATCAATCGGGCACGAAACATCTGGTTGGCCAGGGATATGATGGAAAATTTTCGCATTTTGGCAATGAGCGGTTTGCTCTGGATTTTCATATGCCCGTGGGAACTCCTGTGTTAGCAGCCCGAGACGGGGTGGTCATCGGAGTTAAACAGGACTCCAATCAGGGTGGCAGTGATGTGTCTTTCGCCGATTTTGCAAATTTCGTGATGATTCGCCACTTAGATGGAACTACGGCTGATTATAAACATTTGCGGCAAAATGGTGCTGCGGTCAGGGTGAGACAAAAGGTCAAAGTGGGCGATCTTCTCGGATACTCAGGAAATACTGGTCATTCAACCTGTCCCCATCTCCATTTTATGGTTTATAAGGGCGTTGACGGCAATACTCGTCAGACTTTTCCAACAAAATTTCGGACAAGCCGATCATCCGCTGAAATTCTTCTCCAGGGACAGACTTACACGGCTCCATGACCTGTGTCTCCAACGGAAGTCAAAACCAGCCTCGATTTTTGAGGTGCCTGTACGCAATCAGTTTGGAGCCGTGACCTTCTTTTCCCGAATACCCCGGACAAGCTCGATGGCTTTCCTGAGCTCGTCGATGGTATCGGGGAGATAAGGAATCAGGGCATGCAACTCGGGATGACCTTCGACTAGTTTTGTAAGAAGCTGGAACGCCCGGCCGTCTGCGGCGTTAGCGCGGGTGGCCTGAATGTAAGTCATGGCTGCGGCCATGAATTTTCCCTGGCCTTCCAGGGAGATTCCCAGGTTCTTGAAACCGTTGGGCTTTCCGTCGTCGATCCCGATGGCCTTTCTGAGATAAGTCTCGCCGGCCTGAAACTTGCCCAGGACATTGAGGCAATAACCAAGATTGTTGTGCAGAAAATACCAGGTTTCACGGTCGTTTTCGGCGTTAAGCTCGATTCCTGCGGAATAGTAGCCGATGGCAGCCTCCCACTGCTTCAGCTGCTCGCTGGTCTGCCCGAGACCCAGTATCATTCTTGCATGTGTCGTCCTGTCATCGGAACACCGCAAAATCCTGTTAATGAGCGCCAGGGACTTCTCCTGGCGGCCGATACTGCAATAGAACCCGGCCAGACTCCAGAGCGCCTGGAAAAATGCTTCCTCTTTCTCCTGGATATCCTGCAACTGGTCTGCTTCCTCTTCCTCGACGGTCTTTTCCTTTATTTTCTCTTCTTTGGGCGGACGATAGGAAAAAGCCGCGACCACCTTGGACTCTGAGGATCCCGGGGATCCCGGTGATTCCGATTTGTCGGTGTCCACCGCGAATACTTCACACATCTTCCTGCGGATCTCGCTGACTGGAACGATCAACCTCGTGCAATCAATACCGGTCGCCTGAATGACATCGTCGAGAGCGATGATTATTGCTGTTTTGGTGGATATCCGGGCGGAGCCTCGCTATACCATGACGAACAGAGATGGAAAAACTATATTCGCGATTCTCTCATTGAAACGACTATAAACAAAGATATTCTATGCCTTTCCCGCGTAGAAAAACCTGCTTTGCTGCGCCGCCTGTTTAATCTGGTATGCGAATATTCCGGCCGGGAACTCTCATTCCAAAAGATGCTGGGACAATTACAGGATGCTGGAAATACGGTGACTCTCGCTCATTACCTGCAATTACTCTTTCAGGCGGGCTTGGCAACTGGCTTACAGAAGTATTCCGGAGAAACAATTCGTGTGCGTGGCTCCAGTCCAAAATTGCAGGTGCTCAATACCGCCCTTATAACAGCACAGACACCGTGGAGCGCCTCCGAAATTAAAGGGCGCCCCGAACTGTGGGGTCGGCTGGTTGAATCAGCGGTGGGAGCTCATCTGGCAAATATAGCATGGGAAGGCGGAGCTAACTTATACTATTGGCGACAAAATAGTCAGGAGGTCGATTTTATCCTGCAGTCAGGAGAACGACAGACCGCAATCGAG
>JADFYG010000158.1 GCA_015233155.1 Candidatus Rifleibacteriota bacterium
CACAGTCATTTTTTGTGGCTGGGCGTAGCCGGTCACGAGGTCGGATTCGACACTCTTCTCATGTACACATGGCGCGACCGCGAGATCGTCATGGATCTGCTTGCTGATATCACCGGCAACCGCGTGAACTATGGCATCAACACGATCGGCGGCGTCCGCCGCGACCTGAGCAGGGAACAGCTTGCCGCCACTCTTAAAGGCATCGATCTTCTCGAAGAGCGAGTGAAATACTATGCCGGTCTTATAACCGAAGACTCCTCCCTGATCGCACGCCTGTCAAGGGTAGGACAACTCTCTCACGAGGACGCCATACGTCTCGGCGCGGTAGGCCCGACGGCCCGCGCCTCAAAGGTCGATCGCGACGTCCGCCGTGACGATCCATACTGCGCGTATCCCGAACTTCAGTTCAAAGTCATTACCGATGACCACAGCGATGTCTACGGTCGGGCAGTCGTACGAATCATGGAGCTCCTGGAATCCTGTTCGCTTGTTCGCCAGATCATCAGAAATATGCCTGACGGACCGCTTACAGTAAAAGCTCCGCGTCGCATTCCGGCCGGAGAAGCCCTGAGCCGTTATGAAGCGCCGCGAGGCGAAGACGTGCATTTCGTCAAAGGCAACGGAACGGACCAGCCTGAGCGTGTAAAAATACGGGCACCGACGATGGCCAATCTCCAGGCCGTGTCTAAAATGCTGGAAAACGGATATCTTGCCGATGTTCCGATCGTCATCGCGGCAATCGATCCGTGTTTTTCCTGCACAGATCGCGCGATCGGCGTAGTAGATCTCGCCAACGGCCGCAAGGGGACCACAGATTGGGCGAGCCTGCGCAAATACAGCATCGACTGGTACCGTAATCGTGGCGTTAACTTCGGAGAACGCACATGATACTTCACGACGTATTTACGCTCCTGATATTCCCGGGCTGCCTGTTCCTCCTGTTCCTGGGGCTTGTTTTTCAATTCATCGACCGCAAACTTCACGCGCGGCTGCAGAACCGCAAAGGGCCACCCTGGTTCCAGCCCTTGCCTGATCTGCTGAAACTGCTCGGGAAAGAAGAAATCATTCCTGAGGGCGCAAACCCAGTGATGTTCCAGTTGATGCCGATATTCGCCGTAACCGGCGTTATCGCTTCCTTTTTCTATATTCCGCTCTGGAACAGTCAGGCGACCTATTCGTTTTACGGCGATGTCATCGTGGTCATCTATCTGTTGACGATCCCGACATTCACCTTCTTTCTCGGCGGCTGGTATTCAAGTTCGCTCTATTCGATGATTGGAGCGATGCGCTCGCAGACCCAGTTTTTCTCATACGAGGTGCCTCTGTTCATGTCTGTCCTCGCTTCCGCAATGCTTGCGGACACCTGGTCACTCAGCGAGATGACCAAATGGTATTCGAACCATCCTTTTTACTGGATGTTCAATCTGATCGGCTTCTTCGTGGCCGTCGTCGCTCTTCTCGGCAAGCTTGAGAAAGTCCCGTTCGACACGCCTGATGCCGAGACGGAAATCGTCGCCGGAACGTTCACGGAATACAGTGGCCGCCTGTATGCCTTTTTCCGAGTCGCCCTCGACATAGAACTGGTGGTCGGCGCTGCCCTTATCGTCGCGGTTTTTCTGCCCTTTGGATTCGATCTCGGGCCATTCCCCGGCTTTTTCGTATGGCTGGCAAAAATAACATTTGTCGTAGCCATTCTCACAGTGGCTCGATCAATCTTTGCCCGCATGCGCATCGACCAGATGATCGAATTCTGCTGGATTTACCTGGCGCCGGCCGCTTTCTGTCAGATTCTGTTGTCTCTGGTTGTGAAAGGAGCTCTCCACTAATGGCAAAGACGGGGAGAATCCTGGGAGAAGTCCTGAAATCGCTTTTCAAGAAGCCGGCAACCTGCAACTATCCAGCCGAGAAAGCTGTTGTCACCGCAAATCTGCGCGGAAAAATCGTTTACACCCCTGAAAAATGCATCGGGTGCAAACTCTGCGTCAAGGATTGTCCGGCGGCCGCGATCACAATCAACAAAATTGGAGAAAAGCAGTTCGAGGCGATAATCGCTCTCGACCATTGCATCTATTGCGGCCAATGCGTGGATTCATGTATGAAGAAGGCGCTGGCAATCTCGACTGAATTCGAGCTGGCCAGCCTGGATCGCAAAAGTCTGAGGGTCAGCTTAAATGTCAAAACCTTATCGGGAGCCTTATCGGAAACCTCAGCCGTCGCGGCAGCAACCGCCGAGCAGGCTTCCAGGCAGTTACCCCCGGTCCAACAATCGTCTCCCCCACCCCGGGATCTCCCAACCCCGAAGAAAAAAACTGATTTGACACGTTTATTCTGATAAGTCCTCTTGACTTGATTATAGAAGAAGCTTCGATATACCTTTTTTACTACATGCCGCTACATCGTTTCTCTTTTTGCCTTTTATTACTCCTGTCGCTTTTCCTTCTCATGCCGATGTGTTTGCTAGCCGGGAGAACTCAAGCGTGGCCGAAAGCCTGGTCAGAGATTCCAGCCTCGGGGACACCTTTTCCTTTTGTTGTTTCCAGTCATGAACCGCATACCATTACTCTTTTGCTCGATGGTTTGAGTGAGATCGAAACGCGGCTTGAACTGATTGACCAGGCAAAAGAAACCATTTGTTTTGAAACCTTCATTTTTATGGTGGACAGAGCAGGACGACTCATTCTCCAGGCACTGGCGCGGAAAGCCCGCGAGGGTGTTAAGGTTCGTCTTCTAATCGACAAGTCGCCTTATTTTGGGGGGGCCATCGATTTTACCCGTGAATTGCGTCGTGCAGGAGTCGATGTCCGTCTTTACAATCCCAGATCGGGTTGGCTTCAACCAGAGCGGGCAAAGTGGCGCGATCATAGAAAATACCTTTCGATTGACGGAAAATGCGCGATAGTCTCAGGTCGTAATCAGGGTGACGACTACTTTGGCCTGAACCCTCAGTTCAATTTTCAGGATTCCGGACTCTTCATAAAAGGACCAATAATTCGTGATCTCGACAGGGTTTTCACGGCATTTTTCGAGCATCCATATGCGCGTGTTGTTTCCGCATCGTCCTCGTCCGATCTGAAGCTTGCGGAACTTTTTCGGCCGAGCAGGGAAGACACTGGCTTCCGACTCATGATTCGCAATCTTTCCAAACAGCGGCAGAGGGCTCTCCCCTCAGCAACCGTAACCAATTTGATGGTTGCCAGCGATCAACCCGGCCGTGGCAATTCCCGGAGAATTGTTCATGACATCCTGTGGGGACGCATCGCCGGTGTCAAATCCTCAATGACTCTCATATCGCCTTCATTCATAAATCTCGACCGGGGAGCCCGCTCTGTATTGCATCGACTGCTCAACGACTATGTCAGCATCACGGTCTGCACCGACCGGTATCCAACTGCTCGCAGTTCCTGGGTTTCCAGGATCATCCATGGGATAACTAACGATCAGATGAAATACTGGGAAAAAATGGGAATGAAGGTTCTCGATTTCGATCGGTTAAGTTTCGATAACGAAAGCCAGGCCGTCCTTTCGAAATTTCTTCGGCGGGCTGATCCCAATACCTCCGATTCCAATAAGCGCCTGGACGCGATTGTCTCCAGCCTTCATTCCAAAACGGTGGTCTTCGATCACCAGGATTTCATGCTCGGAAGCTACAATTTTGATCCACAGTCCCGCTATTATTCCTCCGAAATGGTTTTATTTGTCCAGGATTGTCCGGAGTTGGCTTCATGCCTGGAAAAGGCCATAAAACCAGTCGGGAATAGCCATAACTCCACCATTTCAAGGAAAGTCAGGACGTTCTGGAAGCCGCTTCTGAATTGGATTGGAGTTAGCTTTCTCTCCATTTTTTTCTGACTACTTTGCAAGAATGTTTTGTCTGGCGCATTTACGAAACAATTTACCAATTACGTGGGTTATCAGCAGTCATATTTTTGATTCGAGCCAAACACACGACCGGTTTTGGAGTGTAGTGCCTAATCGGCAAACTGGTCGTGTGTCCCCGCTCCATACCATTCTTTTGCTCATCTTTACCACGATTTGTGTCGAATGTGTCGAATGTTGTTTGGTCGCGGTAGGAATGCCGGTTACCCGGCACCCCCCGCACGGATCCCAGCGAGCGGAATTACCGCACTGGGCTCTTACCTTGGGTTCTAGCGAGAAATCTCTCCTCAGGCCATTTATGCAGAATGCGCGCAGGTGGGAGCCATTGTTTTATTATCCCAGCCATTTTCGCCCAGGTAATTGTGGCTTTTTGGCTGCGTCGTCGTAGCGTTCTGTACCAAATCCCCCCTACTTGGGTTCGAAATCCTCCG
>JADFYG010000159.1 GCA_015233155.1 Candidatus Rifleibacteriota bacterium
CCGTAGGGAAACTGGTCACTGTTGCTACAAAGGCAAACTGAACCCCAGTCGTTTGCTTTGCTAAACCTCGAAGCCGATCGAAGACCTCATCGAAAAACTTCGAGGTTTTTGCTGTCAGTGGAAACCCTACCTTCAACGCAGGTCGCATTGAAACGCAAAAATAAAACAAACGCGGAATCCGCGCCTGTTTTGCCTCCGACGTTCACCGCCGACACGGCCGCCAAAACCGGCAAGTCTCAGCGTGTCGTTCAAGAGAATATTCAGATTGCGTCGAAACCCTCATCATTCCTAACCGGCGTCTCTCGTATCTCTCACCGGTGATGAGCTGATGCGGATACCGCGGTATCGTCTCGTGAGGTGCTTTTCTTTCATACCGGATGATGACAAACTATACTGAACAATATATTTCATACCTCATCGCGGAAAGGCTTGTGTTCATAGGCGAAAGAGGCAATTCTTAGAAGATGTTTCCGCTGATGAAGCAGGTTTTACGAGAAAATAATAACTATGGTATACGAGATGGTATACAGAGGCAAAGTAGCGACATACGAACTTTGGCATTAAAGCTTATATAATGGCTTTACTTCATTAAATACTTAGATGTGTGAAGCCCCATTCAAAGCCTTTGTGGGAGCTGCTTTCAGAAAAAGTTTGTTTCACATTCGGTTTTTTTGTCATCGATTCCGGGGATTTTGTTATCGATTCCGGGAAATGTGTGATCGGCATCATAGCTGCTATGGGAGCTGAAAAGAAGGCGATTTTTGAGGTTTTCAGGTGTTCACAAAGTTTTTCGCCGCTGATTCCCATGGTGCTGCCATATATCGTGTTCGCTGAGTCCAGGGCTTCGTTCCGCAGTGCGATCTTGGCCTTGTATGCAGTTTCTGTGCGTCGGCTCAAGGCTTTGCGCTCCGGCTTCCTTCAGAAAGAATCTCGTGATTCCGCCCTTGCCTTCGGCTAGTACTTTTGTGTAGAGTTTGATCATCGTTGCAACAGTAAAGAGGACTTGAATCATGCAAATCTCACTTCGTAAGTTCATGCCCATGCCGGGGATACACTTTGCGTTAGAAACGGACGATGGCGCCGGAAGCCCTGTCGTTTCTTTTGATGTGTTCTGCGCGTGTCCGATATCAGCTTCAGTTCATCCCCGCGGCCGTTCAACATGACGTTATTATATGCCTGCTTGAAAATGGCCCTGTGGGATAGATAAAGGAATGATTCGGCAGAAAAAAATATTTCTCGAATATCTTTCCAGAAAGCGAGAAGACAACTCTTGGGATTATAAGAGCAGTCTGTTTTCTGACGGCGTTATTGACGGCGCTGAGATAGGAAAGGATTTTCTCGCGTTTTCTAACTTCGGAGGAGGCTACCTTCTCTTGGGTGTAAATGACGATGGCTCAGTTTGCGGATGGGATGATAAAATCGATGCTACTAGGCTTGGAGAGGTGATTGAAGACAAAATCGGGATATCGATCACATTTGCACTCACGCCCTTTAATCACGACTGCAATGGATCAGTAAGAACCCTGGGACTATTAGAAATTCAGCCGTCAAGGGAAATATTAACTTCTAGAAGGGCAGTCAACAATAGGAAGAACAAACCTTTGATTCGTGAAGGGGTCGTTTACACAAGAAGAAATTGCTCCAGTTGTCCCGCGACTACAGACGATGTAAAGGAAATTAGTATACGACTTTCTAACAGGGGGCGATTTTGGCAATATTTTGTTTTCATGTTCAGTATCGCTTTTGTGGCAAGTGCTGTGACGCTGACGTTGAACAAAGCGACCATAGTGTACAAACAGGTTGATTCCACAAATTCAGCATTTATTGCTTCAAAAGCCGTATCAATTTTTTGTAACGTTAGAATGTTTCCGTCAGATGAGAATAACTACCTATTCGATATTGGTGAATCTGCTGAGAGAAATCGAGTAACATTCTATGTAAATGGCGATCGAAAGCTGTGCACAAGAGTTATTGATAAATATGGGGATGCATTTACAGCAAAGATTTCGAGTGATTGTGAAATACCACTAGAAAAGTTCTTTGTGTTAGGATTAGTAATTGGAAAAACGTCTGAAGGTCTTGGGATACGGATTTATTCAAACGACCAGATTATTAAGGCAATTGATTTGCCAAATTATAGGTTCGATTTTTCAAACTTTCGAAAAATGCAGACGCTGGGAACTGACTTATCAATGAGGGGTAATTCCTCGATGGATATCAGTAACTATGCAAGATACTCCGTATATAAAGACGCAGCGCATGTTGCTTCGATTGCTGGATTTCTGGGTAAGAAGACCGATGGCTGGATAACATTTAGAAATCATAGTTTTTTATATATTGATCCGTCGGGTCGAACAGATAACTTGATTCAGGCCGATCCGAGGCATGCCCCACCTGCAACCGAATAGACATAGAATCGGGGAAAGCCCCCCCCCCCCCACGCACCGTCGGTATACGTGTCCGCACCAGGCGTTTAATAAGAGATTATGAAAATTCATAAATGCAGACTCCTCTCCACGACCGGCAATCACAGAGTCATCAAATGCTTCAGTCCTGAAGTAGTTGATGCTTGAGAAATAATTCGCTTATTCGATTCAAATACCGGTGTGGTATTATTGCTCTCAATCAGAATATGATTACAGCCTGCTGAAAGGGACAATGATGGCCAAGACACAGCGTAAAACGAACGATACAGCTGCCAACGTCGGTTTCGAGGCCAAGCTATGGGCCGCTGCTGACGCACTGCGTAACAACATGGACGCGGCGGAATACAAACACGTTGTTCTCGGCCTGATTTTCCTGAAATATATTTCCGACGCCTTCGAGGTCAAGCACGCAGAGCTGGAAGCACAGAAGGCAGATGGTGCTGATCCTGAAGATCCGGATGAATTCCGCGCACACAACATATTCTGGGTTCCGAAAGAAGCACGTTGGGCACATCTCAAAGCCAACGCGCCACAGCCGGGTATAGGTACTCTGGTCGATGACGCCATGACTGCCATTGAACGCGACAATCCATCCCTCAAGGGCGTGTTACCCAAAGAATATGCCCGCACAGGGCTCGACAAGCAGCGACTCGGGCAGATCATCAATCTGGTAAGTGACGTCGCTCTGGGCAGTGCGGCAGATCGATCAAAGGATACATTGGGCCGGGTATACGAATACTTCCTGTCCCGATTCGCCAGTGCTGAAGGTAAGAGCGGCGGACAATTCTATACGCCCTCCAGCGTTGTCCGGCTATTGGTAGGCATGTTGGCCCCGTATAAGGGCCGGGTTTATGACCCCTGCTGCGGTTCCGGCGGTATGTTTGTCAGCAGCGAGAAGTTTATCGAAGCCCATGGCGGTAAGATCGGCGATATCTCCATCTACGGACAGGAGTCGAATTATACGACCTGGCGTCTGGCGAAGATGAACCTTGCCATCAGAGGCATTGATGCACAGATCGCACATGGTGATACGTTTCATAATCATCAGCACCCTGACCTTAAGGCAGACTTTGTTATTGCCAATCCGCCATTCAATGATAGTGACTGGCGCGGCGCTCTCCTGAAAGATGATAAGCGCTGGGTATTCGGACAGCCACCAGCAGGTAATGCCAACTATGCATGGGTCCAGCATTTCATCTATCATCTTGCACCAGCCGGCATTGCTGGCTTTGTTCTGGCCAATGGCTCCATGTCATCGAATCAGTCCGGTGAAGGTGAGATCCGGAAGAATATTATCGAGGCTGACATGGTTGACTGCATGGTCGCGCTGCCCGGTCAGCTTTTCTATTCAACACAGATTCCAGTCTGCTTATGGTTTCTGACCCGCAACAAAAAGAATCCGAAATATCGTGCTCGACCAGGAGAGACACTGTTTATAGACGCCCGTAAGATGGGCCAGATGGCTGATCGCACCCATAGGGAATTCACCGATGAGGACATCAACAAGATCGCCGGAACCTATCACGCATGGCGTGGTGATAAGGATTCAGGTAAGTATGTAGACGTTGCGGGCTATTGCATGGCTGTAAAGCTCGATGATATCCGTAAGCATGGGCATGTCCTTACTCCAGGCAGATATGTCGGTGCTGAGGAAGTCGAAGACGACGGGATTCCATTCGAGGACAAGATGAACCGGTTGGTCAGCGAGTTGAATACCCAGTTTGCCGAGTCCGCGAAGCTGGAAAAGGCTATTAAAGCGAATCTGAAGGGGCTCGGATATGGTGGGTGAACCCCACATCGCGGAAAGCGAAACAATTGAATTGAAAAAAAGCCTTGCTGAACTCAAGCAGGGTTTAGTCTCCATGACTGCCATA
>JADFYG010000015.1:0-77528 GCA_015233155.1 Candidatus Rifleibacteriota bacterium
CTTCTGCAGCGACAATTCTGTTCTACCCGACGACGGAGTCAGGGGGGGCAAACGCTCTTTTTTTATATCCTGCTTCGGCGTCGCTGAACCCGTTTCGCTTTAGCCTGGCGTGGCGATTGTCGGCAACGTTCGATGAAAGCCGGCTTCTGTTCATTCTGGTTTGTTTTCATCCAGGGCTGTGTTCCACAGGAACCGCCATTGTTCAGATCCCACGACCTCATCGTTCCGGTGGATTTTTGTCGCTATCCGATTTCCCAGATATGCCGCCGGATATCGCACCTGCCGCCGAAGGGGTCCCGTCACAGCCAGGGGCCGACTTAGTATCGCCACAGTCGAAGACATCCGAAAAAACTTCCACTGAACAGTGTTCTCAGCCCGTTCCCAGCTCGGCGGCTGAGTCCGCACCTCATTCCGGGTCGCCATCCGGCACCGGCGGAGGGGGTTCCATGATGCCGGTCGCCCCCAACCAGAAACAGGAACAGCCGAAATCCGATGTAAAAAAAGGAGCGAATGCACCAGCCGTTTCCCCGGGCGATTACCGGTGGCTCGGCCTGTCTGGGGGCGTAGCGCTTATTCTGCTCGCGCTGGTCGCGCTGCGTTTCAGAAGGAGAGCGAGGAAACCGATTTCGAGACAGAAAACACCCTCGGGATCTGGAGAAAAGCAGATGGAGACCTATTCCCAGATTCATTCGCTCATCGTGCACATGAATGAGAACGAGTGCATGGCCAGGCTCGATGAGTATTTCGAGCAGCTTTTCCAAAAGCCGTCTCTTATCGAAGCGGAAGCGCCCAGGCTGCGACTGCTTCTCGAGCAGACTGCTTCCCGACTCGCAGTGTTGCAATACGAACCGACCAAAAACGGGGGTGCCATCCTTGATCTGGAGCAGGTCCATGCGAGCTTCTGGAGCAATTTCTGCCGTTTGCTGAAAATGGAGGATCTGTCGACTTTCTGGAGAACCATCATCGATTCAACATGGGAGCAGCAACTGATCCGGCACATGGTGCGAGCCTTGCATTTCCTCGAACATGATCGCCTGAAGCCATTCCATGATCTTCTGGATGGCCTGCAAGCCATTTCCCGGGCGGCACCCGAGATCTCGAAACTGGTCATGCTGGACGGTTTCCTTGGCTGCATGGGCGTTGAATCCGCAGAGGGAACAGGCGACATGCTTTCCCGCATGGCAAAGTTGGCGACTTCGGTCGAAAGCTTTCCGAAGCCGGTTGAGGCGGAATGGCAGCGGATTTCAGATCAGGCCAAAGCGAGCAAGTCGTTGATCGGACGCCTGCATGACAAGGGGCATGTGGCCGCCGCGATTGGCATTCTGAACAAAGGAACGTCCACGGCTCTAAAGATGCATGCGGTTCACATGCCTCCCGCCTCACCCTTGAATTTGCCCACCATCGTGCTTTTCTACCTGGAGCCGCAATCTTCTCACAGCGTGCTCAGCGGTCGCCTGAAAGGATTCAACCTGGCTTTGAGCATCAGGCAGACCGAGGCGAACTACGAATTGTTGGTTCGAAACCGCAATACGGATGACACGCTCTTTATTGCCATAACGGCGGATACCGCGCAAGACATGGGAAGGTATTCCCAACAGTATGGAGGTCGATTCGAATTTGCGCTGGTCGATGCGCGTCAGCTTCGGGTTCTGTATCCGCCTCAAATCGAGACTCCGCTTGATCCGAGCGGAGAAACGCAGAGAATCCTCGATATGATTCATAACGGCAACCCGCGGGAGGCGATTTCCCGATTCTCACGTCTGACGCTCGATAGCGATCAATTGAGCCAAGTGTGGCTGGAACTGGCTCTTTTCCACAGTTCGTCTCTGAGAACCGATGAACTTGCCATGGCCAGGCATCGCATTGAGCATGCTGTGGAACGCCATCCCGAAGATTGGCTGGTACTGTCGGCTATGGGAACGCTTCGTAAGCAGGAGGGGCGACTCGCTGAAGCACTGGAGTTTTTCTCCCGATCTTTCAAGGCTTTTCCCTATGATGTCAATAATCTTGTCTGTTATGCCTCGACGTTGGTTGTGGCAAATGGCGAACCGGATATCGATCGGGTCAGGAATTTGTGCGGTCTGGCCTATGATCTGAATCCGCGGAGTACCGTCCTGTCGATGTTCCTGCGGGAGCTGGAGGAAGCGGGAATTGCGTCCAGAACTTATTTTCGAGTCTGCCCGGTCGACTCTCGCATTCAACGGTAATTGATGATTGTTTATATGTTATAACAACATAATGTTGTAATGACATAATATTATGTGGTATCGTTCTTTTAGTTGGGGGTGACTGAGTGAAATTTTTCAACCGGACCGATGAAAAATCCATGCTGACACGGGCCCTGGCGTCTAAGACCGGCTCTTTTTGCTGTCTATACGGACGGCGACGGTGCGGCAAATCACGACTCCTGCTGGAAGTGCTACAGCGAAAGCGATCGGTATTCCACGTGGCCGATCAGATGGAGCCCACCCTGCAGCGGCACAGGTTGGCAAGCGATGTTGCTGCTGTAATACCCGGATTTGATAGGGTCGCGTATCCCGACTGGTCGTCCCTTCTTGATCGCTGGTCAGCGGAGGCGCCGCCGGGAACGTGTTTAGCGCTGGACGAATTTCCCTATATGGTCGAACAATCGCCCGAGATCCCTAGCATCCTTCAACGCGTGGTGGACCGAATGGGTCGTCGGCGTCTGCACCTTATCATCTGTGGATCTTCTCAGCGAATGATGCAGAACTTCGTGCTCGATTCTTCGGCACCACTCTATGGGCGCGCACGGGAGATCCTGAAGATTGCTCCCTTGTCGTTCGGATGGATTGCCAAAGCGTTCCCCAACGATTCCCCATATGAATCACTTGAGCGTTTTAGTATTTTTGGGGGGGTGCCACGATATTGGGAGTTGGCAGCCGACTTCAGTTCTCTCGACAATGCGGTGGCAAATTTGATTCTTTCACCTCAGGGCGTCTTGCATTCCGAGCCGCGTCATCTGTTGATGGATGACTTGTCTGATGTGGCGCAGGCATCATCAATTCTGGCACTGATTGGGCAGGGATGTCATCGTCTCTCCGAGATCGCTGCTCGCCTTGAAAAACCGGCTACGTCGCTGACCCGCCCCCTGGGGCGTTTGCTGGAACTGGATCTGATCATACGAGAAATTCCTTTTGGTGCTGACGAACGAAACAGCAAAAAGTCGCTTTATCGATTGGCCGATCCGTTTATGGGGTTCTGGTTCCGCTTTGTGCAACCAAATCGTTCTCAGCTTGACACTGCGCCTGTTTCTGTTACACAACGAAATATTCATGCAACATTTTCACAGCATGTCGCAGAGGTGTTTGAATTCTTGGCACGCAGGAGTGTGCCGCATCTGACATTTGCCGGACAAAGATGGGGTGCAGGCCGCCGATGGTGGGGGAACGGTCTGGATGGGAAACCCATGGAGATCGATGTCGTTTCAGAGTCTTCAGATGGCACCGCGCTATTGGTTGGGGAGGTAAAAGTATCGGCTTCAGCCTCAGAGATAAAGAGAATTCTGGCTGAATTGAAGGAAAAGATCTCGCTTCTGCCATGTGGCAGCAAATATCAGAAAATCGAAACCGCCGTATTTTCTGCCCTGCCACAAATTTCAGTGTATCCTGTCATTATGCCGGAAGTTATGCTCAAGGCAATGTTGTAACCGGGGCTACCCGAAGTGAAAAAACGAACGCGTCTTTTCAACTACTACAGCACATTAAGCAACTATTCAGGACAATTGGAACCTCATTCCTTTTTTGAGGCGATCATTTTTTCGAGTCGATCCATTAATGGCCGGGAGGCATCGCCGCTCTTTTTTGCCTCAGAATATTTCATGATGTTTTTTTTCACGGAATCTATTTCCTCGGGGAGCGGATATTCCTTGGAGGTTTCATAGATTTCACAGTAAGTCTTTATAGCAGTTTCTGCTTCTGCAATTTTCCCCATCCGGAGGTACAAGTCGGCCATCAAAACATATGATGTGCCCTCTCTGGAATGCTTGTTGTATTTTGAATGGTCGCTTCCGTAGAAAAAGACATTCAGTTTTTCATTGAACTGTTTTCGCTTTTCAAGCGACTGAAGCAAATATCTCTCGGCTTCCTGGAACCTGCCCTGATCCTGATAGAAGAGGCCAAGTCTGTCGATACATCCGCAATGAGTTTCGCAAGGATCTCCGGGTTTATTTACGGAAACATCGACCGCCTCCTTATACAGTTTTTCAGCCTCGGGAACTCTTTTCTGGGCACTGCAGACTCCGGCAAGGTCGGTGATACCATCAACAAACTGTGCGACACTTATGTTATCCGTCTTCACAAATGTTTCCTTCCTCAATTCCAATGCCCTTTCAAAAAATATTTCGGCCTTCGGATAATCTTTTAGGTTCAAATAAATGTGTCCGATAGTGCGGTGTATGGAGATAAATTCCTCTGATTTCTTTCCGAATTGCGCTTCGGAAAGCGGAACTATTTTCAGTGCTTCCGGCAGGGCTTTTGCGAATTCCTTCTTGGCGAAATTTGTACGTACCGTCTCCAAGAGGGTTTCGTATGAATCCTCCGCAATCACCTGGGATTTTCCGCACAGAACAAAGATTAACGCGACGAAAAGGAATAAAGCAGTGTTAAAAAAGAATTTCATGTTTTTTCTCCGAGGTAAATTTTTTCAGCGACTTGGAGCAGATCATAACTCTTTTTGCAAAATTCCTGCTCAATGACGGATTCTATCGTTTTCCGGAACTACTCAGGCTGCTCTTCGCCCGGGTCAAACGTTCCAATAAATTTTCCAGAACCGGGAGCGCTTCGGAGACCAGAAATCCAATTTCGATGAATAACAGGAATCCGAACGCTGAAGAGGTTTTCAGATCCGGAGGTAACGCCTGGCTGGAAAAGTCCTCAGGAGAAAAAACCACATCAATCGTACCAGTGGCGTAACTTCCCTTCTTGAAGGCTACATCCGCCAGACCGGTCGCGGAAGAAGAAATCTGTTGAGGACAGATAGCCAAAAAGCGATGTTCGGCTTTCCCAAGTCCTTCGCATTGCCATGTAACAATCGCGCCTGAGGCAACCTGTCGATTCGGTGCTTTGAAAAAAAGACTCGTGTTCAAGTCGTAGCCTCCACCATCTCGAGGCGTGAAATCATATATGTCCAGTGGGCGATTCGTCGAATTCGTCACCCGAATAGAAAAAGAAATCTCATGAATTTCCAGGAAATCCGTCAATAATACCAAACCCATAAGTGAAAACCAGATCAAAGCCACAACGAGGTAAAGACTGACAAGACAGGCACCCGTTTTTCCGGGTTCATGTCTGTTCGTGCCGATATGGTTTCTTCCCGGATCAAGAAGTCCCTTGTCCGGGGAAGGAAGTTGTTCGAAGCGCCCCCGGTTCATGAAAAATAAAGCAAAAACTTTGCCGATAAGACCGGCGGCTGGTATCTGCAGACGGATTCAGCCGACCGTCTCGTGGATTTATATTCTTCTCTCAGCAAACGAATGCTTATGGAAAGATACTACAGACTGAAATATACAACTCCGAATCCGGCATATGACGGATCGAAGAGATGGATCGAAATCGTGAGCTCCCTGAAGGGGCAAAAAGATCAGGGCAAGGGAAGTTATGTCGCTCCCAGCACTCCTCCACAAGCACAAACAGTGCGAAACAGCGGTGAAGGCGGCGAAGAAAAGCAGTCCTTGAAACTGTCGTTCAATCAGTTCGACCTATCAGGACCGGATCAGCCCTTCCTTACCGGTCCGATCACTCCACCGCCACAGCATCCCGTTTTTGGAGCAAACGCTTCGAATTTTCTGGGTCTTTCGCCTGCAGCGGCTGCAGATGTAATAGTGAAGACGGAACAAAGGGTCCGTGTCGAGAATGCGAATAATCTGAAACAATGCGGCGATTACCTGAACAGGTTCAATGAACATTTGAATCAAATGGAAAAGAGTGATGTGGAAAAAGCGAGTGTCGGAGATTTAAAGGAGTTTGAAATACAGCGAATCGCATACAGAAAACAGATTCTTGCCAAAAGACGTGACGAGTTGGAACTGTACAGAAAACAAAGCCAGGAGGAGCATGATGTCTATTTGGAGGAGAATCTGAGTGAACTCGCTCTTCAGCGACAACATTATGTTCAGGGTTTGCAAATACCCGTGAATGCGGAGGCTGAAATTGAAAGGATACAGCGGATAAAACTGGCCGGGATAGAAAAGAAATATGACGCATTAAGGGCTGAACTGGCCAAGAGTGAAGATGCGTTTGACGGCAAATTTGAGAAGGCCAGGGATAACCATGTGATCAATGAGAGAACAAAGTTGCAGACTATCGAACTGCCGAGTCTGAAAGTGAATACTAAAACATCGAATGATGGCGACGAGGTCGACCCCGATGCCGCCAAAATCAATCTGAACCTGCCTGAAATACCAAACTTATCTTCGGGTTCTGAGGCGCCGGAACTCAAAGAAATTGAGAAGTGAAGTAAATTGTCATCTGAACAATCGCAAAATCTTGTTTTTACTCGTCTTGAGATGGAACGGATTTTTGGTCTCTGGACAATCGCCCCGAACGCTGTAATGCGTCGCGAAGCAAATATTCCAATTGACTGTTGAGGCTCCGAAACTCATCGTTGGCCCAATGCTGCAGAGCTTCAAACATCTCAGGATTAATGCGTAATAGAAATGATTTCTTAACGCTCATTATCAGTATAACGTCCCCGCATTTATTACCGGCTGAGTGTTTTGTTCACTGCATAAAACAACCAGCAAGTTGCTTACCATTGCAGCTTTTCGCTCCTCGTCCAATTCAACCACCTTTTTTTGAGCCAGCATCTCCAGGGCATGCTCCACCATTCCAACTGCCCCTTCGACAAACCAGCGTGTTGCTTGCTGATCGCGCTTCAAGGCTGTAATGCTGAAGAGATGTTTTTCGCGTTCCAGCGGTAACCCAGACCACGGTGGTTTTCTATAACTTCGGGATCAATAGCCGATTCTCCGATTTTCTTTCTCAACGCCGCTATGACGTTGTCTACGGTGCGCTCGGTTCCTTCGTATGCATATCCCCACGCATAATCGATCAACTGCCGGCGTGAAATGATCAGGCCGTCATTGGAAATGAGACAACGCAATACCAGCTGCTCCTTTTGAGTCAGCCGACAAACTCCGTGCTCCGAAACGAGTTCGCCGGAAGAAAGCTTCAGCAAGGTATTTCCGACTTGAATTTCCAGGACCTTTCCGCTTCTTTCAAACCAGCGATCAATGCGGGCTTTGAGGATTTTCAACGAGAACGGCTTCACAATGTAGTCAGCGGCGCCGAGGTCGAAAGCCTTCAACATTTCCTCTTCTCCGCTTCTCACGGTCGTGAGGAAGACTGGTATTTCGCGAGCCATCGCTCCAAGTGAGGCCAGAAGCTTCAATCCATTCGGTCCCGGCAGATTGATATCGAGCATGATAAAGTCTGGTGCGAATTGGCGCACGGTGTCGATGAAATCGAACCCATTTCGCGCCTCTTCCACCAGCCATTCATTTTCAAAAAACGCCCGGACCGCCAGGCCGGCGGCCGGGTCGTCATCGACAATGAGCAATCGGCGCATCAGAGGGCCTCGCGAAGAGTCAGCACCGCGGAGGCGCCTTTTCCGAGACCTTCAGAGGAAATTTCGAACGAAGCATCCATCTGATCGCAGATTTTGCGGGTGAGATAAATTCCAAGCCCCGTGCCGACGATTCCATCGGTACCCTCGACCGCACCGCGGAAGAACGGGGTGCCTATATGTTCTTTCAGCTCTGCCGGGAAGCCTATTCCACGATCAACCACTTCCAGGATGATCCTGCCATTGGTCTTGCGTGCCTGTATTGTCAGTGTTCCACCCCTGGGCGAAAACTTCATGGCATTTTCCAGCATGTTATACAGGATCTCAGAAAGGGCGTCAGGATCGGCCTTCACCTTGATCTGATCAAGGCTCTGAAGAGAGATTGACGCTGGAGTGAATTGCGGAAACCTTATGAGAAGTCTTTCCAGAATGGCATTGATCGCGGTCTGAAGATTCACTTCAGTCATGGAAAGCTGAATCTGATTCTTCCCGGCCCTGGACGCTTGGATAAAATGTCTGCAGACTGCGTCGAGAGAGTCGATCTCCCGGCGGGCAAGACCCAACAGGCGCTCCCGTCCGGTATCCGGGACTTTTCCCAGGGCTTCCATAAGTATGCCAACCGAGTGGACCGGACCACGCAGCGTATGTGCGAGATTGCCGATCCAGTCGTTCTGAAGAGTCAGCTCTTCCTTATGAACATTGGTTTTGTAATAGAAATACGAGAGACTGAATGCCAATACCAATGTAACTGAAAGGAGTGTCGCGAAATTCAAATATGACCAGCGTCCCACTATTCTTTTCCCGAAAGGCAGATGGTAGATTACCAGTTCCATTCCCATGAGAGACTGGCTGAGCTTCTCAGAGTGCCTGGAGGTTTCCGATGCGAGCCTGGCTTCGGGCATTGCCGGGTCTTCAGAAAACTTGCCCATGGAGAGAACTTTTTTTCCCTTTGAATCAGTCACCTTTGCCAACATCAGGGTGCTATTGTGAAACACGTTCAGTGTTTTCACCTTTTCAAGGAAGGCACTCCGTTTGAGAATAACTCCACGACGAAATACTCCTGCACCGCCGATTTTTTCCTGGGCTGAAAGAATGAAGGTTTCTGATCCAAGAGTCACCGAACCGTATTCCAGAGGAATGAAGGTCTGTTCCCGCAGAAAAAACGAGTAGTCGGCTGGTAGAGTCGCCTCGCATTTATTATCAAGGGCGAACTGCAATGCTTCCTGCAAGGAACTCCCGCTGGCGATCTTTGCGGAAACCGTCCCGGACGCAGTAATCAACTTGTATTCACCTCTGGAAAAATCCACCGCCCAGACAGCTGCAATCAGATCAGCGCGAGTGCTCCATCTAGAAGAAAAGGTGCCAAGTGACATCTCTTCCCAGGATCTGTCGCATTCTTTCTGCGCCAGCTTTCCGGCGCCAATGGAGAGTCTATACGGTATTTCACTGATTACAGACATATGGAAGTCGTCAGCCAGAAACTCACTGAACTCCAATCCCGTGACTGCAACGATTCCGACCGTCAGGAAATATACCAGGGCTGCGGAAGACACCACCAGCATGAAAATATTGAACCATGAGACATTACTTTTTCTGAATGAAGACATAATATTCACCTTCTCTTTGAAATTTCAGGAAGCGGATTGTTTTTCCCCTCCTGAATTCAAAGTTAGGATTTTATTGTCATGGAATTGTCATGAAAAAAAGTTTCACTCGACTCAACCATAACTGATGCTTAAAAAGCAACTTTCTACTTTCAGATAAAGGAGAAATCCCTGATCCCTTTGAAAACACCTATCGGTCACCAGGATGTGACAATGAGGATGAAAGGCGAGGAGATCGCCGAAGATCTGGATGACAACAACGGCCCCTGCCTTTCCGAGGGAAAGAAACGGCCGAAAAGGGGTAATAATGATCTGCTTTCTGTGACAGATACAATCTCGTGTAAAACCAAAGTTTTCTTTCGTTTTACACGAGATTGTGATATTTTTGAGTCAGCTTTCACCAGCCCGCGATTGTTTCAGGGCCTTCATATCGGACCAACAGATCGGACAAAAAGCTGGACCAACGGCCGGACAACAACCCGGACAAAACCACGAGAAATGAGACCGGGATGACAAGTTTTTCCCTGCTGGTATGTTGTATGCTTAAAAGGGAAGCAAGTGTCTTTCAAAATTGAAATGATCGCAACAAGAGGAGGGAAGAAATGAGTAAAATCAGGATTGTGCTTGCTCTGGTGGTCATGGCGACGACAAGTGTTTTTGCCATGGAAGGCGGTTCGGGAGAGGGTTCCTGGAAACAGGAAAGCGAAAAAAATTAATGCTTTCGAATTGAGCCAGAAACAAGCGGCCCAGGCTTTTTTCCAAGGGCTATCCAAGGATCTGAAACCCGATGAGCGGCAAGCCCGGACGAAAGCCTTCAACGAAGAACAGTATCAGGCAAGAGTGGCGTTTCATGATTCCCAGCATCAGGATAAAATGAGCAAGATGAGAGAAGATCTGGCGAAAAAAACCAACCTTACAGACGACAAAAAAAGTGCTTTGATTGCTCTTGAAGAATCACTTTATCAGGAATCCAAAACCTTTTTCGAAAAACAGCATCAGGCTTCGCTGAATTTTTTCAATTCTCTCGTTTCCGAAGGCAAAGCTGAAGGTGACCAAAAAAGACTGGCGGTGCAGCAGTTTTCCCAGACGCAAATGCAGGAGAACCAAGTGTTCATGCAACAGCAGCGCGAAACCCGCCAAGCCAAAATGAAGGAGATTTTCCCGCCTTCCTCGGGAAATCAGGGAAATAATCCGGCTTGCGGTCCGAACACCTGCCCACCGGGGAAAAAATAACATTGGAGACTCGTGATTTGAAATACTTGTTGAACTAAACCACTTTGTGGTAGTTGGCTTCCGTGGCTGGTAATAGAGGGGTTTCGAGGGTTTAAAATTAGATTCATAAATTCGAGAGACTCCAATGAATATTCTTCTTGTTTATCCTTCAAGAAATAGACCATACCGGCGCGGAAGAGTACTTTTTTTGTGGACGACAATATTTCCTGTTCTCCCGAGTATGCCCGGGAATTGTTCAGCGCTGTCCGGAAAAAAAGAATCCATTTTCAGGTGGGATCTTCAGAATTCCGCAATCTGATTGAAACCATACCCATGATTTCCTCATCCCTCCAGGATACTCATTTTGCGGAACAGGCAGATCAGTTCAACTTGTACAATTCCTCAGTGTTCCCTGAAAGGGAGTGAACGATCACACTGCTACGGTAGTAAGCTCCCGATTCGTGATACGATTCCGCTATACTAATCATTGAGCTTCTCCGGAGATGATTGAAAGGACCAATGATGAATTCTGAGGAAATGCCAAAAATCGGCTGTATGTCCCGAATTATTTCCCTCATTAAGATTGGTATCTCCTTTATCTTTATAATTCCTTTCCTCATCTCCTTCGCTTTTCCCTTCTTAAGGCTTCATTGGTCCTTGCAAGGAGCCTGGGTGAATGGCAATGAATATGCAGCCGAACTGATGCGAACAAATAAAAGCGGTCCCCTCTCCGATCAGCAAAAAGAGTTGGTGACGAAACACATCAAGGAAGTGTTCAAAAACAATGGATACTATAGCTCAGGGGAACAAGAGAACCTCATGATCAACCTTTCCACGACAGGAACGGGAACCTTTTCCCTGGACGTGGGAATGCCCGTAAGGGCTCGTTTCTCGATTATCTACCAGGGCTTCGCAGGGAAATAGTCCGACCGACTGGAAGAATGATTAAGTCAGGTAACCCACTTTTGAGTAACTCCGATAATTAATAACAACTCGTGGAAGCGGAAAAATAGCTCCTCAGACTAATGGTTATGAGCATCCGCGGGATATCCCCGTGCGGGAAGCTTGTTAACGGCGTTCATGGGAATCGAAGCCGTGGTATCCATCGCGATCGTCATGATAGCGTCCAGGCCATTTGTAGATGAATGGTCTTGGATTCCAGTGTCTCCAATAGGGGCGTTCATGTACGACAACTATCTCTGCCGATGGAGGTGGAGGCTCAACGCAATAAATTGTAGCATCAGATTTCCAGGTTGAGCGCTTTTCGAGTTCTGAAAGCGGAACCCATCCCATTATAAACCCATAAGCCGGAGTCTCATTTACACACCAGATCCTGGCGCGACTTCCGTTGATTTCAGCGATCCAGAATAGATTGTCTTTAGGGATTCGATAATCGTTTACGTTAAGATAATGGGATGTAACCTGAAAAGCCTGCGGCGACGGAGGTGCGATAAGAGTCGTCGGTGAACCCATCGAGCCGGTAAAAACCAGCGGAGAGACTGGTGTATAGGAAGAGACAGATGGAGTATCCGAAAATCGCGTGCCGCACTGCATACAGAATTTAGCATCATCAGCCGCCTTTGCCCCACATTCCGGACAAAACAGAGCCCAGGCCTGAGAGCCGATTCCGATGAAAAAGACCAGGCCGAACATCAGCAAGTTACGGTTCACTTAATGGCTCCTCTCAACAGAAAATTTCAAATAATCAACAGCAAATAAATGAGCTTATGAAAACCACAGACCTGGAGCAAGCAATGCCCGTCGAAATATCTGTCACTGCTCATCAGATGCGTCTCATTTTACGCTATTGTTCAACGCCGCGCAAATATTCTCGCCTTTCGGCTGAACAGGCCTCCTCTCTTCAGCATTGACTTGCTAAATCCGCGTTACCAGTCTCATGCTGCAAAAATAACACTAATTTTATATTGACACATGTCGACATAAAATGTATTTATATTGACATGTATCGAAATAAAAGGAGCAGCTCTCATGAAAATTTCTTCGACTCTTGCCATCATGGAAGCCATGGCCGATCATTCCCGCCTCATGATTCTTCAGGCGCTTCTGGAGAATTCATTGTGTGTTGAAGAGTTAGCGCGGAGTTTGAACCTTTCCTCGTCAACGATTTCATTTCATCTGAAAAAGCTGGAAACAGCTCAGCTCGTGCGGAAAGAAAGGAGCCAGTATTACTCCGTTTTTCAATTGAATAAAGAGATATTTCATTTCCCGCTGATCGAGTTTCTCCAGTTCGATAATCCGGAAAAAGAAGTCCAGCAGGATCGGGAATTCAGGAACAGGCAAAAGGTGCTCCGGGCTTTTTTTGAGGGATCGAAACTCATTCGCCTGCCTGCCCAGGAAAAGAAGAAGCGAATTATTCTCGAGGAATTGTCAAAAGCATTTTCCCCGGGGAAAAAGTATTCCGAGCCTGAAGTAAACTCGATCCTGGGAAGCTTCAATGAAGATTATTGTACATTGCGCAGGCTTCTGATCGGGGAAGGACTGATGGGAAGAATTCGGGATACGTATTGGGCGATATCTCCGGAAGAGCCTTCCGGGAATGAGCGGGCTACGGATCCGGCAGCAAAGGGGAAATGCGTGCTTTCCTCAGACCGGAGGAAGGAAAAAATGATGGACAGGAAAAAAGAATTGAAGCGAGCCTATAAAGAAACTCCCATTCCAGCCGGAATTTTCCAAATAAAGAACCTGGAAAACGGGAAAATCTTTCTGGGAAGCAGCATGAATCTCCCCGGGGCATTCAATCGTCATCAGTTTCAGTTGGTGCTGGGTGTTCATAAATTTCGGGAATTCCAGGCGGATTGGAAGGAATTTGGCCAGGAATGTTTCGAATTCAGAGTATTGGAGGAAATTCCCTTACCTGAAGACGGTTCGAAGATTTCTCCGGAGTCAGTGAAAGAGTTGGAAAAGAAGTGGTTAACGAAGCTCCGGAAAGACGGCGATAAAATATACGAGGAAATGTAGGGGGGCAGTCTGAGTGCATGACCTTTTCGAACTCTCCAATAACGCCCGAACATTTCTTCCTGCTCTGGATCATCGCTTTCCTGCTCTTTGCCTGTGCACAGAACGATTCCGTTAAACAGTGAGAAGAACTTTAAAATAGGAGCTTGCTTTACCAATGATGCTGAAGCAACGTTGTGATTGCGCCGACTCCGAATTCCATTGCAGACACAGGAATTCGCTCATCAGCAGAATGGAGCAACCTGGAAAAAGCAAAGTCCTCCGGAAAGGGCATGGGCAGGAAACCATAGGTTTGGATTGCCAGGCGAGAAAAAAAACGTGCGTCTGTCGTGCCGCTCAAAAGCATGGGCACAGGCGTTCCCGATGGATCGTGGCGATGAAGAATATCAGCCAGGGTGTGGAAAAGTCCCAGATCGGGGTTGGCGGGGCCCGGGTCGAACCGCATGATTTCGAATTCAACCTCCTTCCTTCCAAGCCTTGTCAATTCCTGGAGGAGATCGTCGGCACCATATCCCGGCAGCACCCGCCCGTCGAGTTCGACCGAAACTTCACTTGGGATGACGTTGATCTTATTGCCTCCACGGAGTATGGTTGGAATCGCGGTGTTATGTATCAAAGGCAAGCAGTCGCGGCCGCGGTCTCCCAGCAATCGAAGAATGCCATCAGCCAGATACGGATTTAGCAACTGGGTGAGCATCATTCCTTTGAGCCCTCCCACAGTGGATGCCATTGTCTTGAACATTCGACGGACCACCGGTGTTATGTGTACCGGCAGAGCTATGTTTTCAAGCCTCTGAAGAAAATTCCCAAGTTGGGCCATGGCACCATTCTGAACCGGAATCGAGCCATGGCCTCCCGGGCCCCTCAAAGTCGCCCTTATTCTGCATGCTTGTTTTTCCGCCACTTGAATGTGATAAAATCGATGTCGGCCAATCGTCGTCGTGAAGCCGCCAAATTCGCCGATGGCATATCTAACCCCGGTGAATAGGTCCGGATGCTGTTCAGTCAGGAATTTGGCGCCGAACTCTCCACCGGCCTCCTCGTCACACACAAGTAACAAAATAATATCGCCGTGCGGCTTCTCCCGTTCCGTCGCGGCACAAATGAAGGCGGAAATCATCATGGCAATCCCGCCCTTCATGTCGAGAGCGCCACGCCCCCAGACAAAACCGTCGTGAATCCTTCCCTCAAAAGGGGGTATACTCCACGGCTGAAGGGTGGTCGTCACCACGTCGATGTGTCCATACATGAGTAAAGGAGGAGAATGCCCCTGACCGCGGATTCGGGCAATCAGATTGGGTCTATCAGGAATTTTGGCGAAAACCTGGCCGTCCACTCCAGCGGTGGACAGAAGATTTTGAATAAACCGAAGGCATTCGACCTCGTTTCCCGGAGGATTAGTCGTGTCAAATTGTATGAGCCTCTGGAGTAAAATTACCGGATGCATCACCTCATGACCTGGGTATGACCGGTGCGTACATTCGCCGGCTCGGCAAAATACATGGAAATGCCGAGGAGCAGAAATCCAAGCAGCACGATCGCTTTATTCATCCCTGTAACCTCCGGGAGCCGGATTTTTTCAGAACCGGTAAAGTGGAATTATTGAATTAGTATCGTTCTCCGAGCTTTCTGGGAGGCAATCGGCATCTATACCGCGAACGGAGCTATCTTTCAAAAAGCTCCGTAAAGAAGAGTCTCATCGCTTCCCAGGATCGTTTGTCGGCTTTTTCATCGTATGCTGCCCCCTTGGAGGGATCATTGCCGGCATCCTTCATCGTGAAGGAGTGAACCGCACCTCCATAGTAAACCATCTGCCAGTCGACTTTGGCCTGGCGCAGTTCATCCTGGAATTTTTTGACGTCTTCCGCGGAAGCATACGGATCGTCGGCTCCATGCAGAACCAAAACCCTGGCCTTGATATTCTTTCCATCTTCAGGGGTGAGAGAATCCAATCCCCCATGGAAGCTGATGACGCCCTTGATATCGGCCCCGCTACGCGCCAATTCCAGAACCGTGGTGCCGCCAAAACAGTAGCCAATGGCGGCGATTTTGGTTGGATCGACCAGTGGATGCTTTTTGAGTTCCTCAAGGCCCGCCAAAACACGGGCCCGTAATAGCTTGCGGTCACTCTTGTACTTTTTAGACTGCTCGCTGGCTTCCTTGGGGAGCTGGGGTCGAATCCCCTTGCCGTAGATATCAGCACCGAATACAACGTAGCCCATTCCGGCGAGTTCCCTGGCCCGGAACTTTACATAATCGCCAAGACCGGTCCATTCGTGGACGATAAGGATTCCGGGTCGTTTGGCCGTGGAGCCATCATCATAGGCTAGAAACCCTTCCAGGGTGGTATTTCCCTCTTTATATTCCATATCCTGGGTCTTGATTGCGCTGAAGCCAATCACTGCCAGAAACTGGAATATGACGAAAAGAATCAGTACCTTTTTCATGGAATCCTCCTGTTTGTTTTTATCTGGGCTTCCTTTATTCTGTCAGATCATCTCAGTTGTGTCTCAGGGTCATTTAATTCTCCGTCGGTGAATGGCCTACAGTGCATGATTTCAACGGGAACCATCAGCATCATGGTATCAGAATGATTTTGCCTGCTGCCCCAGGTTGCATTATGGCGATATGAGCCTGCGGCGCATCGGCCAATGGCAGTTCCCGAGAAATGACAGGGCGGAGGGTAGCGTTTTCCAGCCCGGCGAATAAACCCGCATGAATACGGGCAAGGTCAGCCGGCGGAGTATTGAAAAGCACCATTCCGCGAATGTCAGCATCGCGTCTCATGGCTTCGCGCGGATCGATTTCGACCCGACCCCGGCTGCCGATCACTACCACGCGCCCGTTGGAAGAAAGCAGCGTCAGATCTTTTGCCAGGTTCTGGTTGGCCAGCATTTCCAGGATAATATCGATTCCGCGACCCGCGGTGTCTTGCAGAATCTGGCCGATGTAGTCAGGCGCGCCATGATCAAACACCCGATGCGCCCCCTGTTCCATGACAAGTTTCCGACCGCGTTCGGTTCCGGCCGTCCCCCAGACCTGCAACCCACACGCGCGAGCCAGTTGAACCGCCGCCAGTCCAACGCCGCCGCTCGCGCCGTGAATGAGCACGGTTTCGCCGGGCATGGCATGTGCCCGATGCACAAGGGCTCGATATGCCGTGGCATATGGAACCCCGATCGAGGCACCCTGCGCGAAACTCACCTTGGCTGGAAGCGGATGAACCTGATCGAGATTGCAGAGTGCATACTCGGCATAACTTCCAGTTATCGTTCCAGCCGTATAAACGCGATCTCCAGTCTTGAATGCAATCACCTGATCCCCTGTTTCCTCGATGATCCCAGCTCCATCCATTCCTGGGGTGTAGGGCAATGCGGGTTGCATTGGATAAGACCCCGAACGGATATAAGTTTCGACGGGGTTCACGCCGACTGCCTTCAAGTGAACGAGAACTTGCCCAACACCCGGATGCAAAATCGGCATTTCTTTCAGGCGCATCACCTCAGGTCCACCAAACAGGTCAACTCGGATAGCTCTCATACAACCTCCTCACGTCTTTTAGGGAATCTCGGATTTGAAATCCACTCCCCATTGTTTTCTTTCTTTCTGTCAAGGCCGATCACTCTTAAATTATCATGGCCGATTCTGTATGTCAAAAGCGTGTCCCCCACTCGCTCGTTTCAGGCTTTTGAGAGTGTGTTCCCCTATACCAATATTTATGAATGGTCTGGATCTGATTTGACTTTCATCAATCCAAGGTTATATTCATTTATTATGACCATGTAACTTGTATAGACTAATCTAATTTTGTTTTGTTAATCTAACTAACGAAAGAGTTCCGGGGGGAATTTGGATTTTTCACCCACCACGGTGATATTGTCCCTCTGGTTAATCTACAATAGGCCGCCAAAGATGCCTCTTTAACTGCTATCCGGGTCCGAGCGGCATCTTTGGTTTCTCGGCTATTCTCATCATGGCTGACCCTAACCCGTACTCCGGGTTGCTGCAATTGGAGTAAATTCCCGGGAATCGACAAACTTCCCGGTGGTATTACGCGCCACATTGCAGCTGAAATTCAGAAGGAGATTTCAGAATGCGATATAAATTATTCGGCCGAACAGGTCTTAGAGTTTCGGAGCTTTGTCTTGGTGCAATGACTTTCGGGGAGAGTTGGGGCACTGGCTCCACGCGGGAAACCAGTGGACATATCTTTGATGCTTTTCTCGAAGCGGGGGGAAATTTTGTTGACACGGCAAATTTTTACACGGAGGGAGAAAGTGAGGAGTTTCTGGGCGAATTCATGAAGGGACGCCGGGAGCAGATCGTTTTGTCCACAAAATACACATTGAATGTGAGGCCGGACGATCCCAATGGTGGCGGCAACCAGCGGAAGAATTTGCTTCAATCGGTTGAGGCAAGCCTGAAGCGGCTCAAGACGGATTATATAGATATATATTGGGTTCACATCTGGGACGGAATGACCCCAATTGCAGAAATCATGCGTGGGCTTGATGACTTGGTCAGGGCGGGGAAGATTCTTTACGTGGGCTTTTCCGATGCCCCGGCTTGGCTGGTAGCTCAGGCCAACACTGTTGCCGACCTCCGAGGATGGACCCCATTCTCGGGCATACAGGTGCAGTACAGCCTGATCGAACGAACCGTGGAGCGAGAACTTCTTCCGATGGCACGGAATTTCGATATGGCTGTCACAGCGTGGTCGCCGTTGGGAGGAGGAATTCTTTCGGGAAAATACAAAAGCCCTACCGATTGCCCAAAGGACGCACGCCATTCGGCTTCAGACTGGGGAACTCCCTACCTGACCGATCGCAATTTCCGTATATGCGACATGGTTCAAAAGGTTGCCCGTGAAATCGGGAAAACCCCGTCTCAGGTTTCTCTGGCATGGTTGCTGAGCCGCCGCAATCGATATCAGATCATTCCGATCATCGGTGCCCGGAAACTGGATCAGCTTAAGGATAATCTCGGCTGTCTCGACGTCAAGATACCGGATTTGTTTATGCAGAAGCTTGAAGATGCCAGCCACGTCGATCTTGGTTTTCCCCATGACTTTCTTGTCCAGGCCCGAACGCCGATTTTCGGGAATACTTACGACCGGATTGACAACCACCACGTCTGACATCATCAGATGAAGCCATGATCGAAACACGCAGATATTATCTCGACGCTGTTTCCTCATTTAGCCTGATATCATATTCGATAATGCACGCATTTTCTTGCATTTGCGACCCACCATAACAGGCATCACCAGAGAATAATAGTGCATATATAGCGTTATATTTTCAAAAAGGAAAAGCAAATTCATATTTAGTATTTTAAGGAGTGATTTATGAACGAGTCAGAAATGAATTATACATGCAGGAGTTGCGGAAATACGTCCTCAAAAGAGGGGGAGCTCTGTAATCCTCTTAATCTTAAAGATGCATACACCTGTGAGTTATGTGGAAATCTGACTTCGGATCCCAAACATCTGTGCAAGCCAAAAATGGCGAAACTCGATTATGTTTGTGACAACTGTGGTCAGGTGTCTGTAGATAGTGAGTTTTTATGCAATCCAAGATCTCTGAAATGGGCTCCGCAGGTTGATCTCCTGGAGACTGAGGAAGGTTATGTTATTGAGGTCGATTTACCCGGGGTCATGAAAGAAAGCCTGAATCTGGAATTACTTAATGGCGTCGTTGAGTTAAAAGGGATGAGAAAGTGCCGGGAAGGCAAAGGACACTACCATATGGCAGAGCGGATGTCGGGCTCTTTCCAGCGTTCTATCGTTTTACCTGATAGCGTAGAAAGCGATAAGATAGAGGCAAATTTTGCCGATGGAATTTTACACATAACGATTTCGAAGAGTAAGGAGTCCAGAGCGAAGAAGGTTGCGATAGCGATCAAGTAAATAAGGTTCCATCCCGGAAAAAAAGCATAACGCAGGCATTTTGCCTGCGTTATGCTTTTTCCATCTGATCAGCGCCTCAAATGGAGTTTATACTTAATTACGGCTCTGTAAGCCTACTTTACCTGTTTTTTGCCTCTTTCAATCGAACACAGGAAGAGAGCGTGGCGAGCCCAATAAATGGGATTTCCCTCTGGCCGGGGAGTTTGCGTTAATGGATAAACGGTGCCACCGTCCGGGCCTGGCCGCCAGACATATAAGTCCCACTGATTGTTGCGCTGCCCGGAAAACAACATGCCGCCATCAGGGAAAGCAGGTTCTGCGGGCTCTTTGCTTATGGTTCCCGCAGTGCAACTGAACGGAAGAATTATCAGGAAAACCAGTATCATCATCAGTCCCCTGAATCCAGGGGTTGGTTCAGTCAATCCTGTCGAACTACTCAGCATTAGTGTCATCCCTCGTATGATTTTGAATAGCTGCGATGTCAATCATAACATTTTCAGCAATGTGGTCAATCCACTGCTGTAATGATATCAAAGTGAAAACGTGCTATTCAAGCTATTCAGCGACGGAGAATTAAATGACTCTGGGTGAATTGCGAGATCAGGCGAAGCAGACAAAAAGTTGTGATAAAATAAACTCCTTAAGCCATGAACGAACAGATAGCGATTCACCAAACGGCCTGGGGCCAACTTGAAGAGGTGGAGCTCCCGAACCTCCATTCGGACCATGCCACCCGCTTTTTCATGGAGTTTTTTCCGTTTCGGAAAGGCGAACGGGTTGCTGAACCCGGCTGTGGAAGCGGGGTATTGAGTATCGCGGCCGCGATGGCCGGGGCCGCTGAGGTAACGGGCATCGACATATCATCTGAAGCCATTGAGCTCGCCCGCCGCAACGCTAAAATAAATCACCAGGAACAGATCCGGTTCCTGGAAGGTAGCCTGCTGGAGCCGGTGGCAGGGCCACTTGATCTGGTCGTGGCCCTGCTTCCGCACAAACCGGCACCGCGGCCCTTCGATGCCAGATACTATGGCGGCGATGACGGCACCGATTTGCTCCTGGCGGTCATTGAGCAGGCCGGTCAAAAATTGGTTCCCGGCGGCCGGCTCGGGTTGTACGTCAATAGCATCGCCAATCCGCAAAGAGTGTTGCAGGAATTTTCGCGACAATTTGCCGTACGCTTACTGGGAGAGAAAAAGCGCTATTTCACAAGGGAAGAATTCGATGACCTCACTCCGGGCATGTTTACCCATCTTGAAAACCAGCGTCGAAAAGGCGCAGCCGAATTTGCTCAAGACGAGCAGGGTCTGTATTTCAGCGCCCGACTCTATGAAGGAACATGCCTGTGAACCCGATTCGACTTGTGATCAATGCCGATGACCTGGGCCTGTCGGACGAGGTGGATGCAGGCATCTTTGAATCGATCAACTGCGGGGTCGTCACTTCGGCGACCCTCCTGGTGAATCCGCCTTTCACGGCCGATATTTCTCGTTTTCTCAACACCGGCGCCTCGATCGGTCTTCATTTCAACCTGACGCTGGGAAAACCCTGTTCAGCCGGGAGTATTGCGCCCTCCCTGGTCGATGCCGACGGGCGGTTTTTCACCGATATAGAAGCTCTCCTGGCGCGTTTATCTGAACCGGAAGCCGAGCAGGAACTCCGAATTCAGTTTGAATTGTTCCGGAAAATTGTGCGGCGCAATCCGTGTCAACTCAGTTTTCACAAACATTTGCATGCAAAAGATCAGCGTCTCCTGAAAATCGTCGCTGCTCTCGGCAAGGAGATGAATATCCCGGTTCGTTCTCTTAATGAGGAAATGGCCAATTTTTTCCGCAGTCGGCAGGTCATGACCAATGATCATTTTTTGGGAGACGTAAAACCATCCCCGTATTGGACACTGCCCCGTTTTAAGCAACAACTGGGCGATCTTCAGCCGGGCCTGACAGAACTGATGTGTCATCCGGGAAAGAAGATGAAACCGATGCCCGGCATATGGTATTGTTCCGAACGGGATACGGAACTGGCCACCCTCATTGCCCCGGAAGCCCGCGCCGCAGTTTCCCACTGTGAATTACTCAATTTCTGGAAAGCGTTTCCGGAGACTAAGACATGAAAACTCTCCTCACCATTCTGAACTTCTCAATCTACGACAATCGATATGATCCCCAAAGCAATGTTTTACTCGAGCAAGCATGCGAGAAAGCGGGTGTGCCATGCGCCATCGTCAATTTCGATCGAGAAGTTCGGCCCACGGTTGATTCACCGTTGGTCTGGCTTCGCTACGACATCCGCTCGAAAAGGGATTTGATGTGGATTCTGGAAGTGGCAGCCGCCCTGCGCAATGCCGGGAAAAAAGTATTTCCTTCCCCGAGAGCCATCTGGCTGGCCGAGGATAAATGGGAAACCCATCTGGTTCTGGCAAGGGCCGGCGTGCCAATACCACGCACACTGCAGGCCAAAGATCTTCATTTATGCGGATTCCCGGTCATCATCAAAGCCCGGGTCGGCTGGGGCGGCATGGAAAACAAGATACTTTTCAGCGAGGCCGATTTGGCGGTTTTACCCCCCTATAACCCCAAAGAGTTTATCTGTCAGACCTACATTGACCATCCGGGAACCTTGATCATGGCTATAGCCGGCAACCAGGAAATCTGCTGTATTGAAGACGAGGGGGAAAGCGCATTCGCGGAAAGCCGGGTCGCCATTTTGCCCGCCCCCAAAGGCGCCCTGGAACTTTCCCGGCAAGCTTTGCGCGCTACCGGCCTTGTAACCGGAACCGTCGATATGCTGGAGTCTCCGGACGGCTTGAAAGTCCTGGAAGTGAACTCGGCCCCGCGCCTGACTTACCCCCATCTGCCCCAAGCCGATCTGGCCGGCCCCATGTGCAAGGCCGTCCTGGAGTCGTTTGCCCTGTGAACATTCTCTTGTGTCTGCCATTCGAGGCGGTTGCCCCCAAGGGGAACAGTATCGCTGCCAGGCGTCTGGCCCAAGGGTTCCAGGCGGCCGGGCACAAGGTTTTTCTCCTGGATTGGCCGGCTGTTGATGATATTAAGCGGGTTGAAGAAGTACTTGCAGTCTTCCGACCGAACTTGTGTCTGATCATGCATGCCTGGCGGTGCGCCAAAGCCATCCGCCACATCCACCAGCACTCCGCGATTCCCACGATCGTTTCTCTGCGCGGCACCGACCTGAACGAAATGCTTGATGAGCCAGCCACCCAGGCACAGATCAGCGCCATTCTTTCGGGTTGCCGGGGCATTGTAGTGTTTCACGGCGAGGGGAAGAAAAAACTGGCTTCTTACAAGGCGGAATGGGCAGCCAAAACCAGGGTGATAGCCAATGGAGCAAACCTGCCGACTTCCGCAGTCGATTATCGGGCCAGATTACACAGTGCCTCGGAAACATTTCTCTTCGTGACTATTTCCGGATTGCGCGAGGTGAAGCAGCCCCTTCTGATACTGCCATGGCTTGAAGATCTCCGGAATGAATTTCCGAACCTGGGACTGGCCCATGCCGGCCCGCCACTGGAACAACCGATAGTTGACACTTTCCGGGAGTTTCAGGCAAATCATTCCTGGCTTTCCCACCTCGATCAGGTGCCGCATGAGGAGATCGATTCTTTTCTGCGTGCCGGTCAGGTCTATGTATCAGCCAGCCGTTCCGAGGGCATGCCGCACGGGGTTCGCGAAGCCATGCTGTGCGGCATGCCTCTCCTGCTTTCCGATATTCCCGGACACCGCAACATGGCGGAAGCCGAACACGAGGCTCTCTTTTTCGGCGACCGTGAAAGTTTTCTGCGCCAGGTCGGTCGGTTATTGTGCGATCCCGGGCTTCGTCAGGGCCTCGGCTCCAAAGCCCTGACGCGCGCACAGGGTGAATGCCGCAATGCCAACGAAATTGCCTGCTACATTGATTTTTTCCAGACGATCTTATCCAAAGGAAACCTATCATGAGTGAAAAAACGGTCGATGCCCGGGGAATGCTTTGCCCCAAGCCTCTCATCATGACAAAAAAAGCACTGGCGGAACTGCCGGTCGGGGAAACCCTTACCATTCTCGTGGATAACGCCACGGCCAGGGAAAACGTCACACGTTTTCTACAGGATAATGCCGCCAATCCCACGTCTTCGGAAGACAAAGGAGTCTTCACACTCATCGCCAGAAAATCTGAGCCGCACCTGGCTTCTCCCCGGGCCGAAGCGTATTGCCGGCCCGAGAGCGGCACCAAGCCGTTCGTTATGGTTTTCAACCACGCCGGCATGGGATTCGGATCGGAAGAACTGGGAAAGATTCTGATTCAGGCCTGTATAAACGCTGTGAAAGAAGTGGCACCGCTTCCCTCAACTATGCTCTTTTTTAACGGAGGCGTTCACATGGTATGTGAGCCGTCCCCGGTCCTGCAGCCCCTGACCGAACTCGAGTCGCGCGGCGTGAAGATACTGGTGTGCGGCACCTGCCTGGATTACTATGAACTCAAACCTAAATTGAAAGTCGGACGCATTTCCAATATGTATGATATTCTGCAAACGATTGCCACTGCGGGAAGCGTCTTTACCCCCTGAAGGAGCCCAACTTGGCTGCCAATTGTTATTTTGACAACGCTTCGACATCGTTTCCCAAACCACCGGAAGTGGCACGGGAGATCAGTCGCTATCTCTGCGAGGTCGGCGGACCCTATGGACGAAGCGCGTATCCCAGGGCGCTGGAAGTTTCCCGAACGGTGGAAGCGGCGCGGGATCGTCTGGCCCAGCTACTTGGAACCTCGCGAGCCGACGCGCTGGTGTTCACTCCCAATGCCACCACCGCCATTAACATAGTCCTCAACAGTGTTCTTGCCCAGGGGGGCCATGTCCTGATATCCCCGCTCGAACATAACGCCGTCATGCGGCCACTGACCGCACTGCAAGCCAGAACGGCAATTCGCTTCGAAAAACTGGCCGCTGCGCCTGATGGCCGGATCATCGTAGCGGACATCAAAAAACATATAACGCCGCAGACGCGCCTGGTCATTATCAATCACCAGAGCAACGTCAATGGAGTTATTCAGCCAATTCAACTGATCAAGGAGGCGGTGGACGATATCCCCATCCTGGTCGATGCCAGTCAGTCAGCTGGCAGCAGCCCGATTGCCGTCGACGAGTGGAAGATCGATTTTATGGCTTGTACCGGCCACAAAAGTCTGCTCGGTCCAACGGGCACCGGCGCCCTGTTCATGCGCCACCCGCAAACCATCGAGCCGCTTGTCTATGGAGGTACCGGCAGTGCTTCTGAAAGCTTCGCAATGCCGGAATTTCTACCGGATCGCTTCGAGGCCGGTACCGGCAATGTCGCCGGCATTTTCGGACTTCTTGCCGCTCTGGAACATCGCCCGCTGCCGCGTCACACCCGCCAGGATTTTCTGGATTTTCTGTGCAGCCTCGAAAAAATCCCGGGGTATCAGATTTTTCGGGCCGCCGAGGCAGAGAATCAAGGCAGTCTGATCTCCCTGCGACACTCAGGTCAGGACGCGGCTTCCCTCGGCAATGCCCTGTTTCAGCGGTTTGGCATTGAGGTGCGGGTTGGCCTGCATTGTGCTCCCCTGGCGCATCAAAGCCTGGGTACATTCCCAACCGGAACCCTCCGGCTTGCCGTTTCTCCATACCATTGCCCCGCCGATTTCGAACAGGTGCGATATGCCCTGCAGGAGCTCACCAGATCATGAATCAACTGCTGTTGTTTGCCAACACACGGGCTGTCATCAAAGCCGAAGAATTATGTCGGAAAAATGGCTTGGCCATTCAGGTCATTGCCGTGCCCAGGAATATTTCGTCGGAATGCGGCATGTGTCTTATGTTATCCGAAACCGAGGCCGACCGGGCAGGCCCATTACTGGCGCAGTCCGGCATCAATGCACGGATTCACCCGTTGTCGGCGCCGCCGTCGTTTGATCTGTTGTCCACAGTTGAGTATGGCGGCTGCTCGGCCAAACTTCCGGCCGAACTGCTTATGCAGGCCATCAGGCGTCTGCCGGGATCAACCGACGCGAAATTGCTTGTTGGCATCGATACTTGCGATGATGCGGGAGTTTACCAGCTTTCAGATGACATTGCACTGATCGAAACAACCGATTTCTTTCCACCGGTGTGTTCTGATGCCTATGAATTTGGCCAGATCGCCGCCGCAAATGCCCTGAGCGACGTTTATGCCATGGGTGGGAAAGTGCTGACCGTGATGAACCTGGTGATGTTCCCGGCCAGTGGGATTCCTTTTGACGTTCTCGGAGAAATTCTGCGCGGCGGGCAGGAAAAGGTCACAGAGGCTGGTGGGATCATTGTTGGCGGCCATTCCATCGCTGACTATCCACCCAAGTTCGGGTTAGCGGTGACCGGGATTGTTCATCCCTCCCGCGTCATCACAAATGCCAATGCCCGTCCAGGCGAGATTTTAGTTCTGACCAAACCAGTGGGAACCGGAGCGATCGTTGCCGGGCACCGTCTGAGTGAAGTCAATGCCGCATCATATCAGGCTGCCCTGGATTCCATGAAACTCCTGAATCGAAAAGGAGCGGAAGTCATGCAGAAGCACGGCATCCGGTGTGCCACGGATATTACCGGCTTCGGCCTGCTCGGCCATGCCAAGCATATTGCCATGGCCAGCAAGATCACCCTCGAGATAGAAGCCCGCCGGTTGCCGATTCTCTCTGGAGCCGCGTCACTGATTGATCTGGGCTGTATTCCAGGCGGCGCTTTCAGGAACCAGGAGTATGTCGAGCCGTTCTGCCGCTTCGCTCCGGATCTTTCGTATATCGATAAAATGCTGATGCTCGACCCGCAAACATCGGGCGGCCTCTTGATGAGCGTGCCGCCCGGGAAGGTTGACGATGTTCTAGCCGATCTGCTCACCAACGACTACCCGCACGCAGGGGTGGTCGGCAAAACTCTGTCCCCGCAGGACAAACCTCTTGTCGTTATTAAGTGACAGCAAAATAGCATCTAAATTAAGAGGCGGGCATGTAATGCTAATCGGGACAGTTATACGAAAGCGCAATGCAATTTGTTTATGTACTCGGTCATAATTATCGTAGGGGCGGGTTCCAAACCCGCCCGATAAAACAAAATTCAATACACCATTGTATATCTATGCGAATTTCTAAACTCGAAAAATATCGACAAATTGCTGAATTTTCGAATGTTATTGAACCTTCAGTCGAGGATTTGCAGAGAGCTCCTTCAGATCTTTATGACAAATGGAATACAGCCTTTTTCAAGCGAGTCGGACACTTGGTATTGGAGGTTGGTTGCGGGCAGGGGGATTTATCGCTTGGACTGGCGAGGCGTTTTCCGGAGCGGAATTTTCTTGGCCTTGATGTAAAGGGGGCGAGAATCTGGCGCGGGGCAAGAACAGCTCTTGATGAAGGATTGAAGAATGTAGGATTTCTCAGGATAGAGGCTGAGTTTCTCGAGCGGCTTTTCGCTCCTGGTGAGCTTAATGAAATATGGATAACATTTCCAACTCCATACTTATGGAAGCCTGAAAAAATGCTGGTTTCGCCGACATTTCTTTCGAGATATCGCAGGCTGCTTGCTGCCAACGGCATTCTACACATTAAAACTGATGTCATGTCGTTGGCAAATTATGTTTGTAATATCTGGCCCCATTGCGGATTTCACCTTTTGAACTTGACTAATGAGTCCCCGGAATCGCCTGAACCTGCATTTCTGGATGTTTGCACGCGTTTTGAAGCCACGGCGATTGAGCGACAGAAGCGTATCTGGCATATTCAGGCTGATCCAGTTTCTGGAAATGTGACCCCGATCTCTGAAGAAATTGCCCGTTTTCCATGGAATCAGATCTAGCAATGCTATCACGACGGCCCGGAGCAGTTTTTTCTTGTGCGCTTAAAAAGTTTAACTGATATAATCCCTAAGAGCCGAAAAAATTGTATGCTAAACTCTTGTTGAGGAGATCGCATGAAGAAGCTTTCTGACAGATTCAATACCCTGGATTCGGGGCTCATCATCGACCTTATGTCCGGAAAAACATTTTCCTCGAATCCGACCGGGCTGGTGATCTTTCGTGGAATCATCGAAGGGAAGAAGAAACAGCAGTTAATCGATTCTCTGACAGAAGAGTTTGATGTTGACGAAAAGACCGCCTCACGCGATGTCGAAGAGTTCATCGTCGAGCTAAAATCTTTTAACCTGCATGAACATTAATCTTGATTTCATGAATTGATGAATTCGTAGCGCCGAAACAAAAGCATTTTCCCGCTGCAAGCGACAGTCAAACCCGGTTGGGCGAAATTTTGCGAACAATCGACGCATACCCTGAACTGATGACGCGTTGGGCGCTCCAACTCCTTGCTCTCGTGTTCGTTCGACCCGGTGAACTGATGTCGGCACGTTGGGAAGACGTTTCTTTTGATGATAGACGATGGATCAATCACCCCAAAAAAACGAAGGATATTGAAGAGGTGATCGTTCCTCTATCGCGGCAGGCCTTGGAAATTCTGGCGAAGGTGCGTAATCAATCGGGGCATACCCCGTGGATATTTCCGCATAGGTCTGATCATGCGAAGCATGCGGGCAGAGGCACGCCGGCACTTGCACTGCGACGCATGGGTATCACCGATCACGTTCCACATGGTTTCCGAGCGGCTGCGCGAACTATTCTTGATGAGCGTCTCGGGTATCGTTTCGATTGGATCGAAATACAACTGGGACACAAACTTGTGAACCCGAACGGCGCTGCATACGCTCGCGGAACCCACATCGATGGACGAATCGCGATGATGCAGGCATGGGCTGATTATCTGGACAAACTGAAGGCGGAACCGATCACTGTGAGGGCAACGGTGTGACATTTTGATTATTTTGCACTGGTAAAGATGAAGGAAAAGTAAATGAATAGCCACATTCCCGTGGAACGAATCGAGTCGAAAATACTGGTGTTTCGTGGCCAGAAGGTCATGATCGACAGTGATCTTGCAAGCCTATTCGGTGTTCAGACGAAGCGATTGAATGAGCAGGTCAAGCGCAATTTAAGCCGTTTCCCTGAAAATTTTATGTTTCAACTCTGTGATGATGAGCAAAAGGAACTGGTCGCAAATTGCGACCGGTTCGAGAGATTGAAGCATTCATCGGCAAATGCGCGAGCTTTCACCGAACACGGCACGCTGATGCTGGCAAATGTTTTGAATAGTGAACAGGCCATTCAGGCGAGCATAAAAATAGTTGAGGCCTTCGTCAGAATGCGGCATCTCATGCTTTCTCACGCCGATCTTGAAAAGAAACTCATGGACATGGAACGAAAGTTTGATGGGCAATTCCGGGTGGTGTTTCAAGCACTGCATACTCTCATCAAGCCGGTGATTCCGAAGCGGGCGCGCATCGGATTCGATATGAAGAGCGACAAGAAATGATGCAGATGTGAGCAGATTGCCTCGACTCGCTGAAAAACGGCGAGAATATCGAAAGAAAGGCGGGTGCGGCATGAAGTGGACAAGAGAAGAATGCCCGTGGAACTTCAAAACAAAACATGAAATGCGCCTCTATTCAGAAGGAATCGCGGCATTCATGACTGATGATGATATTGCTCAGCAAATCGGCAATAATGGCGCCGGTCGGGTCCGCTTGTGGGAGGTGCGGGGCGAACGCGTAGCCAGTGGAACCGGAAAAGGATATGGTTTGGACGGCAAATTATTAGAGAAAGACGAACTCTGGGAAAAAGACGATCCGAAGGCGTTAAGAGAACTACTGAAAGCAAAGGGCGTCAAAGAGTTTGCGGACATTAAAGAGGAGCCAAAGCCTTTCGACCCATGGAGCGCAACTTACGAGGAGATGACCGAAGCGAAAAGGCAAGCGCGGGAAGATGATGATGCGCGGGGATGGGCCGTAATGCCAGAGAACAACCGAAATCGGGGCGTGTCCGATTGTCCCAGAGCTACCCAGATATGTGAGCAATGGATCGTTGCTGTGAACATCAAGGATGTTCAATCGCAAATCGAGAAAGGAAACGGCAATGCGCTTATGTTCGCGGTGAGAGCATGCCTTGATGCTGGTCTGGTAGCTCCCGAGTGGCTGTCAAAAGCGTTTGCCAAAAAAGTCAGCATGATAGAAAAGGCCGAGGTGGCATCATGGGACGATGCGCTTGGTAGGCCGTTTGCAAAAAGAAAACAGCTTATTGAGATTCAGGAAAGCCTTGAAATTGGATGGGATATTTACGAGGATGTTATAGCCGCAAATATGGACGGAACGCCGATAGACAACGAGTTATTTGAATCGGTTGGGAAGCGTTTCGGCATAAAAAAGACCCGGACGGCCACACTTTACGCAAGGGTTAAGCGTTGGATAAAAAATCACGATGAACGCACAAAATGGCTAACAGAGCCTAACACCGCGTAAAGCGGATTTCTTGCGGTTATACTTTCGGTTTAAAAACATTCATATTCACCTTAGTTCTCAACAAACTTTGTTAGACGAGGTGAAACAATATGAATGGTTTCCTACGACTTCCCCAAATCCTGAAACTGGTTCCCGTTGGACGTTCTTCCTGGTGGTTGGGCGTAAAAACGGGGCGATACCCGAAACCCGTCAAGCTTGGTCCAAAAACAACGGTGTGGCTTGCTGCTGACATTGAAGCACTCATAGCACGTTTTGCTACTGTCGCTGTTCAGGCATAAGGAACGGTGCCGACATGACAGAAACAGAAAAAGCCGGGGGCGATAACTCCCCGGCTCACGAAAAAAGTATCTTACAAGGTGATTCTAACACGGTCTCCGGCATGGCGCAAGTAGGTAATTCGCCTATGGTGTCAATGTTCCCTAACTCTTTCATCACGGAACCGCAGAGGAATATCAGCATTGCTGAGGCGGTCAACCTGATACGCTCGGGTGCTGTCCAGGCGCAAGTAACGCGGCTTAGAAAGCTTCTCACGGACGGCAACAGCTCTGCATACTCTGATGAGAAGCGGAACCTTCCTGGAATTACATGGATAGGCACGTTTTCACAGCGGAATGGTGACTCTTGTACATGTTATTCCGGTAACGTCATTCTCGATATCGACCATATCGGCGCCGATCTTCAACGCATACGGGCATTGTTTGAGGCTGATGAACACGTTGTTGTAGTCTTTCTCAGTCCGTCAGGTGACGGTCTCAAGGTCGTTGTTCGTATCGACCTGTCATCATTGCCAGAAACCCCGGACAAGAACGCATTTCCGGCCGCTTGGTATGCTGCTGCTGACCATTTCGAGCGACTCACGGGCGTCAAGGCTGACAAATCAGGAAAAGACATCTCCCGACTTTGTTACATGTCCTATGATCCTGACTGTTTTTTCCGGGAAAATCCTATACCATTAAAGTTTGAGACGCCATTCGAGAAACCAGTAACAGTAACGGCGCCGGTGTTCGGTTCAACTACAACCCCGCGCATGAAAACCGCTTACTTGACCAAGTCTCTTGAATCTGCCTGTCAGGAAATCCGATCGACGGCAACAGCCGGTGGTCACCATGAAACCACATTAAATCAGGCTCATTCAATCGGTGGGTTGGTGGCGCATGGAATGGGCGAGCAAGAAGCCTTCCGGGCGTTGGTGGCTGCTGCTGTCGATGCAGGCGCAACACAAAAAGATGCTGAGCATGTCGTTGGTGACGGTCTCAAAAAGGGTCAAGAAAAGCCCCGCATCATTCCAGAGCGGCCGGTAAACGAAGTGGTAGAGAAGCTGCTGAAAATGTCGCCGCTGGAATATTCTCAACGGAAAAAAGAGGCTGCAAAAGAGCTGAAAATCACGGTCTCTGATCTCGAAAAGATTATGAGTGCCGAGCGAAAAGCGACGAAAAAATCCGATAAGGTCGTCATGTTTGAGCCTGTGGAGCCGTGGCCGGAACCTGTTAATGGCGCGGCATTGCTTAATGAAATATATACGAATCTTCGACGTTACGCCATTGCGGAACCTGGGGAGCTGAGGACAGCAACCCTGTGGATTGTGTTGTCCTGGCTTGTGGACTATGCAAGCGTGTTACCGAACCTGATTATCACGGCGCCCGACCTTGGCTGTGGCAAGTCAAATATGCTGACCGCTATTTCAGTGATGATTGAAAAAGCTCTTGTTGCCTCTGGACAAAGCGCAAGCGCGGTTTTCCGGGCAATGGAACAATGGAACCCTACTCTGATGTTTGATGAGGTCGATGAAAGCATGGCCGAAAATGCGGAAATTCAATCGATGCTTAATGCGGGGCATACGCGGGCATCAGCCTACATTCTCCGGTCTGAAAAGGTCGATGAGGTCTGGGAAACAACACGGTTCTGTGTATTCTGTCCAAAACTTTTGGCCGGTATCGACCTGACACGGAAATTGAAAAAAACTCTGATTTCGCGGTCTCTTGTTGTGAACTTGCGAAAGAAACTTAAAAACGAAACCTGCGAAAAAGCGCGGCATATAGACGCGGCTGAATTCCTTGATTGCAAGCGACGTTTGAAACGCTGGACAATGGATAACGGCCACAAGTTTTCAATCGCACGTCCTGACATGGGCGGGTTATTCAATCGTTCTGAGGATAATCTTGAACCGATTTTCGCTATCAGTGACATTGTGGGCGGGGAATGGCCGAGGCTGGTACGCATGGATGCGGAACCCAAAGGGGAACCAGTTCTGACAAAGGCTGAGGAACTGTTACACGATATTCTTGATGTTTTTGAAACCATGAAAATCGACCGCATAGGGACGGCCGCGCTTATCACTGAGCTCATCAGCGACGGTGAACGGCCGTGGCTGGAATACCGCAACCGAAACCCGATAACCATGTATCAGCTTGCCGCCAAACTTAAGGGCTATGGAATCCACTCACAAAATGTCTGGTTCGACGGGCGATGTTGTAAAGGTTATCTTTTGGAAAATTTCACAGACGCAAGAGAAAGATACCTGAATTCTCTCAAAGGGGGTGTTTTATCCGCTAGTCCGCTAGAACCATCTAACAGTAAGGCTTACGAGCCTTTTTTATCCGCTAGGGGCGAAAATGACCTAGCGGCGAAAAATACACCGAAATCGGCATTAACACAACATTCTAGCGACCTAGCGGCAAAAACAGGGGGTAAAGAGGAAAAAGGGGAACGCCTTGCCGAAAGTGAGGATTTCGACCTTGTATGAAAAACTTCCTAACTGAGCTTTTCCAAACCGGTGTAACGATCACTCTTGAAAACGGATCTCTGAAAATTATGCCAAGGCAACCCCAGGAAGTTTTGATGATGGTTCGAGAACACAAAGCGGAAATAATTTCCATTTTGGAGAGTCAGACGAAAGCGGCCGTTCCTGACGAAAAAAACAACCCCTCGGTACGAATCGATGACCCGGCGAAAATAGAAGCCCCTACGGCCACGCAATCGGAAGGTGTTACCGCTCGTCTAGTTTTTGAGACGGCAATGACGCTTATCGGTTCGTTGCCGACTGGCTCAAAGGAATGGCTACAGCTTACCGAAGCGTGGAACAGGATAGATATAGCTGATGACTCATACCCAGATGAACTTGCACGGGTAACAGTGGAAGTCTATCGGAAACTGAACCCAGGATATGCGCCGTGGTTCTCGAAGTGGGAAAAGGCAAATCCGGCAACAATGATAAGTGAGGTGGCGGCATGAACAGAAAGGAAAAGGAAATGAATTCTCTCATCAAAGAATGTCAGGAAGGCATAGCCGAGCAGGAAGCGAAATATCCTTCAGAGAGTGCCTGTTACGAAAGTCTCGTGGCAAGGGCAAAGGAACTACGCGCTGATCCAAAGCAAGTGGCAGAAATGCCGGAAATGATTGAAGGCCTTGAAATGTTTCTGCAAGGGGATGTTGCCGGGGGATATCGTCGCGCTATTGCCTATCACGAGAGACAGATTGCCACGGCCGGAATGAATATCAAGTTCTACAGTGAAATGCTTGTCGCGGTTGATAAATACGAGTCCGAAGAACCCTTACCAGAAAAGTTCAAAGAAGATGTTGAGCGTATGCGCGAATCCCTGGAATACATGAAGTATCTCATTATCCACGAGACAGCCGAGATTGCAGAGCTTGAACGGGTGCTTGAAACACTTGCCGGCGAAGGCTACGACGAACACGAAGAAAGGAACACGCAATGAATCCCATGATTGCAGAATATCAAAAGCTTAATGCCGATCGTTCCGGCCGCTCTGATCGTATCGACTTTCCAACGGCCGTCAAAAAGTTTCGAGCCGAACATGGAAGTAACCCGGAACAACTCCAACTCTTGAAGATGATCGAAAAAGCCGAATCATCAGATATCACCGGCATGAAGAATATCATCAACCAAATTCACGAAGCAAAGATAGCCGATGCTGAGGAAATGATTCGACAGGCTATTGAGGCTGCCGCTGATGCTGTAAGCCTTCCACCATCAGAAGAGAACGAAAAGAACATGCTCTTTCTGAAGAACTTCATTGAGTTTCAGCGGTATCTGATCGTGGAAGCATCGGCCGTCATTGCTGAATGTGAGCGGCGTTTCGAGGGCGCTACGGATGGCGATGATGACATTGACGACACACAACGCAAAGCCCTGTGCTGATAAGGCTCATGCGGCCGGATGGTGCCGAAAAACTGGACGCTGCTGGTTTTTCGGCAGTCAGAAAAGACCATAGGTTCTTGTATGAGAGTGACAAGCGAGGGTCGTGCAGCGCGTGGCCAGCGCGTGCCTGCAACATCCAAAATTCGGAAAGTCAACGATAGGAGGTGGTCATGAATATAAAAGTGTTATCGGGTGCCGATCTGGCGCGTTGTTTTGGTGTTGACCGAAGTATGGTAACGAGGTGGAAAAAGGCGGGTATGCCTGAAACCAAAGGCGTTTTCAGTCTTCCAGAGTGCATCAAGTGGCGACTTGAGCGCGAAGCTGACGCCATGGCTCCGAAAACCTCTGCGTCAACCGAGGGTGAAAAATGGCTCACTGCCTTTCGAAGAGAGCGTGCCATAACGGCGCGATTGGAACGACGGAAGGTGCAAGGCTCTCTGATCTCGAAATCAGATGTATCAAGTGAGTGGGTTAAGCGGCTCTTAGAGCTACGGCAAGGGCTTCTTACGCTTCCGGTTCGCCTTCCACCAGTCCTTGAAGGCAAAGATGTTGATGCAATGCGGCCAATCATAAAAGACATTCTTTACAAAATGATGGAATCCTATGCCCGTACCGGGCAATTCACGCCAACAAAAAATAACGAAGGGGAAACAGGACATGCAGACAATGCAAAGAAAGAATCACGTCATGACACAATTCAATCATCATCCACTGATCGGAAAAAAACGTCTCGCAAGAATTCAAAACCCGGCAAGAATCCTGCGAACAGCCGAAAAAGTCGATAAGATATTCGATATTCTCATCGACGATCTTGAACGGGCCGGTGGCTTTTTGGTCCCTGGCGATCTGAAAACCCAGATATATGAAACTGCTATTGCCGTAGGGAAACTGGTCACTGTTGCTACAAAGGCAAACTGAACCCCAGTCGTTTGCTTTGCTAAACCTCGAAGCCGATCGAAGACCTCATCGAAAAACTTCGAGGTTTTTGCTGTCAGTGGAAACCCCACCTTCAACGCAGGTCGCACTGAAACACGGGAAAACCCAGAAATATATTATCTTGCTTTTGTAATACATCAGTATTACATTTATTGTATCAAGGGGGTGAATATGTCAAAGACTGCATTAATTCAAACAAGGATTGAACCAGACCTAAAATCGGAAGTAGAAGCCATTCTTCAAGAAATAGGTTTATCCACTTCTGAAGCCGTTACCATTTTCCTAAAGCGGGTCAAGATGGAGCACGGGATACCTTTTGACGTGAAAATCCCGAACGCTGTAACCAAAGCCGCCATGAAAGATATTGAGAAACGAAGAAATCTTCGCGGGCCATTTAAAAATTCCAAAGAAATGATTGCAGACCTGGAAAGCGATGATTGAGAATAGATGCTATCCTTCGCAGTTCAAAAAGGATTACAAGCGGGTTAAGGCACAAGGAAAGGATATTCAGACTCTCATAAAGATCATGGATAGGCTTCAGAATGAAGAAACCCTTGAACCCGTATACAGAGATCATGCCTTAAAGAAGAATTGGAAAGGTTTTCGGGAATGTCATCTTTCCCCTGACTGGCTTCTGGTTTACACGGTCGAAGGTGATACCATCTTATTTGCCAGAACAGGAACTCATTCAGATATTTTTGAGTAAGTGGAATATACAGTTGCTGCCGCCACTTTATGAATGTGTGATCAAAGCGTCCAGGGAGCCTTTGGGCGTGTAATGGTGATACGCATTGCCGAGATATTGTCTCGTAATTCTTTTGCTTCCTTTTGAATGATGGTAAACTACACAAGACAAAAATGAAGCGAGGCATTACCTGCCTCATAGGGGAAAACCTATGTTCATCGGCGTAATACCATATTATAATGAGTGATTAGCAGTGTTCATTAGTGTTTGATGAGTAATAATGTTGAATTGAGGGTATGGATGAGGGTATGAACTAAAATGTTAAGCAATAAAAGTCTTTATTCATGCGGTTATAGCGCCATATTCAGCCATGAACATTAATCTTGATTTCATGAATTGATGAATTCGTAGCGCCGAAACAAAAGCATTTTCCCGCTGCAAGCGACAGTCAAACCCGGTTGGGCGAAATTTTGCTAACAATCGACGCATACCCTGAACTGATGACGCGTTGGGCGCTCCAACTCCTTGCGCTTGTGTTCGTTCGACCCGGGGAACTGATGTCGACACGCTGGGAAGACGTTTCTTTTGATGATAGACGATGGATCAATCACCCCAGTGTTAGAGCTTTTTGGACGTAAGCAATCTGATAGAGACCCCCGCTATCAACTAACTATTTTCAATCGTTAGTTGAAATAATGTCCACTTTTCAGTATATTTTAAGTGGTAGGAAATTCCTACACTGAAGGGGGAATATATGAAGGGCATAGCGATAACAGTAGACAACAAGGGACGGCTTTCTATCCCCATAAAATCTAGGAAGAAACTCGGAATTAATCCCGGCGATATTCTATTTTTCAGAGAAAATGATTCTATTCTTCAGTATGCAAAACTAGAAGAAGATCCATTTGAAATATTGGCGAAACATGCCTTACAGGAATATCAGAACGGAAATACCATTTCCATCGAAGAATACGCCCAGGAAAACGATATCCCGTTGAAAACGAAGAAAAGCCGTGTTTGATCTGCGATTAACCGGACCAGCTCGGAAAGACTTGGATAGTATCGACGAAATCAGGAAAGCTGTCGTTGATGAAATCATAGAACTCAAGAAAGATCCGAAGATCGGACATTCATTGAAACAAAACCTTCAGGGAGCCTGGTCTCTCGACTTTACCATCAAGGGAAGCGGACAATATCGAGCCGCATATATCATTATAGAAGCTGACAAAGTTTGTTTGGTCTTTGCCATTGGACCACACGAGAATTTTTATGACTTGGTTTCCAGAAGAGCTAGCCAGTTGAAGGGACTCTTGAAGGAAGTAAAAGAAGCGAATAAGAAGCCGTCAGGGAAGAAATCATCCAGCTAATGTTTCAGCATTAACAATTGATATTCGTATCTATCCTTTCCGGTTTCCAGGCAGGCGGGGGGACGTTTGAAGAACCCCGAAAGAACCTGGCAAAATCTCGGCCGGGCGCCTTCAACTTGGCTATCTCTTCCGCCATGAGCATCGTCGACTTTTCGAGTGACTCGAGCCTGGCGGCAATCTCCGGCGCGGCCGCCGACCTTCATCGTTCCTCGTCTATCGAGAAGTGGCATTATATTTATTGCAATGTTGATGCGCGTTGCCGAGGTATTGCCTCGAAATTCTTTTTCTTCGTTTTGAATGATGGTAAACTACATATGACAAAAATGAAGCGAGGTATTCCCTGCCTCAAGGGGAAAGGCCTTTGTTCATCAGCGTAACACAGTATTACAACAAGTGATTAGCGGTGTTAATCAGCGTTTGATGAGTAAGAATAACAAATTGAGGGTATGGATGAGGGTATGAACATTAATCTCGCTGTTTCAGGTCTTAACGCCTCCGACAGCCCCGGGCCGGGCCTCGGAATAATCAAGTGCCTTCGAAACCAGACCCGTTTCAATATTCGTATCATCGGACTTGCCTATGATGCGAAGGAAGCCGCTATTTACGTTCAGGAAGCCTGTGACGAAGTGTATCTTCTTCCCTATCCTTCAGCCGGAACCGAAGCATTTCAAAAGAGAGTCCGCACCATCGTTCAGAAGGCCCGGATCAATTTTTTCCTTCCGGCTCTCGATTCGGAGTTAACAAATTTTCTTTCCATGGAAGAAGAGCTTTCAGAACTTGGAGTAACAACCTTCCTTCCGACGAGAGAAATGATTGAAATGCGCTCCAAGATCAAGCTCCAGGATCTATGCAAAAAGGCAAAGCTGAAATACCCCAAAACAATTGAAATCGGAAGTTTCGATCAACTGTTTCCAGCAGCCAGAAAGCTCGGCTTTCCCTGTCTCGTGAAAGGGATCTTTTACGAAGCCGTGTTGGCGCGAAACGACGGCGACCTCGAAAAGGGCGCGCGATCGATATCCTCCCGATGGGGTTTTCCCCTTCTTCTGCAGCAATGGGTTGATGGTGAAGAGTTCGACATTGCTCTTGCCGGAGATGGCAAAGGAAAGATTCTCGGTATGACAGCCATGAAAAAAATGCAGTTAACCGAGAAAGGGAAAGCATGGGGCGGAATGTCCATTCACTCCGAAGATCTTTTTTCCTGCGCCCAGCGTCTGGTAAAACAGCTTCAATGGCGGGGACCCATGGAAGTCGAGATCATGAGAAATGAAAAAACGAACGAATACCATCTGATCGAGATAAACCCACGATTCCCGGCCTGGATATTCCTGAGCCACGGCGCTCAATGCAATCTCCCGGAAATACTTCTCAGGCATGTTTATGACAAAATTCCCCTGAAACAGACTCCCATTCTCGGAAAACCGGGAACCATGTTCATGCGATATTCCCAGGACATGATTATTTCCATGCCTGAATATGAGAGCATTATGATGTTTGGTGAGCTCCACAGAAACGCTCCACCAACGGCGACAAAAACCACCAGGAGAAAAAAACGTGAAACGTGAGTATCAGAAACCGAGAATTTCCCCTCACACCGAGGGATCAATGAATAAATTCGGCCACGCCAGCGGGTCATATAAGGATTCCATCGATGGAGTTAAGGTAAGCTCCCTGATAAAGGAGTTCGGCTCGCCCCTTTTTGTGTTTTCCGAACGCACGGTCCGGGACAAATACCGACAGGCGGCGGGAGAGTTTTCTCATAAGTATTCGCGAGTCCAGTTTTCATGGTCGTACAAGACCAACTATCTTGATGCAATCTGCAGTATCTTCCATCAGGAAGGTTCGTGGGCCGAAGTCGTTTCGTTCTTTGAGTATGAAAAAGCAATGAGACTTGGGGTTCCTGGAGAAAAGATCATTTTCAATGGTCCGTACAAGCCCTATGAAGCCCTGAAACTGGCTGTGAAAATGAAGTCGAAGATAAATGTCGACAACATGGAAGAAATTTTCAACCTTGAAAAACTCGCGGCGGAACTCCATAAACCGATAGATGTCGGGATCAGGATAAACCTGGATGCCGGCATCTACCCAGCATGGACCCGTTTCGGCTTCAATCTTGAGAACGAGTCAGCATTTTCCACCATCGCTAAAATGCATTCCACCGGAAAGCTGCGATTGAAAGGTCTCCACTGCCACATCGGAACCTTCATTATGGAGCCCAAAGCATATAAAACAACCGTACAGAAGCTTGCACTATTCGCGAAGAAATTGAAGGATGAACTCGCAATAAAAATCGAGTATATCGATATCGGCGGAGGTTTCCCGTCTTCGAACACCCTTCATACTCAGTATCTCCCCGGAAGCCAGACAAATCCGACAATTGATGAGTTCGCAAAAGTGATCTGCGATGAACTGATGGCGCGGACCGACTGTTTTTCGTCCCCTCCCCTTCTGATTCTCGAAACTGGAAGAGCCCTGATTGACGATGCCGGATATCTTATATCCAGCGTGGTCGGGGCAAAACGGCTTACGGACGGAACACCGTCTCTCATTCTGGATGCAGGCGTAAATCTTCTTTTTACTTCGACCTGGTACAAGCATAACATCATCCCCGCCCAACCGCATTCGGAATTTCTCGAAAATATGGTGCTGTTCGGCCCTCTATGCATGAATATAGATATCGTCAGACCTCACATTCAATTTCCGTCACTCTCAGCCGGAGAGCAGGTTCTGATCCACCCCGTCGGCGCCTACAACGTTACGCAATGGATGCAATTCATCCAGTACCGGCCGGCAATCGTGTTGATCGATGAAAATGGAAAACATCATCAGGTAAGGGCAAAGGAAGACCTTGAATACATGACCATGCTCGAATCAATTCCTGCCCATCTAAAAGAGAAGAAACACAAAGCGAAGCCCCGAAAATAGTCTGTTTATATCAGATACATGTGGAGTAGTGTGAACGCTTTTTTCAGACCAGCATTGAGAAAATGCCGGGAAATAGTTTTGTGGTACAGCGGAATCTTATTTTCACAGCGGGTTGCTCCCGGAATTTTCGTAATTCTGGCCACCACCGGATCAGCTGACCACGGAGCCTCATCTCTGGCATGTCCTCTTTTAATGCTGCTTTGGGGAATGTTATTCGAAATCCCCGAAGCGGACATAAAAAGCGGCGGGTACTTTGCAAACGCCATCCTGTTCGGACTGTATCTCGGCAACACATTTTCCAGCGTTCAAATGCTCGTTTTGACGGGATTCACCGGCAGTTTCATATTATTTATCCTGACCAGGTCGATGAATCATATATTATGGATTAAATATCATCTTCCTGTCTGTTCATATCCATTTGTCCTTACCGTTTTTCTCTTCACGTTTCTCTGTCAATCCGAAGAATACTGGTTCGGAACGCTTTTCATGAAGCCATGGTCCTATTCAGGGGGCCGGATTGATGAGTTTTTCCACAACCCATTCAAACTGAACATTGCCGACAAACTCGCCTACGAAGTGTTGGGTTTTGTATTCTCAGTAGGGTCGATTTTCTTTCAGAAAAAATTCATTCCATGTCTGATGGCTGCCATCGCACTCGCTCTCACCTCCCGGATCATGACCTTTATGGCGATTCTCGGATACAGTATTTCCAGAGTCCTGATGGCCATCTTCCCATTTTTCTGCGGAGGTCACGAGACGGCATACGGGTTTAACGCCGTCCTCATAGGAATAGCTATTGGCGGCGGTTTTTTTGTTCCCGGGAAGAAAACGACATTGTTGATGATCTCTTCGCAGTTCATCGGTTTTTTTCTGGGTCTTTTCTGCATCTCTTCAGCCCGCATAACCGGAGGAGACTGGACCGCCCTACCCTTCAACCTCGTCGTCAGCGGCATTCTGTTATCCCTTCAGGGCAGGATTCCTCAGGCTAAGCCAATGATGCCTGGAATTGCGTTTGAAACTCCTGAAGAGACTATTGCCTATTACCGGCGATACGAAGAGAGGATTTTTCTACGTTCCATCTCCTTTCCTGTTTTTGGGCGGTGGAAAATCGTCCAGGGCTTCAACGGGAATGAAACACACAAGGAATACTGGCGATACGGGGTCGATCTGGCAGCGGTCGATGAGTCCGGAAGCCGCTTCCGATCGACGGGAATCAATACGGAAGATTACTTCGCTTTCAACGCCCCGGTGCTTTCACCCGTAGAAGGCGTTGTTTCGGCGGTCTGGGCCGAAATCGATGACAACCCGCTCGGAAGCATGAACCTTGCCGCTCCATGGGGAAATTATGTCATCATATATAGCGCCGGGATATATATTGGGTTGTATCACCTGAAAAAGGCATCAACACCGGTAGTTCCCGGACAATCTGTTTTCATTGGAACTCCCGTCGGAAGCGTTGGCAATTCCGGAAGAAGTGCGCTTCCCCACCTCCACGTCCAGCTGCAGTTATATCCTGCCGTTGGTTCAGAAAATATTCCATTTCTGTTCCACGATCTTCTGGTCGAGGAAGAAAACGCGTCTGTCTTCCATCCCTTCTTCAAGCCTGAAGAATCACTGATAGCATCAACTGTTCCCCCGAACGACACCCACCGCATGCTGCTATTTCCCAGAAATGGAGAGTCCTGGCATCTGGAGATTGAGGAAAGCGGGAAGAAGAGCGTCATTTCATGGAAATTCGCTTATTCCCTCTATGGGAATGTTCTAGTGACCTCAGAAGACGAAGAGATTGAATACCATGTTGGTTTGAAATCCGTTGAAATTACGAGATTTTCAGCCAAAGGTTTTTCGCCCCTGAATCTTTTTGCTCTTTCCATTTCAGACATGCCATTTGCCATGAAACGCGATCTCCAATGGAAAACCATTCTTTTCGGAAGAAATGCCCACCATTTTCTGAGTATTACCAAACAAGCTCTTTCCTGGATCGTCGGGGATATTTTTTCAGCCACATGTTTCAAAACAACTATTGAGGAGACGCGTGAAGCTGAAGGCAATTCAGAAACAGTGTTTTCCATAGTGTCTGCTTTTTCATTACAGCATCAGAGACTCAGTCAAACCGGAATGCAAATTTTCTTCAGTTTCGGCGCGAATGGATTTTTGTCACTTGTCGTAAAGAATGATCAACAAAATATTGTTAAAATAAGAAAAATCGCTTCAGAATAATGATCGAGGTGAGTATGAAACGTTGTATCACCAGCTCTCTTGTTTTCCTGGCAGTTTTTGTCATCGTCTCCGTTCGCTCTTTTTCCGAAGAAGTTGATTGGGGCGCGATACTTGCCCAAAACCCCTTGAATCAGACTGCCCTCTACGCTATGGCAAAGAAACTGAATGTTTCACCGGAACTGGTACAAACGAAACTCCTTGCAAATGCTCTCATCAAGGATTTACCTGGGACCCTTGCTTCGGACAAATCTTTTTACAGGCTGATCGCATGCCTTGAAGCAGTTGGAGAGTTCGAAAATGCCAGAAAGACGCTTTCAACCTATATTGCGAACCATCCCAAACTGCTTGGACCAGTTATCGCAATGGCATATGATTATTATCTGGCTGGAGATTTCAGAAAAGCAATCGACTGGTATGACAAGGGAATTGCTCTCGCCCCCAGGGATCTCGATGGTTACCATGGAAAGATGCTGTCTCTGATTGCCCTAAGGGAATACGATCAGGCACTGAACATAGGAAAACATATCCTTTCAGTTTCGCCCAAAAATTATTTCGCGGCACTCCGGATCGGCAATATCAAGTATGAACTCAAAGACTTTCAAGCTGCTCTGAAATACTACTCGATGCTTCCTGACAAAATTGATTTTCAACTGGGGATGGGCTTGTGCTACTTTCAACTCCGGAACTATATTCTGGCCGCACCACTACTGAAAGCAGCTGTGATCGGATACCCACGAAATCCGGAACTTCTTTCCACGCTCAAATATCTGAACTCCCTGGAGATTGATAGTATTCTGAAGGTATTATCCTCATCGAAAGATATGGAAATCCAGCAGGCTATAGGACTTAACAAGAGACTGGCCGAGCTGTATGAACTAAACGGAGAATACTGCAAGGCCGCTGATTTGCTGCTTAAACTGGCATCCAGAACCCCTCAGTTCAAAGAACTTGTACGGATAGCCGCTGACTATTATTCGGCAGGCAAATACCAGGACGCGGGAACTTCTTATCTTAACGCTGTCCGGGTTTCCCCGGACCCCTTGACCACCAGTCTGGCAGCCGCTGACAGCTTTCTATTGGCGGGAAATGCATCTCAAGCCCGGGAAATCCTCCTTGTCCACCTTGAGGAAAAAAATCCTGTCAAGGAGCTGTGGCCTTTATTCGGACGTCTGTATTTTCAGATGAATGACAAAGCCCGTGGAATGAAGTATTTCAATCTCCTTGGAGCCGAAGCCGAAAGAGTTGCCGACAAGACTGATGACCCAAGACCTAGTTTCATGTATGCCATAGACTGTTATCTTAACGCCGGGAATTACTCAAAAGCGAAAGAAATTCTTGATCTGATCAACTCATTTGCCCCCGGACTGGATCTCGATAGAAAATACATACGGTATTATTCCGAACAGAAGAATTTCTCAACTGTTATTCCCCTCTGCTCCAAATTCCCCGCCGATTCTTTTATCCAAAATTCCAAGGGCTGGGCTTATATTGGTCTTGGAGACATACGGAATGCCGAAAAGACGTTCAGGAACGTTATGACTTTGTATCCCGAAAACGAGGGAGCAAAAGCCGGATTGAAGTATACAGACCAACACCTTCCCTGGGAATTGTTCCTCGGCTATACAAGCATCGGATATGGCGGCTATCAGGACGATCGCGGCTTGGTCACCGAAAGTCTGCGATACAGTTACAGGAAGGCCACTACGACTTTCTCCCATAGCCGTACAGACGTAAAAAGCCTTAGCGCAGGCGCTACAGACTTCAATGAAGATTTGTACGGCGCGAAACTCTATTATCAGGCAAGCCAAAAATTAGGTGTTCAATTGCATGGCATGAAGTTCCGGAATGATGATGCGGAAACAGATGGATCTTCGATTTTCGGGGGCAAATTTTTCTGTTATCCTGAGCAGAACTGGGTTATCGGAGCCGGCTTTGACTCATCCAATTACAATACCCATAATGGAACCCAGCTCAGCCCCTTCGCGGGATATCAATTCAATCGCTTTTTCCGGGCTGACGCGAAAGGCATTTTTACCCATTCCGGAGGAAGCGCGATGCGTGCATCCCAGTCTTCCACATCGAATGGAGGTCTGGTGAAAGCGACGTATACTCCTGACGATCGATTTACTTTGTCGCTGGGTGGGCTTTGGGGAGAGCGAAGGCAGGGTGTTGACGGAGACAGCCTGTATGCCTATAACACCCTGGATTTGTACAAACATGGTGTTTTCGCGAAAGTATTGTATAACTCAAGTAAACGCTGGAAATTATATCTGAGCTACTCTGTCGATCGATTCGACAGCGAAGGTCGGGCAGCGGCAAACGAGAAGGCCGGTGTATTATTATCGGAGCCTTCTCAAACGAGCAAAACGATTACGGCCGGAGGGATGTATCAGTTTTGATTATGGTATACAGAAGCGCAATGAAATTTGTTTATATCTTCGGTCATAATTATCGTAGGGGCGGGTTTCAAACCCACCCGACAAAACAAAATTCAATACGCCTTTGTATAAGAAAGACGATATTTCTCGGTTTGATAATTCTGGGTATTGCCGAAACCGGAATGGCCCAGCCTGTGATGAAGCTTCGCGAAGCCCTGAGAGAAGAACCGGGCAGCTCTCTTATATCTCTCAAACTGGTTGACGCCCTGGAAAGCGATCGGAATTTTCCGCTCGCGCAAAGCGTTCTGAGTGATCTCCTGCAAAAATTCCCACAAAACCCTCTGCTGCTGCTGAAACGCGGAAATATTCATCTCATGTCCGGACAAATCCTCGCGGCCAAAGAAGATTTTGAAAAGGTTCTAGAAACAGAAACCCGACTCCCGGACGCCATGTATGGAATGATTAAAATTCATGAGGCGTTGAATGACTGGGAACGCTCCTTGAGCCTCTGTCAGACAATCTTGAGCGACGACCCCGGAAATGCTTTTGCCATTTTGCATACCGCCTGGGCCTGCTTCCGGATGAAACGTTTTGACGAGGCGTTGAAATGGTATTCACACAAGGATCACTTCAAACGACGGGAAATGGTTCTTGGTCGAGGATGGACGCTGATAAGTCTGAAAGATCTTACACGCGCGCGACAAGCCTTCGAAGAGATAACACTCCTAAATCCCCAAGATCCGGAGGCCCTCGACGGAATAAGGGAGGTTGAGCGCCTCAAGCTCAATGATCAACTGGAAGCCATTCCAGTCGCCGGAGAATTCAACCTGAAACAAGCCGCAGATATTCTGCCCAAGCTTCGGCAACAGGGTCGTATCATCGAAGCATTTCAGTTATCGGAAGCTTTGCTTGCCAGCGAGCCGCTGAATTCAACAGCCATCTCTGAAAGAGCTTTGCTCTTTTCCATGATTGGAAAATGGTTTGAAGCCGAGCAGTGTTATTCATTGCTTATCAGAAGGGAGACAAAGCCCGAATATTTTCGCGGCCGCATGTCCGCACTCTTTAATCTGGGTCGGTTGAGTGAAGCCGCTATTGATGCAAAAGAGATTTTGAAGAATGCCGCCACTGACACGCTGGCGTTGAAAATCATCGCCGACGATTTCTATGCCCTTGGCAAATTCGACAAAGCTCTTGAATGCTACGAAAAACTTCCGGAGGATCTCTGGCTCTGGCAGGGAAAAGGATGGTGCAATCTTGTTCTGGGAAATAAACCCGTGGCCAGGAAAGCTTTTCAGGACCTTCTTGCGCATTACCCCGGAAATATCGTCGCTATCGAAGGTTTGAGACGTACTGGTGAGTAAAAACAGACGGAATTATTCCGGCTGAATTTTCAGTGCATGGAGGAAGCCCGTGAAAAAAGTATGGATTGTTCTGGCTGTATTGGCACTTTGTTGTGGTTCTTTGATGGCCCTGGAGAAAGCTCCGACAATCAAGGCCGAAATACGTGAAATTGCTCCGTTCACGTATATGTGTCATGAAGGAAAAGGTCCTTATATCGGCATTCCGGCAGTGGAGAAAGCATTCCTGGCGGATTTTTCCGCCTCCGGGTTGAAGGCTGCCGACAAGGAAATCACCTTGTATTGGAACAGTCCGTTTTATGTCAAACCCGTCAATCTCCTATGGGATATCGGCTATCCTGTTTCCGGTGATCAAAAAGATATGCCCCGGCTGAAGGCAAAAAAATTCATGTATAAGAAGGTTGCCGTCGCTCTTCACGTCGGCTCATATGCAACAACGTACATCACGATCAATGCACTGTATGAATGGATTCCCAAGAATGGGTATAAAACCATTGGCGGACCCTGCGTTGAACGGTATTTAGATGATCCAGACAGCACAGTTCCGGATGCACAGAAAAAAACCGAAATCTGGATTCCCATTTATTAGTCCCATTCACAATTACCCGGACACAATTTCGCAACCTGTGATAGAATGGCCCGTCGGCTGAATCGACGGGCATCTATTTTTTTATCCAGGAGATAGTGATGGACTGCTTTTATCCCGTTCAGGGCACTTCGATACGTTTCTTGTTTCCCTTCATTCTTTTCTGGATCCTTTCGGCCAGCCACCTGTTTGCGGCTGTGGCCACTTCTCCTGATGATGCAGCCGCGACCTCTTCCGAGACGGCTATCGCAACTCCGCCACAGAGCGTTCCCACGGCTTCGGTGACGAGTTCCGCCGCCTTCTCGACCTTTACCCTCGATAACGGACTTCACGTATTAGTCAAGGAGATGCCTGCAGCTCCGGTCGTTGCGGTAAACGTATGGATACACGTTGGTTCACGAAATGAAAAAAAGGGTGAAGAAGGCTTCAGCCACCTTATCGAGCACATGATGTTCAAAGGAACGGCCACATACACGGTCGGACAGCTCGACAAGGAAATCAAAAAGATGGGTGCGGCAAACAATGCATTCACCGCATCTGACTATACCTGCTACCACGTCCTGGGTGCGCGCGAGCATTTTCCCCGTCTGATGGCACTTGAAGCAGACGCCATACTGCACAGCTCCTTCGTCGAGGAGGAATTCCAAAAGGAACGCAGTGTCGTCCTCGAAGAAATGCGCATGGACAAAGATGACCCTGAATCACTCGTATACAATCAGACCAAGGAAACAGCGTATAAGGTTCATCCGTATCGGCATCCGATCGTCGGGTATCACGACCAGCTTGCTTCAGCCACACGCGATCAGGTTTTCGGTTATTACAAGAAATATTATGTTCCCTCCAATATGTGGGTCATAATAGCCGGCGACATAAAGGCTTCCGAGGCGCTGGAAACCGTCAAGGCCTGCATGGGAAGCGCTCATGCTGCTCCGGTGCCTGATCAGGTCGTGCCAGCTGAACCGCCCCAGGAACGTCGATGCGAATCCCGCTTATACGGAGACATTCAGCAGTCGTATATCAATCTGGCCTGGCACGCACCGGGCATTCAAAATCCGGACAATTATGTGATGGACGTAATTTCGACTCTCATGGGACACGGTCGTTCCTCACGTCTTTTCAAGATTCTCGTCGAACAGGAACGACTCGCGAGTGATCTCTCCACCAGCTATTTTACATCGGGAGATCCTTCACTGTTCATCATCAGCGCGCAGATTCAGCAGAGCAACAGACGCAAGTTCATCGACCGCGCAGCCAAATTGATGAGCGACCTCAAGGAAGGAGCCATCCCGGCCGAAGAGTTCGAAAAAGTCAAGCAACAGCTGATCGCCACGACGATATTCGGGAAGGAAACCGCCGAATCCCAGGCACAGAATTATGGGCATTACGCAACACTGGGACACCTCGACGAAGCTGACAGTTATGTCGATCGTATTCGCGAAGTAACGCTCGAAGACGTAAAGCGAGTCGCCAAAGCGACATTCAATGATCATTCTCTTTCAGTAATCAGCTACGAGCCGCAGAACACTGTCCAGTCAGCAAAACCTGAAATGATCACACTTGATAACGGTATCAAACTTATTTTGCGGGAGAACCATACTGCGCCGATCGTGGCCATGGCGATTCAGATAGATGCCGGCGGCCTTCGGGAAGGCAAGAATGAAGCGGGGCTTGCCAATCTCGCAGCTTCGACGCTATCCAAAGGAACTGAAAAGCACTCCGCTGAAGAATTGGCGCACTTGTTCGAATCCATTGGAGCATCAGTTTCAATTCAGGCACAAAAGAGTTATGTGACTTTTAAAACGCAATCGTTGAGCGAAAAATTCCCGACCACCCTTGATCTGGTCATGGAAATATTGACCTCTGCCACGTTCCCTGAAGAGGAGTTCAAAAAGGAACAGGAAAAGACACTCGACGCAATAAAATCACAACAGGATGATCTTTTCTATTACACGTATTATCAGGGCCTTGCCGCTCTTTTCACTGATTCACCGCTCGGTTACTCGAACCTGGGACTCCCTGATCAGATCAGGAATATAAAGCAGTCCGAGTGCGCTAATTTCTTCAAAAAACATTATGTCGGCTCCGGTATGGTAGTGGCCATATCCGGGGACATCTATCCCGGCGAAGTCCGGGACAGGCTGGCGGCGGTGTTTTCCAACATATCGAAAGGAAACCAGTCAGATCTGAAAGAGGCGAAACTTGAGGATATCGACAATGTAATAGAAGTCAACGGCCAGAAGAATCGCGAACAGGCTCAGGTTCTTGTCGCAACCCGGACATTCCCACGAAGCGATTCTCGCGGCCCGGCCATGGATATAGTTAAAAGCATTCTTGGCGGAAGCATGAGCTCGCGACTTTTCACAAACCTTCGGGACAAGGATTCCCTCGCTTACTCGGTCTGGGCTTCTCAGGTCGGAACCCGGAACCTGGGCTATTTCTTTGCCACCCTCAGCACTGCCGTGAGCAAGCTGGACACGGCAAAAAGCAGACTCATTGAAGAGCTGGAAAAATTTCGCAAGGACGGCTTTACCGACGAAGAATTCAATGACGCCAAAACATATATTATCGGCATGCATGCATTGAATCTGGTCGATAATCAGTCGATGGCGGAGACTCTTTCAAGCGACGAATTTTTCGGACTCGGATTCGACTATTACAGTCGTTATCCGGAGATGATCAAAGCCGTCACAAAAGAATCGGTCCATGAAATCGCGCAAAAGTTCCTACTCGGATCAGGCAAATACGTCATCGCAGTCACCAAACCGTCCGCCAAATAAGGAAGTTAACTCATCCGATTATTTCGTTGAGGCCTTCAACTAATATCTCCTTTTAGTATCGCGACCATTCGTTAAGGTCTCCGATATCTTCTTCGGCTATTCATACTTATAATTTTCCAGTTTTCGAGGAATAATGTCAACCTCAAATTGAGTTTTGCCATTACCCAGGCCGCGCTTCGCATCCCCGGTGGGCAGTTTCTCGACGAGATCCCCACCGTCGCACACTGAACTTGGAAAATAACGACGCGACACACTGGTTAATATCCTGTAGGGAATATTTCATATAAAGCCGATCGCCCCCCGACCGGGTTTCTCTGGTCGGGGGGCGATATAACACATTTAAGCGTTTACGGCATGTTTCAGCCGATCCAGAAAAAGAAACACCACTTCAACAACGGCAACTCCAAAAAAAGCCGGCGCGGTCATAAAAACAACGATCAAGAAAGCTTGCACGGATAAAGATCCCTTCTCTGACGGGCCGTAAAGATTACCGGCCAGCAATCAAACCGCAGGGTTAATAGCCTGACTGGCACGCGCTCGCATGGCTTCGATCAAATCAGGACCCATGTTCGTTACGCTTCCGGCACCGATCGTGAATACCACGTCACCGCTTTCGACCATCGACATCAGATGAATCAAGGCATCCCCCGGAGCTTTGACCATCTTTGTCTTTCTCCGCTGCGCTACGGGCATATGATCAAGGATCAGCCGCGAAGTAACACCTTCTATCGGCTTTTCAGAAGCCGAATAGATATCAGTTATGAACAGTTTGTCGCAATCATCGAAACAACGGCCGAACTCCCTGCTCAATAGTTGTGTGCGTGAAAAACGATGAGGCTGGAAGACTACTACGATACGGCGGGCGCCAAGACTCTTCGCAGCAGCCAGGGTGGCCTTGATTTCATTCGGATGGTGGCCGTAATCATCGATCACAGTAACCCCATCGAATGCTCCCTTTACTTCGAATCGTCGGCCTGCGCCATGAAACTTTTTCAGTCCATCACGGATCTGCTTTATTGTCAGTCCAAGATCAAGACAAAAAGCGATAACCGGCAATGCATTCAGGATGTTGTGACGCCCGGGTACGGAAAGCTCAAACGAGCCACGATGAATGCCGCCAATAGTAACATTGAATGTCGCCCCGAACGGCTGCAGTTCAACGGCCACTGCCATTACGTCGGCGGTCTTGTCGATGCCATATGTAACCACTCGCCGGTTTTCCGGGAGTGCAATATTGCGACCTATCGGATCATCCTGGCACAAATACAATGTGCCCGACGGATCAAGATGCGATGCGAAAATCTCAAACGCCTTAACGATCGAATCAAGACTCTCGTAGTGGTCCATGTGATCGTTGTCAATATTGGTAATAATCGCACTATGCGGAAAATACTTCAAAAAAGTAGCATCGCTTTCATCAGCTTCCGCGACGAAAACACCGCTGTGACCTGTTCGGGCATTTCCGTTGAGAATTCGAACGTTGCCGCCCACAACACAGGTCGGATCCTGTCCGGCATCGACCAGCACTGACGCAATCATTGATGTGACCGTGGTCTTGCCATGGCACCCGGCTACCGCTATCCCCAGCCGCGAATCGAGGAAAAGCTCCGCGAGCAGATCTGAGCGATGCACAACCGGCAGATTCTGGTGACGCGCTTCCAACAGCTCTTCGTTATCCTGGGATATAGCCGAAGAAACTACTACCCTCAAAGTATTCTCAGGAATATTGCATGAATTGTGTCCGAAAAATATTCTTGCGCCAAGGGCGGCAAGCATACGTGTCTGTGAATTTTCCCCAAGGTCGGAGCCGGAAACCGGTGTTCCTCCTTCCAGGAGGATACGGGCCAGACCACTCATTCCTACTCCGCCAATTCCGATGAAGTGAACCCCATTCCGTTGATCCATGACGAGATTACTGCCTCCTTGCTCTTGTTGCGGTGATATCAACTTCTTCGTTACCCATCGGTTGTCATCGACCGAAACATGAGCATTTTTTACCGGATCAATCGAATAACGAGGCAGCAAAGAGTTCACCGGACATGGAAGGCTTTCGGAAGAAATGGGGGCGGGAATGTCAAGATCGGAAACCGTTGCACGTGCAAATCCGTGAGCTACGATACAGGAACCGGTTGTCGATCGATCTTCTACGGGCACGCGACGGAAATCCCTTCGAAATAAGAGTGACTGCCATGCAAACAATTCAATCTGAAACAAACCGGTACCGACATGCGAACAAAAAACACAGCAAGGACGCGCAAAAATATCACAAAGTCATCCGAGATGCAATATGGATGTTCAAAATTGACGGAGTTGCAACCGCATGATACCATTTTGCAGGAAATAATCAGTAGTTGCCGCCGTCGAAGGAGAAAACGCATGGATCTTTTCATCAAAAACGCTACGTATGTCTGGCCCGGCGGGGACGCTCCGGTTCTCGAGCGGACGTCGGTTTTAATAAAGGGAACCAGTATAGCGGCGATCGGAGATGCCCTGAGTCTGTCATCGCTGGCGGATGGTGCCCGGACAATTCCCGGTGAAGGCATGATAATAATGCCGGGCCTCGTAAATACGCACCACCATTTTTATCAGACCCTTACGCGCAATTTTCCATGTGTCCAGGATGCGGAACTATTTGAGTGGCTGATCAATCTATACCCATTGTGGGCTCAACTCACTCCGGACGATTTCGCGCTGTCGACGACGATCGCATCTCTGGAGCTGCTTACCAGCGGCTGTACAACAGCAGTCGATCACTCGTATCTGGTCCCGGGCGGACAAAGCCACCTGTACAAACGCCAGATCGAAGCGGCCAGACGCGCGGGACTGCGCTTCCACCTTTGCCGTGGCAGCATGTCGCGATCGAAAAAAGACGGAGGACTACCCCCGGATTCAGTTGTCCAGACTGAAGACGTTATAATGAAAGAGACTGAAAACCTGGTTAATGAGTATCACGAAGCAAAACGCGGCGGGATGACGCGCATTGTTGTAGCTCCGTGTTCACCTTTTTCGGTAACTCCCGAGCTCATGATTGAAGCAAAAAAATACGCCGACAGAGCCGGCCTGACTGTTCACACACACCTCGCCGAAACGCGCGACGAAGAAGATTATACCAAGAAGATTTATGGTTGTCGTCCATTCGAACTGATGGAAAAATGGGGCTGGATGGACAAAAATTCATTTTTCGCACACTCGATCCACTTCTCCCCGGAAGAAATCGCCCGCATGGGGAAGGCCAAAGGCGGAGTCGCTCATTGTCCGACAAGCAACATGCGGTTGGGCTCCGGAATAGCTCCAATCGTTGAAATGCTTAAGGCCAAAGTCCCCGTCGGCATAGCTGTCGATGGCTCAGCCAGCAACGACTGTTCGAACCTCATGCTGGAAGCTCGCCAGTGTCTGTTATTACAGCGCGTGGCTAAGGGCGCGAAGTGCATGTCGGCGCGCGATGCCCTTAAGATCGCAACTCTCGGAGGCGCCGAAGTCATAGGCCGTGACGACGTGGGCCTGTTGAAGCCCGGCTTCGAGGCCGATCTGGTAGGCTTTCCGCTCAATCGGCTTCGCATGGCCGGCGGTTCCACGGACCCGCTCGCCGCGCTCATTTTCTGCGCCGCCGATCGAGTGGACCTCTCGATCGTACACGGTGAACTCCTCATTCACCGGGGGCAATTCACGCGATACAGTGAAGACGAGCTTGCTGAGCTTATCAGAAAACAAAACGAACGCAGCTTCGAACTCTACAAACATCGGTAAGACGGCTTTCACGGGAAGATAAATGCAAAACGCCCTTCGCTTCAGTAACGATCGCTTCAATCATATAGAAGTAAAAGAAAATTACAAAAACGATCACTGTCATGGGGAAGACCTGGCCCGGTGGCTCTGCGGAGAATTAGACACTCGTGGTTGTCCGACGCTGTCCATCGACCAGGAGGACTGGGGCTGGCTATGCCACGTGGCTTGCGGCGAAAACTCGTATGCACTGATGTTCGGCTGGATCTCTGCCCCGGACAACCACTGGCAAATTGTTACCGAACGCAATGTCGGATTCTGGAAACGTCTGTTCGGTTCTTCCGAGCGCGGAAATGTTGAAGAGATAACAACGATCATCAATGAAATCGTTCGCTCGGGAACTGATAATACTCATATCAGATGGCTGCGGATTGACTCCTCGGGTAATGAGAGCGAAGAAAACGAACTACTTAACGTTTGCAGGCAAGTAACCACGGATGAGGAACGAATAGAAAATTAGCACAGATACAGACGAACAAACAAAGATAATACCGAAGAACGAACAGAAAATTAGCCACAGATGCACACGGATAAACACAGATAATGCCAAAGAACGAACAGGAAATTAACTGCAGATACACATTGATATACACATGTAATGTCAATGTAGGGGCATGATCCGCCTTACCCGTAAAAACAAAATTCATTTCAAGATCGTATAATTTCATTATACCAGTTCATCAAGGAGCCATAAATGTCCAGAGATTTTTCGTTGATTTCGATTGATCATCTGTTTCGCTGGATTCTTGCCGAGGAAGCTCAGGCTGCTTTGTTTGGCGTACCTCGTGACCTGTTGTTCACCCCAAAGGTCGATGATCCATTCCGTATGACACGATATGGACGCGAAATGGAAACACCCCTGGGCGTTGCCTCCGGCCCCCACACCCAGATGGCGCAAAATATCATTATCGCCTGGATGTGCGGTTCTCGATATATCGAGTTGAAGACTGTCCAGACACTCGATGAGTTGAATGTTTCAAAACCATGCATCGACATGAGCGACGAGGGATACAACTGCGAATGGTCGCAGGAACTTCGACTGAAAGACTCTTTCAATGAATATCTGAATGCATGGATCATCCTGCATGCTTTGCGCCACGGTCTCGGCCACAACCTCGGCCGTCCGGACAATTTCGGCGGCCTGTTCAACATGAGCGTGGGTTACAACATGGAAGGCTTATTGAAACCGAATGTCCAGGAGTTCTTCGCCAGCATGCGCGACTGCCGCAAAGCAAAAGAAGAAAAGATGTCGGCGATGGCCAAACTGTACCCCGAAATATCAAAAATTGAAATCCCGGACAGAATCTCGGATAACATCACGCTTTCAACCATGCATGGCTGTCCTCCCGAAGAAATAGAAAAAATCGGCCGGTATCTCATCGAAGAACTTAAGCTCAACACGACGATCAAGCTTAATCCTACTCTTCTTGGGCCGACGGAATTGCGACACATCCTGAACGAAAAGCTGCGTTTTGAGACACATGTTCCGGATGAAGCATTTGGCCATGACCTGAAATATCCGGATGCAATCGCGCTGATAAAAAGCCTGCGTGCAGCCGCCGCGAAAAACGGCGTCCATTTTTCCCTGAAACTCACGAACACTCTCGAAAGCGTTAATCACAAAAACGTGTTTCCGCCGAATGAAAAAATGATGTATATGAGCGGACGGGCTCTTCATCCGATAAGCGTTCGCGTAGCGCACAAACTGCAAAATGAGTTCAACGGAGAACTCGATATTTCATTCTCCGCCGGAGCCGACGCATTCAATCTCCATGAGCTGCTCGCCTGCGGAATAAAACCCGTCACGGTATGCTCTGACGTGCTTAAACCCGGCGGATATGGGCGCCTCGCACAGTATCTGGATGAAACGCGAAAGGCGATGCGCACCACCGGAGCGAAAACAATCGACGAATTTATAGTAAAGACGGCAGACGGCGACGTCGCCGATATTTCTCCCGCCTTTGTGCGCAGATGTGCTCTCGCAAATCTCAGCGGATATTCAAAAGTCGTGGTCGATAACCCCTTGTACGCGAGGCCGTACCGCAAGGGCGCCTCGGTAAAAACACCCCGGCCTCTCGATTACTTCGATTGCATCTCCGCCCCTTGCGTAAGCACCTGTGCTGCCCACCAGGATATTCCTGAGTACATGTATCACGTAGCTCATGGCGAAGATGAAAAAGCGATGGACGTCATCCTGCGCACTAACCCGCTTCCCAATATATGCGGACTCGTCTGCGACCACTTGTGTCAATCGCGCTGTACGCGTATTAACTATGATCAGCCGCTTCTTATCCGCGAGATCAAGCGATTCGTGACCGAACGATGCCAGGGTCGTAAGCCTGAAATTCCAGCACAAAACGGACTGAATGTCGCAGTCATCGGAGCCGGGCCATCAGGGCTGGCCTGTGCATATTTTCTGATAAAAGAGGGGTTCGATGTAGAAGTATTCGAAACAAAGGCGTTTGCCGGAGGAATGGCTTCAGACGCGATTCCTGCGTTCCGCCTGAAGGCAGAAGCCATCTGCAGTGACATAAGATTTATCGAAAGCCTCGGCGTTAAACTACATTTTAACGCACATATAAATAAGGCTGCGTTCGCAAACATCAGAAATGAATTCATCTATGTGTATCTCGCTGTCGGCGCTCAAAAAGCCAAACTGATGGGTATCCCGGGCGAAAACAGCGAAGGATGTCTCGATTTTCTCACATTTCTCGCGGATGTGCGGCGGGGCAAAGCATTCGATCTCGGGAAGCATGTTGCCGTTCTGGGTGGCGGCAACTCTGCCATGGATGTGGCGCGAACAGCTAATCGACTCCATGGAAATGGTGGCAATGTAACAGTAATTTACCGCCGCACTCGCGCCGAAATGCCGGCAGATCGCGAAGAAATAGAAGCGCTCATTCACGAGGGCATCAAGATCCTGGAATTGACCGCGCCCGTTGAAATCCTGCTCGAGGACGGCAAAGTGAAGGCTCTTCGTTGCAGCAAAATGAGACTCGGCGAGAAGGATTCCAGCGGCCGCGCAAAACCTGTCAGGATTGAAGGCGCCGATTTCGACCTGCCTGTAGATACGATTATTCCCGCTATCGGCCAGGATGTGCAGATTGATTTTCTCGATGATGCAAACCTGGGAACAGATCCGGTAACAGGCCAAACCCGAATGAAGAATGTGTATGCCGGCGGAGATCTTACCCGCGGAGCTTCCTTCGTAATCAAGGCAATCGGTGACGGTAAGAATGCCGCGATGAATATCATCAAGTCCGCCGCGAAGTGGCATTCCGATGTTGCCACGAGACACTCAAAAGGAATTTCCCGAACAGAGCATCGCAAGCGACGGGCATTTCGTCAGGCCGGGACCGTCATTCCCGAAATCGGCCTCGAAAAAAGGCATGGCTTCGATCTTGTTAACCTGCCACTCGATGAAAAGACGGCGCGTGCGGAAGCTTCCCGCTGCCTTTACTGCGATGATGCATGCGGAATATGCGTTACGGTATGTCCGAATCGCGCTAACGTGAACTACGAGGTGGCCATCGGAGATTATCCGATTATTCGGGCCTTACGGGCAAACGAAACCAGCACTGCAGCCAGACTTGAGCCAATCGGAACGCTGCGCGTTGAGCAGACATCACAGATATTGAACATAGGCGACTTCTGTAATGAATGTGGCAACTGCACAACGTTTTGCCCGACGAGTGGCTCTCCTTATAAGGACAAACCGAAATTCTACCTGACCGAGAAGAGCTTCACGCATGAGGAAAATGCTTATCGTCTCGATGGTGACAAACTAAAGGCACGTGTCGGCAGCAAAATTGAAACACTGACTCGCAAAAGCGACGGAACATTCGTATACGAAACTGAAGCCGTAAAGGCTGTTCTGGACGGAAAAACCCTGACGGTTCGGGAAGCATCGTTCGCAGCCTCGGGTGCGTTTTCCGCCGTCGATCTCCGGCATGCCGTCACGATGGGTCTTATGCTGAAGGGACTTGAAAAAGCAGTATTCAAGTAACTCGATGCTTGAACTTCCCGGGGGGGTGTGGTAGATTGCCGCCCAGAGAGCGGATGTATTTCGGCCACTCCATCACATCTCCAAGGGAGCAAATGATGAAGATCATCGGAAACGCCACTGTTTTGACGTTCGGACCAAACCACGCCGTCATTGATGACGGAGCAGTGGCTTACGACGAGAACAAGATACATGCGGTCGGCACGACCCAGGACGTCCGACAGGCATTTCCCAAAGCCAAAATACGCAAAGTAGACGGCCGGGTCGTGACTCCCGGCCTCATCAATGCGCACATGCACCTTTATTCGACGTTCGCGCGCGGCATCACGCTGAAAGATGCCGCCCCCGAGAATTTTCCTCAGATTCTCGAGCGTCTCTGGTGGCGACTCGATCGCGCAATCAAGGTCGAAGACCTCGAACTGACGGCCCTGATTCCTCTTATGGAAGCCGCCCGTTCAGGCGTCACCACTCTGATCGATCATCATGCCAGCCCCCACGCACTGGGCGGTTCACTCGACATCCTGAAGAAGGCTTTTCGCAAATGCGGTCTGCGCGGATGTCTGTCGTATGAAGTATCCGACCGCGACGGTGCTTCGCGCCGCGACGCAGGCCTCGAGGAAAATGCCAATTTTATACGCGGACTCAGGCTCGAAAATGAGCCCGACATCGCCGGGATGATCGGTCTTCATGCGAGTTTTACCCTTGAAGATTCCACGCTCGCCAGAGCCGCTGAGTTGATGAAAGGTCTGAAGTGCGGTGTTCATATCCATTGCGCGGAAGACAAGTCAGATCTTGAAGACGCCCGCAAACGAGGATTCCGTTCAGTCGTCGATCGCCTGCATCGCGCTGGCCTTTCCGGTCAGGACAGCATCTTCGCGCATTGCGTCCATGTCGATGCTTCAGACATCCAGACCCTCGCTCTTACCCGTACCAACGTCGTTCACAATCCGCGATCGAACATGAATAACGCTGTCGGTTGCGCAAATATCGAAGCAATGCTGAAAGAAAAAATCCCGGTAGCCCTCGGAACTGACGGAATGTCCAGCTCACCGATGGCTGATTTCACGACCGCAAGCCTTCTGCACAAACACCAGGGAAAAGATCCCCGCAAAGCCTATGATGAAGTCTGGCGTATGTTTACACGCAAAAATCCGGCGCTTGCCGGCAATATTTTCAAAACCCCGCTCGGAACAATTGAAGAGGGGGCAGGAAGCGATCTCGTAGTATGGGACTATTTCCCGCCCACCCCGATCACCGCTGCCAATTCGCTCGGGCACATGCTTTTTGGCCTCAGCAACGCACGCGTCGCCGAAACGATCTGCCGGGGCCACACAATCTTCGAGGACGGGAAATATGCCTTCCTGGGAGACGGCGAGGAAATGGAACTCAACGCCAGGGCTCGCGAGCTGGCCCAGAAACTCTGGGACAGATTCTGACAAGGAACAAAGAGAGAATTATTAACCACAGATAAAAGAATGAAGAAGACCCTGTGGCCTCCAATACAGTCATATAGAAAAGGAATTATTTAGCAATGGACAAACAGATAATCGCTAAAATCCAGGCGGAAGTTAAAAGGCATGAACCTGCGATGATCCAATTCCTGAAGGATATCGTCGCAATTCCATCGTATGATTCGAAGATTGGCGATGTGGTTCAGCGAATAAACGAGGAGATGCTCAGACTCGACTTTGATGAAGTGTTCGTCGACAAGATGGGCAATTCTGTCGGTCGTGTCGGAAACGGCCCGAAAAAGATCGTTTTTGACAGCCATATCGACACAGTCGGAATTGCCGACCCCACACAATGGAAATGGGATCCCTTCAAAGGCAAGCTCGAAAACGGCATTCTGTATGCCCTTGGCTGCTGCGATGAGAAAGGTTCGACACCGGGGATGATCTACGCGCTGAAGATTCTGAAGGATCTCAAGCTTTTAGAGGGTTTCAGCCTGTATTATTTCGGCAACATGGAAGAAGAATGTGACGGCATCGCGCCGCATTCGCTCGTCGAAACCGAAAAGATAAAGCCGGACTTCGTCGTGATCGGCGAGCCGACCTGCATGCGCATTTATAGAGGGCATCGCGGCCGAGTGGAACTGAAGGTTACCACCAAAGGACGCACCTGCCACGCTTCAGCCCCTGAGCGCGGAGACAATGCCGTGTATAAAATGATGCCAATCGTCAACGATATAAGCAGCATGAGCCACATGTTCAAGACCGACTCCTTCCTGGGCAAAGGCTCTGTCGTGGTCTCTAAAATTGAGTGCAAAACTCCAAGTCTGAATGCAGTCCCGGATGAATGCACCATCTATCTTGATCGCCGGCTGACCTTCGGCGAAAATGAAGCTAGCGCCATTGCCGAAATCGAGTCGCTGCCGAGTGTAAAGAAAGACGGCAAAGTAGAGGAACTGTTCTACGATACGCCCAGCTACACCGGATTCGTCTTCCCGGTCAGCAAATATTATCCGCCATGGGCTCTGGATGCAAAGCATCCGCTTGTCCAGTCCGGGATTGAAGCATACAAAGCCGTTCATAACGGGAAGGATCCGACGGTTGACAAGTGGGTATTCTCTACAAACGGCACCTACTGGATGGGCAAAGCCAACATCCCGTCGATCGGCTTCGGACCAGGGAATGAAATCTATGCCCACACCGTAAACGATCAGGTTCCGCTTGCTGAAGTGGTAAAATGCGCGGAATTTTACGCTGCACTGCCGCTGATGTTGAAGGGCATGTAGGAGCGGGTATAAAATTTTACATCTTACTCATATAATCTTTAAGGAGAATAAGGACTAAATAATTATGACTCCCGCAAAAAAAGCAGTTAAAGGCCCGGCAAAACTTGGCAAAATCGCCGTGGTTGCAGTTGGCGGCAACTCTTTGATCCAGGACGAGAAACATCAGACTGTAGGCGATCAGTATCAGGCAGCCTGCAACACGATGGTCCATATTGTGGACATGATAGAAGCCGGCTACAACGTAATCGTCACACACGGCAATGGACCACAGGTCGGGTTCATCCTGTTGAGATCTGACATAGCGCGTTCTCATATCCACGATGTCCCACTCGATTCATGCGTAGCGGACACTCAAGGCGCAATTGGCTACAATTTCCAGATGGCGCTCTCGAACGAATTCAAGAAGCGCAAGATGGACAGACAAGCTGTCACGGTAGTTACGCAGGTAGTGGTGGACAAGAATGATCCGTCATTCCAGAAACCTTCGAAACCGATAGGCAAGTTCTACAGCGAATCTGAAGCCCAACACCGAAAATTGAGTGATGGCTGGGATATCATGGAAGACGCCGGCCGTGGCTGGCGTCGAGTTGTGGCATCTCCCCTGCCCATCGAAATCGTTGAAGAACCATCGCTGAAGGCACTTGTCGAGAAGAATTTCGTGGTTATAGCGGTCGGCGGAGGCGGCATTCCGGTCGTCAGGGATGACAACGGCATGCTGAAAGGCGTGGCGGCGGTCATCGACAAGGACTACGCCTCGGCGCTTCTTGCAGCCAGTATCAAAGCCGATGTGTTCATCATCTCGACGGCAGTCGAGAAAGTATATCTGAACTTCGGCAAACCGGATCAGAAAGCTCTCGAAACAGTCACCGCCGCAGAACTGGCAAAATATGTTACTGAAGGGCATTTCAAGCCCGGCTCAATGCTTCCGAAATGCAAGGCGGTTTTGAACTTCCTGCGTGACGGAGGCAAACATGCCATTATAACCAATCCGGAGAATCTGGCCCGTGCCATAAAAGGCGAAGCTGGAACCCATATTTACCCGGGCATTTCATAATCACCTTCTCAGGAGAATGATTATTCACAATGCGGGATACGTGAGAATTTTTCATTATCCTCGGGCGAGATGTTTTTGTTAATATGAGATTCGGTTATTCTATGCGGGGGCACGAGACTCCGTGCTCCAGATGCCAAATATGATTTTCGAGGAATAATAAACGTGTCAAAATACGAAAAGCGGTTCCACCTGAAAATGCGCAAGGATGTCCTTGCGAAGACGATTAAACGATGCAAAGAGAAGGGAATTCTTATCCCGACGTTCGCGCAAATGGCAAATCCGGCTCTTATTCCGGAAAAAGTCAAAAAGCACCTCAAGCCGCTCGGGCTCTGGGATATCAACCCTCTGAATCTGTTCCGGATCAACTGGCACAATGACGTGAAAAGCGGCTTGTATAGCGGCGTCAATTATCTGGAGCTCCCCTCCGAACTGACTGGTGTAAAAGCGCGCATAGTCGGCATCATCGGCAAGTATTTTCCTACAGGTGCTCACAAGGTCGGTGCGGCTTTCGGCTGTCTGGCTCCACGCCTTGTCAGCGGCGAGTTCGACCCCGTCAGCCAGAAGGCTGTCTGGCCAAGCACAGGCAACTACTGTCGCGGCGGTGCTTATGATTGTGCTTTGCTGGCTTCGCCGGCAATAGCCATTCTCCCGGAGGAAATGAGCAAAGAGCGCTTCGAGTGGCTCCGCAAAATAGGCACCAGTGAAATTTTCGCAACGCCGGGCTGCGAATCCAACGTCAAGGAAATTTATGACAAATGCTGGGATCTGGTGAAGACACGCGGCGACAACATCGTGATTTTCAACCAGTTTGCCGAATTCGGAAACTGTACATGGCATTATCACGTCACAGCCGCAGCCGTAGAAGAGGCATATAAAGCCATCAGGAAGCCAAACAGCCGACTTTCTGCATGGGTTTCCGCAACCGGTTCAGCCGGCACAATCGGAGCAGGCGATTATCTGAAAAAGATATCTCCAAATCTGCGCATTGTCGCCTCTGAAGCAAAGCAGTGTCCTACTTTGTTGAACTGTGGTTTCGGTGCTCATCGTATCGAGGGAATAGGTGATAAGCACGTCCCCTGGATTCACAATGTGCGCAATACTGACGCGGTCGTTGCAGTAGATGACGAGAACTGTATGCGGGTATTCCGCCTCTTCAATGAGCCAGAGGGACACGCGGCACTCAAAGCTGCCGGAGTCAAGCCGGAACTGATCGCACAGCTTTCCCTGCTCGGCATCAGTGGGGTATCGAACGTTCTGAGCGCAATCAAAGCGGCAAAGTTCTTCGAAATGGATGAGAACGATATCCTGTTCACACCGTTTACTGACGCAGCCGAAATGTACGGGTCCCGCCTCCAGGAACTGACTGATCAGCAGGGCAGTTACAACCAGACTCAGGGACGCGTCGATTTCGAACGATACTGGCTCGGCGAAGGGACGCAGGATGTGATGGAGCTGACCTATCACGACCGCAAGCGTCTGCATAATTTCAAATATTACACGTGGGTCGAGCAGCAGGGTAAAACGGTCGAGGAGATCAACGAACTCTGGGACCCGGAATTCTGGGATGAGGCTTATTCGCAAGTCACCCACTGGGACAAGCTTATCGAGGAATTCAACAACCAGACCGGCGTTCTCGATACATTATAGAAAAAATATTAACCACAGATGGACACAGATAAACACAGATGAAAGGCCAAAAAACAATAACCTGATTCGTGTATATTCTTGCTCATCTGTGGTTAATTTCTATTTTTCTATTTACATCCCTTCAAATGCCCATATATTCAAATTCACAAGAGAAGATCCGCGACTTGCATGCCACGCAGCAGTTTTCAGCAACTTCCTTATACGGTAGCATTCCTGCTTCCTCACGAAATGCTGCACATGGTGTCGGTGCAGAGACGCCGTCTTTCCGGTTGCTGTCTCCGCTATGATCCACTGGAAACACTTCATCTGACAATCAAGTATCTCGGATATCCTTCGGCTGATTTTTCCGAAAAAGTCGTTGTGCAGCTCATTCCGCGTATCGCAGATACACTGTCTGAATTTTTACCGATGCGAATTGCAATCAGAGGAATCGGAATGTTTCAAATCGACCCCGATCGCGACCCGGTCGTTTATCTGAAAGTGCTTGCCCACAACAGTCTCCTGAAAATGCACGAGGCACTCACGAAAAGCCTTGGAAGCGATATTGCGTGCTTCCCGTTCGCGGACGGCAATAATTTCGAGCCGCATATCACTATATCAAAACATGTTGATAAATCCGAAATTGGGCGTCTTCACAGAATTATTTACCGATCACGCAAAACGGTGAAACGTGAATTCACGCTTACCAACATTGTATTATTCACACCGATAGCGACGTATCCTGTTCTTCCAAGGTCGTTTTTCACCAAGGCCATTTAATTCTCCCCCGGGATAATGGCTTGAATTGCCAGAACTCAACAACTGGTAGGGCTGGACCGCCGGGCCAGCCGAAAAAGCTCGTGGCAAAAGACGCGGCGCGCCCGGCGGTCGCGCCCTACCACAGAACTTTTAATGCGTTTGCCCTGGGTTTTCATTCAGGGCAAACGCATTAAAAACTCAGGAATGGTCTATAACACGACTCTCGCTACTGTAACTATGATATGGTAGGGCGTGACCGCCGGGCACGCCGAAGTGCGAAGCGGCGCGCCCGGCGGTCGCGCCCTACCACAGAACTTTTAATGCGTTTGCCCTGGGTTTTCATTGGCGCACTTGACTAAATAAGGCCAGAGAGGGTATAGAAGCTGTAAATGAACTATCCTTGTGTTTATGGTACATGACTACCAAAGATGACTGAATATTCACGGCTCTTTACGCCAAGCGAGATTCCTCATATTCGTTCGGAATGACAAACATAACAAGAGAAACTGCAAAATGAATGCATTGCGAATTTTGATCGTCGAAGATGATGTGGTTATGAGCAAATGTGTCGAAGAATTTTTGACACTCTTCGGCTATCAATACGAGACAACAGAATCCGGTGAGGATGCCATAGCCTTGTCCGAAGGGGCAAATCGCCCCGATCTCGTACTCATGGACATTCATCTTGCGGGTCCCATGGACGGGATCACTGCCGGCGAAGAAATTCACAACAGGCTGCATATTCCTATCGTCTTTATTACCGCCCACATGGAGGATGAGACATTCAGACGCGCAATGCATGCTGAGCCTTTCGGTTTTCTTCTCAAACCGTTCAGTGACAGCGAACTGAAGGCTACCATTGAGACTGCCTTGTACAAGCATCGCTCAGTAGAAGCTCTTCATCAGATAAATTTAGAACTGGAGCACCGTGTCGCCAGGCACACAACCCAGCTTGAGTATGCAAATCGGGAGCTCGATGCTTTCACCTCCTCGGCTTCCCACGATCTGCGTGCCCCGCTTCGCAGTATTAACGGTTTTGGGAAGATACTTCTCGCCGATTACGGCCAAACGCTGGATGAAGGGGCAAAAGATCTGCTTCAACGCATAATTGCGGCAGGGGAACGAATGTCCAGTCTCATCGAGGCTTTGCTCGAATTCTCACGCGTGGCACATGTTGAGCCGCATATGCGAAATGTAGATATCAGCCAAATGCTTAGTGAGATCGTCGATGAACTCGCGGAACAGTATCCGAATCACAAACCCGTACTGAAAATTGCCGCCAATATGTCAGGATTCGGCGATCGGAATCTGCTTAGTGTAGCTTTCAAGAATCTGCTTTCCAACGCATTTAAATTCACTTCAAAAACTTCCGAAGCGGTGATAGAAATCAGTTCAACCATTCTCGATGGATATACTGAATTCTGCGTGCGCGATAACGGGGTCGGTTTTGATCCGACAAATGCGGACCAGCTTTTCGAACCCTTCAAACGCCTGCATAACCGGAACGAATTCCCGGGAACGGGCATAGGCCTCGCGATTGTTCAACGCATAATAAACCGCCACGGCGGACACGTTACAGCAGAAGGAAATGTAAATCTTGGTGCGGTATTTTCTTTTACTCTACCCCGCCCTCTCCACCCCCCCCCTCAAACCCACCCGGGAAAGCCCTGACACGACATGATGTTTCGAAGCCTCCTGTTTATCGGGTTGGCCTGCCTGTTCAGTTGGCCGAGCCTTTGGTGGTATCTTGACAGGGGCGGCATCCCCGGCACGCTTACCTGGTATGGAACATTAGTAGCTTTCAGTGCCGGGCCGGCTCTGGCCGCGTGGCTTCTTCAGCGTCTCTGGAATGGAAAACCTTTTTCCGATCTTGGAGTTTCGTTTTCCCCCAATCGCTGGTTCGCGATTGCCTGGTTAGCCCCCGCTCTCCTTGGATCGGCCGCCATAAGGTTGTCCCTGTTTCTCGGCAGCGGAACTTTTGACACCAGTCCGAACTGGTTGATTGAAAGATTGCGCGAGACACTCCCACATGAACTGTTAGAAGAAGCAAGCGTCCGGATTTTACATTCTCCGGATCCCTCTGTATTGCTTGCAGGAGTTACCACCATTTTTGGTGCTCTTTTGGCAGGCATATTTGTTACCGGCGCTGTTTCATTGCTTGAAGAATCCGGTTGGCGCGGTTTTTTGCACCTGGAATTACGTTCTCTCGGCCCCTGGAAGGGTGCTTTCGCGACGGGCCTGGGCGTGGCCGTCTGGCAAGCACCCCTTGCCTGGTATGGAGGCTTGCTGCCAGGGCACTCAGGCATCGCAATCTGTCTGTCCGCGCTGTGCGCCATATTGATCGCCCCTGCTTTATTCATGCTGCGCGAAGCATCCGGCTCCATCATCGCTGTGAGCCTTTTTCAAGGAACATTTAACGCGCTCGGCGCTCTTTTTCTCTTCGTTCGTGGCACTCCATTCTGGCTGTCTGATCGCCGTGGATTAGCAATGCTTCTGACGCTGCTGATCGTGAATCTGGCCATTGCTGTTTTTCAGGCCTTGAATAACCTTCGGGCTGTTCAGCTGACCCCTCAGCCATCAAATCAGAAAAAGTCAAAAGATTCCGCGAAGAAGACAAAGACAGCTGTTTAGAATATTTTATACAAAAACATCGAGAGAAGATTGGGGAAACAAATCGTAATCGCATTCACAGGTGTATTCAGCTCCGCACTTGCGCTTATTTTAGCGCATATATCGACGACTATAATTCAGGCCGATCCACTTGCGGCACGGCTTTTTCTTGAAAAATTCGAAGAGCGCGCACCTTTGGGTGCATGGCTGCTCCCGGCAGCAGTTGCCACATGTCTTGTCATATGGATTTTAATGGCGTTCGGCAGGAAAAGTGGGCGTATAGGATTCGAGCACGCCAGAAGATATCTCGAACACTTTTTCAGCCCGCTGACAGTAACTGTTATTTTTGCGGCATTTCTCCTGCCGATGCGTCAGATGGATAACAACAGCGGTTACGTCAATGTCGACCCTCAGAGCCCACTGGCCTGGTTGCTGTTCATTCTTGATCTCGCCCGTTCATTCGCTGCATTTCGTTTCACGATGGCCATGCTTTCGGGTCTCGAATCAAATACTATAATTTCGGCATCTTCAAAAAATGCAGTAACCGCTATTGAATCCGGCAAAACTGATGTCGTGATCAAGAATGTTCATGAACGTCCTCTGCCCAATATTGATGGATATACCCTTCCACGAATTTTCATGATACTGCCCGCCTTGATCGGTTTTATTGTCGCGCTGGGTATTCAGTTCGGCCCGCTCGAAAATATTCCACATGTCCAGGATGAAATAATTCAGGACTGGCAGGCACGTACACTGGCAGAGGGAATGAGCCACTCGATGCCGATGATTGAACGCGCCAGTTTTCAGACAGACCGGCTTAATGACAGCGGCGCCTGGCTGTTCTCCTCTTATCAACCAGCGCTGTCTATAATATGGAGCCTGTTCATTCCATTCGGAACAATAGGTCTGATTAATCCGATACTCGCCATTCTCTCTTTGTTTCTGTGGAACACTATTGTCCGACGCGCCGTCGGTGAAACTATCGGAAGTTACGCGACCGCCGCACTCGCGATATCACCCTTTTTCTGGATAATGGCAAGCGGCCGAATGAATCATATACTCGCATTATTTCTGCTTCTTGGAGCCATTCGCGGACTGATCGCAACCTGCGAAGCCAGAACCATGCGGGGAGCCATTATCGCAGGACTTTCATGCGGTGTCCTTATCATGACACGCCGCGTCGATGCTGTCGCAGCGTTTGCATCACTGCTCATTACAGTGATGAGCATTTCTTCCATAACCATTCCCCGCCGTATCCGGTTTTTACTGGTTACTCTCGCATTCGCAGGGGGAGTAGTATTTGTCCAGACAGGCTTTTCCCGGGCATGTTCCGGTGATGCGCTGTCAATGATCAGATGGGGACAGGCGATGGCCCGTAACTGGTGGGATATTGCACCGGGAGCGCTCGTCTCTAATTTTTTTGATCTGCTTTGCGGTTTCTCTTTCTATGCTTTCGGCGGAACGATCTCGGGCATAGTCTGTTTATTATTCCTGAGCCCGCGAACTATTCCTCTTGACCGGTTTCTCGTCATCCACGCCTTCCTCACACTATTTTCATACGGCTGTTACGATTTCCAGGATTTCTGCTACGGCCCCCGTTTCTGGTTCGGCCTGCTCCCAGCTGCAACACTGGGACTGGCACGCGCATTCATGGTGTTTTCTCATGCGGCTCCACCACAATCGATTCGGGCATGGAGGCTCTGCATAGCAGGATTTGCCCTGCTGACAGTTATCAATCAGTCTTATGCGATGTTCGGTCGTGAATTCTGGCATGTCGATCGCAGATTCGAACGCACACTTTCTTCTCTTTCCCAACCATCATTGGTATTCATCCAAAGCCCGACACGCAGGGTTCTCAGCATCGCCCGCGCCCTAGGCCGACTGGGTTTTAATTCACAGGAAATGGCTTTCGCGGCGACACCAGGTATTGATGCAAAAGGATTATGTGATGAACTGGCTTCCATGCCATCCGGTATGGAAACACGCAATGCAGCAATGGCCATCATTTCCAGGCATGTCGAAACGGCCGCCCGCCGCTATCCGGAACGATTTGAAATCAATCGTATAGAAGCAATTCGTCTTAACGGACCCAAACCACTTGAGCAGCGTATTATTGTCGCCCTGGACTTGGGAGACAAGGCTAACGAAGCTCTTCGGGCGAAACTCGCTATTAGCATATCAACAGCCAGTGCCAGCCGCGAAGTTTCAGAAGCCCTCCCCCACCCCTACGTATCGCTGATTGCCTCACGCAGGGATGATTCCATAGAGCTGGAGCCTTACACAACATGCGGAGTCTCTGAGTTTCAGGACGCTGACGCCTTATGAACATTATCAATTTTATCCCAGATGATAACAGGGTATCCTTGAATAACAGCTATTAGTATAAGGACTCATGAAGATGCTTGTATTCAGAACGACGTCTCGGATATCATATGTACACGCAAGACCCTATTAAATAGAATTATCGACACAGGGAGGTCTTCATGACCGTTCGACGCGTTAACATGCTTTTTTCCGTGTTCATGCTTCTTGCCGCATCATCATTCTTCACTATAGCCGGGGTTTCCAGTGCCCAGGTTCATTCGTCCCAATCCACGCAGCTCATGCAGCCGGAGCAAGTTCCACTGCCGGCACAGCCGGAATCTCCCGTCTCACGGCATTCAGATCTGATTACTCCTGTAAACACAGAGCCGATCACGATTGATCAGGTCCTGGAGCGACGTCTCGCCAATGTAAAAAAATCCGCTAAAAGCGCAATTCTCTTGATAGCTGATGGAATGAACGCCGCCGCGATAAAACTCGCACGGGAAATTCTTGTCGGCCGAGAAGGCCTTCTTGAAATCGATCGTCTCCCCATTACAGGCCGAATGATAGCTCATCCTAATGACGGCCCGGTGAATGATTCGGCGGCTGCGGCGAGCGAGTTCGCCACAGGACGGCCGATATCCCTGCATGAGCTATCCATGGGTCGTGATGGGAAACCCATTCAAACGCTTTGGGAATATGCAAAGACCCAGGGCTTTCGCGTCGGCTTAGTGTCAGATACGCGACTGACCCACGCGACTCCCGCCGCGTTTGCCTGTCATCAGCTCGGACGCGAGGATGAGTATGCAATCGCAATCCAGATGCTGAATTCCGGATTCGATGTGATGCTCAGCGGTGGCCGAAGGATGTTTGCTTCATGCAAATCCACAGATGGCGCCGCGATTATAGATCCCGTGTCCACAGCCCATGAACGCGGATATCAGGTGATTCTGCATGGGAATGAATTTCAGGATGCCGTCGCCAAACGCTCCGAAAAGGTGCTTGGTCTGTTCGCGGACTCCTTCATGGCCTACTCGTATGATGAAGGAAAAAGTGAAGAGCCGACTCTGGACACGATGACTGCCGGCGCTCTCACCCTCCTTTCAAACAAAAACAGCCGATTCCTGTTGATGGTCGAAGCGGGAAAAATCGACTCGACAATGCACGGGCACGATGCCGCCGAGTTGGTTTACCAGATGAATGTCATGGAAAACACCTTGCGGGTACTCCGAGACTACGTGAATCTGCACCAGGACACTCTTTTGGTCGTAGTTTCCAACCATTCTAACGGTGGTTTGAGTCTGACTGAAAACTTTGATCCCGCTAAATTCAAGAGTATAGCCACCTCATCCAATGCGCTCTCGCGATATCTGATCGACAGGGGCGATGACATTCCCGCAATCATGAAGAGGCTCTTTCCGACGCTCACCTTTTCCGAATTCGAACTCCACGATTTAACAGTTCGAAGCAAGAGCCCGGAGTTCAGCGCCGCTGTGGGAAGCCTGCTTTATTCCAGGCTGGGCCTCTATTTCCTTCCCCTTGATGCGCAGCGTGGCATGGAAATCACTCATGGACATACGGGTGAAGATCTGTTTATACATGCTCAAGGCGTTCATCAAAACCTGTTCGGCGGAACCATGCGAATCTGGGAAGTCGGAAAGCGCATTGCTACGGCCCTGGGGCTGAATTTCCCATGACTCTTTCCTGTCTCGTTTCCTGGCCCGGAAAGCCGAATGGGGCAGATGCATATCCGCTAAAAGCTCTGCCCGACCTGCTTAAAGCGCATCCGGAAGGACTGTCGAGAGCTCCCTTTTTCTGCCCCGCCGGCGACTCTGAAGGTATCCGGGAAGCTGCCACCATGGGAAGCTTGCCGCTTGGAGGTCCGTTTACCGTCATTCATGCGATCCGGCGCGCAGGAGATATTTTACTCGAAGAATGCGGTTACGACGGTATGACTATCGGCCTCGAAGTCGAAGGCAGTAAACTCCCGGAACTCCCGCCGCGAGCAGAACTTGAATCTCTCCTGACTGCGGACAATACAATGGTGACAATCGATGGTCGCTCTTATCGCGCCAACACTGAAGTGTATGGATTTCAGCAGGTTTATGACGACTCTGTTCGTTTTATCGATAGTCTCAAGAGTCTTGGAGTTCCTGCGGATGCGATGAGCCTGTTTGCAACTCCTGAAGATATCTCGATAGAGATCCATCCCGATGTTCTCGGCATAACCGAAACTCCCGCACTGCCTGGGCTATATCGGGCCCTTCTCGGCAAACTCGCAGGCCTCAAAATCAGTGAAAGGCGACTGCTGAAAACAATAGACAAGACCGTTTTACTCGAAGTAACCCGCTTCGATTCGGAGTTGCTTATTCCAGGAGCCACGCATCCCGGCCTACATCGGGCAAAGGTCGGAGTCGGACCATCGCATTTCGCCTATGGCCCGGCAGCATTTTCCGACTACTGCGGAAAAAAACGCAGTATAGATGAGTGCATAAAAGAAGTTCGCGCCTGGATCAAATTCATAGAAACTCCGCGCGAGGCGCTTCCCAAGCTGAAGGATGTCATCGGAAAACTAGAAACGGCAGTTGGCGTCGCAGCGGCTGTGGGCGGTAACGTGACCGAAGAGGCCGCGGCAGTCGCCGGAGCATCAATCGGATTCGGTGCCGGAGGCTATCAGCCATTTGGCCTGGAACTTCTCTCACGCCCTCAGGTTTTCCCTGGAGGGGGCTCACCACTTGCAACGCCATTTGCCGAATTGAATCGCACACTCGGAGGCGGATTCCAGGCTCGCGGTCTGCATCTTATCGTTGGCGGACGTGAAGAGGGAAAAGCTGCATTGCTTATGAATATGGCATTGCACTTTGCGGCACGGCGCGGAGTTCTCTACCTGTCGCGCGAAATGACGCAGAGCGAATTTTCCGGACGTCTGCTGGCACATCTCCGCAAGATGCCGGCAGCGGACTGGACGGCAAAGGCCGCCACCGGATCTGATGGCGAAAGCGTGCGAAAAAAGCTGGGAGAAATGCTCGGCGAGATTGCCAGGGCTCTTCCACAAAGCTTTTTCTTTCGGGGTTCAGACAGCGCGGTCAGACCACTTGATGTAAACGAGATAGTCGAACTCATAAAGATGACCCCTCCTGGCGATGGCAACGTATTAGTTCTCGAGGGATTGAGCATAGACGAAGCCGGAGAAGACTTTCTGCGCCGCCTTCACTTGAAGGGAATTTCACAAAATTTTACTGCATTCGTCGGCATTCATGCTTCGGCAACGATGGCCGCGACAGCCCGGCCACAATTTATCGAAGCTGCTGATCATGAGCTCTCGGCGCGTTTTTTCACCGTTGCCGATACGGTATTGCATCTGCAGAGCGAGCGCGTAAATCTGAAGAAGTTCCTTGCAATGTTACAGGGAAAGGTGGATCCCACTCTCGCGGAAAAACTTGAAGCCCGTTTTAACGCGGCCGCCGGAAACGAGCGCCGCAAAAGTGATACTTTCGCTATTCTGCGCCTTCTTCACGCCCGCTGGGGAAATCGCCAGGCTATCCTGTATCTGTATCAACGGGAACTGGCGCGATTCCTGGAGGGACCTGCTCTCTCACTTGGCAGACCATGATCAGACGAGTTGAAGTCATCATCCACGGCGAGGTTCAGGGCGTCGGATTTCGTGTATTCGCGCAAAGGCAAGCCGAACTTCTCGGAATCAACGGATGGGTGAGAAATAGATACGACGGCTCGGTCGAAACGCTGATTGAAGGGGCTTCCGCCAAAGTTGAACAAATGCTCGACCTGTTGCATACGGGACCACGCCATGCAATTGTAGACAGTATCGAAACTGTAACCGATGAAACCAGTGAAAACCCTTTATATGCCGGGTTTTCGGTTAGATTTTAAATTTTAGAATGGAAATACTGCAAGTTGCTCACGCGTCAGAGCATTTTATTTCATGAAAATCTGTTTGTTGATCTTTTTGATTGCCGCCCGGACAGAATCACGAACGGTGAAATCCGGGTCGTCCTCGTGAAGCTGCAGAATCTGCAAAGCACGCGGAGTTCCAAGTTCTCCCAGTTGAGTGGCTGCCTCTTTGCGGGCATCCGGAGTCCCTGATTTCAGATCTTTTTCATAAGGGTCTTCGGCCTGAAAACACCCGATTACACCCAATAGAAGACCCGAAAGAACGATGGACAGAATTTTTTTGCGCATGACCACTCTCCAATAGAACTAAAATCGAACGATAAACAGCAAGCGAATAATCATACCATGATTTTCTCAAACATATATGCGACGATAGAATTCATTATTCGTATAGTTCCGCCAGAGTTTCGTCAAGAGTGCGCAAGCGGGAACAAAGAATCTTGATCATTTTGACTCCAAACGCAGGTTTTTCAGTAAGCACTAACTGAAGTTGTTCCTGCGTAAAACACAAAAGACTCGTGGGTTCTTTTGCCACAGCCGTGCCTGACCGCGGCAGATTGTTCATCATGGCCATCTCACCAAAAAAGTCACCGGGCCCAAGACGCGCAATTTTCAATGGGTTGCCATCCGGCCTGTTGCGGGTGATTTCGACTCTACCTTCAGCAATGATATAAAAATACTGTGCCTGTTCACCTTCCCAGAATATTACTTCCGTGGTCTTGTACCTCGCCACAAACTGCTTGAATTGTGCGGATTTCAACCAGCTATTATCTTTCATATCGAAAACTCCATCATCCAGATCTTCTACAGTCATAAATTATCTCCTGCTCATCAAAATATTCGACATGCAAAATTGCCATTATACGTGGTGCTTCTTCGCAGGAGCGATTCATGAATCGCCCGGTTAGGGGCGAGGCATGAATCGCCACTATGTTATATCGTGAATATTGCAAGATACTCTAATGATAATGATTTTGCTTCGTATTCCGCAAGCAGATCAGGGTCTTTTAATTCTCCGCCGGCGAATGGCTTGCATTCCATGATTTGAACGACTGGTGGGGCTGGAACGCCGGGCCAGCCGAGAAAGCTCGTGGCAAAAGACGCGGCGCGCCCGGCGGTCGCTGCCCTACCGGTCGAGAATTAAATGGCCCTGTAAGCAGATGAGCATAACCTGTTGAAAAAGTTCACCGCGCCTTTGGATGCAATTTGGCGTGCGAATCCTTGCGGATCGGCCTTTCACGATGCGGAGAGAAATGCGGTGTGGAAAGATTCGGTCGTTTCCCGAGATCTGGAATCTCCGGCGGATGCACCTTGAAGAGACGCTCGATCTCGCTTATTCCCTGCGCCAGTTGCGGATCACAACCTGCGACATAGTCCTGCGGACGGATTTCGACTTCTATATCAGGGTCAGTACCATAGTTCTCGACCTTCCAGCCAACGTCCTGAAACCAGAACGAAAACTCAGGCTGACTTGTAGTCCCTCCGTCGACAAGAGGATAACGTACCCATATGCCCACAACTCCGCCCCAGGTGCGAGTTCCAATCAGGGGTCCCAGTTTCATGATCTTGAAACAGTGTGAGAAGATATCTCCATCCGAACCGGCAAACTGATTGGTCAACGCCACGATGGGCCCCGCTACGGAATCTCCCGGGTATGGTTCGACCCCGAACCAGCGAGACTGGGTATAAGCAATTCGCCGCCGTGCAAGTTTTTCGAGAATGAGCTGTGAAACGTGCCCTCCACCATTGAAACGCACATCCACGATCAACCCTTCCCTGTCAATCTCGGCCAGAAAATAGCGATGAAACTCGGAATATCCAAGTGGCCCCATGTTCGGAATATGCACGTAACCCACACGTCCGGCGGTTTTTTCATGAACGATGCGCCTGTTCGTCTCAACCCATTCGCGATATCGGACTCCAAACTCACTCGCAATAGGCTTAACCACAACCGTGCGCGGCGTTTTCCCGGAATCTCCTCCCGGAGAAGCCTTTTTTTTGCCTGCATCGGCCATTACTGTCAAGGCCACCTCGCATCTGGCTCGGTTCACAAGCAGTTCCGCGGGTGAAACATCTTCTCCAACCTGCAAGCCGTCCACGGAAATGATTGCACAGCCCTCTTCGATGCAGAGTCCGGGGCGGGCAAGTGGAGATGATGCCTGTTCATTCCAGGAATCGCCGCGCACAATCCGTGCTATTTTCCAGGTCTTCTTCTTTCTGTCGAAAGCGATATCCGCACCCAGCAGTCCGATGCCGTATGACGGAGACGCCCGGTAGTCACCTCCAAACTCGTATGCATGGGATGTTCCCAATTCCCCCTGCATTTCCCAGAGAAGATCGGAAAACTCTACGCGTGTTGAAACGCGCTCAAGAAGTGGAAGGTATCGTTTATAAACACCGTGCCAATCTACGCCGGACAGGTCCTCTGTCCAAAAATTATCACGCTGAAGGCGCCAGGCCTCGCGAAACATCTGTCGCCATTCGGATCTGGGGTCAATCGAAACACGTATCCGGGAAAGATCAATCCACCCGCTTTTTCGCCCGGGCGGTTCCTTTGCGGCATTTTCATCAGACTTTTCACCGGCCTTCACGACACGTAATCTGTTACCAATGCGAATTAACGCAAGTTTTCGATCTAATGAGAGCGAAAAAGTCGAAATGCCTGATATCATCGGCTCTGATTTGCGCGTCTCAAAATCGAACATCTCGAGAACAGCACGGGCAGGCGGTTCTGAAGTTCCCCGGGAATTCGGCGAGAGGCTTCCCTCGACAGGCACTGACGTGAAAAGCACCTTTCCCCTGATTCCCATGATCTTCTGATAACGTCCGTCAGGAACGGGAAAAGCAAGCACGCGATCTTCAATGCCGGCAACGTCTATTTCAATTAGGGACTCCCTGACACCGTCTTTCGGAGCGTCTTTGGGAACCTCCTGCGAAGCGCTTTTGGAGCCGCTCTTCTTTAACGCAGCCTGCGAATCGCCCTTGGCATCATTCTCCTTCAAGGGCTTTTGCACATGATCATTTTTCGAAGCCGGATCTTCTGATGGTTTGGGCACCGGGACAAACGGCGATGGCAGATCGCGACGCAACGTCACAAGATATGGGCGCACACCCTTTGGAAAGCCGAGATCGAAATGCAATCCATCGTAAACCGGGTCAAACTCACGCAGTGACAGAAAATACAAGTATTTCCCATCGGGATCGAAGGCAGGTGCGATGTCCTGAAGCACCGGGCGCGTGACCGGATAAGATTCACCGGTCTCAACCAGACAAACACGAATGATCGATGTGTGCCTGCTTTCTGAGCGTGAATACGCGATCCATCGCCCGTCAGGTGACCAGTCAAAACCGCCTATGGCGGCATAAGTGCTCGCATCAAGCAGCTTTGCTTTCCCGGATTCGAGATCGACATGTAAAAGTTCATTGCGATGATTTGTCAGAACAACCCGATCGGCTTTCGGGGAAACCTTCAAATCAAGTGGTCTTCCAATGTCCAGTCCGACGAGACGCTTCGGAGGAGAAAATTCATCATCATGGCGTATCTCGAGTGCTTCGACACCCTCGGCGTCACTCACCATAACAAGACGTTTGCCATCATTCAGCCAGCGCGTCAGTCGGTATCTGACACCATCAGGCGAGCCATGGCGTCGGACCGGACCTTCCCAGTTCCCCATGGTGAAACATTTTCCACGGGTAATGAGTGTCAAAAGATGACTTTTCGGATGGAACATGGCGTCTTCGAGGTGCCGTGATGAATCGACGAACTTGCGGTGAAGCTGCGCACGCGGGCTATGAAGAGCAAAATCCAATCTTTCCGATCGATTGGCGGCGACATCGAAACGGAAAAGATCTGCGCCAGCCTGGTATACGATGCTTGCCTTATCATTTTCGCTCCCATTTAAGAAACGTTGCAACTGACTTTCTATTTTGGAGCGACCTCTCTTCTTCGCCTGCTGCGCATTCCCTGCATAGGCTGACGGGAATCTCACGAAAAAATCCTGATGGTGAGTATGCCGCTTCAGATCGGCTCCTGTGGGAGTGCAGGAGTAGATGTTCGCAACCCCTTCGTGATCAGAAACGAAAAAGATGCGATCGGAAATCCACATGGGCAGAACAAGATTACCTGGGAGACTGATCAAACGCTTGAACGCACCCTTCCCGGCCGGGTCGATCCAGAGATCGCCGGCGGTGCCGCCGTGATATCGCTTCCAGCGGGCCGGATCAAGCGCATGACGACCGATTACCATCGCTCCATGCGGGCCGAATGATACCGATACGGCGATACCAGCCGGAAGAGGATCCGGGCTTCCACCATCCGGAGAAATGGCATACAGATTCATCAGATGTGGAAATGGCTGACCCGTGTTGGAGGAAAAGACTATTCGCCCATCGGAAGTCCAACCACATACTGTCGTGGAACAGCCGAGCCAGGTCAGACGACGGGACTCGCCTCCATCCGCAGGCATAACGTAAACTTCGATGCAGCCTTCATCGCTGCCGGCATAGGCGATAAGTTTGCCGTCCGGGGAAAACGCCGGCGCGGAAGCCGGCGCCGGACCGGCCGTCAACCGCCTTGCAATGCCGCCGTGAGCTGAAACAGCCCACAGATCTTCTTCACAGACGAACACGACAGTATCACCGTGAATTGTCGGATGTCGGTAATAGCCCGCTGGGTTCATAAATTTTCTCCTGTGTGACTCTCGCTGTTGGCAATAATCAGCCGCGAAACATGTTCAATCCTTTTTCGAGCCAGGCAAGCTTCTCTTCGAGACCTGAAAGATCAGCATTACTCGTTTCGTCTCCATTTTCAGAATCCTGACGCGCTTTTTCTTCGCGAATCATTGCTTCCACACGCTCCCGGGCCTTAAGAATCGCCCGTTTCAAACTCGTCCAGGACTCGATTTTGGAAGCACGCGCCATGTTCTTCCCCGCTGTTCCGAAACCCCTGCCCATTTTACTGCGTGTCACGATCTTCGCCAGCCCTCCCGGATTACGCGGCGGCACGATCATCATGTCGACACGATCTCCTTCAGCCGGTTTTACGAATGCGTTCAGAGGGACAGCAATTTGTGCAGAGCCGTCATCCGGCTGCACTGTGGCTTCCTCGCCGAGAATATGTATTATATTGCCCTTCAGTCTCACCAATTTCATCGCCACACCCCGTCAGGAATATGAGAATATACTGTATTGATAGATTTTATCATACATTCCCGGACTGGACTCAGGGTCATTTAATTCTCCGCCGTAGAATGGCTTGAATAGTCTGATTTCAACCAGATGGCAGGGCGGGCCCGCCGGGCCCGCCGAGAAAACTCATGGCAAAAGACGCGGCGCGCCCGGCGGTCGCTGCCCTACCTGTCTAGAATTAAATGACCCCGGACTGGACTAATCGTATAAGAATCTGGTACATAGATATATCCCGATAAAAAAGGAAAATAGTTTGGCAACGAGTTTCGATAACGGCCCAAAAGCCGGCAGCCCCGGAACACTTCGCATGATTTTAAAAATCCTGCTCGTGACGGTCGTTATCGGATGGTTTGTCGCAGGCATTTATCTGTCTTTCTTTTATGTGAAGCCTAGCTCGACGGTCCCGACACAAGAGAAGCCATCCGTGACAGTATTCTCCGCTTCGCACTCAGCTGTAATACAGCTGCCTCAGGCTCCTGCAAGTCATACCGCCTCGGCAGCGGCGACAG
>JADFYG010000015.1:77588-97084 GCA_015233155.1 Candidatus Rifleibacteriota bacterium
GGCCTCTCATGCCGCGATTCCGGCTCCAATATCCTCGCCTGTCGCCGACTTACAGCCAACACCTGTTTCTGACAGTGTGCCATCCGCCACGGAGCCGGTTTCGGAATCGGTTCCGGTTGGCGAATCTGTCGAAAAGTCCACACACGAAGCATGGGATCTTGTTTACGCGGGTTTTCCCCGGGTAATCGCCACAGAATCAGTTTATGAGTCTCTTCGTAACAAGGCTTATGCGGTGGGCTATTCCGAATTACGCCATGATCCGCTCTGGGTCTCATACCGCCTCGGCCATGTCGATAAGGCGGAGATACTCCCGCGCCCGTCACGCTTCGAAAGTGATCGCAGAACTAAAAATATAGTTTATCCGCAGGATTATACAAAAACGGGATTTGATCGCGGACATATGGCGCCAAATTCTGAAATCGCCGTGCGTTACGGCCAGGAGGCCCAGGAAGAAACATTCCTGATGAGCAACATTGTTCCACAAAGACCTAATCTGAACCGAAAAGTCTGGGAACACCTCGAACGTCTGGAAGACAAGTATGCAAACGCCTTCGGGCGAGTCTTCGTCATGGACGGCCCCATTTTCAACCCCAATGCCAAACGAGAGAATCTTGGCAACTCCGAAGTAGAGATTCCTGACAAATGCTATAAGATCATTGTCGACGCCGAGAACGGAACCTGTCGCATGCTCGCATACATGATTCCGGAGGATGTCATAGGTATCGAATCTCCCGATGAATTTCTGACGAGTGTTGATGCAATCGAGGCTGCCACTAGTCTGGACTTCTTCCCGGCACTTCCATCCCGGACGCAGGATGCCATAGAAGCGCAGGTGGCAACTGCCTCGTGGCCGGTTTACTGATAACAACATATGGTTATTGTCTTGTCTTCGCATCACAAATACACTACAATTATACGGCAAAGTCTACTATGACACAGGATATATGGGAGCAGAACCCGATATGAGTGAGAATATAATTTCCGTTCAGCCTGCTCCAGCCGGGCGCGCCTCCAGTGAGACCCTGATCGCACAGCGACAGCTCCTGGAACAACAAGGGTTTCTACCTTTATTCAGAGCAACTGCCGCAATGCTGATGATACTAAACGCGGAGCGACAGATAATATTATTCAACCCTGCCGTGCGAAACTTTCTATCGCAAAACAGTCCTGACGGCAGCATCGACGATTCAAAGATATTTGGACATCGTCCTGGCGAAGCGATTAACTGTTCGCATAGTAAGGAGTCCGAAGGCGGCTGCGGAACCACGGAATCATGCAGTACATGCGGAACACTAAAAGCCATTCTGAAAGCCCAGGACAAGCACGAATCCCTCGAAGAAGCCCGATTGTCGATTCGGACTGCTGATGAATTCGATTCCATGGAACTAAAAATCGCTGGCTCTCCACTCGAAATCGGCAAAAAATGCTTTACCTTGATAAGCCTGTCAGATGTCAGCGAAGAGAAGCGTCGAAAAGTCCTCGAACGAATTTTTTTCCATGATATCACCAACACTGCCGGCAACATCAGAAACATAGTCGATATGCTTCTTGAAGAAACTGACCCGGATTTCCGTCACAAGTTTCTCGAGGTTCTCGAATTAAGCAGCCGGAACCTTCTTGATGAGATCAGCAGCCAGCGCGAATTGTTCGCAGCCGAAAATAATGAACTGACATCAAACTTCAGCAGTGTCTCAACCAAAGTCCTGCTCGAAAATTCAATACAGCAGTATTCCAAACACGAAGTTGCCCAGGGACGTCACATCAGACTGGCTTCACTGTGTGAGGACATAACTTTTCTTACTGATCCGGTCCTGTTGAGGCGCGTGCTTGGAAACATGATCAAGAACGCCCTCGAAGCAGCGGCCGAAGGAATGACCATAACCGTGGGAGTTCACCGAATCACAATCGCAGCATCCAATTTCGTCGAGTTTTCAGTCCATAATCCTTCTTTCATGCCGCGCCCCGTACAACTTCAGATCTTCCAGCGATCATTTTCCACCAGGGGAAACGGCCGCGGACTCGGCACATACAGCATGAAACTCATTTCAGAACGCTGTCTGAAAGGAACGGTCGCCTTCGAGTCAGATGAACGCACAGGCACAACCTTCTACGCCCGCTATCCCTTCCCGGATCATGCAATTTGACATCTCACGAAAATCAGTATCAAATGTGATTTCCGCCATTGATGCCTTGAAGACTCTGTTCGCTTCGATTATCTGTCTTTTTGTCTTCGCCGTTCCGGCAAATGCTCTTAACGACCAGCTTCTTCGCATTGGACTTATGCGTTTCGGTTTTCCCACAACATTCATGATCGAGCCATCTGGCGGTATCATTGATATATCCGACCCGATTAAAAACGTCCTGATCTACAGAGGTTCCGCTCGCCGCTTGCTCGTCCAGTCCAGTAATGGTATGTTGCGCGTCCTCGTTGACGGAACCGAGCAAACCACTTCTGATCATACGCTTCTTTTTTCACCTGTCAGTCCATCACCCCGATATATCATCCTCTCATCCGGATTCCGAAGCCGGGAGATGTATCGTGGTTCAATAGGGATTGTACCGGGCACCGGAAGACTTCTCGCAATCAACGTCGTTCCCATGGAAGATTATCTCCTGGCGGTGGTTCCATCCGAGATCGGCACATTGGCACCGCCTGCATCACTCGAGGCTCAGGCGATAGGAGCCCGCTCTTATGCCCTCCGCAATCTCGACCGCCACGGCATCGCCGGGTTTGACCTCTGCGACGGGCAGCATTGCCAGGCATACGGCGGCATGACGAGAGAGTTTGCCGGCGGCAATGAGGCTGTCGCACACACTACGGGCCAAGTGCTATTCTATGATGGGAAGCCCGCAAACACCGTATATCACGCGCACTGCGGAGGCAGGCTTTCCGCTTGCAATGAGGTCTGGGGAGGTGTAATAGTTCCATATCTTCCCAAGCACCCCGACCGTCTGGGTGAAAATCCCGCGTTTTGCTCCTGGAATGACAACCGATCGAAGGGTTCCACGATCTCGGGCCGGGTCGTCGCTCCGCCGCTGAAATCAGTAAAAACCGGCTCGAGCTCCCGTGTGGCTCTATTGTCAGATGAGCAGTACAATAGTAAGAGTTCTGACCATATTCTTTTCTTTCGCGGAAATGCGCCTCCGATCTCCCTGCCATCGCCCGGCATGGTGCGCGGTCATCGCGTCGGTCTCTGCCAGGATGGTGCGATCGGCATGGGACGCGCCGGCTTCGACACGGCTTCCATCCTCGCTTTTTATTACCCAGGAACTCGTCTTATGCATCTTTCCATGCCAGCCCAACCTTCTGAAGAAATAAAAGTAAAAGTCACACCCGGATATCAAATCAAGACTCAGACTGTAGTGGCAACAAGCGTCAATCAGCAATCCTCACACAATGATCCTTCCGGAAAAAAAGCTCATCGAAAGGCGCTTCCAAGTTTTCGCAAATGGTTCTGGAGCAATATCTCTCCCGTTACAACGGTGAAGCTTGCTTCCGGAGAACATTTCAGGTCTTCACACAATAAATTTGTCGATCACAAACACGCGCTGATTGAAACCGCGGAAGCCAGAAATCGAAAAATCTCCGGCAGTAAAAGCGGTAAGGGAAAAAATGCAAAGAAAGAAAAGCACTCCCATTCAGACAAACAAGTTGATGACACCATCAATAATTAGATCAAATCCTCATCCCGAAAACGAGTAAATGCATGATAAAAGAAATCGAACTTGAAAATTTTCTTTTCATTCCCGTCACTCACCTGGAGTTTCGAGAAGGTCTCAACGTTGTAACCGGCGAGACTGGCGCCGGCAAAAGCGTCCTGCTTGAAGCCATCAAGCTTCTTCTTGGAAAAAAGGGACGCACCGGCCTTGTACTTGACGGGAAAAGTGTGGCCAGACTTCAGGCAGGCTTCGATCTGGCTCGCGTTCCCGCGGCAAGGGAGTATCTTGAAAAAATCGGTCTGGCGAACGAGGAGAACGAAAACTCGCTGTCCATCTCGCGCACATTCAAATCGGAAGGTACCGAAAAGGTTTTTGTAAACGGTATAATGACGACGACGACGACACTTCGGGAACTCGGTCGGCTTCTCATGGAAATTCATGGGCAGAACGATCATCAAACTCTTCTTGAAAGTCGTGTACAACGGAATCTTCTCGATCGAACCGGTGGCCAGACTCATATAAAGCGCTTAATCGAGCTCACCCGCTGCCACGACGCGCGACGCGAACTGCAAAAACGCATTGACGACTTGAAAACACATATACGCGAAGGTGCCGCCCGCCAGGATGAACTTGCAAGGACAAGCAGCGATCTGGCGGCACTGAATCTGGCCAGCCCCGATGAAGAGGCGCAACTGATCGAGGAAGCTGACCGCCTGCAAAACGCGGAAGCCATCGCCGAGGGGTTGAGAACGGCATCGAACGCTCTTTCCGGAATCGATGACCAGGTGGGGGCGGTCAGGCTGGTACACCAATGCCGTGAAGCCTTGCATCGCATCATTTGCCATGACAGCCATCTCGTCACACTGGCCGAGCGGATTGAAACAGTATATCGGGAGACGATTGATCTCGAAACCGAAACATCGCGGGCATGTGAACGTCTTTCTTTTGATCCGGAACGCCTTGGTTTCATTCAGGCTCGTCTGGCCGAAATCGGTCGATGTTGCCGTCGCTACAGTTGTAACGTCGCAGACTTGTTTGCTCTGAGAGTAAAAATAGAAGCTGAAATGGCGGAACTGACAGCGCCCGACTCGACGCGCGAGAAGCTCGAAAATTCATTGAAAGCTGTCGACGATGAACACAATCGACTGGCATGCGAGATCACAAACAGCCGCAAAAAGCTTGCGTTGAAGCTGGAAAAGGTTGTGTCAGCCGAGATGGTCGGTCTGGGTTTCCCGCAGTCCAAATTTCAAGTCGTGCTTAATCCCCTCGAACCGGGACCAGATGGAGCGGAAACCGTTGATTTTGTGGTAGCTCTCAATCCTGGCGCTCCTCCTGGTTCGCTTCGCAAGATCGCATCGGGCGGAGAGCTTTCGCGAGTCGCATTGGCCCTGAAAAAAGTATTGGCACGTTCAGATGAGCTGCCAACGTTGATATTCGATGAAATAGATACGGGTATCGGCGGTATCATCGCGGAAGCCGTTGCCAAAAGTCTCAAAAGCCTGTCAGTCGACAAACAGGTGATACTGGTTACACATCTTCATCAGATTGCAAAAGAAGGCGACAGGCATTTCACTGTGGAAAAGTCGGTCAAATCCAAAAACACCATCGTGAAAATCGAAGAGGTCTGCAATCAGGCGCGGGAGGCAGAAATTGCACGCATGCTTGGTACAATGGGCCATGAAGGGCTTATTTTTGCTCGATCGATCCTCAAGGAAAGCTCCAGAGAAGAATAATTTTTATTTTTTTTTGCTGTGTACCTTGCGTCTGCGCCCAAAATATGCTAAATCCTAGTCACCATCATACTTACCATCATTTCGAGGAGGCATAACCCGTGAATAAACAGGAACTTCTGAAGACGATCGCGAAAAAGGCCGAGATTACCAACATCGAGTCAGAATCAATGGTCAAAGCTTTCATTGAGACCGTGAAAGACTCCCTCAAGAAGAGCGAAAAAGTTCAGCTCGTAGGTTTTGGTTCCTTCGTCACCTTGAAGCGCGCCGCGCGCAAGGGTGTTAACCCGAAGACCAAGCAAAAGATCAATATCGCTGCCAAGAAAGTCGCCAAGTTCGTTCCCGGCAAGGAACTCAAGGAACTCGTTAACAAGGGTAAATAACCCTCAGCGATCAGGTCTAATAAAAACCCGCCGTATACCGGCGGGTTTTTATGCTTTTTGGACATATTCATAAGCCTTCGAATCAGGGTAAAAGTTCTATGATAAGGCGACCGCTGGGCGCGCCGCGTTCTTTCCCACGAGCTAATTGATTAATAGCCCCTGACGGGTATATCGTGAATACTGCGGGAATCTCACATGATAAAGTCATTATTTTCACTACGAGAGTTTTATAATCGCCTCGTTTTCGCATTCGGTAAGAGTCGGACGCGATTTTTGCTGTGTCTGATTCTCGCGATCTGGGGCATGTTTGTCTTTGTACCGTCCTCGACGGAATGGCTCGAGCGATATTTTATCGATCTGTTCCAGAAAGTCCGCATGAGCCTGACAACGGTCAACCCGCGATTCGCCATAGTCGGAATCGATACCGCCACTCTGCAGGCCATTCCCTTTCGCTGGCCGTGGCCACGATCTGAACTGGCCCGAGTCATCGGAGGCATTGCTGCGGGCAAACCCCGTCTCATCATCCTGGATATTCTTCTGCAACATCCTGACGCCGGCGCCGGAGAAGCTGGTGACCGGGCACTTTGCGACCTTTTCAGACAACTCGGAAACATCGCCCTGGTATCCGTAATAGATGAAACCATGACCCCTGACGGAGTTCAGGCACGACATTTTCGTAATGCCCCAATATTCAGACAGAGCGCTGCTTTTGAGGGATTCGTCCAGACAATAATCGATGATGATCAGATGACGCGTTCATTCGCCTACGCCGATGAACGCCTGGGCGTAGAGAGTTGCGCCCTGCATGCGGCCAGATTTATCTTTCCGGATCTGCCTGCTCCGCCGATAAACCCAAGCAATGTCTCTATAGGACAACCAGCATTTGCCCGTCGCGATGGCAGTATTCCGATTTATTCCGCCATTCGTCTGCTAAATGAGGAAATTCCCGCTGCCGTTGTCCAGGACAAGATTGTCATACTGGGAGTAACGGCGGACATTCTTCATGATTTTCACCGCACTGCCGCCGGAGTGATTCCTGGAGCTGAACTTCTGGCAGTAACTATGGATACATTTATAGCCGGACGTCTGACTCATCGCTCTGAAGCCATTCCATTGCGGTTTGCACTGGCAATTTTCGGCGGGCTCTGCGGCTTCCTGACCATGCGTTCAGGAGACAGACGAGGTTTGGCAATTTCTCTCGGCACTCTGGCTCTGCTGTTAACCGGTGGCCTTGTCTCCATCATATGGACAGGTATTCATCCGCCTCTTGCACCTTTTTTCCTCTCCTGGCTTCTTTTTTCCTCAAGCATGTTCATAGCAATGGACACTCTTTCAGCCCTTGAACTGAGGCTCGCGAGGGCTGAAGCCCTCGCCGCCGGAAAAATTCAGACATCGCTTTTTCCGCGCGGAAACTGGAAATCCGCGGAGGGATACGAATGCCGGGGAATGTGCCAACCCTGTGAATCTGCCGGCGGAGACTATTTTGACATTCTTCCCCAGAAAGATGGCTCTCTGGTATTTCTCGTTGTAGATGTGAGCGGACACGGTTTTTCCGCATCCATGATCACTGTCATGGCAAAAACAATAGTTGCGCTTCTCAATCGCAACGGCCTAATCGAAATCGAGAATCTTATCCAGACCTGGAATGCCATCCTGGACGGGCTAATGAAGAAACGCATGCTAATGACTGCCGTAGTGGGTCGAATAATCCCTTCAGACGGTTCCGGTCAGCTCATTTCGGCTGCTCATCCTCCGGCAGTCATAGTGGACAGTAAAGGAGTGGTGAGAGAAATGAAGAGCCCTTGTAAACCACTTGGTTTGAAGGAGGCTTCGCGCGCCGTCATACAAAATTTTACCCTGAATCCGGGAGACTCCCTGATGTTCTACACTGACGGCATTGTCGAGGCTGTTGACTGGCAGGAGCAACAGTATGGTTATGAACGCTGGTTGGAGCATCTTTCTCGCGTTATTCCATCATTTTCAACGAATGACAATCTTCCCGATCTGCTGTCAGACGTAAAATCTTTTTCAAGCGGACATCCCTTTACTGACGATATCACTCTTCTCCTGCTCCAACGGAAAGCCGATACCGCCCCAAAAGTCGAGCCATCTGCCAACGACGCCTGATACAGCTTGGCGTGACCGGCGGTCCCGCCCGACCTCAAAGTGAAACCGTGCTATTCAAGCTATTCAGCGACGGAGAATGAAATGACCCAGGCTGAGGGGGTAAATTCTTTGTAAATAAGCGGGTTGTCATGCTATACTTTGGGTACTGGTAAACTAAATATTCAGTGAAACCGGTTTTTGTCTACCGCGATCGCGTTCTTGATACTGTGTGTTTCCGAAGCTGTCTTAACAGAATCGTATATTCAGGAGGGTGGAAACAATGCGCAAGGCCACCTATTTAACAGTATTCATAGCCATGATGTTTTTGGGAATCTGGATGATCGGCTGTGGTAACGCGAAAGCGCCCACCGCGGACTGGGCTGCCGTAATCGATCATCCTCAGGGCAATGTTGCGGTTCGCGAGACATCCGCGACCGCGTTCCATCCCGGCAAACAAGGTGATCGTCTGCCGGAGGGTGCTGCAACCCGCACCGATGAAACAGGCTGGGCAAAGCTGAAATTCCCGGACGAAAGCCTCGTCACTGTATTTCCGGACACATTTTTCGAAGTCAAGGCCGGCAATACGATGGGTGCGCAGACTTCGGGCCGTGCCTTGTACAAAATAACACCGCAGAAACAACGTTCCATGGTCGAAACTCCACATGGAGTGACCGCCGTACTTGGCACAGAATTCCTGATCGCAATTGCAACGGACGGAACCAGCATTCATGTCAAGGAAGGCAAGGTTACCTTCACCGCGCACGACGGAAGTGTGAAAACGATAACCAAAAACCAGTCACTGGCATATAAAGGAAGTGGCCCCCTCCCGGAGCCAACCACCAGCGATCCCACCGAAGCCAGCAGGCTTTTCGACCCATTCTCCGGCTGGCCTAAACTGAATCCCGGAACAGTTCATCCCAAGAACTGATATTTTTCGGATCTTTGTGTGCCATGATTTGTTTTTGCATAAAATCATAAACCTTCGGGAGATCTGCACTTTTGCGACAACTCGCTGTTCCAGTAATAGTGCTTCTGATTCTCGGAGGGTTATGGTTCGGCTTTGGCTGGCGTTTATCCCCGACCAGGGACACGAAAAGGCTCATCTCACATAAACCGGCGCCTGCCAACATTAACGACCTTCTGAGCTCGGCTGATAGTGCGCTCGACTCCGGAACACCCCAGGAAGCATTGCGAATACTTGCGCCGCTACAGGATGTCGAAAATCTGCGGGCACAGCTGACTATTGCTGAGGCTGATGCCCGCATGGGCACATGTGCAACAGAGACTATAAATCAACTCGAACGCCGCGTTGCCGCTGACCGCGATCTTGAGTTGGTATTTCGACTTGTTCGCCTGTTCGAGGCGAAAGGAAATCTATCAAAAGTACGTGGCGTACTTAGCCAGATGAGCAGTGCAACCTTAAAGCCGGATATGCGCGCCCGCGTTCTTCTGGCGCTTGGAGATGTCGCCAGGCGACAGGGCGACATTGCGGCAGCTGAGAAGGCCTTGAAACAGCTTATAAGCGAACAGCCAGACCTGGAAGAACCATTCATACGAATCTTCCGTTTATGGACACAGCGTCGCACCGCACCAGAACTATCCAATATTCGCAAAGACGGGGATCCCCTGCACGGAGACAAATTTGGTTATCTATCAGCTCTTGGTGAATTGACTACGGCGCTCGGAGATGCTCCAGCCGCAATCGATGCATTTCGAAAGGCCTTGCGCATAAAGCCGGATCAATCGACGCTATACTACCGTCTGGCCACACTGGATCGGCGCAATAACGATATAAATTCCGCACACGATGAGCTTGCCAGTTTTTTCTCGACAGCTTCATCCATTCCTGAAAACTCAGTGGTCGCGGATCTTTTTTTTCAGTCCGCGCTCGAAGCAAAAGGACGGCAGCGCCTGGATCTCGCCGAAAAATTTCTGCGGGGTTCATTCCTGCGAAAGCGCAGTCTTCTCGGGCAAGATGACCACGGGACCATCCAGGCTGTCGAAAAATGGGTCGAAGAGCGGGGGTCATCCGAAGAAAAACTCTTCTGGAAAGCTTTTGCATCCTTTATTTCGGGTGACTGCGCCTCAGCGAAGCATCGAATCACCACTGATCTGGCTTCACTTAAAGACGCGTGTATCAGGCGCGATTTTAAGATACTGGTGCAGGAATGCGATCGTACACTTGCAAGCGAAACCGCTTATTCAGATCTCTTAGCGAAACAGAAGGCAGAAGCAGAGAAAGTCATTCGTCAGGCTGCCCTGGCCAGTCAGGCTGCGTTGGCCAGTCAAGCGGCGTTGGCCAGTCAGGCCGCATTGGCAAAAGAGAATATGCCCGCGACTCCGACTGCCAGTGTTCCCGCAACTTCCGCAGCATCAGGAGTTGCAGTTGTCACAAAAGTGATGCTTGACGGTATCAGCTTCAATTCCGAATGTATAGTCGGTTCGCCATCACCTGATTCAGAAGAAGTGGCAGAGAGTATTCGCACCTATGCATTGAACAATCCCAATGATGCAACAATACAGTTTGTCTCCGGTCTGCGGCTGTCTCTCCTTGGGAATTACGATGGAGCAAAGGCATGTTTTCAGGAAGCATTGCGCATCGATCCCAAATTATTCCGGGCGTGGTACTGTATTGCGCTTGTCCAGCGAGCGGAGGGAAATCTGCGCGGTGCCATCGATACGCTTGAAAAAAGCCTCATTCAGCGCCCGAATGACAAACACCTGCACAGCGCCTTGGCGATCTGCCTTTGCGACACTGATGACACAACGCGAGCGCTTGCCGAAACCGAAACGGCTCTTGGCTTGGACATCGATAACGCCGATGTCAGGGCGGCCAGAGGTGAGCTTTTGTTGAAGCAAGGCAAAAAAGATGAAGCCTTGTCGGAAGTTCGGCGAGCATTTTTGTCAGAAAAAATAAGCCCTGAAACAAAGAAACACTTGATCGACTTGAGACACCGACTCGAAAACTAATCGAATACCCGGGCCAAGCGGCTATACTATTCACAAAAAATTTTCGCATATCTCGGGCGACCCGCCAGTTCGCCCCTACAGTGTTCTCGGGAACATTATTACGATGGAACCTTTTGTGAATGGTATTAATAGGTACCCGTTACCTGCCCGCCTGTCATTTCTTTAATTTTAGTCGGATCAACAAACCAAAATGATGATGAGAAGGCATTTCCCCAACTATTAAGCTCGATTGGGTCATTAGGCGTATTCTCATCGACAAACTTAAGGAAAAAATTGAGATAGATAAATACCGCCATCTTGCTGTTGGTTATAGGGTTTAATAGATAATACCCGCTATATCCCTCAGTTTTCTTTTTGGCAGGCGGCTGAGGGCACGATTTTACACTCACAGTAGTTGATGCATCATTCGGGTCGGTCCATGATAAAGTATTTTTAAATGCATTATCATACTTTACATAATTGACGGCACTGGTACCGCCATCACCAGGCCACTTCACACCCGCAGCATTTTCATACTCCAGTTCGGCGCTCCAGGCGAACCCATACGCGTTGGAGGTATGTATCTGGGAAAGATTTTTCGCGATAAATACGGGTGATTCTCCCGGCTTCGGGCCGGAAAGGTAGCCTCTGTACTGAAGAAAAGATTCCGCCGCAGTTTGCTTATTTCCGTAAGAGAAACTCGATTTAACATCGTCGACGCTTTCCGGCGGAGCTCCAAAGGCCACGGTAATGGCCGGAGCTATCGTTGGATCGGTAGTCTTCGTAGCAACTTCTCCGCGAATAATATTCAATGAGTTCAGCTGCTTGTTTTTTTCGGCTTCGTCTATATCCCAGTCACTGGCCATGAAATAGCGTTTGAAAGTCTCGAGCATGAATTGACTCTTGAGCTTCTGCTGCACCGCCGGATCCTTTAGGTCATAGGGAGTTTTGCTGGTTGGATCGAGCGCCTTCAGCTTTGCACGCAAAACGTTGTAGCTGAATGTCGAAGTCGCTGGAGGCACATAACTCAACTTGATTCCCTTTGCAAGAGGCATCATCTCTGAATAGTTCATCGCGTAAGTCATTTGATCGACAATCAGATATGTCGCAAGAGCCTTGCGGGAAAGCGTGTCTTCAATACTGCTGAACCCTGGAACTCCATCTAACTGGTCGGGGGTCAGGGTATGCAGGTTCGCCATCTTTCGCATGGTATAAACGGGTTTCGGCCCGTTCTCAGTGCTCTTCGAATGAACCGGATTCAAACCCGTAGTATCAGCCAGATCATTATTAGGCTCTGGGCTGATTACGAACTTCCCGTAGCCGTAAAGAAACTCCTTGTTATAGGAAGCCTCGATGCAAACCTTGATGTGATCAAGCAATGTGACAGTGTGCCCATTATAGTCAACTGGTTTTACCCGGACGTAATCGTCGGTAAATACCCTGACTCGGCCGCCGGTAGGAAGATCGATTACCAGTTTCCCTTCACTTTTGGGAAAATACCAGCGACCCTCGATCAATTTTGCCTCAGCAAGGTTGAGACCGGCGCGCACCAGGTAAACCAGTTTTTTATTATTGATCATCTTCTCGAGAACGAGTCTTTCATTAGTGGAGAAAAAAGACAAGGCTCCAAGTACAATGCCCAAACCAATTATTACAACAAGTGCAAAGATTATCGTCATACCACGCCGCCCGGCCATTTTGACCATGTTAATCCAAGATCTGCCGGCTGAGAGAATGATCTTTTCACGCATGATCATATTCTGTTCCTTTCACCGATCAAGGCAACGTGTTGAAGGTCGAAAGCTGGTTCCACAATGTGAAATCAGCATTTTTCTTTTTGACGCGAAGCGTGTACTCAACGAGATTCTGATTGACAAGCCTGCACTGGAAGCTGGCGACCTCCGGGAATATAAGCCGATTCACGTTTTGGGTGTAATTAAAGAACATGAGCCCCTCCGGAGATAAAAAGAAACCGACAATTTCGTTGAGCGCGTTGCGAAAGATCATGTGACTCGAAAAACCGGTTGCTGATAACGGCGGATAAAGAAAACCCGCCGAATAGCTCAGCTCCTTGCTCATAAGGTAAGAAGTATTGCGAATGCGCGCCATCATGTCCATTCGTTCCTGGATGTCGACGGAATTTGCCGTCATGTTCATTCCACGGACGAATAACATACCAAGCAGTGCAACCAGTCCCGCGACAACAACCAGCTCTATCATAGTAAAGCCCTGGTGCCGGACTGGCTTCTTCGCTGGCTTCATATTCGTTACTCCAGTTTTCCTGTGTCGGGAGTGGTGGAATCCCGCTCTGCAACCACCGTGTAAAGATGAAATTTCTTCACTTTCTCCCATGTGGCCTCAACGAGAATCTCGTAGGCATGATCCGGGCATTCCGGGCACACTTGGACAGTCACAAGCATCTGAAGCGAGTTAACGAGGCTACCAAGTTCTCCTTTGTGGTCGGCCACTATTTCAGAAGTGATGTCTTCCTTTACAAGACATATCGAAGAAGAAGCATTGGCAGCATTTACGATACAGATATATTTGTGCAGCTGTCCTTCGACCAGATTCATAACTATCGAATGATCGCGAATATCCCTCGCCGAAACGGCCTGACTACTCATTAACCTTAGCAAAGGAACAAGCGCAACAACGAGAACAGACAAAGTAATTATTATTTCAACCAGAGAAAATCCATGGGAAGCAGCCCTGGAAGATGCAAAAACCTTCAACGCCTTTTTCCCCCCCCTGTATCTCATACCTTCATTCTATCCGAAACAGACTAGCCTAGCAATCATCACTGATTATGCTGTCTGTTTTTTCTCTCTCCGGCCTTTTATCTGCCCGGTCTTTATCTGTGTCCATCCGTGTTCATCTGTGGTCAATTCCTGTCCGGTCTTTATCCATGCCGATCTTTTTCTGTGTGAATCGGTGGTTAAACATTAAGATTATCGAAATTCGGATACGGGAATTCCGGCGAGGCTTGTATGCGAACTGATTGAGTGAATCACAACCGTTGCAGTACCTATGTCGAATGACCAGTCTGAATGACCGGTAAATGGATCGATATAAATGCGACGCAGATGACGCCGTCCTTTTGCATCCGTGAGCATTTCGTCAAATGAACACGGCTCCCGGCCATTGCAATCACGGAATCGTTCGACGGCACGTCGGAACTCACCCAGGCAAAAACGCAGATCGGCTTCCTTGGCCTCCGCGACGGCAGTTCTGGCCCTTGGAACAGCTATCGTCAGACTGATTGCCAATGCAAGAACAAACCCGACAACCATCAGAAGGGCGACGCCAGCTCGGAAAATTCGGCGCGAACCCATCACCAGCTTGCGTAAGCCTGTCCGTCGAGCCCTTTCCCGGGGGCTGCCGAATGAACATCGAATACGTCTGTAATTCCAGGTTCGGATGGAACCTCCACCCAATCAGCCTTCGTCGTAATCGGATCAACTGGAACCGCGCGCAAGTAGCCTTCGCTTACAAGATTAGACAAAGCGTCCGGCCAGCGCTGGTGATTCTTGTAATACTGATCGAGCACGCGACGCATGGTTTGCAAATTTTCTTTTAGAGCCGTTTCCCGGGCCCGCGCAATCGTATTCCCATACATCGGCACTACAGACATATAAAGAATTCCGATGATCGCGACAACGACGCTCATTTCAATGAGCGTAAACCCACGAATCACTCGAATCCCGGAAAACGAGTTTCCCGTTACTGATGCGTGTTCAGTATCGACACGCGCCATTTCCATCACTTCACTCCACGATACATCGTCAGGAATCCATCAGACGTTTCTTTTGAAATTTTATTATCACGCATCAGTCTCACCAGATGACCGTCGAACAAACGACTTCCTTCACCGGCGCTGGATATATTCGATTCAATCTGGCTGATTCGCCCCTTTTGAATGATACTGCGAACCGTATGGTTCACCATCAGGATATCATGAATCGGCATCATGCGATTTTCGACGTGGCTGAACAAAAGTGCCTGAGAGCAGATGCCGAGAAGATCACGCGACAGCATATTGCAAATATGTTCGCGATAAGCCTCCGGAAACGAAATCAGAATCTTTTCAAGAGTATTCATGGCACCCAGAGTCTGCATCGTGAGAATGACAAGATGTCCGCCATTGGCATACTCAAGAAGCGTGCGCAGAGGCACTTCTTTCTTGAGATCGCCGATTACAAGCACGTCGACGTCCATGCGCTTCGCGAAGTTTATTCCCTGCTCGACGGTATGAACGTCCTTTCGCAACTGTCGTTGCGATATGATTGCCCTTTTCGAAATATATCCGAATTCGATGGGGTCTTCCATCAAAAGGATATGACACGCCCGGTTCATATTTATGTGCTCGATCAAGGCCGCAAGAGAGGTGGATATTCCTGATCGCGCGGGACCCGAGATAATAATCAACCCCGATCGCGCATTTATCAGTTCCCCGAACTGAGCTGGAAAGCCAAGTTCCTGCAAACTCGGTGCGACACTGCGAATAATACGTATTATCGCCTGAATCTGGCCTTGCGTTTTGAAAAGGCATAGCCTGAAGTTACATGGAGGCGCACCAAAAAAGTTATTTTCAAAATACTGCTTTTCACGGATATACGCCTGATCTTCGGCAGACAAAAGTTTTTTGACCACGCTCTCCATATCTGCGGCCATGATCGCAGGCATGGAAAGCCGCTGTAAATTCTTGTTCTTTCGCATCAGCGGTGGTGAATCCACCTTCAGATGAATCTCGGAACCACCTTGGGAATGCACGCTTCCAATCAATGCTTCAAGGTCCATGGCGGATCACCCCTTTCCACTCGTAAAGCGAGCCGACATTTCGGTAATATCTTCGGCATACTCGACCGCCGTCTTGGAGGTGATCACGTTTTTCTTCACCAACGTCTGCAAATGACGATCAAAAGTCTGCATACCGGAAGCCTGATCCTGCTCCTGGATCGTCTTTATCATACTCAGATTGTCGTTTTTTATCATCGCTTTCACCTGCTGGGTGTTCACCATGATGTCAAACACGGCAACGAGTCCTTTTTCATCAGCCCTCGGCACAAGCCGCTGACTGATTATCATTGACAGATGCGTCGCGATCTTTCCGCGAAAACCATCGTGTTCCTCTGCTGAGCGCCAATGAATGACACGTTCCAGCAAATGCTGACAGCTGCCGCCCTCGGTCGCTCCAATAACAAGACAGCCGGCTTCACACAAAAACATTGCCTGATCAAGGGCGTCCCTGTAATTGAGTGAATCTGTCATGACCACGTCGGGATCGAGCCTGTATGCCTCATCCAGTCCTCCGAAGAAGTTGGGGACGTCCAGCCCGATACCGCGTTGTAAAAATGACGAACGATCATCCTTGAACTTGATTTCGACCGGGTTCTCTACGGTTATAATATGTTTTTCATAATGTGTGTTGATGAAATCGAGCAGGGAAGCAATAGTTGTAGTCTTCCCCTGGCCTGAAGGACTGCCGACCATGATCAACCCTGATTGTTTCGCCAGCACCTTGCGAATGGCGTCCGGCAGCCCGAGATCAGCCATCTTCGGCGGTTGGGCAGGTAACATACGTATTGCCAGTGCAAACTTGCCTCTGCAAAACGAGGCGGCAACCCGATATCTTTCCTTTGAAACTCCATCTTCGTAAGTATAATTTACCTGGCGGTTCTTGCCAAGAATCTCACGGGCCTTCGGCGTACTTGTTGCCAGAATGACCTTCTTTATCTCATCCTCGGTCACCTTGTGATCCGATATAATACTGAGCACTCCACCCCTGCGCACGAATATTTTTTCTCCCGCTGAGAGGTGAATATCGGTAGCACCCGACTTACGGACATCGGCCACAGTCTTCAAGAGTTCGCTCATTATTTACTCCCAACCCACAAAAGCTTTTTCATCCTTCGGCCATTCTCTGGGTTTTCCTGAATAATGATTAATAGTCACGATTCTTCTTCGAGCTTCTGGAGGAGCTCGTCAACATTTCGTAAAACCCGGCTGTCCGGCGGCAGGTTTCCCTTCAACGAGCGTAGCAATTTCAGTGCCGATGCATTGTCTTTCATGGCTACATACGACAACGCCAGATGGTATGACGACGAAAGATCCCGCTCGTTAACAGCCAGTGCCTTCGTCAAAACCTCAATCGCCTTTGTATACCGCCGCTGGTGGAAATAGCCCAATCCCAGGGCACCCAGAACCTGACTGACGGACTTTTTTTCACTCATCGGAATCCGGTCACGCAGGGCTTCGAATGTTTCAATCAGCCCAACCCAGTTCTTTTGCTGAAACTGAATCTGTCCAAGCAGCATCGCGCCGGGCCTGTGGTCCGGGGCTATCAGGCGAAGCCGCTCAAGTGGCACAAGCGCATCTGTCGGACGACTGAGTTTCAACAGCACCGAGCCGTGATGAAATAATGCTTCAGCATTATCCGAAAAACGTCCCAGAAATACTCGAAAGAATTTTTCCGCCTCGATGTATTGGCCTGCTTCTGCAAGCTTGATTCCCGTTTCTATACTCAGTTGAGCCGGTGCGGAAACCATGGGAGCAGCCGCTTGAGAGCCGCCGAATTCGACCACCCCGCCCATGTCTTTTCTTGCTTCTATCATGAGACATTCAGTCAGTCGCGGTGAGAATAAGTCAGGGTTTCGCAGGAACATCCCCACCTCACCAGCAGTTTTTAACCAGAGAATAGACTCTTCATCACGTTTTTTTTCGGTGAGCATCGCGGCAATATCGCTCAATACGCCGAGCTCGCCGTGCAGCAGCATAGCGATCTGATATTCCCGCAACGCATCCGGGCCGGCATCTCCAAGATACTTCTTCGCCTCCAGCAACTCTTTTTTAGCGCTTAGTCTCCCAAGGCTGGAAAGCATCTTCGGAAGTCCTTCCTCCGGTTGTTCTCTGATCTTCTTCAGGATTACCGGAATCGCTTTTTCGACGTGCCGTTCGACTACAAAATCGAGCAAACTCTCAAGCACCGGCGGACTGCTTTCCTTTCCCAATGTTTCGAGCAATAATTCGATTGGAGCGTCATCCACCTTGCGGATGCAATCAACCGCCTCTTTCCGGACCCATTGGTTTCCATCCTGGAGGAGAGGAAGTATGCGGCCGATTCCGACATCTGATTTTAGAGCCAGTGCTGCTCTCAATGCCATTTTACGCACACCGAAAGCCTGATCGGTCAGCAGTTTGTCGATCATCTCTTTTCTGCGTTCGAGGTTTACCTTGGCCAGCACGTATGCCGCGGAACGCCGTACCGGAAGATCGGAACTTTGCATCATGGCCTCAACCTCGGTCGATGCCTTCTCGCCATCCGCGCGAAAGAGTGCGACTATCGCATTGGCGCGCACACGATTATTCGGATGTCCCAGAAATTTTTTTAACTTGCGGCGGACTTCAAGAGCGGAAATTTTCAGCATGGCGACCGCTTCGACAGCGTTCGCCTGAATGCGCGGATCGAACGAATTCAGTCCTTCTTCAAAAACGGGCAGCAAGCGAGGTTCGGCAAAAGCAGCCAACGATGAAATGATTATAGCGCGCAGCCGCGGGTCACGCACAATCTTGAACTGTCCAACCAGTGCGGGTACTGCTTCCGGATCTTTTAACCGCGAAAGGATTTCGAGCACGTTGATGACGATCCATTCATCAGCATCTGAAAGCAATGCACATAAACTCTGAACGACATCACGACCGCCGATCTTGTACAAAGCCCAGGCGGCGTAGTATCGAACCATACGCTCGTTGTCATACAAAAGAGACTTCAATGCCTCAGTAGCCTGAGGATCGCCGATTTCGCCCAGCACCCGCACAACATCTTCCTTGAACTGGTAATCAGGATTTCCAAGCAGTTCTATCAGTCGCGGAACCGGCGTGGAATCGCGAAACGCGCCGAGGGCGGCGAGGGGCTCCTGGCGATCCGGGAATCTGGCTGGCGATGCGACGAGTAATTCCCGGGAAGAAGGGTCTCCTATGCGGCCAAGCGCAAGTATAGCCTCGCAGGCGATGTCTTCCTGAGACCGCCCGGCAATGGACGTAATACAATCGATAGCAGGCTTAAACAGGCGTCTTGCGGCTTTTACAAGGCGAAAAGTTTCGATCCCGTCGGAACCGGTCATTCGACTATCTCCTTGATTAACGTCTGAAGCAGCTTGGGATCGACCCGTTCATCGCGAATAGCCTCGCCGAGATTATCTTTCAACGTCACGCATCCGTCTTTTCTGGCCAGCATCAGCGCAGATTTTAGTTGATTGGTCTTCTTTTCCCGAATCATATTTCGCATCGCGGAATTCAAAATCATCAACTCGTAAACCATAACACGTTCATTTTTTTTGCGTCCCGGCAACAATATCTGCGAAATCAGCCCGTTAAGCGAAAGGGACAACACGGAGCGAATCTCTTCCTGACGATGCCCGGGAAAGATATTAATAATGCGATCCACCGTCTCGACCGCACCCACCGTGTGAAGGGTCGACAACACCATATGTCCTGTTTCCGCGGCTGTCAGAGCCATTTCAATCGTATCGAGGTCACGCATTTCCCCAACCAGCGTATTCATGGCCGTGATCGTTAACAGATAGGAGGATGTGTCCTCCTGAATTTGTTGAGCGATATTGACAGCTTGTCGCTTGTCGCCGAACTTAGGCAGAATCTCGACAATGCGTCG
>JADFYG010000160.1 GCA_015233155.1 Candidatus Rifleibacteriota bacterium
TCAACTCATGGTGAAAAAGACCTCTTGAACAAGGTGCCAGAGATTGATGTCACGAAACTTCTGAATCCACTGCGGCAAAAAATGAATGACGAAATCTGGAATAAGCTGACCTCCATAGATCGCACCACTATCATGGAATCGTTCCGTGATGCGGTCAGCGAAGGAGTCAAAAAAGCAATTCTGCTTCTTGAAAAACCTCTCTTAACGACCCGGGAACTATCTGAGCTCTTTGATGTTTCCGAATCACATCTCCGAAATGAGCTCCCAAAGAACGTAAAAGCTCACTTCCTGGCCCCACCAAACTCCCGTAATCGCCGGAGCCGCCAACTGTTTGCGCGGCAGGAGGTTCTTGACCTGCTTGAACGAAACAGCGGGCCATCGCTGGATGTGAAGCGCCATCTCGGCGGGTTTCTCAAGGAACTGACTTCTCGAAAGAAAATATGAATGTGTTGTCCTCCGGACTTTCGTTGCCGGAGTATTTTAATCAAATAAGGAGCATAAATCCATGGGTACAGTATCCCCCTGTGTAGCTGCAGTTCAACCGACAACCTCTCATCAATCCGCGCCGATTCAAAACCCAGCAAACATTGTATCCTCTACCTCGACAGGCGATTCCAGGGAACGACGCGAATTACTGCGGCGAGAAGCGAAACATGAGGGATTCTTACTTAAAACCAATCGCCGTTACTACAACTCACATCGACTTATTACTGCTTCGGGACACGTCATAGGTTCTCACCCAAATTCCCACAACTGGACGCTTGATGACGTTGTCAATGATCGGGCTAAAGGCGCCACCCATGATCGGCATAATGGCGCCACTTCGGTGCACCATTTTTTAGGTTTAAAATACCCCGCGAAAACGACTTTTTTTCCTCCTTTTTGGAAGGCGATATTTCCTCCCCTGAATTTTGATAATATTCCGATACACTGATATTTGCTGATGAGAGGTTTTTTGAGAAGGAAGGGGTTCGGATGGGGTCGAGGGGAAGGTGGGGAAACCAAGAGTTGGTTTCCCACAAGGCCTTCCCCCGGCTTTTCGCTATAACCCCTGCGTTTCACGATCAATTATTCCTTTGTCTGTATTTTGCGATAAGTCTTTCGCTCTGGAATAGGTTTTGTGGCACGAAAACTTGTTCCTTCCAATATAACGACATAAGCGCCGTGTCTTATCCGATCAATGGTTGCTGAACCGAGAAGCTTGTTTGGAAATGCCTGTGGCCATTCTGGTAAATCAAGATTACTCGTGATAATTGTCGCTTTTCGCTCATAACGTTCTGCAATGAGTTCATGAAAATCTTCATCTTGCGGCGTCCGTAAGGGTTTGATTGCAAAATCGTCGATTACTAAAAGATCAAGTTTGGCCAATTGAGCGAGTTTTCGTTCGTATGTATTGGTTATACGAGCTTCTTGAAGAATTCCGAATAGACGGGTCTGATTTGTGAAGAGAACGTCTCTGCCATTCCTGGCAGCGATATTTGCCAGGCCCTGTGCGATGTGACTTTTTCCAGTCCCGCATGGTCCAACGATTACTACAGATACACGCTCTTCGATAAAGCGACAGGTGGCCAGATCTTGAATCTGAGCTCGATTGATGTTGGGATTGAATCCAAAATCGTATGTTTCCAGAGTCTTGTCCGGTCGAAAATTACCCCGTCGAATTCGCATGGCCAGCTTCTTTTGTTCACGACGGGCTACTTCGTCCTGAAGAAGCATTGCCAGAAATTCAGTATGAGACATTTGTTCTGTAACCGCCTGCTTTGTGCGCACTTCGAGAGAATCCAGAACTCCTGACAGGCAAAGTTGACGAAGAATCGGAATCAATTGTGGCATTGGATTCATTGCTCCTCTCCTTTTTTCAACGAGGACCAATCGTGAATCCGGACAAAGCGTCCGGCACCCTGATAGGCTTCCTCAAAGACCGGTGGACTGATTTTTTCTCCGTCCTGAGCCATATTTTTCAGAATCGTTTTGATGGTCGTCACTCTGACAGAATCACAGACCAACGCTTGCTCACACGCTGCCTCCAGGCGTTCTTTTCCATGAGTTTCCTGAAAACGGAGGATTCGTTGAGCAGACCTTAAACAATCCAGCCTCGGGTGGGATAGCAGACGTTCAATGACCTCTAAACAACAGATTCCGACTTCGCCCGCCTGCTCTATACACCACTCAGGTGGCCGTTCGGCAAAGGCCCGACAATCCGGAGAAAGGTGATCAGTCACGGTCTGGTGTTCTCCATGTCCGAAACATTGAGGATGCACGGCCACCATTTCATCATTATGAAATAACTGAACCGTTCGAATACCTGCCCGCACCCAGACAGATTTGCCGATCAGCGTATAAGGCGCGGAATACCAATTTTTCTCAAAGAGCGCGTGATTGTTCCGATAGATCTGAGATTTACCCCATTCCACCAATTCCGGTGGATTTGTCGGCAACGGTTTCAGAAATTGTTTCTCAGCAGCGAAAAAGACTTCCAACGGTTTCTTTCCGGTACTCCCGTGAATTCTTTGTCCAGCTGTTGTTTCAAGCCATTCTCGTAATTGCCGGTTTGCATCGGCCACTGAACGAAAAGACCGCAAAGGCATGAAGGAATTCTTTACATATTTTACCCCGGATTCGACTCTTCCTTTTTTCTCGGGATCACGTGGTGGACAGGGACTGATGATGAAATCATATCCTTCGGCAAAAGCCTCGTATGATCGCTGAACTTCTGGCTCATACAAGCAAGCGCGAAGAATACCTGCCTTCAGGTTATCTATAATTATCTTTGCTGGAACCCCGCCAAAATACTCAAATGCACGTCGATGACACTCCAACCAGGTCGGAATCCTCTGATTGGTAACAACTTCTGCATAGGCATGACGACTATGGGCGAGAGTCATAATAAAAAAACATGTACGCTCAATCTTGCCAGTGTCGGAATTTTCAATCAACGGCCCCGATCCAAAATCAACTTGAGCGGCTTCGCCAGGTTTGAAATCAAGAATCATAGTTGGAGAATGATCTGGCGGCTGAATTTTCTGAACAAAACGACGGACAGATGAATAACTACCACAGAAGCCTTTGACACGGCAGAGGTGTTCCCAGATAGTTGAAGCTTGTACACCGTTCTCAACCCAGGTCTTCACTTCCTCTGCGAAAGGTGCAACTGAAGAGATAGTCGATTTTTTTACGCTTTGCGACAAAAATTTCTGCCCTAATACTTTATCATCTGGTAGCGGATTTGCTGGATCCAGCCACCCCTCGGCATCAGCTATACGTCGAACAATGCCGGCTTTTTTGCGACCGATAAGTCCGTCCTTAGCAATACGACGATCGGTTTCGCCCTGCCGCATGTGCAAGAGAATTTGTCGATACTGGTACATCTCGAACCTCCGATTCATTGGTCCCTCCATCCTGATTTTGAATTTCGGATGGAGTATATCGGATATTTTAAACCCCTCGACCACTCATCGACTTTTTAGTCGGGTGGCGCCATTACGGCGATCATCAAGTGGCGCCTTTATGGCGATCATAAGGTGGCGCCATTATGCCGATCTCGAAGTGGCTCCTTTATGCCGATCTCGAAATGGCACCATAACACCGATCATTGACACTTTTCAGCAAATTTCGATTTTTGGGCGGTCGATATCTACTTCTCCTTGATGGTTCCGATTATTTTATACCAATCCCAATTAATATGTGCGTCCCAGCCATCGCATGCGACAGATCGACTTCAGAAGGGTGTCTGTTAACGCCGACCAAGCTGTGATGGCCACCTGGAAAATGTCTGCGATGTCTTTGTAAATTCGATTTCCCAAGAAGGTTGTTTTAATCCATCTCCATATTCTTTCCACCGGATTCAACTCTGGGGAGTATGAGGTAGGATGGAAAAAGTGGACACCTTCAATCGAGTATAATATAAATGGAGGCGTCAAACCCTCTGTGTCAATATTAAGTGAGACAAATTCCTTTCAATAGTTTAGGGTGTAAATGCCCCGAGGGCGGGGAAGGATAAAATATGAAGTCCGAGGTGTTCAAAATTAAGCGAATTAATCAAGCCGCCGTGGGGCTCCTGAAGGAGACCGGAGGTGAGCGGAGCAAACCGTGTGCTTGGCATGATCAACAGAATGGAGGTGCGAATCCTACCCTAGAGCCCTGATGAAGGGAATCTAACATCGAGGAGGTAAGGGCCTGCGGAAGACCAAAGGTCCGGTAGAAACCGTAGATGAAATTTCGTCTCGAGCGCAAGCGAAGCATCGTAAGGCAGTCACGTCGGGTAAGTAGGCGGTTAGCTAC
>JADFYG010000161.1 GCA_015233155.1 Candidatus Rifleibacteriota bacterium
AGATTTCCAAAAATCATCTAATTATTCTTGTTACGCATGATCCGGAGATGGTTATTCATCAGGCTGGAACAATTCTTCTTATGAACAACGGTAATACGCGCTGGTTCGATAATGGAAGGCTTTTTCTTAAAGCTGCATTGGACAATCCCGAGCTCTATCCGCTTCCTGAGTGGTATCGAACGGAGCTTTTGCCTTACGGAGAAATTGCTGAGCCACCTTGGCCTGCGGCGCAGGATGTGTGTGATTTTATCTCTTCCGCGACCGGTTCGAAAACAGTGCGAAGACGGGAAGATGAGTAAAATGGTCAGTGGCTCCTTTTTGGAATTTGTACCGGGTGATGGGTGGGTCCACAAACTCCATCCTGTTGCAAAAGGCATGGCAACCTTTGCTGCGATTCTTCTTTTTTCACTTCATGGCTTCGGCCTCAAAGGCAACCTGACCGGATTAGCCATTTTGTTGCTGGGAATGTTCATCTCCGAATTACCTGTTCGTCGCATACTTGGGGCTTTGAAAAGCCTTTGGTTTCTGCTGGTTCTGGTAGTGGTTGTTCAGTCCTGTTCCGGGGCTCCGCACGCTTTTTTATCCGCGCTCGATTCGTTGGCACGAATGATCGGGATATTCTTGTGTTCAGCGGTATTTGTAACGATTTCATCACCATCAGAGTTGACGATTTTCTGGGAAGCCTGCTTCCGGCCGCTACGTATTGTGCGTTTTCCCGTGCGCGAAGCTGCGCTGGTAATGGTCGTTGCCGTGCGTTTTCTGCCGGCGATTCTGGATGAAGTAGAGCGCATTCGCTTGGCACAGATGGCGAGAGGCGCCAGATTCGGAAAGAATGAGGGAGTCTGGCAGAGCGCAAAACGTGTCATGCCTCTGCTTATTCCCACGCTGGTTTTGTCGATTCAACGCGCCGAGATACTGGCTGTTGCCATGGAAGCCCGCTGTTATCGCCTGGACAGACCGCATACCCGCTATTCAAACTATAAGTATGGTTTGAGTGAAGCGATCTTATTTCTATTTCTTGTGGGATTGGCAGCTGTCGCATTCAGCCATGGATGGTTTGAAGAAACGAATCGTTTTTGATCGGATCAATCGTAAAATTATTTGTAACATTTCAATAAAGGTGGGACGAGCATCTCTTTACACAAAGCGAGATTCCTCGCATTCGGTCGGAATGACATATTTTATTGTCATTTCGACCGAAGGGAGAAATCTCTTCCACTACTAATCATTGGTTCACCCCGAATTTTAGAGAAGATACGATTATTTTGTAATTAGCGCCGTGGCGTCCGGCACTGTCAGGCGAAATGTTTGCCGAAAGAGCGGCGTTCGATTTTTTTCTACTCATTCGCATTGATTTATTGAGTGACATGCCTTAATGCCTCCATGATAAAAAATCGCTGCAATGCCAATTTCGAGCCCGTTGAACAATAAGAATTAAATAAATTGACTTTCGCGCGGGGGGGGGGGGGGTGGACTGTGCTTCACTTCGATATTAAGACCCCTGAAACTGCAGATCAAACGACAAATCTTTGAGGCGGCCATGAAGAAAAAAATCATCGGTTTTGTTGTACTTTTTGTTTTGGTACATTTCATTTCTGTCGCAGCTGTTCCGGAAGTCGAGCTCTATAAGAGCGCGATTCAAAAAAAGGCAGCCGGTGATATCGGTGGCGCTATCGCTGATTTTCATGGGGCTATTTTTGCCTCACGTTCATCAGCATCATCCAATAAGCCTGTTTTCATAATGGCGCTTGCCGAGACACTCGAAGATACAAATCACTTTGAAGAGGCCATAGGCGCCTATCAGGAACTGATCGACCTCAATGATCCTGCATATATTTCAGTGGGGTTATACGGATTGGCCAAAGCATATCTTAAAAGCGGTAACGAAGCTAAAACAAAGGATTATTGTCGCGAATTAGCCACGAAGTTTCCAGAATCGGCGATGGTCAAGTTTGCCGAATTCATGGCTAAAAGTTCTCCTGGCTCTATTGATGCCAAATTAGCGCGATATTTAGCCGACTATAATAAAGCGACGACCGAAGAAAAGTCGGTTGCTTCCGGGGTAGGGACAGCGAGAGTTGTTTCGGAAAATGGGAACAGTTCAACCATTTCAGAAATACCGGCACCGGTTCTGACAAGTCCGTTGCCTGTGTCAGCGTCGATACCTTCACCGGAGCCATCAACTGAGGCGGCTCCTGCGTCAATGCCAGCGCCGGTTCTTGCATCAGAAACCTCTCCAACGCCGGTTACAACCATAGAAAAGGCTGAAAAAAACGGCCAACCTAAATGCGAAGTCCAGGTGGGCGGCTGGAATAGCAGCTTGGCGGGAAGTATCAATTCCAAGGGAATGGCGGTAAACCTCGGAGATGGCGTCGGTTTTCAGAATAAAAGCGCGTTGACTGCTGATTTAACCTATGCTTTTGACCCCAAAAATCATTTGAACTTAAATTATTCAGGCTTTGAGCATTCAGGCAACCTAAACCAGGCTCTGGTCTTCGACAAGCTTGCTTATAACTCCGGCTCTTCTCTCACGGTGAGATCCAGCTTTTTCGACGCTGGGATGTCTCACCTGCTGGGTGAATCTGAGCAGGGTTCCTGGAAATTCCTCTACGGGGCGAAGTTCAGCTGGATGTTCATGCGCATAGCTCAGCAAATGACTCACGGAATACGAGCCGGGGAAGTTAATACGAATCTTGTGGTTCCATACGTGGGGATCGAAGGAAATACGAAATTATCTGATAATGTGGCGTTAAACAGTTCAATTAAATTCTTTTCATTTAACCAAAGCGGAGCAGGAGCCCGGCTAACCGACTTTAACCTGGCCCTCCTGTTCGGACGTGATTATACCAATAAGCCCGCTGAAACCGAATGGTATGGTACATTGGGTTATCGTTTCTTTTTGCTTCACGGTGAAGTTGACAATGATTCAGCCGAAGTCCGTTATTCAGGCCCGACCATCGGTTTGGAAAGCCGTTTTTAAGAGAAGCTACCTCCCAAGGAGGAGAATATGACATTTTTTAAAACAACAAAGTATCTTGCGATTGTTTGTATCTTGAGCATGTGTGCTTTTTATGTATGGGGATGTACTGGAGGGTCTTCATCCGGTGGTACAGTCTCAAACCCGAGTGGCACCTCAATAACGGGATCGATCGTCCTCAACGGGATTGAGACGGGGAATTTATCCTCCGTGCGAGGTGCGGTGGCATCAATAAGCGACAGCGCATTTGATTCATTCACTGCAAAGTTAATCGATGCAGCTGGACAAACGATCAGAAGCACCGTGATTGTATCCAGAAGTTTCAATTTTTCCGATGTTTCACTAGGAGCCAATATTCATATAGAGGTAAGCCATTCCGATCCGGCTAAGCGAAAATTTCGAATTCTTTACTATATTGATAGCCTTGCCGGAGACTTGAGTATAACGCTCAACGAGGAAACCACCGCAGTCGGATTGATCATTGAGGCGGGGAAAAATGCTACCCAGCCGATGACCTTGTCTGTCGCTCAGGTGACCTCAGCGAATTTTGCAAATAACCTTACGCAGGTTAAGAGTGCTTTGATTGACGGTCTGAAAAAAACTGTTGCGAACGGAAGCTCGATCGAGGCTGACCCGACTTTGCTCGGGAAGCTGGCCCAGGCGGTAGCCGCTGGAGCCACAGGCACTGGCACTGGCACGGGCACGGGCACAGGCACGGGCACAGGCACGGGCACAGGCACGGGCACGGGCACTGATATTACGCCGCCGGTTATTTCCAATGTTGCCGTCGGCAACATTGGAACTTCCAGCGTCACCATTACCTGGACAACCGATGAAAATTCCAGCTCGCAGATCGAATATGGAACGTCCGTGAGTTATGGTTCCATCACCACACTCGATACAACGATGACGAAGAACCATAGCGTATCTATCTCAGGTTTAACAGCTGGAACGACTTACCATTACCGAGTCAAATCCAAGGACGGTTCCAGCAACGGAGCAGTGTCGACGGATCAGACCTTTACGACTGCCGTCGCTCCTGATACAACCGCCCCGGTCATTTCTGCCATTTCGGCGGGAAGCATCACCGCGACCGGCACGACCATTACCTGGACGACCGATGAAAACTCCAGCTCGCAGATCGAATACGGTATATCCGTGAGTTATGGCTTCACGACCGCCCTCGATACGACAATAGATAAGAGTAATAGAGTGTCTAACGCCGGTTTAACAAC
>JADFYG010000162.1 GCA_015233155.1 Candidatus Rifleibacteriota bacterium
ATCATTTAACCTGAGTTCCGTCTCACCATTCCCGGCTTCGACATTCTCTGACGTATTTTCCACTTCTTCGTCTAATGGATTAACCTCCAATAATCTTTGGAGAGCCTCACGAATAAAGGATTTTTGATATTTCAGATATCGCAGGGCAATAGCCTCTTTTTCAGGATGGGTCGGCAACCACCCTTCTCCGCGTAGAATCAGTTTTTCGATTTCGTTCCGGTCAACGAAATAATGCTTTTGATTGTCGAGAACCGGCACAAGAACGTAAAGATGTGTCAATAACTCCTGCAGGGTGGTTTCTTGGGAAAGTTCGACAGAAAAATATTGGCTGTCGCCCCATTCAGGATAATTCGAGTCGAGAGGATATCGTTGAGCTGTTACGCTATAGCCCAACGGCTCGAACAGTCTCTTCAGAAATGATTCGCCGCCATGGCAGGGCAGCACTGACAGTCGACAATTCAAATGCTGCTTTTTCTTAACAAGATCCGGCATTTGCTTGCATTTTCCATTCAATGCATTGCCATAAATTCTGGCGATGGCGACGCTCAATAGCGACGAGCAAACGTAGGGGCGATCATTTACATACTGTTCTAGTGGAATTGATGTGGAATGACCCCTGCTATTTCGAACCAGGCCCACCGGATCAATTTCTAATAAAAGTGCGGCGGTACACACTTCTTCGGTCGCGGTGGGGTAGAAAACATATGCATCCCCGAATGGCATTTTTGTCTTCTGGCAACGTGCAGGATGTTTATGCAGTAGAAAGCCGAGATCAGTTGCCGGTTTATGGGTTGTCGTAATCGACAATAGCATAGATGATTCCTTTGAGTTCAGTATAGCACTACATATAGACTGGCAACGAAAGGAGTTATCTGCGTGGGCATCGCAGAACTCCTTTATTTTATTTGATCTTCGTCGTCTGTCTCATCATCGTCCAACCAGGAAATATCGTTCGGGTTTTCATAATGTAAATCGGTCGTTAAAACGAGTGGCAGGCCGTCTGAAAGATGGAATCTCCGCTTGATGGCTTTGATTGCAGACTTGTTCGAGGCAAGCCATTTCGATGAGATGATGACGAAAGTTGCGTCCACAAGGTTGAAGAGCACCCTGCCTCGGGAGACATACTCATACTCGACGTCCACCAGATCAGGGACATTCGCCTGAATCTCTGGCCAAAAGCTGTAATGGTCGGAAGGTGGCCCCAACACATGACCGCAGATTTCGGCACTCGCAATATCGCAAAAGTCTCCGATGACCTTTTTCCGGTAATACCAGAATATACCGACTTTCGGTTTATTCTTATCACCTTGAAAACTTGAAGCTAAGCCGCTTCTAATCTGTTCCAGTTCGTCGGGGGATGGCATTGGCTCATTAAATTTTAGGTATTTGATAAATGTGCCTCCCAAGATTGCTGGTTTCCAATTCGTGCGTGAACAGATAAATGGTATCGCTGGTTCGAGGTGGTTCACCCATCCCCGAATGTGACCCTAATATTTTATGCAATTTCATGCATATCAGCGCCTCCAAAGACTACGATAACCTGCTACTTAGACAAAATATGACGTTCTGAAATGTTTTTGCTGAAGAGTAAATCGGCGTGACTATAGCAAGGCAATGACTTACCAGCTCGACGACGGAAAATTCATTGGATATTCAATTGGCGTGTTCTTGTCTCATGCTCGTTAGCTCATCCTATCGTTAAACGCGGTATTCCTTTGATTATTTCGACAGCGACACGTCCTGACGTCATCAACGAGTATTGTTTATCAGGCGATGGTTCAGCAGGTGCATGTATAAATGCATGCCGAACCGGTTAAATCGATTGCAGGAGGAACGTCATGTGTGGTGATTGCACTGAAGGAATGGTCCTGGATTTCGTCGGTCCTGGCGCGGACACATTTTTTGATGAATTAAACGAGAAGCTCCCTCATAAAGATGCAACATTTACCGAGAGGCCTAGTGAGATTACCGGCTTGGGAATGAATCTCAGGCACGCCTGGCAGGAAGCAGATGATTTTTTCTCCCGGATCAGTAACGAAAAAGATTTTCTTGTCAGGGGATTTCAGAACTACGCTCAACACCATGAAGAGCAAGCCCAGGAAAAGAATGCGAAAAAGGGAACGGCGAGCAGTGCTTCCATGGTCTTTGGAGAATTCGTCGAAATCGCGGTCTGCCGGCTTTTCCAACAATACATCCTCCACGGGTTTGAACCGACACATCTATTGAAAATCGAGAAACGCGTGGGGCAGGGGGCTTTGTCCGATTATTTCGAGAGTCAACGCAAAGCGGAGACCGGAACGATCTGGGATTCCCTCTGTTATCGGGAGACCTTCGTGTTGCGGGAACGCTGGAACGATTTCATACGTTCTGTGACAGGCGATCTGCGCTGTGCCGAGGCCCAGGTAGCCGCATTCATTGAAAAATGTACAACCGGATTCGGAGGTGGTTTTCCGGATGAAGTTTCGACTCCGGCGACGACGATTCCACTCCCCGAAAACCTTGCTTCTGCGCCATCCTCGGTAGGGAAATGTGATGGGAAATTCTTCTCGGAGCAGTTCTCCGCCACCCTTTTTGCCATGCTGATACTGGCCCGATATTCACCCCGCCATGAATTGTTGCGGAAACTTGCTCTTGCCCGGCCCGGTTTCTGTGATTTCTGCGGTAACTCCTACTGGATTGCAAGATGGGCATTTTTTCATTGCGTGCAGGAGCAGGGAATCGATTTCATTTTCGAAAACGAGCGGGATGTCCGTTATCTGCTCATCGCGTATGTCGTTTTGAAAGCCTCGTTGCCAAAATCCGATCTTCACCGGCTTCGGCTGTTGATTCAGGAGCTGGAGCCGCTCATGACATGGCAGGTAGATGACAAACAACTTATTCAGATCATCGATCAGAGGCTCGGGTATCCAGCCTGGTTCCATGACCAGATAGACCGGATCGTGGGAAGCTGGGACAAACCAGGAGGAAAGGGCGCGCATCCACCCCGAATTCTGACTGGGGTTCCGGCAATCGATGCAATCTTTCCCGGCTTCAAACCAGGGGAGGTGACCTTCGTAGGCACAAGATACACGAATGATGGCACTGATTTTGGCCTGAATCTTCTCCTGGCCACGGCCGGCGGAAACCAGGCGGAGCCGGTGGTTCTCTGGGCGATGAAATCGCCTTCGAGACAGATTGCCGCCAGAATGCTCGGCATTAAAACGGGGCTTTCACAGGCTCGGCTTGAAGACGACCGAAAGATTCTACAGGAAGCCGGGAAAGCGTTGGAGCGCTTGCCAATCGTCATTCGGGAAAGTAAATATCCGAAATTGGGAGACATCAGGGCATCCGCGAATGATGCGAAGAGGAGTAATAACGCCAGTATTCTGCTCATCGAAGGCTTTGACCTGATCGCGCTTACTGTTGTGGAACGCGACGACACTGACAAAGAACCGAAGGGCGTCTTTCAGAATTTGAAGGAACTCGCCGAAGACCTGGGCATCGCCGTGATCTGCATTTCCCAAATGGCTGAAGGGCTCGCCCTTCGTACGGTGCAGTATCCGGATTATGCCGTGTGGGACTGTCAACGCTGGCTTGGCGTTGCTGAGCGTAAAACGCTTGCCGACAACCTCATATTCCTTGATCACGAAACAGAATTTAACCCGCAACTCCCTGGCGCCGAGTGTCGAGTCGAGATAACGGTGTACAGGCAAACAGCTGGTTCCATCAGCACCTGCCGACTCGGATACTCGAGGGAAACCGGCATTTTCCGGGAAGTGTAAAACCACGGTGAAATCTTTTTTTTACATCCTGGCATTGCTGTAAGTCGAGAATTGAAATTGAAATTCCCAGCCCCATGCCAACTCCGGTTTACTTTTCGGAGCTCGCGAAAAACGAAAGATTTCGCTCACAGGCAGCATGCATCACTCTCGGCATCGGAGTCGCGATCCATGGGCATCAGCAATTTTTCGATCTGCCGGATCTGCCGCATCTTCTCATCGCCGGTTCACCGGGATCAGGCAAATCCGTCTTCCTGAAAACCATTATTGCCAGTATTCTATACCAGGCGCAGGCTCACGAAGTAAAAACAACGGTACGTATTAAAGCTAGCCATCGCCTTTGTGGCGTTTTTCCAAATTTGCGAGCAGTGTTATGCGATTTTTCTTTGTCCGTGCTTTTCGCATGATCTTCCTTCTTTTTGTCGCTTCCAATT
>JADFYG010000163.1 GCA_015233155.1 Candidatus Rifleibacteriota bacterium
TGATTTGCGCCGTGGCCGAGCCTTCCCAGAGCGCCATCCACTTCATCTTGTAGACCGCGTAAATAATTCAGATCGGATTCCTGTTGGGACTGCCCCTGGGACATCGAGTGTTCATCTCTGAATCTTCCCCAGCCATGATACATCTGCGGAAATAATTTTGCCTGAGCAAGCTGAAGCAGGATGAAGCTTTTGTCGTCTGCCGTAACCAATATGTCGTTACTGGTTTTTCCAAGCTTGTAATCGACATTCAACTCTTTGAGTTTGGCCGTAATCTTGCCAGCATCCTCAAGTTTGATTTGATCGTCGTAAAGCGGGATATAATCTTTCTCGGAACCACACGTTTTTCCCGCAAAAAACAAACCGAAAATCATCACGAACATTGTTCCAATAAAGAGCCTGAAACAAGACTGTTTTACTCCATGTGCCGTAAATTCGATCATGTTATAACTCCTTGCTCCGGCTAATTGCATAATCCTCTTGGGCGCGTCGATATCGTAGTACATCTTCTCGATACAAGCAAATGCGAAAATTACCGGCTTGAATTCAGGATCTGAACGATTTCAATCCCAGCCTCGTATGTCCGGATTGGCAGAGGGGTAACCAACGCTACGCGATACCAGCATCTGTATTTCATGAGCTGGCATGCTGGATTCTGCCGTCCAGTTTCGGACAGATATACCGCACCGGACTCTCTTGTCCGGAAAGCATGGCCATTTGCTTGTCCCAGGAACGACGCGAAAATACCGGACACTGTTTCCTGTCCGGACACCATCCTGCTTACCCTGGCGGGATGTTTCTGGTCAAATGCGCAAACTTCCTTGGTTAATGATAGTCGTCCGGAGTAAAATCCCGGCTGCCACTAAATTTCAACCCCTTTCAACGGTATAAGCTTTATAGAGACCGTTTCTCATAAGCCTTTGAAAGGAGGTTCAACCGTGACCATCGAGAGATTTACAAAGAAAATACTTACCCTTTTTCAGATCATCCAACTCGTCGCCACTGTCCTTGCCCCTGCCAAAAACGCACAAACGCGAAACGCTCCACGTCCACCGAGACCTCAGAAACCGCCACAACCACGGTAACGCAGTTTACCTGTCACCTCACACGCGCTATTCATGCGCATTCCCCACATATAACAGGCCATAGGCCAGAAATGGAGCTATTCCAATGGAAAATATCGAGAATATCGAAAACTACAATGCATTCGCACATCCCGTCCGCACTCTTCACGATCTTATCTGGAAATTCCAGGATCTTGAGGCACAAAGCAATGATGATACCGTCATCGAACTCAACAAACTGAAAGTCCTGGATAATGCAAAGATACAAATTCCAAATCTCGGTGATTACCAGCTCACAGACTGGTCCAGAAAGCAAATGTCTCTCCTCGTCGGAATAAAATACGACCGCTGGTTCAATAATGCCAGTCCGGCTGATCAATCTGCTGAACTCACCCGTCGCTTTGCCCGTTCCAATGAACTCGTCCGGCTCCGCACACGGAAGAACGACCATCTCTCAACTGATGGCATACTCCGTGGATTCGTCTCCCCGAAATATACCCCCGTTAAAGACAGTCAAATTGCCCGTCTTATGCTCATGGCCCTGCGTAATGTCGATCCCGACATGCGTCTTATCCGTGCCAATATCACAGATCGAACCGTGTCCTACGTGATCGGAGTTGGTCAGCCCTATCTCATTGGTGGACTCGGCGATGTCGGGGACGTCTGGGGCGGAATTCTTGTCCGCAACTCTGACGTAGGTTACGCCAGCCTCAAGATCAGTCTGCACCTCACTCGCCTTGTGTGCCGCAATGGTATGACTGCCCCATTGAAGAACGCTGAACTGCTCCGCCGGAAACACACTAAAGGCATCCTCGATGATAACCTGCTTCAGCTCCTCGGAGAGCGCCTTATCGAAGTGCCCGGCCAACTCAGACAGAGTGGCCAGGTCATGTTGAACGCAAGCTCCGTGCAAATAGCCAACCCCGAAGAAGAAATCGAGAGAATACTGGACAGCAGTAACCTGCCAAAGCGGTTGCTGAACCCAGTCATGGCTGCTTATGCCATAGAGCCACGGAATACGGCATTTGGCGTTATCTCAGCCTTTACCCGCGCCGCACAACAAGGCTTCAGCCCGGAAGAAAGGCTGGAGATCGAAAATGCCGCATCTGCTTATCTTCAAACCCATTAACAGACACGTATCTATAACACGAGCGGGAGCTACCAAGCTTCCGCTCTTCTTTTTGAAAAGGAGAATAAACCGTGGAAACCTCAAAGGAAATTGGCAAAATTTCAGAGGCACTCGCAAAAGCACAAGGCATGATAAAGCCAGCTTCGTTCGATGCCTCAAACCCCCACTATCGCAGCAAATACGCTAGTCTCGCCTCTATCATGGAGGCTGGGCGTGCTGCACTGTCCGCAAATAATGTCGCTATCGTTCAAGGCACTTCAGTCGAAGAAAATCGCGTAGTAGTTACAACTATGCTTATACACAGCTCGGGAGAGTGGATTCGCGACTCGCTTGCAATAAAACTCATTCGTGAAGACGCTCAGACCGTCGGATCGACGATAACATACGCTCGTAGATACAGTCTGGCCAGCATGGCCGGAATTGTTTCTGACTCCGATGATGACGATGGTGAAAAGGCCGTCGGTCGTTCTGATGGCAAACCGGTACTGACCTCAGTTAAGAAAACACCCGCTCCGGTCAATCTGGCCAGCCCTGCTGCTACCAAGACTGTCGCTCAGGCGAAACAGTCCGCCGCTAAATCCGAAGCCGCCTCAGCCCCGGCAAATGCCGAGCCCGTCCAACCCGTTGCCACACAGCCAGAATCCACAAAGGCACCGACACCCGCACCAATGCCACAGAATGGTCGTATCGCAAAAATACGCCAGATCTTCACGGTATCAGCCCAGCTGGGCCAATCAGTTGATCAGATGAAAATAATGGTCGGAGATCTGCTCGAACTCGGATCTCCAATACGCGAAAGCTCACAGATCCCGTCTGACAAGCTCGATATGATAATCGATGCTTTCCAGAAAGCACTGACAGACAAGAATAACAGCCAAAAGGAGGCCGCTTAATATGAAGATAACAAACGTATTCGGTTTACCCGACGCCATAGTAAAAGCTATCGTCAATGACAGCTATAATGCTGGCCCCTGCGATATTTCTTGCACTCGTCTGGTCGATTCGCCCCGCAAAGTGGCTCTGGAAGTACAACACGCCAAAGATCTTGTCGAAGATGTATCGGATCGTATCTGGTCACTCTTTGGCCAGAGCATTCATACAATTCTGGAACGCGCGGATTCAACAACCGCACTGAAAGAAAACCGGCTGACCATGACCCGCCAAAACTGGGTAATTTCTGGTCAATTTGACCGTTTCGTCGTCGCCGATGGATTACTCCAGGAATATAAGACAACATCGGTTTTCGCCGTCAAAGATGAATGCCGTCAATCCTGGCAGACGCAGCTCAATGTCCAGGCACACCTGCTCCGCGAGCATGGTTACACAGTCAACAAGCTCCAGGTATGCGCAATACTGCGCGACTGGCGGCGATCACAAGCTGATCGGACTCAGGACTATCCAATAAGTCCCGTGCTTACAATCGATATCCCGCTCTGGACGCCCGAGAAGGCTGAGGAGTGGATAGATACAGCCGTCCGCAAACATCAGGCGGCACGTATCGAGCTTCCGGAATGTGAAGATCGCTGGGAAACGCCCACTACGTATGCATTAATGCGTGCAGGTCGCAAGACAGCAGTACGTGTCTATGACAATCAGATCGATGCTGATAATGCACTGGCCGCTGCCGGACCGAACCATGAATTGGTTTGCCGCCGTGGTCGCAATTTGCGATGTGAGCAATACTGCTCCGTTCGTGACTACTGCTCGCAATATCAGTCATACGCTCA
>JADFYG010000164.1 GCA_015233155.1 Candidatus Rifleibacteriota bacterium
AGTTTGATATATTCTATTGCAGGCAGTGTTGGCTGCCTTTTCCGCCGGGATGGTGAAATTGGCAAACACGTAAGATTCAGGATCTTATGCTCGTTCGGGCTTGGGGGTTCAAGTCCCCCTCTCGGCACTGACAACAAGTTTCAGGAAGTCCTGAGAAGTGCGAAAACCCCGCAGAGATGCGGGATTTTCTGCTTTAGGTTGTCTTGTGTCGTCCAACGGGATTCATTGACATCTCGTTTTTTTGGGGGTAGTTTTAGGGGTAACTGGACATCGCGCGAAGGGAGTTACCCCCAATGCCACTATCAGATACGGCGATCCGCGTTGTAAAGGCTTCAGCCAAAACACAAAAGTTGTTCGACGGTGGCGGACTGTTTCTCCAGGTCAACCCTGCCGGAAGTAAGTGGTGGCGACTCAAGTATCGTTTCGGCGGCAAAGAAAAACTTTTATCACTGGGAACATATCCGAAAGTCACTTTGAAGGAAGCGCGAGAAAAGCGAGACATCGCAAAGCGATTAATCGATTCTGGTGTTGATCCGAGTGATACCAGGAAGGCTGAGAAGCTCGCAGGCGTTGACAGTAACTCCAACAGCTTCGAAGTAATAGCCCGCGAATGGCTTACGAAGATCATGGCCTCTATGAGTCCGGGCCACATCGAGAGAATTACGTGTCGATTTGTTAATGATGTATACCCCTGGCTGGGCAAAAGACCCATAACAGAGATAACACCCCCTGAAATCCTGGAAGTGATTCGCCGCATTGAGTCTCGAACAGCCTATACAGCTCATCGGGCGCTGGGTGAATGCTCGCGTGTATTCAGATATGCGATTTCAACGGGCAGAGCGACCAATGACCCGACTCAGTCTTTGCGTGGCGCACTCGCCCCGGTAAGAGAAGAACACTTCACAGCTATTACCGACCCCAAGGAAGTGGGTGGCCTGATGAGGGCGATATGGGGTTATAGCGGACACTTCGTAGTTGCATGCGCTCTCCGCCTTGCCCCTCTGTTTTTTGTGCGGCCTGGGGAACTTCGGCAAGCAAAATGGGCTGATATAAATTTCGATACGGCAGAGTGGAGATTCAGGACGTCGAAGACAAAGACAGAACACATTGTTCCTCTGGCAAGACAGGCGATCGAAATATTACGGGCACTTCAGCCCCTCACTGGCGGTGGAGAGTATCTCTTCCCTGGCGGACGAACACCTACGCGGCCTATGAGTGAGAATGGCATACTTGCTGCGTTACGACGCATGGGCATTGGCAAGGAAGAGATGACCGGGCACGGTTTCAGGGCCATGGCGAGAACTATACTTGATGAAGTTCTGGGATTTCGACCGGATTTTATTGAGCATCAGCTTGCCCATGCTGTGCGTGACCCGCTGGGCAGAGCTTATAACCGGACTGCACATCTTGAGGAACGTCGGAGAATGATGCAGGCGTGGGCTGACTATCTCGACTCGCTTCGCGCTGGTGAGACAGGCGCAGCAGCGACCGCAATGCCAGTTGCAACAGCCTAATCGACTATATTTATCAAGTTCATTCTGTTGCAGAACCGCTGGGCCGGATTTATAATCTGGTCGCATTATCGGATCGCCATTGTGCAGGTGATGATGACCCCGCAGGCGAATCAAAGTTTATAGGTGGAGTTGGTTATGGGAAGAAGGCCATGTAGTGCGACGCCCCCATCGTGGTTTAAAATTACGAAATACAATAAGGCCAAAGACTTGGAGTTACGGGGCTGGTATGAACAGTTCGCGATACGACGGTTGGTTACATCCCCCAGATGTAAAGAAATGTTTCCAGGCTTGGTAGACTGTTTTCTAAAGAGGATTAAGGTCAATCCGATAATTTCTTTGGATATGCCAGTACCAACGGCTACAGCGACTTCCGGTGGCGCTGGCGCCCCTGAGCCGACTGTTTTGCATAGAGCAGTGCAGAGAGAGGGAAAATTTGCCACCTATCTGCAAAATATATTCCAGAGGCGAGGGACAAATACATGGGAAGAATCTGCGGTACGTCCATGTACTGTAGATGATTACTTTCTGTTTAAGCGACTCATAGAACCAGAATTCCTTCAAAATACACAAACGGCAATAGATAATAACACAAATATCGACGCTACTATTATGGACGAACCGATCCATTGGCATTTCTGGTTTCCGACATCTATGGCGTTTCTTGCGGTTGACCTCAGTCTTCCGGACGAACTGTTGAGCGAGCACTTCAATAAGATTGTGGCTAAATTACGTAAGCACGACCGTCTTGGCTATTTCAAGAACTCCAGTAATCCGATAAAGACGAGCATTGAAAAATGGTCTGACAACGGAGTTCTTCCATATATCGATCTGGTTACAATATGGGCCAAAGAAAATAATGTTCGTTTTTCGATTCCGAGGATAGCAAAAACCATATTTCCAGGTTATGGCGGTTCTGAGGATAGGATTAGAAAGGAAACAAAGAAACTTGCAGAGTTGGTGATATCGGATAAGTTTTTGTATGAATTAAATGCGCATGTAGGTTCTAAGGAGGAAAAAACAAAGAACTAAAACTCGCTCTCCATATAATTTAATAGTCCGGCAAGTTTATGCATAATAAATTGCCGGATTATTTTATTAGGACAATTTTCCGGACTATTTATCGACCAATAATTCCCGCATTCCAAGCCTATCTCAATGGCATTTTCGTGTGTATAATCTTCTTATACGTCGAAAGACAAGGAGTGCGAAATGAGAAATATACCCGAAATCGGATTCATGCGGCTGAAGCAGATCCTCGAAATCATACCCATAGGCAAATCCAGCTGGTGGGCGGGTGTCAAGGCAGGACGCTACCCTCAGGCCATTAAGCTCGGTCCCAGAACCACTGTGTGGTCCGTGCAGGCCATCCGAACGCTGTTGGACGCTAAATTCGTCTCTGTTGCAAATACAAATACCATAAAATGCAACATCTCCCCCGACATTGCGACTGGCTCCTCTGATGCAGTTACGACAGCCACTAATGCAACGGAGATGACCAGCATAACTACGACTACGGCTGATACAGGCGCGCATGCCACATGCACTTCGCAGGTCACAACTAATGCGACGGAAGCGGATACTACCGTCATCGCACAAGCAATGCATCTACGCGAGCCTGTGCAATTACTTCTACCACTAACATCTGATACTGAAATAGATGCAGAGTCGCCATCGGAAAGTCCGGAACAGCTTTGCAGGAGTTAAAACGTATCGAAAAATATCTTTGAAAATATTTTTCGAACATTTCTTGACTCTTTATTCGAATACCGTAATCCATTCATAGGAGGTAGAAATAATGCAATACGGTACTAATCTGATAACTCTGACACAGCTCGCACAGAAGCTCGATTGCTCGACAATGACAATTTACAACATGCGCAAACGCGGCTTGCTCAGTCCGATCTTCCCTTACGGCCAGGGGCCAGGCAAGCCAGTTCTATTCACACACGAGGAGGTGGAAGCACTATTCGATAAGCTATCCAGCAACACTACAGTATTCTGAAAAAAAAAGAAGGCCCAAGGCAATAACGCGCTCAGACCCAGAATCAAAATATGTATTCACCTATGATATACGAGTATTCATGCCCGTTGTCAATGATGATTCTGGTCTGGACAGGAATAACAGGAGGTTGCACGTGTTCAAGATTTCCATATACGGCTTGCAGGGCGAGCCAATAGAACATAAATTCCTGCCAATTACCCAAGAGGATTGGATCAGGCTAGACAGGTATTACGCTTCCCTACACAAGTACAAAGTCTGTGCAGGCAATGAGCGGCAGAACATCTGGCGGATCAATCAGCTGAAGACATCGTTCCGGAACACCAGGGCCACTACGAACGGCCGTGATTATATTCGGTTACGCTGTCCGACCGGTCACCTGGCACTGGGGGAATATGACCT
>JADFYG010000165.1 GCA_015233155.1 Candidatus Rifleibacteriota bacterium
GGCCGGCAATTACGTTCCTCTATTGCTCTCCCGCGATCAATCTTATTTCCCTTGTCTACACCTGGAAAATTTTCTTCAATCGGGTTCCGCCTATTCCTGAAATGCTTTGGGGAAGAATCATATCCGTGATGATGAGATCGAAGTGGTCCGGGCGGGCGCAGAAGAGGTCCAGGGCTTCTCTGCTGCCTGTGGTGCCCAAAACTTCATATCCCATGGAGGTGAGCGTCAGCATACCTACATCCACCAGAGAAGGTTCATCGTCCACAAAAAGAATGTGTTCTTTTCCTCCGGTGATGGTTTCAGGGAGCGTCTCGTTTGCGATCGGCTCAAAAAAGAGCCTGGGCAGATAGACACTGAAACTGCTTCCTTTTCCAGGTTCGCTGCTGACATGGATAACGCCGCCATGGCTCCTGACTATGCCGGAGACGACGGACAAGCCGAGGCCGGTTCCTTCGTCTCTGGATTTGGTCGTGAAGAATGGATCAAATATTCGGTGTAAATGCATAGGGGCGACACCCGCACCCGTATCACTGATGGTCAGCTGAACATAATGCCCCTTCAGATCGGGATGATTCTGGATTTTGTCCCTGGTAGCGTCAATCGTGGAAAGTTGAATTGTCAGTATACCGCCCGTCTGCTTCATTGCATATACGGCGTTAGTACATAAATTCATGATGATCTGATGCACCTGGGTGGGGTCTCCCGCAATGTTGCAGGAATCATCTGTAACCTTCTGCCGGATCTCAATGGTGGCCGGAATGGACGCCCGGAGAAATTTGACGGTCTCCTCCAGCATCTGTCTGCAGTCAAGAGGCTTCTTAATCGGGTTGTCCCGTCGGCTGAAGGTCAGGATTTGTTTGACCAGATTCCTGGCCCGTTCAGCCCCTTTCATGATCGCCTGCAAATTCCGTCTCTGATCCTCTTTCAGATCTCCATCCAGGGCCAATTCCGTGAAACCCATTATGGCCGCCAGGATATTATTGAAGTCATGGGCGATGCCCCCGGCCAAGGTACCGATAGCCTCCATTTTCTGTGCCTGAAAAAGCTGTTCCTGCAACTGGTTCTTTTCTTCTTCTCCTTTCTTGTGGAGATCCAGGAGCGTCTGCGTTCTTTCCATATGGCGGACCAGTTCCTCCTCCGCCTGTTTGCGCTTGGTGATGACGTCGAATACAACAACAAAATGATCATTTTCAGGGCGATATGCCGAAATGGAAAACCACATGTTCATGGCTTTTATTAACTTCTCAAACCTTTCCGGCTTCCCGTTCAAAACCACTCTGCCAAAGATTTCGAATATTTCCGGATCCTGGTCTCTTATCCCGGGAATCACTTCCGACACTTTTTTTCCGATCACATTTTTCAGCCCTGTCAATGTTTCGAAAGCGGTGTTAACATTCAGATAGATGAAATCCACTGCTCGTTCGCCATCAAAGAGCATGCGACAATACGCAAATCCCTCTATCATGTTTTCAAACAATGAACGATAATACTCCTCGCTTTGTCGCAGAGAGGCTGTTCTTTCCTGCACAGCTTTTTCCAGAGAATTTCTTTCCCGACGCAGTGATTCTTCCGCCTGTCTGATCCGGAGGGCAACCTTAACCTGTGAAACCAGCTCCACTTCGTCAATAGGCTTGGACAAAAATGCGTTGGCGCCAATATCCAGACCCTTGATCCGGCTTTGCTGATCCGTCTTTATAGCCGTAATCATTATCACCGGGATGGTCCTGGTGTTTTCGTCGGCCATCAATCTGCGGCAGGTTTCGTAACCATCCATATCCGGCATTTTCACATCCAGCAAAATGGTGTCTGGCAGCTCGGTCTTTGCTTTCTCTATCCCCTCATGGCCTGACTGGGCTGTAATGACTACACATTCCGGCATCAGATTCTTCAGCAGGGCGGACAGGGTGATCAGATTGTCCATTTTGTCATCAATCGTCAGTATTTTTGGCATACAATATTCCTTTATCCGTTCAGCCATTCAGAGAGCTTTTGCAGTAAACCCTCCGGGTCTATCGGTTTGGAAATGTAATCGTCGCATCCAGCCTCGAGAATCCTCTCCCGGTCGCCTTTCATAGCTTGCGCGGTCAACGCAATCACTGGAATAGGGCTCAGGTCAGCGTTATCTTTGAGATGTCGGACCACTGTCAAACCGTCCATCTCCGGGAGAGCCATATCAAGGAGAATCAAGTCGGGCTTGTTTTCCCCAGCCATCCGCAGACCTTCTTCGCCGTTCGTCGCTTCGAGAATCTGGTATCTGTTTTGCAGAATCGCCTTGATCGTTGTCATGTTATCGGGGTTGTCTTCCACGACAAGGATGACGGGGGTTTCCTCTGTTTTTCTCATCAAATTCTTCGGTTTTCTTCCACTTTTCTCAGGGGATTCATAAAGCCGTGCCTGTGGTTCCGAATTGGTTTCGAGCATGGCCCGGACTTTAAACAGAAGATTTGCTTTGTCCACATCACCCTTCTGGACGAGCTGCTGGACGTTGTTGGCACTGAGTTTTCGGAAGTCCTCAGGCGTCAGATCCTTTGCAGTGAGGATCAATACCGGAATTTTTGCCGTCGCTTTGGTTCCACGGAGCTTTTCCAGGACGGCGAATCCGTCTATTTCCGGCATCATCAGGTCCAGGATTATGCCGTCCGGAATGGTATTGGAAACGAAATCAAAGGCCTCCTGCCCACCTCTGGCTATGCTGACAGAAAAGTCGGCCGATTCGAGAACCGCTTTGACCTGCGCAATCGCCGCCTCATTATCCTCGACCAAAAGAATTCGGGGTGAGGTCACGGCTTTCTTCGGCCCGGGATGTGCCCCAGGGCTCTCAAGATCACGCAGGATTCTTTTGATTTCTTCAAGTAGTTTCCCAGACGTTGAGGTACTTTTTGCCAACACGGAAGAGACATTTCCGCTCAATTTTTCCCGGTCTTCTTTGGCAAGGTCCATGGCTGTGACGACGATGATCGGCAAATCGCGGGTTTCGGGTTTACTGCGAAGTCTGTCAAGTACGGCGAAACCGTCCATTTCGGGCATCATCAGGTCCAGGACAAGGACGTCGGGGATTTGTTTTCTTATGCTTTCGAGACAGGAAGCCCCATTACCGGCCAAGATGGGCTTAAGGCCTTCTTCTTCGACAAGTTGCTTCATTCCCTTACGCTCAATGTCACTGTCATCCACGATCATGATCGTGCGGGCTCCCGGCTTGCCGACCTTTCTGATCTCGGACAGGAGGTGTTTCTTCGAAACCGGCTTCGTGACATATCCGATGGCACCGAGCGCAAATCCTGTTTCTCGGTCTTCCGAAACGGAGACAATGATGACCGGAATATCTTTGGATTTGGAATCTCTCTTCAGGCCTTGCAGTATCTCCCAGCCGTCCATTTCAGGCATGATTATGTCGAGGGTGATTGCAAAAGGATGTTCGGAGGCGGCAAGCTTCAGAGCCTCCGCCCCTGATGTGGCAATGATTGTGTCAAATCCTTCCTGGCGCAGATATCGGGTGATCATCGCGGACATTTCCGGCTCATCATCCACGACTAGAATGGTTTTCCGGTCTGAGGGGACCAGCGATGGTAGTCGGATTGCGGCAGGTTCATGAGCGGGTGCCGTACCCTGCCAGGCGCGCGGAAGGTTCAGGATAAAGGTTGACCCTCTACCTAATTCGCTGGTTACGGCGATATCCCCGCCCAGCAGTCGGGCGGACTTCCGTGCGATGGAAAGACCCAGTCCTGTACCTTCATGCCTTCGCGCCGTCGTTCCGTCCACTTGCCGGAACTCATCGAAGATATAGGGTAGGTCGGCGGCTGCGATTCCGATGCCAGTATCGGAAATCCGGATGGAGAAAGTATCATGATCGCTCGTTGCAGAAACAGTCACGAGGCCGGCATCCGTAAATTTGACAGCATTACCCAC
>JADFYG010000166.1 GCA_015233155.1 Candidatus Rifleibacteriota bacterium
GGCCATGACACGATATCCGCGATCAACAAGACGTGCAACCAGAGCGGGTTTGGGTGCAGCTACAAGCACAAGAGGAGGTCTGGGCCGCCCTTCCAGAACAGTGAGCTGTCGTTCCACCAGCTCACTCATGACATCGAAGCCTATGATGCCGATGCCGGGGGAAACACCGAGATTGTCGCATTTTTCAAGCATAGCCTTGCATGCATCCGGAGAAAGACTCGCGAATGCCGCAACAGGCAGCGCGCCGGCATCCAAAACAGCCTTCAGAAACTCCGGACGATCGCTAATACCAGCCATGGGCCCCTGAATAATGGGAAATCGTAATGCGGGTCTGCCGTCGAAAGAATTCAAGAAAGCCGTTACAACCGCTTTGTAAGAGGATGTGCGCGATGTCGGTAAAACGGAAAAAGAATTATGTAAACTCACAGAATTATGTAAACCTGATGATGTTGAAGTTGTTGCCTCGGAGAGTCCTGCTCGATTATTGCACACCTCTGAAAGCGGCATTCGCACCGATGATTCATTTATATCGGGCCGGGATTGAATGTTTGCGGGCACAGCAGATACTGCGGCTTCTTCGATCGTGCGGCGAGCCTCCGCAAAAAAGGTGCCAAACTCGCTGTATTTATCCATGTTCGCATGAGCGAACCCGACATCCTGACCCAATAGCATTGTCCCGGAAGGAAGTAACCCAAGCCATGTTGAGATAGGTTTGCCGGAGATCAGGCGACGCAGGGCTGCCAGATCCGGTTTAGGACGTGCAAAAAACCTTAGGCCGTAACCCCTTTCATCAGCGAGACGCAAGGTTTCATGCGCCCGTATTTGTTGGAAAGTTCGCGAGTTTGCGGGAGATCCTTGTCCGGACGGAACGAGCATTCCCCATGCAGCGGCACCGAAGACAACTCCGGACGCACCAGCGGTAACCGCCGCGCCAGCTCCCGGGATGTCGAGTCCGCCTTCCAGGAGGAATGAGGCGCCGGGAGCCAGATTCTTTTGCAATACCTGGAATACCACCAGCGTTGCTAGTCGACCGTTGAAACCGCCGGTCTCCTTTCCACGGGCGACAGGCGGCAGTCCCCCAGCCAGGCGACGCGCCAGCTTTGCACCGGCAAGGCTTTCAACGATCAGTCCGAACCGGATACCCGCCTCTCGCATAAGGACGACACGTTCGGGGGATGCTTCTTCCGCTGGCAGATACAAACCTTCGATTCGTGCGGCACATGCGATGATCTCGTTGAACGCGGCCGCGTCGCCGCGAAATACGCGTATAGTAAGCGGTGTCTTTACGCACGCTAAATCTTCGAGTGCCTTCCTGATTTTGCCGGAACCCGGGGCGAAGAAGTCGAGGAACACGCCTACATTGGCATCTCCGCAAAGTGCCAGGAGTGACGATGTCACATGTTCCACGGGAAACGCTATTTTCAAAAGTGGTCGCGTCATATTTTGCGGTAGTTGCTCTTTCACTGCCGATATCGGTCGATAAATGTCGGCGGCTGTAAAACGGAGCGTCCCTGTCTGATCCTGCGCTGTTCGAGTCGTGCCGCAAGCATTACTATTGCGCCGGATATCCGATCGCCAAGACTCATCGGGCCGAACTCATCGACGAACTTTTTTGCAGCAGCACGGGCCCTGCAGCGAATGTCGTCGTTCGGAGCGAATCTCGCGAGTGCGGGCAACAGAGGGCGCATTTCCGCAGCATAGTCGCGCATCTGCGCATATCGTGCATTGAGCCACGCATCGGCGGCCGGCGGGTGCCAGGCCAGGCCTCGAAGGCGAGTTTCGGCAATACGCAGCAGGCTCGGGCCAAGGATCTGATATTCACGATCAAAAGCTGAATCCAATATATGCTTCGACTCCCTGCGATTGAAATGTGGATGATCAAACCAGATTGTATCCTGTCCGTGCCATTCGCGCCATGGAATTTCGTGACGGATCCGGCCTTTAGCTTCGAGCCGCTTGTATAAAGCTGTTCCTGGCAGTGGAGCGAGTTCCATGAACTGGATGAAATCTGGTTCCAGGCCAATGGTGAAATCGACATCATCCCACAAGCTTTTCTGATCGTGGTGTTCGAGAAAAAGAATGCTCGAAGCCAGAACGGAAATCCCGTGGTCGCGCAACGCACGTATGACAGGTGCGGGATCGATACCGCGTGTTTTTTCAAACAGACCGCGACGGCTTTCGACGCCTATCCAGATGAATTGTACTCCCAGCTGTACCAATGTCACTGGATCATATTGACTGATTGCGCGCAGACTGGAAAAAATATCGAAAATGAAGGGGCGACGATGTTTTTTCATAAGCCCGATCAGTTTTTCAACGCGCGCGGGCTCATCCAGAAAATTCTCGTCGAGCACAAAAAACTCTGAGGTTTTCAGGCGGTCGGAAATCATCTCCATCGCCGCGAACATATCTTCCGGCCCGTTGAAAAACGGCGTATAGCCATCAAAAAAGTGGCTTGTACAACAAAACTCACATTTATTGGCACATCCGACTCCGGGAATCAGGATAGCCTTTCTATTCGGTGTTGGAACACCAAGAAGCGCCCGTTTGCAATCGACCGGCATGACCGGATGAACGATCGCCGTGTTCACGTCTTCCCCGAACAGCTGTCTCAACCAGCGTATCCCTTCGCCAATGCAGATATCGTCGCACTGAACGATCTTTGCGATGCCGGGAATTCGCGCTCCGTGGCCGCCGAGTAAAATTTTCGCGCCCGGTGCGTGTTCTCGCGTCAGTTCGGCCAGACGCCGCGCCTTGTCGACATTCGGCACGATGAAGGAAATTCCGACATGAGTATACTGGCCCTTGCACAATTCGCGGACAAACTCCCCGATCGTCGGAAAATCAAGAACGGTTGTCGGCACTTTGAGATTTTCAGCTATGAGCGAAAGACCGAAACTGCGGTTGTGCGACCGCACTGAAAAAACTCCCTGCCGCCGCGTAACCTGATTATGCATCAGTTCGCAGACGTTCTCCTTCACGCCGTATTCGTCGTCTACGGAAAAGGGCTTGAATACTGATGTGAGCAGGAGTTTTTGATTGGATTTCATAGGCTAAAATATGTGAAATCCAGGGATGATTTTCTTCGCGTTTTTGTGGAAAATTTGTGCCATTTTGTGGACCTATTTTACCATACTTATCGCATCGCCACCCACCATCTATTCGGACGATATCCTGGTAATCTCTGGCAACGTTGAAAACTTCGGCATCATCTGGTCGGCTACCGACCCCATACAGCTGTTGAGAATGCTGACGATCTGTTCGACCTCGGAATCTGGGCAGAGCAGACGAATATCATCATGCACTAGGTGTATGATCTTGGTTTGAAGCGCTTTGGCTCGCAATTCCCGGCCGACCTTTATCGTAGCCAGCTTCAGCATATCCGCGCCACTGCCCTGAACGGCGTAGTTCAGCGCCGCACAGTAACCAGCGGCCTTCATGACACGGCCACTGATCGTGCGAACTCGGATGGCGGGTTCAGTCTTTTTAATTTTCTTGATGTAGCTCCTTTCGGTTGATTCACGCAGCTGAAGCCCGATGTCTCTGTGCCAAAGCTCAATACCAGGATACATTTCAAAGAAAACTCTTCGAAATTCAATGGCTTCTTCTTTGGGAAACTCAACTCCGTCTGCAAGGGCATTCTCACGGAATGTCTTGGTCGCGGTAGGAATGCCGGTTACCCGGCACCCCCCGCACGGATCCCAGCGAGCGGAATTACCGCACTGGGCTCTTACCTTGGGTTCTAGCGAGAAATCTCTCCTCAGGCCATTTATGCAAAATGC
>JADFYG010000167.1 GCA_015233155.1 Candidatus Rifleibacteriota bacterium
TATCGGGGGAGGGGACAATCGCCGGCGAAACTTTTTCGTTTGAAATCGAAAAAAAACTTTTCCCTCGGAGACACTTTTATTCATGATGCTTTCCGCGATTTTTAAAAATTTAAACCGGACAGTAGTGTTGATGAACCTTTCGAGAAAAAGCTCATTCACACGGTTCGTGGAGTTGGCTATGTTCTCGAAGAAGAAACCTGATCAGTCTCACGTTCCATGGTCACTGGCGATCAGATTAACGTGCTGGTTTTCTCTGTTCTCTTTTTTGATCGTTTCAATTACGACGGGGTTTCTGTACCATACGTTAGTAGTCAGTCTTGATCAGAATTACGACAGGCAACTGGATGACGATATCGGAAGCGTTCGACTACTGATTGAGCGGCATCAGAGCGACGAATTGCGGTGGGAGGTTGAAGATGAAGCCGGAACGAATAAGACTCAGGAAAGCTACCTGCGAATCATCGATGAAAATTCCGGAGTAAATCTCGAGTCACGAGGGATGGATAAAATCCTTCCAGTTGATGTTTTTGAACAAAACAATGAGCATATGCCGGGAAGCTCCCGTGGAATCAATTATCTTGCCGTGGATGGAAGAGAATTCCGTCTGTTGTTTTTCCAGGATCGGGTCAATGAAAAGCGCTGTGTCATTCACGCGGCAATTGATCGGTCAGATGACAAAATCCTTCTGGAATCATTTCGGAAGGAAATAGTCGTGGTAATTACTCTTGCGCTGATTATTTGCGGGTTATCCGGATACTGGATCTCCAGGCAGGGAATCAAACCGATTTTCACGATCGCTGAAACCGCGGCTCATGTGCATTCTTCCACGCTCAGCGATCGAATTCCCACAGCGGGTTTGCCTCTGGAACTCCACAATCTGGCTGATACCATGAATGCCATGCTTTCCCGATTGGAAGACAGTTTTAATCGCCTATCCCAGTTTTCCGCGGATATAGCACACGAGTTGAGAACTCCCGCACAGAACCTGCGTGGACTTGTTGAAGTTGCCTTGACAGCCAGTTTCACAACGGAGAAATCCCGTGAACTGCTCGTTCCATGTCTGGATGAGTGCAGGCGTTTGTCCCTGATGGTGGATAATCTGCTTTTTCTGGCCAAATCTGAAAACCCCCGCACGACAATTGATTCGCGCCCCCTTAACGCCAAGCAGGAATTGGCCACGATCTGGGAATATTATGAGGCGGTTGCTGTCGAAAACAACATCCATCTTTCTTTTGAATCGGAAGATGACCTGAACTTCTCAGCGGATCGATTGCTTCTACAACGCGCACTGGGAAATCTAATCGAAAATGCCCTGAAACATACTCCATCAGGCGGCAGCGTCAGTCTTCGCGCGAGTCGCAAAGAGAACTCCATTTCCATCGAGGTTTCCGACACCGGTTGCGGTATTGAGCAGAAACACCTTCCATTTCTGTTTGACCGTTTGTACCGGATTGATGTGTCCAGAAGCGAGTCGTCGAAGGGCGCAGGCCTCGGTCTGGCCATCGTCAAAGCCATTGTCTCCTTACATGGCGGGTCAGTCGGCGTGGAAAGCGTGTGCGGCTCTGGAAGTACGTTCGCATTGTTATTTCCGATGTCATGAATCCAGGCAAATAAGCACTGGATTCAATTCTGATGACACTGTGTTTTTCCGAGCGGAGTATATCAACCCTTGTTTTCGGGGCAGGACAACCTATTCCTGAGTTCGGCGCGGCGGTGTTCCAATTACACCTTTTTTCCTTGGGGATTCGGGGGCATCTTCCATAATTGTTATGGGGATCTTCCAATCTGTGTCTTAGGAGTTTGGCTGAGGATGAATTTCTTAAGGTTTGGCTTCAACCCTCGTAAAAGTGTTGTTTCATGAGTCTGGATGACTTCCCCGATAGATATTAATTCCAGTTCAATCGACATATAACGGTATGAAAATAAGGGCGGAAGGGGCAAAACGATTTATTCCCCTTCGGAGAATGTTCGGAAGCGAGTTATATTCCTGAATTTCCAGGTCAATTCTGTCAGTTGTCCCGTGAAAGGTGCATTTCCAGAGACCGCCTTCAAATACATATGTCCCGGTTCCGGTCATTTCGCGCTCTCCGTAGCATTCCGGCATTACCTTCAAATAGTTTCCTTTTACCATTTCAGTCGCCCATAACGCCATTCCCGATGAATAATATGTGCAATTCATCAAAGATGCAGGGAATGATAAATACGAGTAAAGGTTGTCCTGATGGCAGGGGAAATAAAGGGCTGCCGCCGCCGAGCAGAATTACTCTGATCAGTATACTGAGGAATAAACGAAGTTTACGCAGCGATGTAGTATTGAAGAGTCATCCGACCTTGAATCATCTGTTTCTGGAAGTTCAGGAACAAAGTATGGGTGTCGAATATCACCAGAGGAACGAGGGAGATAGCGGGTACTCTCCATTATTGTCAGGGTTAATAACTATTTCAAGACTGTTTAAAATACGTGAAAATTAGGTAGGCCTTACGATCCATTTCATGGATGGGAAAAAATTCAGAAAGCAAAACCAGGTAAAGGTGATTCAAAAGCCTTTTAACTATTCATGGTGCTGTTTGTTTTGGGAAGGTTTTTCTCGTGTGAAGGATCGAAGGAAGAGAAAAAAGGAGTAGACATGAAACGAAATTTAATCGGTATTTTTGTTGCTATTGTGGCGATCATTATTGGAGTTTATCCGGTTTTTGCTCAGCAGGGAACGGGAAAAGGGAGAACGGTCTCCCCGCCTCAGCAGGATCCCACCCCCCAAATTGAGGCACAGGTAAAATCTACTGCCCAAATCGGAATTCCCCCAACTCTGAGTGCTGTTCAATATCGAAGGTGTCCAATCGATGGACAAAGGTTAAAAGAGGGAAAATCCGCAGTCTTCGAAGGCAAGGCCTATCGTTTTTGTTGTAACAACTGTCTCGAGAAATTCTGGGAGAACCCGCAGTCGGTAGTTCGCAATGTAAAAAATAACAGAGAAGCTCCCCTGACGATTACCAATAAAGATGGCAAGTGTGCTTGTTGTGAGAAAGCGGCATCACGTGAGTTCTGCCGGCTCTACAGGGATACCATTACCTTTTTTTGCTCTTCCGCCTGTCGTGAAAAAGAGACAAATGGGAATCGGACCACTGTGTCTCGCAAGAAGAACCCCGACGGAACCACGAAATAATCCTTCTCAGTGGGTGTCGGCAAAGAACCGCAAAACCCACTGCTCGGGTTCTCCTCCAGCTTTTCGAGGAGGTGGACAGGTTGGTGGTTAGGCAAGAATCACGGACCTACGCGCAGGTGCGCTTCTTGAACCCGTATTTACTGGAAATTCTTGGAATCATGAACTGGTCGCCCACATTTTCGGGATCTCATGTACACACTTCCGGATTTTCGAAATAGTAAAGATGCATCCAGTTCATGATTTCCAGAATTTCATGCAAATTCGCATTCAGCTTGCGAACCTTTGAATAGGTTGCAGTGCCGTGCTTAATGACGAGTCTGTCTACTCCCTCAAACAATTTGAAAAGAGCTCGAGTGTGTGTTTTGCAGTTCTTTGCTGGCAAGGATCAATGATCTTTCCCCCTCGTTT
>JADFYG010000168.1:0-565 GCA_015233155.1 Candidatus Rifleibacteriota bacterium
CATTTTACATCCGTGGAAGGTGCCGAAGTAGGAGTATTCGCTGTGATCGACTCTGTTGATGCCGGGAGAGAGGTCAAAAGGCAATTGATCTCGTCACGCAGGGCGGTAAGTTCTTCACGGCGATTTTCCAGGAAAAGATATTGAAAGTTTGGCTCCCGGAAAATGCGCATCTGTCGCTGTTCCGGATGCAGAAAAAAAGTGTCTGTAAGACGCATCGAGATATCGCGGATAAGACCGAAGCACAATGCGACGAAAAAGGCCGGCAGCAGCTGGATCACCCAGGAATCCGCTGAAACGAATGCCTGAAGAGTGTTTTCGAAAAAATTCTCGACCTGATGATAGACGGCGGCTATAGCAAGTGTCATCAGCGAATAGTAGATGCCTATTCCGATAAAAATGTCGATGTCGAGCAGTTTATAGCGCAGTGTGGCATAGGCCACTATCATCATGAACGCAAGGGTTGCCCACTCGACGATCGGAAAATCGAAAATCCAGAAGAGTTGCTGACGCAACAGAACGTCATGCAATGCGCACAGAATATAAAAAATTTCGCCGAGCAGAATGA
>JADFYG010000168.1:622-3391 GCA_015233155.1 Candidatus Rifleibacteriota bacterium
GACGCCATGCGATACGCAGCAGTGCCCATCCCATGACTGCCGCATATACGATCATCATCGGCCCCCCGAGGGCAAGAGGCGCACTGCCCGTGCGATCCATGCGATCCTGGAACATCAGTTCCGTCGGAAGTGAGGACAGAAAAACCAGGGCTATAATACAGGCAACGGCTCGTGTGCGTGGTCTTGCATACCTGTTTTCCAGGACGACGTCGGGAAATTCCGTCAGGAGCGGAATCAGCAGAATCGCTCCGGCATAACCGATACGGACGAACCAGACGTTTGGATACAAATTGAAGAGTATTTGAAACAGATTGTAAAAGAAGGAGACGATGGCTATTCCGGAAAGTACTCTGTTTAAAGGTTTTCGTGGCCCGGAATAAAAGATAAAACTGCCCAGGGCAAGCGAGAAGATTGCCGCGATAGTTTGTGAAAACAATCGAATCGTCAACATATTATTGACACTGGGGAAAGAAAGCATTTGTCATGTCTCTTATACAGTAAATATATTCGGAAGTGATGCAGTGAAACCTGTAACCATAACGCAAATATATTTAACCACAGATTCACTCGGATGAACACAGATTCCTGAAATTCCCCGATTCTTGCGAACGCATGCCAATTGTGATATATTCTTATTAACAGTAGAAGATGTGTTGCTCCTTGATAAAAGTTGTCCCTGCGGTGCGCGTAATGATCCCAGGTTAAATTGAGCCGATACCTATTTCGAGAGGGAACCCGTCTCCATTCCGCTTCGGGGTCGCCTTACGAGAGAGACTCGTCTCTCTACGAAGCCCTTGTTGCGATGATGGGCGGACAACCGGACTATTATGGTCGGGTTCAATTTTCCTCAATACGGCATCTGCGGGGCTTAAAAAACCGATCGCCATCCCTGATAGGGGTGGCGATTTTATTTTTCACCACTGACTGTTCATGCAAAATTATTTGGCAGCTGGTGCGAGGCTTGTCTTGTCCATTGAAAAAGTAGTGTTATTTCGACTTTGCGTTGCGCGTGACTCGTGATATGATGACGGCCATGCGCGCATTGGTGCTGATTTCAGATGTATTGAAACGAGCCGATCTTTCGGCCCCTCCGTTCAATCTTGCCCCGGAAGAAGTCTTCCTGACCGGCTATGAGTATCTTGCCTATCTCGGCATACGAAGCGACCGGTTTGCCGCAGTTCTGTTGCATCAGCCTCCCGATCACATCCTGCCGAAGCTGGCGCTTGGTTTGCGCGACGATTCCACGCTCGAAGCGATATGGGATCTTTTAAATCCTTCCTTCTCCGGGCATGCAGGCGATGGCCTGCCAGGAAGTATTCCCGTGCGCATTCTGGTATCCGCTCCATGTCGTCCGCTTTCCGCATGGTTTGATCTAGGCCTGGAGCAGATCATCCCCGCTGACTGCCGAAAATTATTGCTGGAGGCAGCCGATTCCCCGCATGGAGGTCACATGAATATCCCGAATCCGCGCTCCGCACCGTTGACGGCCGATGACATCCGGGATCTCCATCAGCAGGGCAAGCATAATGTAGATGCGTCACTGCCCATGACTGACTGGGCGCGTGAAACGGCGGTGTCTCTCGGTATGACGCTGACGGAAACTTCCCGGCCATATCGATTGCTTCGGCTTCGCGTTAATTCCCGCCACGATATCGCCGTTCGCCGTGAGAATTTGCACTCATGGGCTCACGCCGACAGAGAGCTTCTGTTTGTTGTGCCTGCGCCCTTATGGCCGGCTTTTGCTGAAATGGCTCCTTCTCTCAGGTCGAGGATGGTCGCTCCAAGCGTCTTTGTCGAGGAAAAGGGAGCTTTTACGGGTGAAATATCTCTCGGCATGGTTATCGATGCGGGCTGTCGCGGGGCCATTCTTCCCGCTTCTCCTGCGTACACGGGATCGAAGCATCTTGCGTCTTTTCTCAAGCATGCAGCTCGAAGTGGAATTGCGATTTTTTCGCCCTCGCCACTTGAATCCCTGACGGAGTATGATATAATGACCGCGCGTGATAGGGTCATTCCGTTACAATGTGGCTTGCATTCAGCATCTTCGAGTGGGCAGACCGCCCGACTGATCGAGGAAGATGAATTTTCAATCTGACCAGAGGAAAGGAAAGCCAACAATGATCGACGAATCCAAAGTAAAAGTCATCGTGGCCGAAGTGTTGAAACACATCGATCTTCAGGAACGCATTCAGCCCGGCCAGGTTCCTGTGGGGGTTTCCAATCGTCATATCCACGTTTCGCAGGCTGATCTTGAAACACTTTTCGGTTCGGGATATCAACTGAAAAATATGAAAAACCTTTCTCAGCCTGGCCAGTTTGCGGCGGAGGAATGTGTTCTCATAGCCGGACGCAAAGGCGTGTTCGACAAAGTCCGGATTCTCGGCCCGGTTCGCCCTTCAACACAGATCGAAATTTCGATGACCGATAGTTTTGCAATTGGTGTTCAGCCCGTAGTTCGCAACTCCGGGGATACTAAAAACACTCCCGGCTGTGTGGTCATCGGGCCAAAGGGCAGCGTTACTCTGAAGGAAGGCGTGATCGTAGCTTCCCGGCATATTCATATGCACACGAAAGACGCGACAAAACTCGGCTGTAAAGATCTCGACAGCGTCACGGTCAAAACCTCCGGACCGCGTTCCGTAGGGTTTAATAATGTTCTGATACGGGTCAGTGAAAAATTCGCACTCGATTTCCATCTCGATATAGATGAGGCAAACGCGGCCGGTCTGAAGAACGGCGACATGGTGGAAATCGTTCGTTGATTTGGTG